>NZ_FNBR01000001.1:754526-1684267 GCF_900102405.1 Dyella sp. 333MFSha | reverse complement strand
CGGAATTTTTCTATGAGCCATGATTCACCTCGCAGGAGATTTTGCTCCTACTTGGTGGTCCTGAAAAACCCGGCCATTACAGGCGCGCTCCTACATGTTCTTTTTGTCGGTCAGAAGAACGCCCGCACCCCCACCGACACATTCCGCCCCGGCATCGGTGCCACATCCTTGAACAGCGACGTCGCCGGACGGGCGGTCTGGTTGGTCAGGTTGTTGCCGTCGACGAACGCTTCCCACTGGCTGCGTTCGTCGTTGACGAACGTCCATGCGAAGTGCGCATTGACCAGCGTGTAACCGGCGGTGTCGGTTTCGAACGCGGCGATCTTGTCCTGCTTCATGTAACGCACGGCGCCGAGGCTGGCGCGCAGGCTGTCGGCAGTCCAGCTCAGCGTGGAGCCCACGCGACCGGCGGGAATGCGCGGCACATTGCCGGCACCGTCGGACAGCGTGGCGCGCACCGTGTCGCCGAACACGCGCAGATCCCAGTTGCCCGACGTCCCCTTCGAAAGGTGGAACGTGGCTTCCGCTTCCGCGCCGCGGAAAGTCGCGTCGTTCTGCGACCAGATGCGGACCGGCAGGTCGTCCTCGACTTCGCCGGTGTCGGCGAGGTAGATGAAGTTCTTGTACTTGTTGTAGTAGACCGCGACCTTGCCCTCGACCACGTCACCGTGGAAGTGAAGGCCCAATTCGGCCTGGTTGGATTTTTCCTTGTTGAGGTCGCTGCCGATCTCGAAGGTGTTCGAGGCTTCATGCGGGCCATTGGCGAAGAGTTCCTCTTCCGACGGCGCGCGCTCGGCGTGGTCGAGGTTGAGCGACAGATGCCACTGGTCAGCAAAACGCCACGCGGCGCCTGCGGAAAAACTGTTCGGGTTGTAGTCGCGCCTGGCGCCGCTATCGGGCTGGACGGTCTGCTTGTCATGCCGCGCGCCAAGCTCGACCTTCACCGGCCCAAAGTCGCGCTGCTCGGTGAGGAATACACCGACGCCCTTGGTCGTCGTCGCGGGTACGAAGGTCTCTTCGCCCACGGCGGAGAACTGACGATGCTGGGTCTGCACGCCGAAGGCACCGTTCCAGCCCGCGAGTTCTTCGTGCGTGACGACGAGGCGGCCCTGGTTGCTGGTCGTCGCGAACGTCGTGCCCGGCGTATCGCCTTCGAACTCCACGTGCTGGTAAGCACCGTGACCGAGGTTGAACTCGATCTTCGCGATGCCGTCGATCGGCTGGATGAAGCCTCCCTTCAGGCTGTAATTGGTCTGCGCCATCTTGATGTGCACGGGATCTTCGCGCTCCGCCGGATCGCCTGGCTCGGCGGGGCTGCCGTAGAGATCCATGAAGCGCGAGACCGACAGGCCGAGGTAGCCCCACGATCCGAGCAGCGACGCGCCCACCGCGCCGGACGTGGTCTTCACCGCGCTGTTGGCGAGGGTGCCGCCCGGGATATCGTAATCCTCGTTGTCGCGATGCATGCCGTCGACGTGGATGGCGAACCTGTCGTTACCCGCGTCGAGGCGGAGCAGGCCGGTCTTACCGTCCGACACGGAATCGCTGCGCACTTCGGCGCGGCCGGCGAAACCGTTCTCCGGCGCTTTTTCCGGCACGCGGCCGTCGACGACGTTCACGACGCCACCGATCGCGCCGGAACCGTAAAGCAGGGTGGCGGGGCCCTTCAGCACTTCGATCTGATCGGCGAGGAACGGCTCGAGGGTCACCGCATGATCCTGACTGACATTGGATACGTCCTGCGACGACAGTCCATTTTCGAGGACGGCGACGCGGGGACCGTCGAGACCGCGAATGATCGGACGACCGACCGCCGTACCAAGTGCCGAGCTTTGTACGCCCGGAATCGCCGAGACGGTCTCGCCGAGCGACACGGCCTTGGCGTCATCGAGAGCCGAGCCGGCCAGTACGGCCACGGGAGCCACGATCTGGTCGGCGCTCTGGCCCAGGGGCACCGCGTTGACGACGATGGCGTCGAGCTTTTCGGCGTTCTTGCGCGATTTACCCTGGGGTTCTCTGGCGCTCGCGGGCGCCGAAGCATCCTGGGGAGCGTCTTCGGCCATGGCGGGGAGGGCGCTACCGAACGTGGTAGCCAGCGTCAGGGCGAGAAGGGTTCTGCGCATCGGGGTGAAACTCCGTGGTGTGTTTTGAGATGTTATAAAGTATCATTACTTGCCTGGACCCGTGCAAGAAGTCACGCTATGCATCCCATGACCGATCTCCCTCTCGAATCCGACGCTCAGCAAGTGCCCCGACGCTGGTGGCATGTGGCCGACCGCTTCGGCGCCACGGCCTCGTTCCTCTGCGCGATCCACTGCGCGGCGTTGCCCTTCGTGATCGCGCTGCTGCCTGTGCTCGGCCTGTCGTTCCTGGCCGATCATCGGTTCGAAACCGGCTTCGTCGCCTTCGCCTGCGTCCTTGCCTCGCTGGCCCTGATCTCCGGGTATCGGCGCCACCACCGACGTCTGCCGCTGGCCCTGGCGATACCCGGCCTGACCCTGCTCGTGCTCGGAGTGACCTTTCTGCACGGCGGGTCGCTCGTGGTGCACAGCGTGCTCGTGACCTGTGGCGGGCTGCTCGTCGCTTCCGCGCACTTCGTCAATCTCCGGGTCGACCACAGCGAGCATGCGGGCCATATCCACGGCCCCTCCTGCGCGCACCCGTGATTGTGTAACCGCGTCCCGAGCACCTAGCCTTTCGTTCATGGCACACGATCACGCACACGCCCACGGCCATTCCCATGGTCACGCGCATACCCACGACCACGACCACAGTCATGCCGCCGGCGGCAGCGAACGGAAGCTGCTGTTCGCCTTCGTTCTGACGACGCTGATGCTGGTGGTCGAAGCGGGTGGCGGCATCCTTTCCGGCTCGCTGGCGCTGCTGGCCGACGCCGGCCACATGCTGGTCGACGCGCTCGCCCTGCTGCTGGCGTTTCTCGGCGCGCGTTTCGCGGCGCGTCCGGCGGATGCTCAGCGCACGTATGGTTACGGCCGCATCGAGGTGCTGGCGGGCTTCGTCAACGCACTGACCCAGTTCGCGCTTGTCGCGTTCATTGTCTACGAGGCGGTGATGCGCCTGTTCAATCCGTCGCCGATCCTCTCCGGCGTGATGTTCGTGGTCGCCGCCGTGGGACTGGTGGCCAACGTGGTGGTGCTGCGCACGCTGCACGGCCACGACCCCGACGACGTCAACATCGCCGGCGCCAGCCTGCATGTGCTGGGCGACCTGCTGGGATCCATCGCCGCGGTGCTGGCCGCCCTGGCGGTGCGCTGGCTCGACTGGAACTGGGCCGATCCGGTCCTGTCGATCCTGGTTTCGCTGCTCATCCTGCGCAGCGCCTGGTCGCTGGTGCGACGTTCCGGCCACATCCTGCTCGAGGGCACGCCTGAAGGCGTCGATCTGGCGGACGTGAGAAGTCGGCTGGAGGGCCTCGATCCGGGCATCCTCAGCATCCACCACGTGCACATCTGGCAGGTCACCGCGGGCTCGCGGATGGCCACGCTGCACGCCGAACTCAAGCCCGGCGCCGATCCGGCCCGCATTCTCACGGTCATCAAGACGACCCTGAGCGAGCGCTGGCGGGTGGGGCACGCGACGGTCCAGGTGGACCCGGGTCATTGTCCGGACGACCTCGAGGGCTGCGGCCAGGACGGCCGGCACACTCACTGAACTGCCCGCCTGAACGGCTGGCGCTTGCCATTTACGCGGCCGCTGATACGATGACCGGCCGTTCCTCTCTACTTTTTCGAATCAAGGAGTTTCCCATGGGCAAGGGCGATCGTCGCACCCGTCGCGGCAAGATCTACCGTTCCAGCTATGGCAAAGCCCGTCCGCACGTCGACGTCGTCACCGGCGCCGCTGTTGCCAAGCCGGCCGCCGCCAAGCCTGCCGCTGCCAAGAAGGCAGCCGCGCCGCGCAAGAAGGCGTAAAGCCGTTCTTGCGTGAGACGAAAAGCCCCGCTTCGGCGGGGTTTCTCGTTTCCGGGGCTTTGACCCCTATAACTCGACGAGGTCCGTAAAGTCGACGTTGCCGCCCGCCGATGCGGCGATCACGTTTTGCTGGACCACGCCCGGAAACAGGTTCTGGGCGACGCCGGCGTGGTTTTCCCTGTTGAACAGATAGGGCAGGTGCGACCACACGCGATACCCGAGCGCCTTCATCGCTTCCACTTCGCCGGCTGCCTGTTCGCTGCCGGAAAGCCGGGCGTAAATCAGTGGCCGATACGTCTTCAGTGTTTCGACACCGCCCGCGATCAGGTCGATCAAGGCATTCGTTTCGTTGATCTTGAGCAACTGCAGCGACGCCAGCCGGAGGCTGTCGAGCGTCACGCCGCGAACGCTCTCGTCCGGACGACCGTCGCCACGGAGCACGTGCGGGCCACGTGAGCCTCCCAGCCACACCGCATGGGCAAACACGTTATCCAGACCGTTGAGCGCGATGGTCGCGCACGATTGCTGGAACCGGATGCGTCGTGGCTCGACCATATGCACCTGACCCCCGGGGCCCACGGCCCGCGACATCCAGAGCGCGTGCGCGGCGTACTCCGCACCGAACTCGAGCACGACGTGCCGCTCATCGACGAGGGCGCTGAGCAGGTCCGATGTCTGTTCGGTCCATTCGCCGTAGGTTTTCAGCGATCGGGCGATCATATTGTCCGTGGGCACAGCCGCTGCGATGCCGTAGCGGATGGACCAGAAAGGCGTGGAGGGATCGTGTGGAGACGTCGTAACGGTCATGAAGAAGGCTCGCCGGGCAATGACGGGGTGGATTCACGGATGCTTTCGTAGAACGCGGTGATCTCCTGCCGGCACGCGGCAGCCTGATCGGTGAGGGACGGCTCCTGTTCCGCGAGGAAGGCATGCAGCAGCGCCAGGGAGCACACGTCCCGCGCATCGTTGCCCGATAACAGGCGCGCACGTGCGAGCGCCGTCCGCGCGATGAGTAACGAGATGGATGGATCGGGCTGCCCGGACCCGGACGCGGTCATGGCGTGGCACAACCGTTCGACCTCCGCCAGGCGCGCCTTGAGCGCGTCGCCGCGTACCCAGGACGCCCAGGCGAGGTGCACATCGATCAGGGCATGGATGCCAGCTCGATCACGAGGTTCGTTCTCGCCTGAGTACCGCGCGACGAGCTCACGTACGGCGAAGAGGCGCCTCGCGCCGGTCAGGCATTCGACGTCGCCGAGTGCGCTGCGTATGGCGAACGAGATGGCGATGTCAGGCGACGGCAGCGGCAACAGGTCGACCGATTCCGGCACCATGTACAGCAACGGCGTTTCGAAAGGGGATGTGCGGTAGACCCACGTCGGATGCGATGGGATGCCCTGTGCGTCGGTCCTGCGCACGATGGGGCTGTCGCTGAAATGCGCGGCGATGGACAGCGGTTGTGACAGTGGACGGAGGCGTCGCTTGCGTCGCCATCGTCGGATCGCGATCGCGGCGACGCCGGAACCGAACGTGGCAAGGCATGACACGATCCACGAAGCGGGAGCGTCGGTTCGCCCGCTTGTCTCTGCTGAGGGACGCGAGGCCGGTGCGCCCGGTGCCGGTGTGCGGGTGGCGTCGACAGGTCGCCTCGCGTTTTCCTGCGTCTCCATCGCATCGAGCATGCGCGAGACGTCGCGCATCTGGCGTGCGCGCCGCGCGCGCAGCTCATCGCGGTCGTCGGTTTCCGTGCAGGCCACGAGCATGCAGGCGAGCAGGGAAAGCACGCCCGGCGAAAGGCGGGGAAGTGTGGGAAAGAGCAGCATCGCGAATTCGACATCCGTGGTCGCCGACGCCCGGATGGGCGAGGGGACTGCGATCTTAGGTGGCGATGCCGGTCGAAATCGATGGAATTATTCTGAGTTTTCGGTCGGATTTGCGTCGCGCTGGTCGTGCCTTGACAAGAATAGTCGACGAAGCGATGGTGCACGCGCGACTCGGGACGAGTCGGCAAGGATGAAGTGACGATGCGTTGGAAAACCGTGGGATGGGTCGCCCTGTCGGCCTTATTGGTTGTCGTGTGGTTGGTTGCTCTTCGCTTGTCGGGCGCGGTGTTGCTTGCCTGGCTCGGTCTGAGCGAGCGCGTTGCACTCAGCGGCGATACGTACGGACAGTACTGGACTGCGCGCATGCTTCCTGACGTCGCGCCTTACGTCTGGCGGATATGGCTGTCCGGTGCCGCGGGTTTTTTGCCGCCGCTCGTGGCATGGGGGGACGGCCCTTTGGCTTTACGTCCGGTGGCTGGCGGCGCGTCGTGTGGCATTTCCCACGCGTTTCGCGACGCGCTCCGAGCTGCGTGACGCGGGTATGCTCGATGCCGATCACGGTGTAGCTGTCGGTATGCGAGGCGGTCGGGCACTTCGCTGGGCAGGGCCAGGGCATCTCGCGTTGTGCGTTCCGGACGAAGCCCGGGCGGAAGCTCAGTTAGTGTCATCTCTGCTGGATACGCCCGGCAGCGTTGTCGTCCTGGATTGCGAGAGCCGCTTGTGGCGCGCGACCTCAGGCTATCGAGCGACACTGGGGACCGTTCGGCTCATCCGTCCATTCGCGTCCGACGGCATCTCGACTCACTGGAACCCATTGGGCCGCTTTTCCCCGGAAGCTGATCGGCGCCGCGAGGAGCTGTCGGCGATCGCCAGCATGCTCTACGACGAGCGCAGCTATGGCGCAAGGCCGATGCGTGAAGCGAAGGATGCCTTCACCGCTTTCGCCGGATACGTTTACGATGACGCGGCGGCCCGACGAGCCCTTGGCGGATCGGAGAGCGATCCAACGGCTACGTTCAGGATGATCCATCAGGTCGTGTCCCGGGCACGTGCCGACGGCAAGTCGGCGATAAAGAAAATGCTCGGCAAGGGTTTCGTCGCCGGCGACACCCGTGCTGGGCTTGATTCGTTGCTTCGCCTGCCGAACCGCGTGCTCAGGGAGCGCCTTGCGTCGGTCGAGGGTCCACTGCCGGCCTTTAGTACGGCATTCGCGGGCAGTGTCATGTCCGGCCCGGATACCTGCGCAGCGATACAGCATGGGGCTGCCGTCTCGATTTACCTGTCGGTTGGCGACGATCTGTCCCCGGACCAGCGCCGGGTGGCAACGATTCTGCTCTGGGACCTGATCCGACTGGGGCTCGGGCGCCGCTCCGGCGCCGCGGAGTTCACCTGTCTGATCAATGGCATCGAGCGGGTTGGACTGGTCGAGAATCTGTCTCGTGTCCTTCATGAAACGGGTCAGGACGGACCACGGTTTGTACTTCGTACCGCTCAGCCCGCCCGTTGGCGCGAGGTCTATGGGTCCCGTGCCGAGGTCGAGGCGATGAGCGCGATGGCTTGCCGGGTCGTCCAGGCACCGTCACGCCGCGCGGATGAGAACGACTTCATGGATATGTTGGGCTTCGCTAACGAGGCCGGCCGACAGCGTCCACTTCACTTCGACCCATCGCGGGCCACTCAATTACGTCGCGATCTTGCCCGGCTAGTGCCGGGCCAGCAGATGGTGGTGGCCGAGAGCCTCGCTGGCCCTGTTATCTGCACCACGCGGTCGCCGCTGCGCGACCGGCATCTCGTCCCACGCCTCCTTCCTCCTGTTACGGTCGATCCCCTGGATCTCGGAGACCCCTGCATGCCCCCACGAACCCTTCGCGCGATTGGCGCCACAGCCGCCCTGGCTCTTGCAGCCACAGCGTGCTCGCAGGACAAGCCGGCATCGTCCGAGCAGGCTGTCGCCGAGCAGGCGAAGAAGGACGGTCTGACGGTCGACCAGGAGCGCTTCCTCCATGAGGCGGTTGGGAAGCGTGATCCCAATTACAAATGGGAGGGGTACAGCGAGAAGCTGGTGCCGGCGAAGCTGGGACCAAACACGTTCTTGTTTCCGATGAATCTTTATGAGCATCAGACGGGACCGGATTTCCAAGGGTCGGTAGGGCTCACGCTGCGGTGGCCTACGCTCGAGGCATTTCCGGCAGGTGCTGTCCGAGACCGTGCATATGCAGGCGCCTATCTTGACGAGGCAATAAGCGTTCGTCCGAGATATGTGGATAAGGTGCCGATCGAGGACGTCGTAAGAACCTCTATTTCGCCGCACCCATGGAACCAACCGGACGACCCGATTTATCACCTCTCGCTTCGGACTAAGGGAGGGGCTGTCGATGGTCTTGTGCCGTATTACATCGATATGACGAAACTGAAGGCATACCTCTCGAGAAGAGGCGCGCCTGTTGATGATGAAAACCTCACAGGACTAGGCAAAGATTGGTTTGTTTCATACTCCGCGGGTGGTAAGCCGCTTACATTCATATCTTGCAGCCCGCGAGAAATTCGTGGCGCAAATTTAGTCAACGAACGGTTAGAGGATACCGCGGCGGGTATCGATCGCGGTACGTGTAATCAGGAGTTCGTGATTGAAGAGTTCCAGATCGCGGTGGATGTCACCTATCTTCGCGCTTACATGAAGGACTGGAAACGTATCGAGACGAGGATCAGGTCGCTATTCGACCAAGCCCTGCAAAATGCGGCAAACGGAGCCGGACGATGAATGGCCTTAACGACAAGGATATGGAGATTCTTCAGGCCTATGCTGAGGCGGGGAATCGTGAGCGCTACTGGAACTATCTCGCCAATCATGCGGGCGCAGACGGTTACGGCCTTCTCGCGCTGGGTGTTGTACGGAACGACAACATGCCAGGCGCTGTCGCAAACAGCTACGCGCAGTCGTATGCGAAAGACCACGACCATGTGGTTCTCGACGAACGCGGCTGGGAGGCTTTTGGCAGGGATCTTGTCCGTAACGATTTCCAGCGACGCGCTCTTCACATGGCCCAGAACGAGCCGCAGTTGGCATTGAATCTTCCGGCAGCGGACATTCAAGATGCCCATGCTCAGTCATTCGGGAAGGCGTCGATCGGGGCTGATGCCTGGACACCGAATATACTTCTCAACGCGGCGCGCGCTGGCGGTGGTGAGCCAGCTGTAGAGAAGGTCTGGCACACCATGCTCGATAGCCGTTTCATCGGTGTACCTCGCCTCGGCGATACCACTTATGGTGTCCTTGGAAAATACGGGGATAACGTCGCCGATAAAGGTGAATACATGGGTGCTCTCATCCGAGCGGAGCGCACGGCGGCATTTTCCTCCTCGTATGTCGATCCTGATCACATCAATCGTGACATCAACCACTACGAATACGACGCTCGTTCAAGAGGCTGGACGTCCTATGTCAATACCGATGTTGCGGAGTTCGGCTTTCGCAGCCCTTCTGAGCGCGTCACCGATCCGGCCTTGATTCGAGACCTCAATGATGCGCGTGAGGTTCGACTTGAGCGTCAGCACATGGCGGCAAAGGTACACCCGGATGACCCGTATCGCGAAATTGCACAGAGCCCGCATACGGTTGCCGACACGACCGCTCCAAAGTCGCCGTCGGTTGACTCGACCGTCCTTGCGCGCTCTGTGGATCCGGCGCTTTACGATGACCTCCGAGCGAGGCTGCCGGAGGGTACCTCGCCGGATCGACTTGCCCAGGTGACGCTTGCCGCGCGGCAGGCCGACATACGGGGCGGCGACATTCAGGGTATTTCGTTGCAGAACGATTCGACGTTGCTTATGCACGGACGTCACCCGGGTGACCGTGCTGTCGTCGATATCTCTACGCCGCCGCCCACCGTCGAGCAGACGGTCGCGCATGCCAATGCTTATGCAGGGCAGCAAACGCAGCAGTGGGCCCAGTTTCATTCCGAGCAGCAAGAGATCGAAGCGCAGGCCCAACAGCAGGCACAGACTCAGACTCAGACACAGTCGCAGTCCGGTCCGGCTATGTCTGGACCTCGAATGGGCTGAAGCTCGCCCACGTCCGTCATCACGTCATTACGCTCGAACTCCCGGCTAACAGAGACCTGTGCATGAATCGTTCAGCCAGCGGCGTGCTCCCCACCGATCCAGCTCGCACGCAGCAGGTCACCGCCAATCCAGTAACAAAGCTCCGGCAAATGCCGCACGTTCCACGCCGCCAGATCGGCACGCTTGCCAACCTCCAGCGTGCCACGGTCGACCAGCCCGAGCGCGAGCGCGCCGTTAACCGTGGCCCCGCGAAGCGCTTCTTCCGGGGTCAGGCGGAACAGCGTGCAGGCCATGCTCATCGCCAGGCGTAGCGAAAGCAGGGGCGAGGTGCCCGGGTTCAGATCGGTGGCCACCGCCATGGCCACGCCATGCTCGCGAAAGCGGTCGATGGGCGGCGGACGCGTATCACGCAATGCGTAGTACGCGCCGGGCAGGAGTACGGCGACCGTACCGGCTGCCGCCATCGCCCGGACGCCTTCCTCGCTGGTCCATTCGAGATGGTCGGCGGACAGGCCTCCATACTGCGCGACGAGTGCCGCGCCGCCGAGGTCGGAGAGTTGTTCGGCGTGCAGCTTGACCGGCAGGCCGAGCGCGGTCGCTTTCGCAAACAGCCGGTCCGTCTCCGCATGGGTAAAGCCGATGCCTTCGCAGAAGGCGTCCACCGCGTCGACCAGACCTTCGTCCGCGAGCGATGGCAGCATGGTGTCGCAGACCAGCGTGACGTACTCGTCGCGCCGTCCGGCATATTCAGGAGGCAGGGCATGCATGCCGAGAAACGTGGTGCGTACATCGACGCCCAGGGTTTCCCCGATGCGTCGTGCGACGCGCAGCATGCGCCGCTCGGCATCCGGCTCCAGGCCGTAGCCGGATTTGATCTCCAGCGTGGTGACGCCATCCGCGAGCAGGGCCCGCGCACGGGGCAGCGACTGGCGCAGCAGTTCGTCCTCGCTGGCTGCCCGCGTGGCGCGCACGCTGGATACGATGCCGCCACCGGCGCGGGCGATCTCCTCGTACGTGGCGCCTTCCAGCCGTTGCTCGAATTCCTGCGCTCGCTCGCCGCCGAAGACCAGATGCGTGTGGCAATCGACAAGACCGGGCGTGACCCAGCAACCCGGCAGCGACTCGACACGATGGGCGAGCGCGTGCGGATCGCCGGGCAGCTCGGCGCGAGGTCCGACAAAGGCAATGACGCCGTCCCGCCAGCCGATGGCGCCTTGCTCGATCGCACCGTAAGCCTCGCCGTTGTCGGTCAGCGTGGCCAGCCCGACATCGAGGAGGAGGTGGTCCCAGCGGGTATCGGCGGTCATGGCGAGGGGCTCGGCTCGGGAGTGGGAGGCGTTTCGCGACGCGCGCGTTCGGCCTCGTACTGCACGATCAGTACGTCGGCCAGAGCCTTGTACACCGGAACGCGGCAGACCAGAGCCGACGCGCCGCGCGCGAGCAGGCAGGCGGCCATGATCGGCAGGGCCATCATGTGGTTGGCCGTCAGTTCCAGCGAGATCACCGTGGCGGTGAGTGGTGCCTGGGTGACGCCGGACAGATATGCCGCCATGCCCAGAAGCACCACGGCGGAGGTGTCCGCGCCGGGCAGCAGCTGAGCGATGTTGCCACCGAAGCCCGCGCCCACCGCCAGTGCGGGCGAGAAGATGCCACCGGGAATACCTGCCCACGCCGACGCGATGTTGCCCAGAAACTTGAGCACGCCGAACAGCGGGCCGGTGTCGCTATGTCCCTGCAGGATGTCCTGTGCCTGCGCATAACCGGTGCCATACAGACCGTTGGCGCTGAGCAGGCTGAGCAGCACCAGGGCCAGACCGCAGGCCGCGGCGAAGACGATCGGCTGACGCGCGCGCAGACGGCCCATCGCACCGCGCAGTCCCAGCGTGGACGGAATGATCAGCCGGGCGAACAGGCCTCCGGCCAGACCGCCGACGAGCCCGGTGAGCAGCACGGCGATCCACGCGCGGCCGAGGGGCAGGGTGGCCGTGATGTCGCCGAAGTAGGCGTAGTTGCCGACGATGCCCAGGGAGACCACGCCGGCGACGAAGACGGCGGTGAGCAGCGTGCCGCTCATGCGGTGCTCGAAAGTGCCGGACATTTCCTCGATGGCGAACACGATGCCCGCCAGCGGGGTATTGAACGCCGCCGCCAGACCGGCCGCCGAACCGGCAAGAATGAAACGGCCCGCCGCGGCAGGGTCGTCGAAGCCGAAGCGCCGGCCCATCGAATACAGCAGCCCCGCACCGACGTGCACGGTCGGGCCTTCGCGACCGACCGAGGCGCCGCCGAGCAGCGCGGCAAGGGTCAGAGCCATCTTGCCGAGCGCAACCTTCAGCGCCAGCAGGCGGGAACGAAAACCCTCGTCCTCGACCTTCAGTGCCGCGATGGCCTGCGGAATACCCGAGCCCCGCGTCGCTTTCAGCGCCCCCTGTGTCAGCCAGCAGAGCAGCGCGAACATCGGCGGGGTGATGAACAACGGTACCCACCAGCCATGCGATGCCACGCTGTGAAACAGCTCGAAGGCGTAATCCGCGGCCTTGGCGAAGAAGACGGCGGACAGGCCGACGACGATGGCGCCCGTCCAGAACAGGATGCGTCGACGCCACTGCCTGGGCGACAACCATTCGTGCCGGCGCAACTCACGCAGGCGGGCCATGCGCGATGGATGCCCCGGTGCGGGTTCGGCGCCCGGCGTCGGGTCGATGTCGGGAGGAAGTTCGTTCATTTGCCCTCCAGATGTCGTGCCCAGCGTACCTGGTAGAGGTCGAAACGACGGTCCTTAAGGTTCTGCACGGCACCGGCATTGCGTGCGCGCGCAATGCTTTCCAGCCGCAGATCGGCGAACAGCACCGTCTCGATATTCGGGGTGGAATCCGCGGCGATACCGTCGCGCGCGAACGGGAAATCGCTCGGCGTCAGAATGCAGCTCTGGCCGTACTGGATGTCGAAGTTGTTCACGCCGGGCAGGTTGCCCACGTTGCCCGAAAGCACCACGTAGCACTGGTTCTCGATGGCGCGTGCCTGCGAGCAGTAACGCACACGCAGGTAGCCCTCGCGCACGTCGGTGCAGAACGGGACGAACAGGATCAGCGCACCCTGGTCGGTGAGGTGACGGGCCACCTCGGGGAACTCGGAGTCGTAGCAGATCATCACGCCGATCGGACCGCAGTCGGTCTGGATCGTCGCAGCGCTGTCGCCGCCGGTGATGTTCCAGACGTTCTTCTCGCTGGGCGTCGGATGCAGCTTCTCGCGCTCGTGGATCGAGCCGTCGCGCAGACAGACATAGCAGACATTGTGGATGTCGCCATTGGGCTGCCGGGTCGGGTGCGAACCACCGATGATATTGATGTTGTAGTGCACGGCCAGGCGATGGAAGAGAGCCTTGACCTCGTCGGTGTACTCGGAGAGGCGGCGGATCGAATCCACTGGCGACAGCTCGGCGTTTTCGATCGACAACAGCTGCAGCGTGATCAGCTCGGGGAAGACGACGAAGTCGGCGTCGTAATCGGCGGCGATGTCGACGAAGTATTCCACCTGGGTGGCGAACTCGGCGAACGATGCGATGCGCCGCTGCTGGTACTGCACGGATGCCACGCGCACCGAGTCGGGCAGTCGATGCGACTGCGACACCTTCGGCGTGTCAGGGTGGTTGAGCAACTGCGGGTTGCGCCAGACCAGATGCGCCGCATAGCCGAGCGATTCGTGGTCGGACGGCACGTACTCGCGCAGCAGCCCGATGACCTCGAAGCCGTTACGCAACTGAAAGCTCAGCGTCGCGTCGCGGCGGCTGCCGTCGACGATGGCCTGGACGTAAGCCTCGGCGCTGCCATAGCGGCCGATGGCTTTGGAGAGACCCGGCAGGCGACCGCCGAATACGATGCCACGCAGCTTGAGCTCGGTGCACAGACGTTTGCGGGCCATGTACAGCCGCTGGCCGATGCGCATGCCGCGGTAGTCGGGGTGCACCACGACTTCCATGCCGTAGAGCCAGTCCCCTTTGGGATCGTGGCGCGAGGCGAAACCGCCGCCGGTGATCTGCATCCACGTATGCGGCGCCAGGGCCAGCGCCTCGTTGATCCGGAAGGTGGCGCAGAAACCCACGATCTTTCCCTCGTACTCGACCACGAACTGGCCTTCGGGGAAGTGGGTCTGCTGGCCTTGCAGCATCTCGGCGGAATGACCCCACTCGGCCGTGTAGACACGGGCGGTGAGGGCGACGAGTTCGGGCACGTCGGCGAGGCGTGCAAGCCGAAGCGTGAGCTTCGGCGCCTGAGCGGAGTTGATCTCGGTCATCCCCCCATTATGCGCCCGCGCGATGAAATCACCGACAGACCCGCGATCGCCTGCCGTCCCCATGCAGGAGCGGGCCCCGCCCGCGATACCATGTCGCGACTACCCCCCCAAGGACATCTCCCCATGTCACACCAGAAGCTCGCCGCCGACTATCTCTGGCACGACCGCGGATGGCGCTCGGGGGAGGGTGGTATCGCGGTGGCCGCCGGTCGCTTCGCCGATGCCTCACCGGGCCCGGACGAGCGCATCGGCCGCTTCGTGCTGCCGGGCATGCCCAACCTCCACTCGCACGCGTTCCAGCGCGCCATGGCCGGCATGGCCGAGCGTCGCGGTCCGGGCGAGGACAGTTTCTGGACCTGGCGAGAGACGATGTATGCCTTCGCGGAGGCGATCGACCCCGACGACATGAAGGCCATCGCGACCCAGCTCTACATCGAGATGGTCAAGGCCGGCTACACCCAGGTCTGCGAGTTCCATTACCTGCACCACGGTCCCCGGGGCGTGCCCTACGCCGATCCGGCCGCGATGTCGCTGGCGCTGATCGAGGCGGCCAGGGAAGCCGGGATCGGCCTCACGCTGCTCCCCGTCCTGTACATGACGGGCGGGTTCGACGGTCGGGCACTGAACGAGCGCCAGCAGCGGTTCCGCAACGACGTGGGCCAGTATGTCGCGTTGCTGGAGCGCCTGGCGCCTCTGCAGAACGACATGCTGCGTCTGGGTGTGGCCCTGCATTCGCTGCGCGCCGTTCCCGAGGAGGCGATGCGTGCGCTGCTCGCCACGGGCGTCTGCCGTGACCTGCCGATCCACATTCATATCGCCGAGCAGATCGGCGAAGTGCAGGATTGCCTCGCCGCGCGTGGCGCGCGTCCGGTGGAATGGTTGCTCGACCACGCGGACGTCGACGCGCGCTGGACGCTGGTCCATGCCACCCACCTGACGCCGCACGAAACCGACCGGCTCGCGAAGACCGGTGCCGTCGCCGGGCTATGTCCGACGACGGAAGCGAACCTGGGGGACGGCCTGTTCCCGCTGGCGGCCTATATCGATGCGGGCGGCACGCTCGGCATCGGCTCCGATTCGCACATTTCGGTGTCGCCGGTGGAGGAGTTGCGCTGGCTCGAATACGGCCAGCGCCTGCTGACCCGGCATCGCAATGTGGCGGCGCGTCGGCCGGAAGAAAGCGTGGGTACGGTCCTGTGGCAGCGCGCTCTGGACGGCGGCGCGCAGTCGGCCGGCGTCAACGTGGCACGTCTTGCGCCCGGCTCACGCGCGGACCTGCTCGTCCTCGACGATCGCTCGCCGTTGCTGGCGGCGCGCGGCGAAGCGGACGTGATCGACAGCTTCCTGTTCGCCGGCAACACGCCGCTGGTGCGTGACGTGATGGTGGGCGGCACGTGGCGTGTGCGCGACTTCGCGCACGCCGCCGAAACGCGTGCCGCCGAGGCTTATCGCGGTGTGGTCGAAAGGTTGGTCGCCGCCTGAGCCGCCGGGCCCGACGGGCATTTCGACTTGCCGTAGAGGCCTTCCGCGGCGGGCTCGTTCCGGGCCAGCGCATCGGGCGACGCGTAGATCGATACGGCAAGGTCGCAGTGGTTGTCGCGCAGCGTGAAGCGCACGGTGTCGATGCGGGTCGGCGGCTCATCGTCGAGCCTGCAGGCAGTGTTCTTTGCAAGACGAATCGTGAGCGTGTTGTCCTTCGCGTCGACGACATCGAAGTGCGCGTTCTGGCAGCCGTGCCAGGTGAGCGAGTCCTTGCCGACGGTGAGGATGCGCAGACCGGTGAAGGCGTTGCTGTAGGGATCCCAGTCGCCGGCGATCCATGCCGGCGCGGTCTGGGCCGTGGAGAGAAGAGCGAGCGCGAGGAGGGGAGTCATGGGGTACCTCGGTTCCGGAAGTCGTGTAGGAGCGAGCCCCGCTCGCGACGCTTTCTTGCGAGTGCCGCCCCCGCAACGTGACATCGCGCACAGGGTGCGCTCCTACAGAGTAGCAATCACGGGGGAGGGTGTTGCATTGCAGCGATCTTCATGCTCTATTCGACTCATGACCCGCCTCGCCGCCAATAACGCCAATACCAATAATGCCCGGAACCTCGGGAGGGTCGGCGTGTAGGCGGTTGCGAGACAAACCACCAGACACCAAAGGCCCGCCCTCACCAGGCGGGCCTTTTTCTTTGCGCGTTTCCCCATCGATAGTCAGGAGCAAGACCATGTGTTCGATCTTCGGGATGTTCGGCCTCGCGGCCGGTGATGACCTGGTCGCGCTGCGCCGTGAGGCGATGTCCCTTTCGCAGCGGCAGCGCCATCGCGGGCCGGACTGGAGCGGTGTCTACGTCGACGACGGCGCGATCCTCGTCCACGAACGCCTCGCCATCGTCGACCCCGCCAGTGGCGCCCAGCCGCTGCGTTCCCCAGAAGGCGACCTGGCCCTGGCCGTCAACGGCGAGATCTACAACCATCGTGAGATTCGCGCCGCCAGCAGCTATCCGTTCACCACGGGCTCCGACTGCGAGGTGATCAACGCGCTGTACCGCGAGCACGGGGCGGACTTCCTCGGTCAGCTCAACGGTATCTTCGCTTTCGCGCTCTGGGACGCGGGCCGCCAGCGTTACATCATCGCCCGCGATCCGGTCGGCGTCTGCCCGCTGTACTGGGGCCACGATCGCGAAGGCCGCCTCTGCGTCGCGTCGGAAATGAAGTCGCTGGTCGGTGTCTGCGCGGACGTGGCGCCCTTCCCGCCGGGCCATGTCTACGACAGCCAGACCGGTGAGGCCGTGCGTTACTGGACGCCTGAGTGGCGCGACTACGATGCGACCGTCGGCAAGACCATCGACCCGAAAGATCTCCGTACCGCGTTCGAAGCCGCCGTGCATCGCCAGATGATGACGGATGTGCCGTATGGCGTGCTCCTGTCGGGCGGTCTGGATTCGTCGCTGGTCGCCGCGGTCGCCGCGGGTTACGCGCGCCGCCGTATCGAAGAAGACGACCGTGGCGAAGCCTGGTGGCCGCGCCTTCATTCATTCGCCATCGGGCTCGAAGGGTCGCCCGACCTGAAAGCCGCCGAGATCGCGGCCGAGGCGCTGGGTACCGTCCATCACGGCTTCCGCTACACCTTCGAGGAAGGCCTCGACGCGCTGCCCGAAGTCATCCGCCACATCGAGACCTACGACGTCACCACCATCCGCGCATCCACGCCGATGTTCCTGCTGGCGCGACGGATCAAGGCGATGGGCGTGAAGATGGTGCTCTCGGGCGAGGGTTCCGACGAGGTCTTCGGTGGTTACCTGTACTTCCACAAGGCTCCGTCGGCCCGCGCCTTCCACGAGGAAACCGTGCGCAAGCTGGACGCGCTGCATTATTACGACTGCCTGCGTGCGAACAAGTCGATGTCGGCCTGGGGTGTCGAAGCCCGCGTGCCCTTCCTCGATACGGAATTTCTCGAAACGGCCATGTCGATCGACGCCGAGGCCAAGATGGTCGCCCGCAAGGGTATCGAGAAGGGCCTGCTGCGCGAGGCCTTCGAAGGCGCCTTGCCGGATTCGATTCTCTGGCGCCAGAAGGAGCAGTTCAGCGACGGCGTGGGTTATGGCTGGATCGACGGCCTGAAGGCGCATGCCGAGACGATGGTTTCCGATCGTGAGTTCGCGGCCGCCGCGGCCCGCTTCCCGGTGAACACCCCGGCGACCAAGGAGGCATTCTTCTACCGTACCGTCTTCGAGACCCATTTCCCGGGAGAGGCCTGTGCGGCCACGGTGCCCGGCGGCAAGTCCATCGCCTGCTCGTCCCCGGCCGCGCTGGCGTGGGACCCGGCCTTCGCGGCCGCCGCCGACCCGTCGGGCCGGGCCGTGCGAGGGGTTCACCAGGAGGCCTTGCCGGCCTGAGGGCAGCCGCTCGTCCGTAGGAGCCCGCCCTGCGGGCGATGGGGTCTTGCCGCAGTCCCATCGCCCGCAGGGCGGGCTCCTACAGGAGCGGCCTCCGCCCGCCATGCGGCCCACCCCAGGATTTGTTAAGATCGGCCGCTTTAGTCGGCGCCTTCCGCGCCGCGTCATCAGGCCAGACACACCATGATCGAGACCAATCCGATCCTTGCGCAGATTGCGGACCTCAAGGGCCGCGTCGAGTCGCTTAGGGGGTATCTTTGACTACGCCGTCAAGAAAGAACGCCTAGAAGAAGTCAATCGCGAGCTGGAAAGTCCCACCGTATGGGATGACCCCAAGCGCGCACAGGAGCTCGGCCGCGAACGCGCCCAGCTCGACGGCATCGTCACCGGCATCGACGAGATGTCCGGCACGCTCGACGACTCCGGTGAGCTGCTCGAGATGGCCGCCGCGGATGGCGACGGCGCCACCGTTCAGTCCATCGTCGACGACCTGAAAAAGGTCGACGCCCGCGTCGGCAAGCTCGAATTCCAGCGCATGTTCTCCGGCGAGCTCGACTCGGCGGCGGCCTTCGTCGACGTCCAGGCAGGTGCCGGCGGTACCGAGGCCCAGGACTGGGCGGAAATCCTCCTGCGCATGTATCTGCGCTGGGCGGAGTCGCGCGGCTGGAAGACGGAAATGATGGAAGTCAGCGCGGGCGAAGTTGCGGGCATCAAGTCCGCCACGTTCCGCGTCGAAGGCGACTACGCCTACGGCTGGCTCAAGACCGAGATCGGCGTGCACCGCCTGGTCCGCAAGAGCCCGTTCGACTCCGACAACCGCCGGCACACCAGCTTTACCTCGGTGTTCGTTTCGCCGGAAGTCGACGACAACATCGAGATCGACATCAATCCGGCCGACCTGCGTACGGACGTCTACCGTTCGTCCGGCGCCGGCGGCCAGCACGTCAACAAGACCGAGTCGGCGGTGCGTATCACCCACGTGCCCACCAACACGGTCGTGGCCTGCCAGACCGAGCGCAGCCAGCATGCCAACCGCGACCGCGCGATGAAGATGCTGAAAGCGAAGCTGTACGAGCTGGAAGTCCAGAAGCGCAATGCCGAGAAGGACGCCCTCGAGGCAACCAAGTCGGACATCGGCTGGGGCAGCCAGATCCGCAACTACGTGCTCGACCAGTCCCGCATCAAGGACCTGCGCACGGGCCTCGAACGCTCCGATACGCAGAAAGTGCTCGACGGCGATCTCGACGAATTCGTCGAGGCCAGCCTGAAGTCCGGCCTCGAAGCCGGTTCCAAGCGCGTCGACGCGTGACAGCGGTAGGAGCGCACCCTGCGCGCGATTGGAGAGCATCGCGCACAGGGCGCGCTCCTACTTTCATCCATCAAACATGTTGCCCTTTCCATGACTGACGATACCCGCGATGCCACGCCCGCCACCGCCGCCGACGAGAACCGCCTCATCGCCGAGCGTCGCGAGAAACTGAAAGCGCTGCGCGCGCAGGGCATCGCCTATCCCAACGACTTCAAGGTCGACAGTTTCGCGGGCGACCTGCAGGACGAGTTTGCGGACAAGGACACCTGGACGGCCGAGGCCATCGAGGGTGCGCCGCGTCGCGTGACCGTGGCCGGCCGCATCATCCTGATGCGCGGGCAGGGCAAGGTCAGCTTCGTGCAGATGCAGGACGGCACCGGCCGCATCCAGCTGTTCGTTCACCAGGGCACGCTGGGCGAAGCGTCCTACGACGCCTTCAGGCGCTGGGACCTCGGCGATATCGTGGGTGCCGAAGGCCTGTTGATGCGCACGAAGACCGGCGAGCTGTCGATCAAGGTCGACGCCATCCGTCTGCTGACCAAGTCCCTGCGCGGCCTGCCGGACAAGCACCACGGCCTGGCCGACGTCGAGCAGCGCTACCGCCAGCGCTACGTCGACCTGATCGTCACCGAGGAGTCGCGCCGCACCTTCGCGCTCCGTTCGAAGATCATCAGCCACGTCCGTCGCTGGCTCGAGGCCGAGCCGCGCCGCTTCATGGAAGTGGAAACGCCGATGATGCACGTGATCCCGGGCGGCGCCACCGCGCGTCCGTTCACCACGCATCACAATGCGCTCGATATCCCGCTGTTCCTGCGCGTGGCGCCGGAGTTGTATCTCAAGCGCCTGGTCGTGGGCGGCTTCGATCGCGTCTACGAAATCAATCGCAACTTCCGTAACGAGGGCGTGTCCACGCGACACAATCCCGAGTTCACCATGCTCGAGCTGTACCAGGCGTACGCTACCTACCACGAGATCATGGACATCACCGAGGGCATGATTCGCTCCTCGGCCGAGGCGGTCATCGGCCAGACGTCCATCGAGTGGGACGGCGCGACCGTCGACCTGGCTCCGGCGTTCCGTCGCTGGCGCATGGAAGACGCCGTGCTCGAACTCAATCCCGAGATCAAGCCGGCAGACCTGCGCAACCGTGACGTCATGGCCGCGCACGCCGCGCGGCTGAAGATCCAGGTCAAGCCGTCGTACGGCTGGGGCAAGCTGCTGCTGGAGATCTTCGAGGCGACGGTGGAGCACACGCTGATCCAGCCGACCTTCATCACCGATCACCCGGTGGAAGTCTCGCCGCTGGCGCGCGAGAGCGATACCGACAAGGGCATCACCGACCGCTTCGAGCTGTTCATCAACGGCAAGGAAATCGCCAACGGCTTCTCGGAGCTCAACGATTCCGAAGACCAGGCCGCGCGTTTCCAGGCCCAGGTGGACGCCAAGGATGCCGGCGACGACGAAGCCATGCATTACGACGCCGATTACATCCGTGCGCTCGAAGTGGGCCTTCCGCCGACCGGTGGCCTGGGCGTCGGCATGGACCGCCTCGTCATGCTGCTGACCGGTTCGTCGTCCATCCGCGACGTGCTGCTGTTCCCGACCATGCGCCCCGAGGCCTGACCGGCCTCGCTACCGGAGACATCGATGTTCTACGCCATCGTCGCACTGGATCACCCGAATTCGCTGGAAAAGCGCCTTGCCGCGCGCCCGGCTCACCTGGCGCGCCTCAACGCCCTGAAAGACGAGGGCCGCCTGAAGCTGGCCGGCCCGTTCCCGGCCATCGATTCGAACGACCCGGGTGAGGCCGGATTCACCGGCAGCATGATCGTGGCCGAGTTCAGCGACCTGGCGGCCGCCGAAGCCTGGGCTGGCGCGGATCCTTATGTCGAAGCCGGCGTGTACCGCGACGTGACGGTCCGGCCGTTCCGCGCCGTGCTGCCGTGACGGCCGAGAAAGTCGAGCGCATCCGGGTCCTGCTGACCGAGGCCCTGGCCCCGGTCGAGCTGGACGTGATCGACGAGGGCCACAAGCACGCCGGGCATTCGGGCGAGGGCAGGGGGCATTTCTTCGCCCGTATCGTCAGTCCGGCCTTTGCCGGCAAGAACCCGATCCAGCGGCATCGCATGGTCTATGCTGCGCTGGCCGAGATGATGCCGGACGGCATCCACGCGCTGGCGATCGAGGCCAAGGCCCCCGGGGAATAAAGAAAACATGCGTCTGACCACGATCAAGCTGGCGGGATTCAAGTCGTTCGTCGACCCCACCACGCTGCACCTGCCCACCAATATGACCGGCGTCGTCGGTCCGAACGGCTGCGGCAAGTCGAACATCATCGACGCCATCCGTTGGGTCATGGGTGAATCCGCGGCCAGCCGTCTTCGCGGCGACTCCCTCACTGACGTCATCTTCTCCGGCTCCAGCGCGCGCAAGCCGGTGGGCCAGGCCACGGTCGAACTGATCTTCGACAACAGCGACGGCACCATCCAGGGCGAGTACGCCAGCTTCGCCGAGATCTCGGTCAAGCGCATCGTCAGTCGTGACGGCCAGTCCTCGTATCACCTCAACGGCGCGCGTTGCCGTCGCCGTGACATCACCGACCTGTTCCTTGGGACCGGCCTGGGCCCGCGTTCCTACTCGATCATCGAGCAGGGCATGATCAGCCAGATCATCGAGGCGGCGCCGGAAGAACTGCGCACCCATCTCGAAGAAGCCGCCGGCATCTCCAAGTACAAGGAGCGCCGCAAGGAAACCGAGAGCCGCATCAAGGCCACCCGCGAGAACCTCGACCGCGTGCGTGACGTGCGCGACGAGGTCGACAAACAGCTGGACCACCTGAATCGCCAGGCCCGCGCCGCCGAGCGCTGGAAGGCCTTCAAGGAAGAGCACACCCGCCGCGAAGCCGAGCTCCGCGCGCTGGAGTACCGCACGCTGCATCGCCGCCACGAAGGCGAAGGCTCCGGTCTGCGCGAGGCGGAACTCGAGATCGAGAAACACCTCGCCGGCCAGCGCCAGGTCGAGGCACAGATGGAAAGCGTGCGCGAGCGCCACCAGGGCGCCAGCGAGCACCTCAATCAGGTTCAGGCCGAGGTTTACAAGGTCGGCTCCGAGATCGCCCGTGTCGAGCAGCAGGTGCGGCATAGCCGCGACCTCAGCGAGCGACTGACGCGCGCGCGTGGCGAAGCCGAGCGCGAATTCGAAGAACTGCAGGGCCACATCGGCGCCGACCGCGAGCAGGTGGAGACCCTGCGCATGGCACTGGCCGAGGGCGAGCCCAGGCTCGAAGCCCTGCAGCAGATCCAGGACGAGACGGGCGACGTGGTTCGTGCCACCGAGTCGAAGCTGGCCGACTGGCAGCAGCGCTGGGATACCCATACGCGGGGTGCGTCGGAGTCCAGCCGCGCGGCCGAGGTCGAGCGGACAAAGCTGGCCTATCTCGACCGACAGACGGTCGACCTGTCGCGTCGCAAAGAGGCGTTGGATGCCGAACAGAAGGCGACCGACATCGCCGCGCTCGACGCCGCCTCCGAACAACTCGATGTCGAACACGATACCCAGCGCGAGAAGGTGGAGCAGCTGGGCGGCGTGCTCGACCAGCACAAGGTCGCGTACGAGCGCGTGCTCGACGAAGAGCGCCAGGTGCAGACCGCACTGAACGACGGGCGTCAGCAGTTGCAGACCGCGCGCGGCCGCCAGGCCTCGCTCGAAGCCCTGCAGAGTGCCGCGCTGGGCCAGGAAGAAACCGCGGCCAGTGGCTGGCTGTCGCGCCTCGGTCTCGACCGCTCGCGTCGCCTGGGCGAATCGCTGCAGGTCGACGCCGGCTTCGAGTCGCCGGTGGAAACCGTGCTCGCCGGCGTCCTCGACGGGGTGCTGGTCGATTCGATCGACGCCTTGCTGCCCGAATTCGAAGCGCTCGGGCAGGCCGATGTCGCGCTGTTCGCGAGGGAGCAGGGCGGCCCCGGCGCCCCCGGTACCCTCGCCGAGCACGTGCGTGGGCCGGTGGCCGCCGTCGCGCTGCTGAGCAATGTCTTTGTCGCGGAGTCGGTGGAAGCCGCCGCCGCACGTCTCGCTTCACTGCAGCCGCACCAGTCCGTCATCACGCGCGATGGCGCATGGATGGGTCCGGGCTGGGCCCGTGTGCTGCGGGCGCAGGGCAATCAGGTCGGCGTGCTCGCCCGCGAACGCGAGATCCGCCAGCTCGCCGGGCAGATCGAAACCCTCGAAGCCACCATCGAAGAACGTACCGAACAGCTGGAAGCCCTGCGCACCAGCAAGTTCGAGACCGAACGTCAGCGTGACGACGCCCAGCGCGATCTCTACGCCGCGCATCGCCGTCTGTCCGAGCTCGCCGGTCAGTTGCAGAGCCATCGCGGCAAGATGGAAACGGCGCGCGCCCGAGCCGAGAAGGTCGGCGGCGAAATCTCCGTCATCGTCGATCAGCTCGACGAACTGCAGGGCCAGACCCGTGATGCCCGCGCGCGCCTCGATGAGGCCGTCGGCCACATGGGCGATCGCGAGGACGAGCGCCGTGGTCTCGAAAACGAGCGTCGCGAGTTGCTCGAAGCGCGCGAAGAAGCCCGTATCAATGCGCGCGAAGCGGCTGACCAGTCGCACCAGCTTGCACTGAGCATGGAGTCCAAGCGCTCGGCGCTGGGGTCGCTCGAACAGGCTCTTGCGCGTCTGGATACCCAGCTGCGCCAGGTGACCGCTCGCCGCGATGAGATCGATCAACAGCTGGCTGCCGGTTCCGATCCCATTGCGGAACTCGAAGCCGAGCGGCAGACCTACCTCGACCAGCGTCTGCTGGTCGACAAGCAGCTGGTCGACGCACGTCGTGCGCTCGAAGACTGCGACGCCGAGTTCCGCCGGCTCGAGCAGGAGCGCCAGCGCGTCGAGCACGTGCTCAATCAGGTGCGTGAGAACGTGTCCGAAAAGCGTCTCGCCGCGCAGGCCTTGCAGTTGCGTGCCGAACAGCTGGCCCAGGCCATCGTGGCGTCGGGTCTCGAACTCGAAGCATTGCTCACCGAACTGCCCGAGGACGCCGAACCGGAGCGCTGGCAGCAGCAGCTGGTCGATCTTTCCGGCAAGATCGCCCGTCTGGAGCCGGTCAACCTGGCGGCGATCCAGGAGCACGCCGAGCAGTCGCAGCGCAAGGAATACCTCGATGCGCAGCTGCTCGACCTGACGAGCGCGATGGAAACGCTGGAGGGCGCGATCAAGAAAATCGATCGCGAGACCCGCCAGCGCTTCAAGGAGACCTTCGACCGCGTCAATGCGGGTGTGCAGGAGTTGTTCCCACGGCTGTTCGGCGGCGGCCACGCCTACCTCGAGCTCACCGGCGAAGACCTCCTCGACACTGGTGTGTCGATCATGGCCCGGCCACCCGGCAAGCGCGTCTCCAACATCACGCTGCTGTCCGGCGGTGAGAAGGCGCTCACGGCAGTCTCACTCGTCTTCGCGATATTTGGCCTCAACCCGGCGCCGTTCTGCCTGCTCGACGAGGTGGACGCACCGCTGGACGAAGCCAACGTGGGCCGTTTCTCGGCCATGGTCCGCGAGATGAGTGAGAAGGTGCAGTTCATCTTCGTCAGCCATAACAAGGCCACGATGGAGGCCGCCCATCAGCTCTGCGGCGTTACCATGCGCGAGCCGGGCGTGTCGCGCCTCGTCCAGGTCGATCTGGCCGAAGCGTCCAAGCTCGTCGGCGCCGCCTAAGTACCGTTCTTCAAGGAAATCGAACCATGAATCCCGCCATCGGCCTCGCCTGGAATCCCGCAGTGGGCATCCCGATGCTCTTCGTCGGCATCGTCGTGATGGTGCTGCTCTGGCTGTTCGGTCAGCCGCGCAAGGAGCAGGGTCGCCGCAAGCCCGTGCCGGAACAGCCTGAGCGTGCCCGCGAGCGCCGCGAACCGGTATTCAGCGACGAGGACGGTGGCGTCGATGCGCGCGAGGCATACGACGAGCGGGACAACGTGTCCTTCAGTGCCCGCGACGAGCTGCGCGAGGACGACGCCAACGACCCGCTGTTCAATCCGCGGCCGAAACAGGCCGAGCTCGATGTGGACCTGAGGGCGGAGCTGGAGCGCCTCGGTGCATCGCTGGCCGGTGAGCGGACGGCGTCCGCCGCGCCCGTGGCGCCGGCGGCACCGGCGCCGGCGGCATCCGCGCCCGTGGCGCGTCCCGCCCAGCGCACCGAGCCACGTTTCGATCTGGACCTGCCGTTCAATCTCGACGACGAGCCGCGTGTGGCCGCGTCTGCGCCGACGCCTGTCCCGGCCCCCGCGCCGGTGCCGGTGCGCCCCCCCGCGCCGGCTCCCGCGCCGGTGGCGAAGACCCCTCCGCGCTCGGATCTCGGCCGCCGCCCGCCGCACGCGCCGGTCGAGCGCATCGTCAGCCTCTACGTCGTCGCCCGCGAAGGCACCCGGTTCAACGGTTCCGATCTCGTCGTGGCCGCCGAAAAGGCCGGCCTGGAGTTCGGCGACATGGGGATTTACCACCGGCTCGTCGACGGCCATCCGGAGCAGGGTCCGATTTTCAGCGTCGCCAACCTGACCAAGCCCGGCAACTTCGACATGGCACGCATCGCCACGTTGCAGACCTCGGGTCTGTCGTTCTTCATGGCGCTGCCGGGTCCCGTACCCGCGCTGGACGCCTGGGACGCGATGCTGCCCACCGCGCAGCGCCTGGGCGAGTTGCTCGACGGCCTGGTCCTGGACGAAGAGCGCAACGCGCTCGGCCGCCAGCGCATCGCGCACATCCGCGACGAGCTGCGTGGGTGGGACCGCGGGCACGAAGGCGAAGAGATCAAGTTCGGCCAGTAACGTGTACACGCCCCGAGCCTTCGCCGAAGATCGTCTGCCCGTCCTGCACGAGGCGATCCGGCGCCATCCGTTCGGCACGCTGGTGACGGCGGGTGAGGGCGGCATCGAAGCGAGTCACGTTCCTTTCGTGCTGGCGCCGGACGAGGGGCCCTACGGCACGCTGTACTGCCATGTGGCGCGCGGCAACGACCATGTGACACGTCACGTCGGGGAGGCGCTGTCGATCTTCGCGGGTCCGCACGCCTACATCTCACCGAACGGGTATCCCGGCAAGGCCGAACACCACCGCGAAGTCCCGACCTGGAACTACATCGCGGTGCACGTCTATGGACGCCCGGAGACGTTCACGGAGCCGACCTTGCTCCGTGCCTTGCTCGACCGTCTGACCGCCCAGTCCGAAAAGGATGCTGCACAGCCCCTGCCGTGGCAGGTGGGCGATGCCCCGGCCGAGTATCTGACCGCCATGTACCGCGGCATCGTCGGTATCCGCATCGCCATCGATCGCATCGAGGGCAAGTGGAAGCTGGGCCAGAATCGTACGGATGCCGACCGCATCGGAGCCGCGACGCTGCTTGCCGAGCGCACCGGTGACGACGAACAGGCTATCGCGGCGGCGATGCTTGCCGCTCGAAACGTGTGAATTAACGGCACCATATTCACGCTGCCGCAACACCCCTCTGCGTCACTGTGAAGGTCTTCGCGTGTCCGGGTATTGGCACGATGCATACATCCCGCCCGGCATGCTTGTGTCCTTCCCCCAGAGGAATGCGATTCACATGTCGGAAAGCACGCGAGCGCCTTTCAGAATCTACTATCTGCATCCGCTGCTCGCCGGGCCGATGACCGCCTGGAATGCGTGGATCGAGCACGCGGCGTCGCTCGGGTTCCGGCAACTGCTGGTGGCACCCCCGTTCGATGCTTCGGTCACCGGTGACGTTTTCGTTACACGCGACTTCGACCGGCTGAACGGGGCGGTGGCGGACGAGGGCGATGCGGTCACCCGGCTTGCGCAGATCGCGAAGGCCTGTCGCAATCACCGCATGGAGTTGTGGCTGGACCTTTCTCTGGACGAGGTCGCCTCGGATGCGCCGGTTCGCCAGGAGCATCCGGAATGGTTTCGCGCGGTTGCCGCGCAGCACGGCACGCCCGATCCGCGCTGGACCCCCGCGGAGAGCGACAGCGTCCGCTGGCGCCTGAACGACCCCGAGGTTGCCGAAGCGGCCACGCAGTGGTGGGTCGATCGCCTGCACCGCTGGACCGCCGCGGGCGTCGAAGGCTTTCGCGTCGTGCACCCGCAGCGGCTGCGCGCTTCGCGCTGGAAGAGCCTGATCGATGCGGTGCGCAACACGCACGCCGATGCGTCGCAGGCCGCGTTCCTCGCCTGGACGCCCGGGCTTTCCGCTGACGATCTCGCCAACCTGAAAGGTGCCGGATTCGACGCGGTCGTCTCGTCGGCCAACTGGTGGGACTTTCGTGCACCGTGGTTCGCGGAAGAAGCCGCGCGTCTCGCCACCGTCGCGCCGGCGCTGGCTTGCGTGGAGGAACCGTTCGCGAAGCGGCTCGGCGATGAACTGGGCGAGGAGAATCAACTTGAGCACGCCTATCAGCGGGCGATCGCCTTCGCGGCGACATCGCCAGCGGGCTGGATGATGCCGGTCGGTTTCGAGTTTGCCCAGCACGATGCGCTGGATCCGCGACGTGGCCTTGCGGTCACGCCCGCCGCGCTCGCCATGAATGCTGCCCTCGACCTGACGGCGACGGTCCGTGCCGCCAACGCGGCCGTGGGTGACGATGTGCCGGCGGCCCCCCTCATCACGACGGGCCGCGACGTCGCTGTGTTCCTGACGGTCGATGGACCCGACGCGCGAAAGGCATCCCGTGCCACCCTGACCCTGGTCAACGCCTCTCTGGACCGTGACGCACCGGTCGGTGCCGCGCAGGCGCTGGCGGGCGCGGCCGCGCATTTCGCCCCCTGGGTCACGCCGGACGGACGCAAGGTGTTCGATCAGGGCGACGGGATGCTTCTGGCACCCGGCGCCGTCCTGACCCTCACCGGTGTGCCGTCCACGCCAGCCAAACGAAAGATGGGAGCGAGTGTGCAGAAGGAATTCCTACAGGCGGCCTCGCGTGCGCCTCGCGTCATGATCGAAGCCGTGCAGCCGACGGTGGACGCGGGCCGCTTTCCGGCCAAACGCGTCGTCGGTCAATCGGTGGAGGTGACGGCGGACATCTTCATGGACGGCCACGAGGTGCTGGCCGCACGCCTGCGTTACCGCGCACAGGACGAGCGGACATGGCGCGAAGTCGTCATGGAACCGGTGAACAACGACATTCATACGGCGAGCTTCGTACCGACGCGTGTCGGCCGCTACGAGTTCCAGGTGGAAGCCTGGCATGACCGCTTCGCCAGCTATCACCACGAGATCGAGGTGAAGCACGCCGCCGGTGTCTCTCTCGCGCTGGAACTGGAAGAGGGACGCCTGCTCGTCGAAGCCCGGGCCAAAGATGCCGCCGGTCCCAGGGCGAAGGCCTTGCGTAACCTGGCGGCGGCACTCGGCAAGGCCGATGACGCACAGCGACTCGAGCTGCTGCTCGATGAGACGACCGTGGCGCTCATGGCGGCGACCGATCCCCGGATCCGCTCCAGCGTCACCGACACGTATCCACTCGAGGTGGATCGCCGCGAAGCGGTCTTCGCCAGCTGGTACGAACTGTTCCCGCGTTCGATGACCGACGACAAAGCCAGGCACGGCACCTTTCGCAACACCATCGCGCGCCTGCCGGCGATCCGCGACATGGGTTTCGACGTGCTCTACTTCCCGCCGATCCATCCGATCGGCACGTCGTTCCGGAAGGGCCCCAACAACACGCTGACGCCGGGTCCCGATGATCCGGGCAGTCCGTATGCGATCGGCTCGCCGGACGGCGGTCATAACGCCATCCATCCGCAACTGGGCACGCTCGAGGACTTCCGCGCGCTGCGTGACGCCGCGCACGAACACGGGCTCGAGCTGGCACTGGACTTCGCCATCCAGTGCTCGCAGGACCACCCCTGGCTGAAGGAGCACCCGGAGTGGTTCGACTGGCGTCCGGACGGCAGCATCAAATACGCCGAGAATCCGCCGAAGAAGTACCAGGACATCGTTAATGTCGACTTCTATGCCGACGGCGCGATTCCCTCGCTCTGGCAGGCGCTGTGCGACTCCGTGCTGTTCTGGGCCGCGGAGGGTGTACGCACCTTCCGTGTCGATAACCCGCATACCAAGCCGTTCCCGTTCTGGGAATGGATGATCGCCCGGGTGCGGGCGAAGTATCCGGACACGCTGTTCCTTTCCGAGGCGTTCACCCGTCCGAAGCCGATGTATCGCCTGGCCAAGGTCGGCTTCAGTCAGTCGTACACGTATTTCACCTGGCGCAATTCGAAGCAGGAGTTCATCGACTACCTGACCGAGTTGACGACGACGGCACCGAAAGACTTCTTCCGGCCCAACTTCTTCGTCAATACCCCGGATATCAACCCGTACTTCCTGCAGACCTCGGGGCGCCCGGGTTTCCTGATCCGCGCCGCGCTGGCGACGACGCTCTCCGGACTCTGGGGTATGTATTCGGGCTTCGAGATCTGCGAGTCCGCGCCGATGCCCGGCAAGGAGGAGTACCTCGATTCCGAGAAGTACGAAATCCGCATCCGCGATTTCAACGCCCCCGGAAACATCGTTGCGGAAATTACCCAGCTCAACCACATCCGGCGCGCGCACCCGGCGCTGCAGTCGCACCTCGGACTGCGCTTCCTGCCGGCGAGCAACGATCAGGTGCTCTTCTTCGAGAAGCGCTCCGGTGACGATCTCGTGCTTGTCGCGATAAGCATGGACCCGCACAACGCCCAGTCCGCGGACCTCACGCTGCCGCTTGGCGACTGGCGCCTGGCCGACGACGCCGCCATCGACGTACACGACCTTCTGCATACCCAACCCATCGCCTGGCGCGGTGCCCGTCAGAACGTATGGCTCGGCCTCGGCCAGCCCTACGCGATCTGGCACGTCCGTCTCCCTGGAGTCTGATCCATGGCAACACGCGGTAAGGGAAAGAAACAGACGATCGCTCCCGATTTTTCGAGCGATCCGCTCTGGTACAAGGATGCGATCATTTATCAGGTCCATCTGAAGTCGTACTTCGATGCCAATGACGACGGCGTGGGCGATTTCGAAGGCCTGATTCAGAAGCTGGACTACATCGCCGAGCTGGGCGTCAACACGTTGTGGCTGCTGCCGTTCTATCCGAGTCCGCGGCGCGACGACGGCTACGACATCGCCGAATACAAGTCGGTGCATCCCGACTACGGCAAGCTCGCCGATGCGAAACGGTTCATCGCGGAGGCGCATAAGCGCGGCCTGCGCGTGATCACCGAGCTGGTCATCAACCACACCTCCGACCAGCACCCGTGGTTTCAGCGGGCGAGAGAGGCGAAGAAGGGTTCCGCAGCGCGCAACTTCTATGTCTGGTCCGATACCGACCAGGCCTACGACGGCACACGCATCATCTTCCTCGACACTGAAAAGTCCAACTGGACCTGGGATCCGGTGGCCGGTCAATACTTCTGGCACCGGTTCTTCTCGCATCAGCCGGATCTGAACTTCGATAACCCCGCGGTGATCAAGGCGGTGCTCGAAGTCATGCGTTTCTGGCTCGACCTCGGCGTCGACGGCCTGCGACTGGACGCCGTGCCCTATCTGATCGAGCGCGAAGGCACCAACAACGAGAACCTTCCCGAGACACACGACATCCTCAAGCTGATGCGTGCGGAGATCGACCAGCATTACCCGGATCGCATGCTGCTCGCGGAAGCGAACCAGTGGCCGGAGGATACGCAGGACTACTTCGGCAACGGCGACGAATGCCACATGGCGTTCCACTTTCCGCTGATGCCGCGCATGTACATGGCGATCGCGCGCGAAGACCGTTTTCCGATCACCGACATCATGCGGCAGACGCCGGCGATCCCCGAGAACTGCCAGTGGGCGATCTTCCTGCGTAACCATGACGAGCTCACGCTCGAGATGGTGACCGACAACGAACGCGATTACCTGTGGCAGACCTACGCGGCCGACCGTCGTGCGCGTATCAACCTGGGTATCCGTCGGCGTCTCGCCCCTTTGCTCGAGCGCGACCGTCGTCGCATCGAACTGATGAACGCGTTGCTCCTCTCGATGCCGGGCACGCCGGTGCTGTATTACGGCGATGAGATCGGCATGGGCGACAACATTCATCTCGGCGATCGCGACGGCGTACGCACGCCCATGCAGTGGTCCGTCGACCGCAACGGCGGATTCTCGCGGGCCGATCCGGCCAGCCTGGTGCTGCCGCCGATCATGGACCCGCTGTACGGCTTCCAGGCCATCAACGTCGAGGCACAGGGGCGCGATCCGCACTCGCTGCTCAACTGGACGCGCCGCATGCTGGCCGTGCGAAAGCGTTACAAGGCCTTCGGCCGCGGCACGCTGAAGTTTCTCTATCCGGGTAACCGCAAGGTGCTGGCGTATCTGCGCGAGTTCGAGGGCGAACACCTGCTCTGCGTCGCCAACATGTCCCGTTCGCTGCAGGCGGTCGAGCTCGATGTGGCCGCGTTCGACGGGCAGGTTCCCATCGAGATCATGGGCGGCTCGTCGTTCCCGCCGATCGGCCAGCTGCCCTATCTTCTGACGCTTCCCGCGTACGGTTTTTACGCCTTCCAGATCTGCCCCAACGCGCAGATGCCCGAGTGGCACGAAGTGCCCGCCGAGCCGCTGCCCGATTACGAGACGCTGGTGGTGCGCGGCGCGCTGGTGGAAGGGCCGGTTATGGCGCATCACCGCGGTGTGATCGAGAAGCAGGTGCTGCCCGGTTACCTCGGGGTCCGGCGTTGGTTCGCCTCCAAGGATCGCGGTATCGAGAGCTCGAAGATCCTTTACGCGGTGCCGTGGCCGGACCATGGCGACGATCTCGTCTTCACCGAGGTCGAAGCGACGCTCGCCGACGGTGGCACCGAACGTTACAGCCTGCCGGTCGGCATCGTCTGGGAAGACGAGAGCCCGACAGCGCGTGCCCAGCAGCTTGCGTTGGCACGCGTGCGTCGAGGTCGTCGCATCGGCTTGCTTACCGACGGATTCGCCCTGGACGCCTTTGCCTCCGGCCTGTTGATCGGGCTGCGTCAGGCCACCGAATTGCCGGTGAACTCCGGTGTCGTACGTTTCGAGACGACCGATGCGTTCGCCGGGGTCACCTTCGACCCGGCCATCGAAAGCCGGTGGCTGACCGCTGAGCAATCCAACAGCTCGATGATCATGCACGACGCCGGTGTGGTGAAGCTGTTCCGACGCACCTCCGTCGGCATCAATCCGGAAGTGGAGATGGGTCGCTTCCTCACCGAACACGGCTACGCCAACACCTCGCCGTTGCTCGGTGAGGTGGTCCGCATCGGCGAAAACGGCGACCGCACCACGCTGGCCGTGTTGCAGGGCTTTCTGCGCAATCAGGGCGATGCCTGGCGGTGGACGCTCGACTTCCTTCGTCGCAGCTACGACGAATACAGTCACTCCGACGAGGAAGAGCGCAAGGCGGAGATCGAGGCGGGGTACGACGCGTTCGCGACCGCGGTGGGCACGCGACTGGGCGAGTTGCACGCCTTGCTTGCGCAGCCGTCCGAGATTCCCGCGTTCTCGCCCGAAAAGGCGAGCGCCGCCGACGTCGACGCGGTACGCGACAGCGTTCGTGCACAGATCGGCCGTGCGCTGGTGTCGATCGACCACCTTGCCGATCTGTCGGAGACGGTGGCTGCCGATGTCGAGGCGCTCAGAGGTCTCGTGGGTACGCTGGACGAGCGCGTGGGCAAGCTGGCGAAGGCGGGCGTATCCGCGCTTAAAACCCGGGTGCATGGCGACTTCCACCTCGGCCAGATCCTTGTGGTGCAGGACGACGCGTACATCATCGACTTCGAAGGCGAACCCGCTCGTTCGCTGGACGAGCGCCGCGCGAAGGGCTCCCCGTTGCGAGATGTCGCCGGTTTCCTGCGTTCGCTCGACTATGCGGCCGCCATGGCGCGCCGGGGTGAAGACGGACTTGCTCCGATCGAGGACGAAGGCTTCGGCGATTACCTGTCCCGCTTCCGCGAGCGTTCGTCGCGCGTCTTCCTGGGGGCCTATCGAGCCGTCCTAGACGCGGCGCCGGTACGCTGGGTCGATGGCGAGACGCTGGCACCCATCCTGGAGCTGTTCGTCATCGAGAAGGCGGCGTACGAAGTGAACTATGAAGCGGCGAACCGGCCCGGCTGGGTCGATGTGCCGGTGCGCGGGCTGCTGCACGCCGCGCGCGGTGAGACATCCCGAGAATTGAAGGAAGACACGTGACCGATCCCCGTACCTATGGCGTGACCGATCCCGCCGCCGTCGATGCACTCGTCGACGGACGGCACGGCGATCCCTTCGCTCTGCTCGGTCCGCACCTCGTCGAGGGCAGGCGGGTCGTGCGCAGCTTGCAGCCGGGGGCGCAGGGTGTGGAGTTGATCGATGCGACCGGACGTTCGCTGGGCGAGCTGAAGCGGGTACACGACGGCGGCTTGTTCGCCGGTTTCCCGGAATCCGACGACGACTACCGCTTGCGTGTTCACTGGCCTGCGGCCGCCCATGACACGCACGATCCGTATCGTTTCGGTAACCTCCTCACTGACGACGACCTGCAACGCCTGTCCGCCGGAACGCATACGGAGCTGTTTCTCTGCCTTGGCGCGCATCCGGTCACGGTCGACGGCGTGAACGGCGTACGCTTTGCCGTCTGGGCGCCGAATGCGCAGCGGGTGAGTGTGGTGGGCGACTTCAACAGCTGGGACGGGCGTCGCTTGCCCATGCGCAAGCGTGTACCGGCGGGTGTCTGGGAACTCTTCGTGCCTGGCTTGCTGCCCGGCGCACGCTATAAGTACGAGATCTGGGGTGCCGACGGATCGCTCACCCAGCGCGCCGATCCGGTCGCCCTCGCGGCTGAGCTGCCGCCGTCCACCGCGTCGATCGTGGCCGATCCGACCGCGTTTCGCTGGACGGACGACGAATGGATGCGTCACCGCGGTTCGTTGCATCATGCGGGCTCCCCGCTGTCGATTTATGAGCTGCATGCCGGATCGTGGCTGCGCGGTCCCGATGGGCGCGAGTTGCACTGGGATGAACTGGGCGAACGCCTGATCCCGTATGTGGCGGGCATGGGTTTCAGCCATATCGAACTGCTGCCGGTGTCGGAGCACCCCTTTGGCGGGTCCTGGGGTTATCAGCCACTGGGCCAGTTCGCCCCGACGTCGCGGTTCGGTACGCCCGAGGCATTCGCGCGCTTCGTCGACCGCTGCCACGAGGCGGGCGTTGGCGTCATCGTCGACTGGGTACCCGCGCATTTCCCCACGGATATCCACGGTCTGGCGCACTTCGACGGCACTCCGCTGTACGAACATGCCGATCCGCGCGAGGGTTTCCATCAGGACTGGAACACGCTGATCTTCAATCTCGGCCGGAACGAGGTATCCGCGTTCCTGGTCGCCAGCGCGCTGGCCTGGCTCGAGCGCTTCCACGTGGACGGCCTGCGTGTGGACGCCGTGGCGTCGATGTTGTATCGCGACTACTCGCGCAAGCACGGCGAGTGGGTGCCGAACCAGTACGGCGGCCGCGAGAACCTCGAGTCGATCGCCTTCCTGCGCCGGGTGAACCAGCTCGTCGCGGAACGGCATCCGGACTGCATGACCATCGCCGAGGAATCCACGGCATGGCCGGGCGTGACCCAGCCGGTGGAGCAGGGCGGCCTCGGCTTCGACTTCAAGTGGAACATGGGCTGGATGCACGATTCGCTCGAGTACATGTCGCGCGATCCGTTGTACCGCCAGTTTCATCATGGCGAAATGACCTTCAGCATGGTCTATGCCTATTCCGAGAAGTTCGTGCTGCCGCTGTCACACGACGAAGTCGTGCACGGCAAACGGTCGTTGCTGGGACGCATGCCCGGCGACGAGTGGCAGCGTTTTGCCAACCTGCGTGCCTACTACGGTTTCATGTGGGGTCATCCGGGCAAGAAACTGCTGTTCACGGGTGGCGAAATCGCGCAGCCACACGAATGGAACCACGATTCGCAGATCGCCTGGGAGTTGCTCGACAACCCGCTGCACCTCGGTGTGCAGAAGACCGTGCGCGACCTCAACCGGCTCTATGCGTCGACGCCGGCCCTGCACGCATGGGATACCGATCCGCGCGGCTTCCGCTGGGTGATCGGGGACGATGCGTCGCAGAGCATCTTTGCGTGGCTTCGCTTCGCGGAGAATGGACGGCCGGCCCTGGTCGTCAGCAACATGACGCCCACTCCGCGTCACGGCTTCCGCCTGGGCGTGCCCGACGGCGGCCGCTGGAAGGAAGCGTTCAACTCGGATGCTTCCGATTACGGCGGCTCCGGCGTCGGCAACGAAGGCGAGCGGCACACGCAGGATGTGCCATCGCATGGCTTCGATCGTTCGCTGGTGCTGAGCCTGCCACCCCTTTCCACGGTCATCTTCGTGGCCGACTGACGAGGAATCCGATGCCCGCACTTCCCGAGCGCATGCAGTCCGGTACGCCGCATCCCCTTGGCGCCACCTGCGACGGCATGGGAACGAATTTCGCGGTGTTCTCCGCCCACGCGGAGCGCATCGAACTGTGTCTGTTCGATCCATCCGGTAAGCGCGAGATCGCGCGATACGACCTCCCCGAATGTACCGATGAGGTGTTTCATGGCTACCTGCCACGTGTACGTGGCGGGACGCTTTACGGTTTCCGGGCGTATGGTCCGTATGAGCCGGAAGAGGGACACCGGTTCAATCCGAACAAGCTGTTGCTGGATCCTTACGCCCGCCTGCTCCATGGACAGGTTCGCTGGTCCGATGCGCTTCACGGCTACCGTGTGTCCTCGCCACGCGCGGATCTGTCGTTCGATCGTCGCGACAGCGCCGCGGCGATGCCCAAGGCGGTCGTGGTCGACGAGCCGATGCACTGGACGCAGAACAATCGCCCGCATACCCCCTGGAATGAGACGGTCATTTACGAGACCCATCTCAAGGGGATAACGCGAACGCTCAAGCGTATCCGGCCGCACGAGCGCGGCACCTTCATCGCGCTGGCCGATCCTTACGTCATCGACTATCTGGTCAAGCTGGGGATCACGGCCGTCGAACTGCTGCCCGTGCATGCGTTTCTTCAGGACCGGCGTCTCGCCGAGATGAAGCTGCGCAATTACTGGGGTTACAACACGCTGTCGTTCTTCGCTCCGGAACCGGCGTATCTTGCCGAAGGTGCGCTCAACGAGATCCGTGCCGCGGTGCAGGCGCTGCATGCGGCGGGCATCGAGGTGATCCTGGATGTGGTCTACAACCACACCTGCGAGGGCAGCGAACTGGGCACCACCATGTCCTTCCGGGGCCTGGACAACAAGAGCTACTACCGTCTGATGGCGGACAACCCGCGCTATTGCATCAACGACACAGGAACGGGCAATACGGTCAATACGGCGCACCCGCGTGTGCTGCAGATGGTGATGGACTCACTGCGCTACTGGGTCCAGACCTTTCATGTGGACGGCTTCCGCTTCGATCTCGGCGTCAGTCTGGGACGCGAAGAGCATGGGTTCGACCCCTGTTGCGGCCTGTTCGATGCCATGCGGCAGGATCCGGTGCTGGCCAACGTCAAACTTATTTCAGAGCCGTGGGACATCGGTCCAGGCGGTTACCAGCTGGGCAATCATCCGCCGGGCTTTGCCGAGTGGAACGGCAAGTTCCGTGACGATATCCGGAAGTTCTGGAAAGGCGACTCGAACATGCGCGGCGCGCTTGCGGGTCGGCTTCAGGCGTCTGGCGAGCTCTTCGACCACCAGAAGCGCAAGCCGTGGGCATCGGTCAATTTCATCACGGCGCACGACGGTTTCACGCTGGAAGACCTGGTCAGTTACAACGACAAGCACAACGATGCCAACGGCGAAGAAAACCGTGACGGTGGCAACGACAACGAAAGCTACAACCACGGTGTCGAAGGGCCGAGCGACGATCCCTCCATCCGTACCCAGCGCGACCGGCAGAAGCGCGCGATGCTGGCGACGATGTTCTTCTCGCACGGCACGCCGATGCTGCTCGGTGGCGACGAGTTCGGTCGCACGCAGAGCGGCAACAACAATGCCTATTGCCAGGACAACGAGTTGTCCTGGTACGACTGGAAGCTGGCCAGTTCGGATCCGGGTCGCGAGTTGTCCGAATTCGTTTCCCGCCTGATACGCCTGCGCGAACAACATCCCACCTTGCGGGCCGCGCACTTCCTGCGGGGCGACAAGGAGGTCGCGCCCGGCATGCGCGAAGTCGTGTGGTTCGACGAAAGCGGCGCCGAAATGACGCTGGAGACCTGGGGTTATACCGAGGGGCGCCTGCTGGCCTTGCGGCGCGCCCAGGCGTACGGAGAGAAACGAGCCGACGTGACGCTGATTCTGATCAATGCCACGCCTGAGACGCATGTTTTCCACCTTCCGCAGCCCGCCGCCAACTGGCGCCTGCGTTGCAACACTGCCGCGCCCCTGGCGCCGGAGCTACCGTGGACCGAGCCGACGATCGAAGTGGAGGGACGGAGCGTCCTGTTGCTGGCAGCGACAGTGCGGACCGAACCCGCGTGAGCGCGCGTTACGTACATGCCATGCCTTATGGCGTGAAGCCGTTGGGCGAGGGCAAGGCGCGCTTCCGTCTGTGGGCACCCGATGTCGACAGCGTGTCGATCGAGTGCGATACCGGGCACACGTCGACGATGCGTGCGCTGGACGATGGCTGGTTCGAATGCATCTGCCCCGCGGAGATTGGATCGGGCTACCGCTTTCGTCTGCCGGATGGCACAGCGGTACCCGACCCCGCGTCGCGCCGGCAGCGAGGCGGCGATGTGCACGGCTTCAGTGTGGTGACCGATCCGCAGGCCTTCGAGTGGCGGAACGGCGCCTGGCAGGGGCGTCCCTGGCAGGACACCGTGATCTACGAATTGCATGTCGGTGCGCTGGGCGGCTATCACGGTGTGGAAATGGTGCTGCCGCATCTCGCCTCGCTGGGCATCACGGCCTTGGAGCTCATGCCGATCGCCGAATTCCCCGGTGAGCGGAACTGGGGATACGACGGCGTCCTACCATATGCCCCGACGGACGCGTTCGGCTCACCCGAAGACCTCAAGTCGCTGATCGACACAGCGCACGGCCTCGGCCTGATGGTGTTTCTCGATGTCGTCTACAACCATTTCGGTCCCGACGGCAATTATCTGGGCGCCTACGCATCACCGTTTTTCGATGGCTCCGTACATACTCCCTGGGGCGCGGCGATTGGCGTGTCCACGCCGCAGGTCGGCGACTTCTTCGTGCACAATGCGCTTTACTGGCTCGAGGAATTCCGCTTCGACGGCTTGCGCTTCGACGCGGTGCACGCGATAGGCAATCCCGGTTGGCTGGGCTCGCTCGCCGCGCGCGTGCACGGCGCCATGGGACCGGACCGTCATGTGCACCTGATTCTGGAGAACGAGGCGAACCAGGCCAGCCTTCTCGGCAGGGGACGCTTCGATGCGCAATTGAACGACGACTTTCACAATGCCCTGCACGTGCTGCTGACGGGTGAGGCCGAGGGTTACTACGCGCACTACGAAGCGCCGATGCCCAAGCTTCTGCGCAGCCTGCAGGAGGGCTTCGTTTTTCAGGGCGAGCCGATGGGCGGCAAGCGTCGCGGCGAATCGAGCGCTCATCTGCCGCCGTCGCGCTTCGTCAACTTCCTGCAGAATCACGACCAGGTGGGCAACCGTGCGTTCGGCGACCGCCTGACGACGCTGATTGACGCCGAGACGATGGAGGCCGCGCTGGCCCTCCTGCTGCTTGCGCCTTTCGTCCCTATGCTGTTCATGGGAGAGGAGTGGGCCAGCCGCACGCCGTTTCTCTTCTTCACCGATTTCCAGGATGAGGACCTTCGCAAGGCGGTGCGCGACGGTCGGCGTCGCGAGTTCGAGGCATTCACGAGCTTCGGCGGCGAGGAGATTCCCGATCCGAACGACTACGACACGTTCACCGCGTCCATTCCCAACCGTGAGGAAGGAGCGGGTGAAGCGCGCCGGCAACTGGTTCGCGAACTGATCGCCCAGCGGCACAAGCACGTCGCTCCGCACATAGGCGATGCCAGGGCGGCGGGAGCGGAGGCAGTCGGCGACCGCGCCTTTACCGCCGCATGGAAACTGGGACCGGCGACGCTTACCTTGTACGTCAACCTCGGCGACGCCGACGTCACGATCCAGCGGCCACCATCGGCGTCCGCGGCATGGCTCCATGGCGATGCCGCGGATATCGCTTCCGTTTCGCGCGGCCTGCTTCCTGCTCGCCGTACCGTCGCCTGCCTGGAGTCCTGAGCCGTGAACGCCCCCCTCGACGATCGTCTCGCTTTGCTTGCCGAACAGGCTGGCATCGATGTCGACTGGCGCGACGCGCTGGACCGCCCGCAGACCACGCCGGCCAGCACGCTTCGTGCCGTGCTTCGCGCGATCGGCCTGCCTGCGGACAACGCCGATGATGTTTCCTCGAGCCTGCATCTGCTCGAGCAGGAGCGCAGCGGCCGACGACCGCCGCGCATGATTACCGCCGATGCGGGCGCACAGGTAGCCATTCCGCCCGTACCGCGCGGTCGCGTGTGGAAGCTGCTGGACAGCGAAGGCGGCCAGGTGGCCGAGGGCGCGTTGCCGTCGGGCGAGGCTGGTATTGCGGCGCCCTCGACACCCGGCTATTACACGTTGATGCTCGACGACGACGAGGTGACGCTGGCGATCGCACCGCCGCGAACCTTTGGCGTCGGCGACGTCGCCGGTACGCGCCGACCCTGGGGCATGGCCGTGCAGATGTCCGCGCTCCGTCGCCCCGGCGATGGCGGCTTCGGCGATTTCACGGCGCTTGAGCTTTGTGCGCGCGCCGCGGCGGAAAAAGGCGCGGATGCGCTCGCGATCAGCCCGTTGCATGCATTGTTCGCCGCCGCTCCCGAGCGTTACAGCCCCTACGCGCCGTCGAGCCGCCTGTTTCTCAACGGTCTGTATGTCGACCCGGTGAAAACCAGTGGTGAGCAGACCGTTCGCGCGGTGATCGACACGCACAACCTGCGTCAGGAACTGGCCGAACTCGAATGGCTCGAGCTGATCGACTGGCCGCGCGCGGCCCGTGCGCGTATGACCATTCTGCGGTCGTTGTTCGAATGGGCGTCGGTGGATCTTGCCCACTCGGAGCGTTTCAGCGCTTTCAGGCGGGAGCAGGGCGAGCCGCTCGAGCGGCACGCACGTTTCGAGGCGCTGCATGGGCATTTCACCGCACATGGCCGGCCCGGTGGCTGGCAGGGCTGGCCCACGGAATTCCACGACCCGGCCGGCAACGAGGTCGCTTCGTTCGTGCGCGAGCATGGTCGCGAAGTGGCCTTTCACGCCTGGCTGCAGTGGCTGGCCGCGCAAGGGCTCGAAGGTGCGCAGAAAGCGGCGCGTGACGCGGGCATGGCGATCGGCCTCGTCGCCGACCTCGCCGTGGGGGCGGACTCGGGTGGCAGCCATGCGTGGGCGCATCAGGCGGAGATGCTGCGCGGCCTGTCGGTGGGGGCACCACCGGACGCGCTGAACCGGCTGGGACAGGACTGGGGTCTGACGACGTTCTCCCCGCGTGGCCTGCGCGAAACCGGTTTCCGTGGCTTCATCGGCATGTTGCGTGCGGCGCTCGCGCACTCGGGCGGTGTCCGCATCGATCACGTGCTCGGCCTGAAACGCCTGTGGCTGGTCCCGCACGGCGCCGGCGCCACCGAGGGGGCCTATCTGCGCTACCCGCTCACCGACATGCTGCGGCTGATCGCACTCGAGTCGCATCTGCACCGCGCCGTCGTCATCGGCGAGGACTTGGGCACCGTACCCGCCGACTTCCGTCATGCCATCGCCGATAAGGGCGTGCTCGGTATTCGCGTGCTGTGGTTCGAGCGTGCATCGGACGGCGGTTTCGTGTCGCCACGCGAATGGTCGGACAATGCCATGGCGACGACGAGCACCCACGATGTCTCGACCGTGGCGGGATGGTGGAGCGGGCGCGATGTCGATTGGCGTAAGCGCACCGGCCTGGACGATCCCGCTGTCGACGAAGCGGCGCAGCGTGAGAAGGAACGCGCGGCGCTGTGGCGTGCGATGTGCGCGTCGGGCTCGGCCTGGAACGAGGATGCGCCACCCGCGACGGACGATATTTCTCCTGTCGTGGTCGCGGCGGCGCGCCACGTGTCTCAGGCGCCCGCACCGCTGGCGATCTTCCCCGTGGAGGACATCCTCGGCCTGCATGAGCAGCCGAATCTTCCGGGCCCCACCGATGCCATTCATCCGAACTGGCGGCGGCGCATGCCCGACTCGTCCACCCGCCTGTTCGATGGCCCGATTGCCAACGCGGTCTGCGCGGCGATCGACAAAACCCGGAACCGGACATGAGCCCGCCGCGCGCGCTGGCTCGCCTGCAGTTCCATGCGGGCTTCACTCTGGACGACGCGGTCGGCGTCGTCGGCTATTACGCCCGGCTGGGTGCGAGTCACCTCTACGCGTCGCCGATCCTTAAGGCGCGTGCGGGTTCGACGCATGGCTACGACGTGGTCGACTGCCACGAGGTCAACCCAGAGATCGGCGGTGAGGACGCGTTGCGCCGTCTGGTCGCCGCCCTGCGCGAGCACGGCATGGGTCTCGTGGTCGACATCGTGCCGAACCACATGGGCGTCGGCACCGAGAACGCCTGGTGGATGGACGTGCTGCGGAACGGGCGTGAGAGCAGTTACGCGGGTTACTTCGATATCGAATGGACCGCGCCGGATCCGCTGATTCGCGGTCGCGTGCTCTTGCCGATCCTCGGTGCCGGTTACGAGGAAACCTTGCAGTCGGGGCATCTGCGCCTGCGCCGTCGCGGCGATACCTGGATGTTGGGCATCTACGACGATCGTCTTCCGCTGTCGCCAGCCTCCGTTGCCGGACTGGGCGATGACGCGGTCGACGAGCACGACCCATCGACGGAGACGGGCAGGGCGAAGCTGCATGCTCTGATCGAAAAGCAGCATTACCGGCTTGCGTTCTGGAAGCTGGCCAGCGACATGGTCAACTACCGTCGTTTCTTCGACATCAACGAACTGGCGGGTCTTCGCATCGAGCGAACCGCGGTGTTCGAGGACACGCACAAGACGATTTTCCGTCTTTACGCCGAAGGGCTGATCGATGGCGTGCGCTGCGACCATGTGGACGGTCTCGCCGATCCGCGTCGCTACTGCCGGCAGTTGCGCCACCGGCTGGAAACGCTGCGTACGCAACGGCCATCCTCCGCGCCGCACGACGCCGCTTATCTCGTCGTCGAGAAGATCCTGGCCGAAGACGAAGATCTCCGGCTGGACTGGCGCACCGACGGCACCACGGGCTACGAGTTCATGGACCAGGTCTCGGCCGTCCTGCACTGTCAGCGTGGCGAAGCGCCACTTACCGAACTGTGGCGCAAGCTCACCGGTGAGTCGGCGGACTTCGGCACGCAGGCGGTGCGGGCACGCCGTCAGATTCTGGTCGACAGCTTCGAATCCGAGCTCGATCGCACCGCACGAGCGCTGTTCACGGCCGCACGCGCCAACGTCGCCACGCGCGACGTGTCGCTGGCGGCGGTCCGCCGGGTGATCGTCGAGCTGCTGGTGCACTTCCCTGTCTACCGCACGTATGCGGGTGGCGCGGGGCGAGACGCCATCGACGACGTCTTCTTCGCCCGGGCGGTGGAAGGCGCTTCACGGACCCTGCGGCTCGAAGACAGTGATCTGCTGCAGCTCGTGTCATTGTGGCTTGGCGGGGAAGCGCCCCGATCGCTGCCACCGGGTCCCGTACGCCGGGCACGCGAGCGCGCCATCGCGGTGTTCCAGCAGGCGACCTCGCCGGTGGCGGCCAAGGCCGTCGAAGACACCGCCGGCTATCGCTACGGTCGCCTGCTCTCGCGTAACGAGGTGGGTGTCGACGCCGGGCGTATGGCCATGTCGATGGAAGACTTCCATGCGCGCTGTGCGATGCGTGCCGATACCTTGCCGCACAACCTGCTGGCGACGGCGACGCACGACCACAAACGTGGCGAAGATCTGCGCGCCCGGCTGGCGGTACTGTCCGAGGTAAGCGAACGCTGGGTCGTTACCGCGGAGCGCTGGCGTGTTCGCCACGCGGACTTCCGGCAACGGGCGGATGGGCGCATGGCGCCTTCGGCGGGCGATGAGCTGATGCTTTACCAGATGCTGGTCGGCGCCTGGCCTCTGCACCTGTCGCCCGACGATACCGACGGCGTCGAGCGGTTCGCCTCGCGTATCGCCGCCTGGCAGCGCAAGGCGCTGCGTGAGGCCAAGCGCTGGACGCGCTGGACGTCGCCCAACGAGCCTTACGAAGATGCCTGCGAAGACTTCCTGCGGACGATCCTGTCCAGCGATGTCGCGGCGGAGCTGGCGGCTTTCGCCAATTACATCGCCTCGCCTGGCGCGGCCAACGGGTTGGCCCAGACCGTTCTGCGACTGACGACGCCCGGTGTGCCCGACCTCTACCAGGGTACGGATTACTGGGACTTCAGTCTGGTCGATCCCGACAACCGGCGACCGGTCGATTTCCTGGCGCGCGCCGCCTCCCTGGAACTGGCGGAGACCCCCTTCGAGGCATTGACGCACTGGCGCGACGGCGCGATCAAGCAGTCGGTGATCGCCCGGCTCCTGGCGACGCGCCGCGAGCACCCGGAGCTGTTTGCCCGCGGCAGCTACCGCGCCCTGGCGGTGGAAGGCCCCGCCTCGGAGCATGTTCTTGCGTTCGTCCGCGAGCATCGCGGGCAGCGCCTGTTCATCGCGGTCGCCCGGCACACGGCGGAATGGATCGCTGGCAGCGACGCGCCAGCGATCGGCGCCGACCACTGGGAGGGTACGTCGTTGACCCTTCCTGATGGGCGCTGGATGAGTATTTTCGGGGAAGGGCGGGTCGACGGCGGGCCGATCGAGGTAGCCACGCTTTTTGGCGAATTGCCGGTAGCGGCGTGGCTGGCGCAGCGCGCTTCCTAGCAGTCACCGGTAGCGTGCCCCGCCGAACCGAGTTATCCGGTGAGCGCCGGTTCGGTGGGAACTTCCCTCGTCAGGGCGGCCGGGGCCCCCTGAGACCGCCATCAGCCCGTCCCCTCGGCCCCTAACGACCTGACCAGTGCGACGTATTCCTCTTGCGCCTGCGCCTGTGGCATCCCCGTCAGCTTCACCCAGGCCTCGTACTTGGCCGTGCCCACGAAATCGAAAAAGCCCGGTTTCGGCCCCACGGCGTCGCCCTCGGAGCCCTGTTTGTAGAGGGCGTAGATCCGCAGCAGCGTGTCATTGTCCGGCCGACGCCCCAGACGGGTGATGTCCAGGTAAGCCTGCTCGAACTGGCTCCGGAGGTCGTCGGACATGGAAGGGCGCCTGGTCGATCGTTCGGGCGCTTGTAGCATGCACGGACGGGCGCGTCCATGCGCCGACTGCCGGGCGCCGACGCGATATCATGCCCGTTTCGCGAACGAGGTTTCCCCATGGCCCCATCGGCTGCTGCTCCTGTCCTGACCATCGACGGGCCCTCGGGCTCGGGCAAGGGCACCATCAGTCGCCTGGTGGCGGAGAAACTCGGCTGGCACCTGCTGGACTCCGGCGCCCTCTACCGGGCGGTGGGCTACGCGGCGGGCGAGGAGGGGATCGATCTGTCCGATGTCGACGCGGTCACCCGCTGCGCTCAGACCGTGAAGATCCGCTTCAAACCCAGTCCCAGTGGCGATGAGACCTACATTCTGGTCAACGGCCACAACGCCACGGACGAGCTGCGGACCGAGACGGCCGGGGCCGCGGCCTCGGCCATCGCGGTGATCCCCAGCGTCCGCCAGGCCCTGGTGGACATGCAGCACGGCTTCCGCAAGGCCCCGGGGCTGGTCGCCGACGGCCGGGATATGGGGACGGTGATTTTCCCGGATGCGGCGCATAAGTTCTTCCTCACGGCCAGTGCCGCCGAGCGCGCGAAAAGGCGCTATAAGCAGTTGAAGGATAAGGGGCTGAGCGTTACACTTGCCGTCCTTCAACGAGAGATCGAGGCTCGCGACGAGCGTGACGCGTCGCGGCTCGTGGCCCCGTTGAAGCCCGCCGAGGGCGCCGTGGTGATCGATACCACCGGCATGCCGATCGACGTGGTGGTGGAACGAGTATTCGCCGTGGTGCGTCCGTAAGGGCGCATCCGGCACGACCCCCGCGCAGTGTGCGCGGGATATTGGCAACGGCGCGGAGCGGCCCCATAACGGCCCTCTTATTGCGCCCACAACCGGTGGGTCCCCTGTCCGCACGCGTTCATTGATGTTACGCAGGCGCCGGGTACGACCTTTCATAACCCTGGAATCAACATGACTGAAAGTTTTGCCGAACTGTTTGAACAGAGCCAGCAGGCCATTTCGAAGCTGAAGCCCGGCTCCATCGTCACGGGTATCGTTGTGGAAATCCGCAACGACGTGGTGGTGATCAACGCCGGCCTGAAGAGCGAAGGCATCGTCCCCATTGAGCAGTTCAAGGACGAGAACGGCGCGCTCGAAGTGGAAGTGGGCGACGAAGTCAAGGTCGCGCTCGATGCGCTCGAGGACGGCTTCGGCGAGACCAAGCTCTCCCGTGAGAAGGCCAAGCGTTCGATGGTGTGGGACGACCTCGAGCAGGCGTTCGACAAGGAAGAGACCATCACCGGCAAGATCTCCGGCAAGGTCAAGGGCGGCTTCACGGTCGACATCAAGGACGTCCGCGCATTCCTGCCGGGCTCGCTGGTCGATGTGCGTCCGGTCCGTGACCCGGTTTACCTCGAGGGCAAGGACCTCGAGTTCAAGATCATCAAGCTCGACCGCAAGCGTAACAACGTCGTCGTCAGCCGCCGCGCGGTTGTCGAGACCGAGTTCTCGGAAGAGCGCGAGAAGCTCCTCGAGCGCCTGACCGAAGGTGCCGTCGTCAAGGGTGTGGTCAAGAACCTCACCGATTACGGCGCATTCGTCGACCTCGGCGGCATCGACGGCCTGCTCCACATCACCGATATGGCGTGGAAGCGCGTGCGTCACCCGTCGGAAGTGGTCAACGTCGGCGACGAGCTGGACGTCCGCGTCCTCAAGTACGACCGCGAGCGCAACCGCGTTTCGCTCGGCCTCAAGCAGCTCGGCGACGACCCGTGGGTCGCCATCGCCCGCCGTTACCCGGTCGGCAGCCGTCTGTTCGGCAAGGTCTCCAACGTCACCGATTACGGCTGCTTCGTCGAGATCGAGCCGGGCGTCGAAGGCCTGGTGCACGTCTCCGAAATGGACTGGACCAACAAGAATGTCAACCCGGCCAAGGTCGTGCAGGTCGGTGACGAGACGGAAGTCATGGTCCTCGACGTGGATGAAGAGCGTCGTCGTATCTCCCTCGGTATCAAGCAGACCCGCTCGAACCCGTGGGAAGCCTTCGCCGCCATGCACAAGAAGGGCGACAAGGTTTCCGGTCAGATCAAGTCGATCACCGATTTCGGTATCTTCATCGGTCTGGAAGGCGGCATCGACGGTCTCGTCCACCTGTCCGACATCTCCTGGCAGGCTTCGGGTGAAGACCTCGTTCGCAACTTCAAGAAGGGCGACGAAGTCGAAGCCGTGGTTCTGGCGGTCGATCCGGAACGTGAGCGCATCTCCCTCGGCATCAAGCAGATGGAGCAGGATCCGTTCGGTCAGTTCATGGCCACGAATCCGCGCGGCACCATTCTGAATGGCACCGTGAAGGAAGTGGACGCGAAGGGTGCGGTCATCGACCTCGGTGAAGGCGTCGAGGGCTACATCCGCGCCAACGACATCGCCAAGGAGCGCGTGGAAGATGCCACGACGCACCTGAAGGTCGGCGATGCCGTCGAGGCGAAGTTCACCGGTATGGATCGCAAGGGCCGTCAGCTCCAGCTGTCGATCCGTGCGAAGGACGAAGAGGACGTGGCTGACGCCATGGCCGATTACGCTTCGGCTGCCGGTGGTACGACCAAGCTCGGCGCTCTCCTCAAAGAGCAGATGAACAAGGCCGACTAACCGTCGGGCGAGGGGCGGTTCGCCGCCCCTCGCTGTTTGCTTGACAGGAACCAGGGGACCCATGACAAAGTCGGAACTGATCGAGGCGCTGGCGCGGCGCCAGACCCACCTTGCGTTCAGCGACGTGGAACTCGCCGTCAAGAGCGTGCTCGAACAGATGAGCCATGCCCTGTCCACGGGTGAGCGCATCGAGATCCGCGGCTTCGGCAGCTTTGCGCTGCACTTCCGTCCGCCGCGCATGGGGCGTAACCCCAAGACCGGCGAAGCGGTTGCCCTACCGGGTAAGCACGTGCCACATTTCAAGCCTGGCAAGGAATTGCGCGAACGCGTAAACCTCGTCGAGGAAACCAACGCCGCGCTCTGACGCGGCGTTTTTTTTGGTCGCGGGGCAGGGCGGACTTCGTCGTGCCGCCTGGCGTCCATCGGGGACGACATTCCGGTCCGGCCAACCTGTATGAAAGGCCAACCGCGCCGCACCATCGCGTTCACGATTCGGGTACAGTCCGGGAATGCGCCTTCTTGTCATACTTTTCCTATTGCTTTTCGTCGCCGTGGGCGTCGTGTTCGGTGCGCTGAACGCCGATCTCGTGACCTTCGATTTCGGCTTCGCCAGAGGCTCCCTGCCCAAGGGCGGCACGATCCTCGCCGCCGTGCTCGTGGGCTGGATTCTGGGCGGACTCACCGCCTGGCTCGGCACGTCGTTCGCCCATCGGCGCCTGCGCCGTCGCGAGCGCAAGGAACGCAAGGTAGGCAGCGCGACGACCGCATGAATCCGATCTGGTTGCTGGCGCTCGTTCCGCCCCTGGCCTTCGCCAGCGGCTGGTGGTTTGCCCGGCGTACTCATACGCGACGCTCCGGCGAGCGAGTCAATGAGCTTTCCTCCGATTACTTCCGGGGCCTGAACTACCTTCTCAACGAGGAGCAGGACAAGGCGCTGGAAGTGTTTCTGCGTCTGGCGGAATACAACCGGGACACGGTCGAGACCCATCTCGCGCTGGGTAACCTGTTCCGCAAGCGCGGCGAGGTGGATCGGGCGATTCGTCTCCACCAGCACCTGGTATCCCGGCAGGGTCTTTCGGACGAAATGAAGACGGTGGCCTTGCTCGAGCTGGGTGAGGACTACATGCGGGCGGGCTTGCTGGATCGCGCTGAGACCCTGTTTTCCGACCTGGTCGCGATGGATGCGCTGGCACCGTCGGCCCTCCGGCATCTGATCGCGATCTACCAGCACGAGCGCGAATGGCATAAGGCCATCGACCACGCGCGTCGGCTCGAAACCATGACGAGCGAAGACGAGTCGGCGATGATCGCGCAGTTCTACTGCGAGCTGGCCGAACAGTCGCGGCAGCATGGCGCCCGTACCGAGGCCCGTGAGTACATCCGGGAAGCGTTCGCGTGCCAGAACGACTGCGTCCGCGCGCACATGATCGCGGGTCGTCTCTCTTCGGAGGACGACGATCTGCCGGGCGCCATCGGCTCCTACGAAGCCGCCATCGCCGCCGACATCGCCTTCGTTCCCGAGATTCTGCCGCCGCTGCTCAACTGCTACGCGCGTTCCCAGCAGATGGACCGCGCCGAGACCTTTCTGCGCGAGATCATGGAGCGCTATCACGGTATCTCACCGGTGCTGGCTCTCACCCGTTTGTACGAGGGCAGGGACGGCGAACGGACGGCCATCGACTTCCTGACCGGGCAGCTGCGCAAGCGTCCGTCGGTGCGTGGCCTGATGGCGCTGATCGACGCGACCATGGATAAGGTCTCCGGCGAGGCCCGCGAGAACTACCTGATCCTGCGCGACCTCACCCGTAAGCTGCTCGAGGGGCAGGCGATGTATCGCTGCAGCCGCTGCGGCTTCGGCGCCAAGGCCCATCATTGGCAGTGCCCGAGCTGCAAGAGCTGGGGTACGGTCAGGCCCATCCATGGCGTCGCCAACGAATGACGCCCGTCCTCAGTATCGGTCCGACTCTCGTCGCCTGTGTCCTGGCCGCGTTCGTCGTCTCCTTCGCTTCGGTCCGCGCCACGATTGCCTATGCCCATCGACGCGGCATGCTCGACGAGCCGGGGCGCAGGCGCTCGCACATCATCCCGACCCCTCGCGGGGGCGGCATCGGGATCGTGCTCGGCGCTCTGGCGGGCATGCCGGCAGGACTGCTTTTGTTGCCTGTCTCGCCAGGGGCTGCGACGGTTGGCGCCTTTTCCGTGGCGACGATCGCCATCGCCGGCATTGGCTGGCTGGACGATCACGGTTCACTGCCGATCAAGCCGCGCCTGTTGATTCAGCTGGCGGCGACCCTGCTGCTGTGCGTGGCCGTGGCGTCATCCACGGCGAGCCTCTGGTGGGCGCTGCCCCTGCTGCTGGCGGGCGTCTGGTGCGTCAATCTGCATAATTTCATGGACGGCATCGACGGCCTGGCCGCGCAGCAGGCCGTCTTCTTCGGTGCCGCCTCCGCCGCCCTTGCCTGGTCGGCCGGCAGCCCGGCCATGGCCGGTGCGGGGTTGGCCATGGCCGCGGCATCGCTGGGCTTCTGGTGTTTCAACCGGTCGCCGGCCCGTATTTTTATGGGGGACGTCGGCAGCGCCACCCTCGGCCTCATGGTCTTTGCCCTGTCGGCCATGCTCTGGGCCTGGCGCACGAACCTGCTCTGGCCGGCGCTGATCTTCTCGTCGGCGTTCGTCATCGACGCGACTTTGACGCTGCTCGTGCGAATGCTGCGCGGTGCGCGCTGGTACACTCCGCACCGCGAACACCTTTACCAGTGGCTCGTGAGGCGGGGTTCGTCACATCGAAGGGTAGCCCTGTGCTACCTCGCATGGAACGTTCTCGTCTGCGTTCCCGTCGCATGGATCGCGTTCCGCTACCCGGCGGTGGCGCCCGTGTGTTTCGGGGCGACATACGTGTTGGGGGCAGCGGTCTGGCGTACTGGCAAGCGTTACGGCTTGCGTCGAAGGGAGCGACATGTTTCTGCGTAAGTTCATCGGCATCATTCATCCACGTACGGCGGTCGTCGCGCACGATCTGGCCATGGCGGCGCTCGCCTGGTGGATTGCAAAAACGCTGCGCTATGCGCTGATGCCGGATCTGGCACCGGTCTCGTACCTGCCGATGGAATTTCCCATCGTGTTGCTGGTACAGGGTGCGGTGTTCAACTGGACAGGCCTTTATAAAGGCGTCTGGCGCTTCGCCAGTCTGCCCGATCTCTGGAACATCATCCGCGCGACCGTCATCGGCGCCCTGATCATCGGCCTGGCCATGGTCATGTACGCGCGTCTCGACGGCGTGCCACGCTCGGTCCTGCTCGTCTATCCGGTCGTGCTGGTGGTGCTGCTCGGCGTCCCACGCCTCAGCTACCGCTTCTGGAAGGACAGCCGTATCGACCTGTTCCAGTCGGCGCCGACCAAGCGCGTGCTGATCGTGGGCGCCGACCGTGCGGGTGAGGCGCTGTCGCGCGATCTGCGTCGCGACAGCCGCTACAGCGTCATCGGCTTCGTCGACGACAACCTCGCCCTGCGCGGCGCGCAGATCGGCGGCATCCCGGTGCTGGGCACCGTCGATCAGCTGGCCGAGTTGTCGAAGGCCGTCGCGGTCCAGATGCTGCTGATCGCGGTACCGGGCGCCACGACCGCGCAGATGCGTCGCATCGTCGCCTTCTGCGAAAGCACCGGCCTGCCATTCCGTACGGTGCCCCGCCTCGAGGACGTGGTTGCCGGGCGTGCCCAGTTCAACGAAATCAAGGAAGTCGCCATCGAGGATCTTCTCGGCCGCGACGCCGTGGAACTCGACTGGACGGCCATCCGCGAGAACATCAGCGGCGGTCGTGTGCTGGTCACCGGCGGTGGCGGATCGATCGGTTCGGAGCTTTGCCGTCAGGTCGCGCGCCTCGGCGCCGCCTCACTGACCGTGGTCGAGATGTCCGAATACAACCTGTATCGGATCGGCCAGGAGCTGACCTCGGCCTACCCGGAACTGATCTTCAACGGCGTGCTGGCCGATGCCCGCGATGCCACGGCGATCAATCGCCTGTTTCAGGAAACCCAGCCGCAGATCGTCTTCCACGCGTCCGCCTACAAGCACGTCCCCATGTTGCAGGGTCAGCTGCGCGAGGCGTTCCGCAACAACGTGCTCGGCACACGCGTGGTAGCCGACGCCGCCGTGCGCTGTGGTGCCGCATCGTTCGTGCTGATCTCCACCGACAAGGCGGTCAATCCGACGTCGGTGATGGGCGCCTGCAAACGCATGGCGGAAATCTGGTGCCAGAACCTCGCGGCGCATACCTCTACACGTTTCATTACGGTTCGCTTCGGTAATGTTCTGGATTCCGCCGGTTCGGTGGTCCCATTGTTCCGCCGGCAGATTCGCCAGGGTGGTCCGGTGACGATCACCCACCCGGAGATCTCGCGCTACTTCATGACCATTCCCGAGGCCTGCCAGCTGATTCTTCAGGCGGCGACCCTCGGCAAGGGTGGCGAGATCTTCGCGCTCGACATGGGTGACCCGGTGAAGATCCGCGATCTGGCTGAACAGATGATCCGTCTGGCAGGCAAGCGTCCCGGCTCTGACATACAGATTGTTTATACGGGTCTTCGCTCGGGTGAGAAGCTGTTCGAAGAATTGTTTCACCCGTTGGAGAATTATACGAGCACGACCCACGCGAAGATTTTTCAGGCGCAGCATCGCCAGGTCTCGTGGGAAATGCTTCAGGTTCAGCTGGCCAGGGCCGAAGAGGCCGTGGCGGCGTTCGATGAAGAAACCCTGCGTCGGTGCGTGTCGCAGCTGTTGCCTTCGTTCCGCTGGAGCGAGCCGCAGAGCGACAACGTGCTGCCGCTACGCCGCAACGAAAGTGGAGACATCGCATGACCCAACCCCTGCGCAAGGTCGTATTTCCCGTCGCTGGCCTCGGTACGCGCTTCCTCCCGGCGACCAAGGTGGTGGCGAAGGAAATGCTGCCGGTGCTCGATCGGCCGTTGATCCAGTACGCCGTGGACGAGGCCGTGGACGCCGGTGCCGACACGCTGGTGTTCGTCACCAACCGTTACAAGCACGCCATCGCGGACTACTTCGACAAGGCTTACGAGCTGGAAGAGAAGCTGGCCGAAAAGCACAAGGATGAGCTGCTGGAAATCCTTCGCGGCATCCTTCCGCGTCACGTACGCTGCGTCTTCGTGACCCAGCCCGAAGCTCTGGGTCTGGGCGACGCCGTCGCGCGTGCCCAGGCCGTCGTCGGTGACGAGTACTTCGGCGTGGTGCTGCCGGACGATCTGATCTGGTCGCGTGGCAAGGGTGCGCTTCGCCAGATGGCCGAGGCGGCTTTCGAGCACAAGGCCGGCGTCATCGCGGTGGAAGATGTTCCGGCCACCGACACCGACAAGTACGGCATCGTGGATGCGCTGGAGAAGGTCAACGACCGGACCACCATCATCAAGACGATGGTTGAAAAGCCGAAGCCGGAAGACGCTCCGTCGACGCTGGGCGTGGTCGGCCGTTACGTGCTGCCGCCGCAGATCTTCGATTACCTGAAGAACACCCGCCCGGGCGCAGGTAACGAAGTCCAGCTGACCGACGCGATCGCCAATTACCTCAAGGACGAAGGCAAGGTGCTCGCCTATCGTTTCTTCGGCGATCGCTACGACTGCGGTAACAAGGCGGGCCTCGTTCGCGCGACGCTGGCTATGGCGATGGAAGATCCGAAGCTCGCCCCGATCGTCCGCGAGTTCGCCAACAAGCCGTAAGGCGACGTCGGTACCCGCAGATAAGCCCGCACTGCTGTGCGGGCTTATTTTTTTTGTGAGCACCGGAACCGCGATCGCATCGTTACGTAACGCCGTTACGTGCGTAAGATCCCGCGATCGCGCATCCCGCGCGGCATCCCATCAGGAGTTAAACCATGGCGGAAGCCGAATTTGTCAGCGACCCGAGCCTCAACGCGAAGTGGAATACGCGCTTCGCTTTCTTCGAGCGTTTCGGCGGTCCCAGTTCTCCGCAGTACAAGGCGGAGCTGAAGAAGCTTCCCTTCAGACAGAAGCTCATCGTCAACGGTAACTTCTTCGCGTTCTTCTTCGGGCCGATCTACTTCTTCATTCTGGGTCTCTGGAAGAAGGCCCTGGTGATCCTCGGTCTCGAAGTCGCCATCATCATCGCGCTGATGATCTTCAATGCACCCGATGGTTTCTACCGCGGCGTCGGCACGGGTTTCAACGTGTTCTACATGCTGGTCGCCAACTACGCCTACTACCTGAAGCGGGTGAAGGGTCAGGACAACTGGAGCCCGTTCGAGGGCATGCGTCTCTGACGACGGACGTCTGCCGCTTCCGGCAGGAGCCAGCCCTGCTGGCGATGGGTGCTTGCGACAGGGCCCATCGCCGACAAGGTTGGCTCCCTCCAGAGCCATGGCATCGGCAGGGTTGCTGGCTTACTTGATCGGTAGCGTCGGCAGGAACTTCGGGCGCTGGTAGGCCTGGGCTTTTTGCTCGACGCCGTAAGCGATGCCGATCAACGTCGGCTCGCTCCATTTCGTGCCGAAGAAGACGACACCCACGGGTAGCTCGTGCGCGAACTCCACCGGCAGGGTGATCGACGGATACCCGGCGATGGCCGCGGGAGCGGAAACCCCGCCAACGGTAGGATCGCCGCTGACCACATGGTCACCAAGCACCAGATCGTTGACGAACGCCGGGCCCCAGCTCGGCGCGAGCAGGGCGTCGAGGTGGTCTTTTGCCAATGCCGCATCGATGCCTTCCGGACCCGCGAGACGCTGGTTGCGATCGCGCATCTCGATGTACTTCGGATCGGTGATGTCGCCCTTGTCCTGCGCCTGCAGGAACAGTTCCTGCCCGAACCACGGCATCTCCTTCGCGGCTTCGCGATCGTTGAACGCGATGAGGTCGGCGAGGTTCGTCATCGGCTGATCGGGCCGGCTGGCGAGATATGCGTCGATCCCGTGTTTGAACTCATAAAGCAGTACGTCGATCTCGTGTTCGCTCAGTTCCTTCAGGTGAGGGATCTCGACGTTGTCGACCACCGTCGCGCCTTGTGCTTTGAGTAGCGCGATGGTGTGTTCCAGCGCGCGATCCGCGTTCGGCTCGATACCCGCCAGCTGACGCGCCACGCCGATGCGCTTGCCACGCAGCGCATTCGGATCGAGGAACTTCGTGTAGTCGGTGGCGTGCTTGTCCGCATCCTTTGTGGCGGGGTCGCGCGGGTCACTGCCCGCAATAGCGCCGAGTACCGCGGCCGCGTCGGCCACGCTGCGTGCCATCGGCCCCGCGGTGTCCTGGCTGCTGGAGATGGGGATGATGCCGGTGCGGCTGACGAGGCCTACCGTGGGCTTGATGCCGACCAGTCCCGTCATCGACGCAGGGCAGATGATCGAGCCGTCGGTCTCACTGCCGATCGCCACGGTAGCGAGGCCTGCCGCGACGGCGGCGCCTGAGCCCGCGCTGGAACCGCAGGCGTTGCGGTCCAGGACGTAGGGGTTGAGGGTGAGGCCGCCGCGCCCGGTCCATCCGCTGGTCGCATGGTTGGAGCGCATGTTGGCCCATTCGCTGAGGTTGGTCTTGCCGAGGATCACGGCACCGACCTTGCGCAGCTTCGCCGCCACGGCGGAATCGTGAGGCGCGGGCTTCGTCGCCAGGGCCAGCGAGCCAGCCGTGGTGAGCATGCGGTCGCCGGTGTCGATGTTGTCCTTCAGCAGGATCGGGATGCCCGCCAGCGAGCCTTTGCGCGGCGCCTTGCCGGCGATGGACAGTGCGTCCGGATTGACTTCGAGCACGGCGTTGATCGACGGCCCGGCCTTGTCGAGCGTCTCGATACGATGGAGGAAGAGTCGGGTCATGCCCGCCGGCGTCAACGCACCCGTGGCATAGGCTTGCCGCAGGGTCGCGATGGAGGCGAAGGCGTCATCGTCACCGGCGTCGCGCGCTTTGGCTGCACCGCAGCTCGAACTGAGTACGAGCGCCGCGGCGAGCGCGGCCGGCCTGATCCCTACATGCTGCATATGTCTTTTCCCCCTGGCGACACGGTGATGGCTGAGGCCAATCTACCCCAAGTCGCGCGTGGCTATACTGGCCCGATGCCTCGTCAGCCAGGGAGTGCCCATGCGTCGTCTCCTCAGCCGGTTCGCCGCTGCCGCTATCGCCTGTTTCGCCATATCCGTCGGGGCGGAGGACGCGCCGACCGTACCCGACACGCTGCTGCAACGCATCGCGGCATGCACGAGCTGCCACGGAGTGCACGGGGAGGGTGGCGACAACGGCTTCAACCCACGACTCGCCGGCAAGCCGGCGGGCTATCTGCACCGGCAGATGCAGGATTTTCAGAAGGGTCTGCGTCACTACCCGATCATGGAGTACACCGTCGCTCCGCTGAGCGACGAATACATGCGCGAGATCGCCGACTACTTCGCCGCGCAGCAGGTGCCTTATACGAAGCAGCCGGCCCCCGCGATGTCGCCCCAGGCGACCGCACGCGGGGAGGAGCTGGTGACGCGCGGTGACCCGGCGCGCGGCGTGCCTGCCTGCATGGCGTGTCACGGCGCCAACCTCACGGGCGTGCAACCCGATATTCCCGGGCTGGTAAATCTGCCGTACGACTACATCAGCGCGCAGCTGGGTGCCTGGCGTACGAATACCCGCAACACCATCGCGCCCGACTGCATGGCGACGATCGTCAGTCGCCTCAGCGATGCCGATATCAGCGCGGTGTCGGCATGGCTGGCGACCCGACCGGTCCCTGCGGACGCGCATGCCGAGGTGGCGGGAAGCGTGACCCCACCCATGCGCTGCGGCGTGCTCGGAGGCTGAGTCGATGGCACTGACGAACCGACTCATCGCTTTTCTTGCCTTGGCTTTCGCGGCAGGCGTCGTCCCGGCCAGCGACCTCGTCGAACGAGGTCGTTACCTTACCCTGGCCGGTGACTGCGCCTCTTGCCACACGACGCGCGGCGGGGCGCCGTTTTCAGGCGGACGGGTGATCGGTACGCCGTTCGGTGCGATCCCCGCACCCAACCTCACGCCCGACCGGGACACCGGCCTCGGTGCGTGGAGCGCGGACGATTTCTACCGTGCGATGCACAACGGGAAGGGGCACGACGACCGCTCGTTTTATCCTGTCTTCCCCTTCACGTCGTATACGAAGGTCACGCGTGCCGACACCGATGCCATCTTCGCTTACCTGAAATCGCTGCCGCCGGTGAAGCGCGCTTCCATCGAGCCGATGTTGCGCTGGCCTTACAGCATGCGGTCGCTGATCGCTTCGTGGCGGCTGTTGTATTTCGACGAAGGCGAGTTCGTCCATGACCCGAAGCGGTCCGCCGCGTGGAACCGCGGCGCTTATCTGGTGCAGGGCCTTGGCCATTGCAACGAGTGTCACGCGAACCGCAACGCGTTCGGCGCGATGGTGTCGGAGCCGTATCTTGCCGGAGGCATCATTCCGGTACAGAACTGGTACGCGCCGGATCTGTCGATGGGCCCCAACGGCGGGCTGGCGGGATGGAGCGAAGCCGATGTGGTCGCGCTGCTGAAGACCGGACGCTCAGCGAAAGGTACGGCGTTCGGACCCATGGCGGAGGTGGTTCTGCAGAGTACGCAGCACCTGACCGACGACGACCTCGCCGCGATGGCGACCTACCTCAGGTCATTGCCGGAACGCGATCCTCCCGCGCAACGCGAGTCGTCCGCCAACGCTCGCGATCTCGCACGCACCGGTCAGAAGGTCTACGTCGAACAATGCGCGGACTGTCATGGCGTCGACGGTCATGGCAAGGGCGATGCGTACCCGCCGCTCGACCTTAACGCTTCGGTGACCGAACCTACGGGTATCAATGCGATCCGCATGGTGCTGAGCGGTGGATTCGCTCCGGCGACGCGCGACAATCCACGCCCGTATTCGATGCCACCATTCTCGCAGAAGCTCAGCGACGATGACGCCGCCGCGGTGGTGACCTATATCCGCCAGGCCTGGTCGAACAAAGCGGCTTCGGTGTCGCCGAATGACGTGCGCGCTTACAAGTCGACGCCGGGCGGCTGAGCACGCACGACGTCCGCCAGCTCCTGCCACAGACCGACGTCCCAGGAGCGGCGGGCCTGTCCGGAGGGCGAAGGCAAGACGAACACCATGGTGTCGCCGATGTTCGTTGGCTGTCGCCCGTAGGTCGCCTGCCTGCCGAGTGCATGGCGTCCGGCATGCTTGCTGGTAAAGGCAAGTACGCGGGGAGCGAAGCGAAGGACCTTGGCACGCAGCGCGTCGATATCGAAAGCCTCCCGCGGCAGCTCGTTGTCGTTGCCGAAGTGAAATTTCGACAGGTCGGTCAGGCCGATACCGAAGCCCGGCATCGACGGATATTCGGACGGTGCGAGGAGGCGCGGCGTCAGACCGACCGCGTGCACCGTGCGCCAGAACATGTTGCCCGGATGCGCGTAATAGGCATGCTCCCGTGCCGACCGCGTACCCGCGGCGGTGCCACAGAACACCAGAGCGAGCCCCGGTTCCAGGACATCGGGGAGCACGAAAGCAGGGTTGTCGGCGGCGGTCATTTCGCTACTTTACCTTTACATTGCTGCGTCACAACAAAACGTGGACATCCGGGGGCTTAGGCTGGGCTCCCATGAACTTCTCCGACTGGATGCCCGATCTCTCGCATCCGTGGACACGTTTCGCGCTGACCGTCGTGGTCGCGCTGGCGGTCGCGGGTCTCCTTCGCCGCGCCGTCGACATGGTGCTGCGTCGCTTCGCCCTCCGCCATCCGCGTGGGGCGAGCATCATCGCCCGGGCCAAGGCGCCTATGGATGTGATCGTGCCGCTGGCGATGCTGCTGCTGGCCTTCCGCGGGGCGCCCGACGAGCCCGCGCGCCTGATCGACGGCATGGAGCATGTCATCGCGGTCTTGCTCATCGGGGCCTGCACGTGGTTTCTGGTCCGCTGCATCGGCGCGCTGGAAGCCACCGTATCGCGCTTCAACCCTATCGATCTCGAGGACAACCTCCGCGCGCGTCGCGTGCAGACCCAGGTGCGCGTGCTGTCCCGCACGGGCATGGTCGTCGTCATCGTCCTCGGCCTCGGCGTTGCCCTGATGACGTTCCCGGTCGTGCGCCAGTTCGGGGCCAGCCTCCTGGCGTCGGCGGGTCTGGCGGGGCTGGCGGTGGGTCTCGCCGCCAAGCCGGTGCTCGGCAACCTGATCGCCGGCATCCAGATCGCGCTGACCCAGCCGATCCGTATCGACGATGTGGTGATTGTCGAAGGGGAGTGGGGCAGGATCGAAGAAATTACGAGCACGTATGTCGTGGTGGCCATCTGGGACGAGCGGCGGATGATTGTGCCGCTGCAGTATTTCATCGAAAACCCGTTCCAGAACTGGACGCGGACCAGCTCGCAGATCCTGGGTTCGGTCATGCTCTGGTTCGATTACGGCATCCCGCTGGACCCCCTCCGCGACGAGTTGCAGCGCATCTGCAAGGACGCGAATGAATGGGACGGTCGTGTCATCGTGCTGCAGGTCGTCGATGCCAGTGACAAGGCGATGCAATTGCGTGCATTGGTCAGTTCATCGAACTCGGGCAAGTCGTTCGACCTGCGTTGCAAGGTGCGTGAGGGGCTGATCGCCTTCGTCAGGCGTGAATTTCCGGAGTATCTGCCGCGCCTCCGCGGCGAACTCGAGAGTGAGCTCCGCGCTGTCGACGCCGCATCGCCCCCCTTCGCCAGCAAGCTGGCGAACGTACGCCGCTAGCGATCGACGGTTGTGTAGGAGCGACCCTGGTCGCGACCCTCATCGCCTCAAGCCCCCACCGTGATAGCTTTCCCGGCAAGAACCCCCGTGCCGTCAACGCATCACGCCAGGAGCCCTCGATGGCAGCTAACGAACACCCTCACGAACACGCCGCTCAGCACTGGTTCGCCAAGGGCCTGAACGACCTGGGCCACGCCGAACGCCGCCTCATCGACCGCCTCATGCAGCGCAAGCTCGTCGCCGAGAACGTCAATGACGTCTTCGGCTCAGACATGACCTTCGGCGAGCGCCTCGCCGACAAGGTGTCGCGGTTCGGCGGTTCGTGGACCTTCATCATCGTGTTCGCCGTGATCCTGGCGTCATGGACCGGCTTCAATTCGTGGATCCTGCACGCGCCGTTCGATCCTTACCCGTACATCTTCCTCAACCTGCTGCTCTCGATGCTCGCCGCCATCCAGGCGCCCGTGATCATGATGAGTCAGAACCGCCAGGCCGAGAAAGACCGTCTCGACGCCGCCAACGATTACAAGGTCAACCTCAAGGCCGAGATCGAGATCATGGGCCTGCACGAGAAGATCGACCAGATGCGTACCGATCAGCTCGAGCGCATGCTGATGAGACAGCAGGAGCAGATCGACCTGCTGCTTAAGCTGGTCCGCGAGCGAGACGAGTAAACGAAAAAAAGCCCGGTAATGGCCGGGCTTTTTTCACATCGCGATGTCGCCCCAATTAACCGCGCGACGCCTTCTTACGATCGCCTTCCGTCAGGAACTTCTTCCGCATGCGGATTTCCTTCGGGGTGACTTCGACCAGCTCGTCGTCGTCGATGAAGTCCAGGGCCTGCTCCAGCGTGAACTTGGTCGCCGGGGTCAGCTGGATCGCATCGTCCTTACCGGAGGCGCGCATGTTGGTCAGCGGCTTCGGCTTGATCGCGTTGACGGTGAGGTCGTTGTCCTTCGCATGGATACCGATGAGCTGGCCTTCGTACACCGCGTCACCTTCGGCGGCGAACAGCTTGCCGCGCTCCTGGAGGGGCCCAAGCGAGTAGGCCGGAGTGTTGCCGCCGGCATTTGCGATCATCACACCGTTCTGGCGCTTGGCGATGGGAGCCGGGGTGTACGGACCGTAGTGCTTGAACACATGGAACAGCAGGCCCGAGCCCTGGGTCAGGGTCTTGAACTGGTTCTGGAAGCCGATCAGGCCACGGGCGGGAATCTCGTACTCGAGACGCACGCGACCGTTACCGTCCGACACCATGTTCTTCAGTTCACCCTTGCGGATGCCCAGGCGCTCCATCACGCCGCCCTGGTGGATCTCTTCGATGTCGATCACCAGTTCTTCGATCGGCTCCATCTTCTGGCCGTCGATTTCCTTGAGGATGACTTCCGGACGCGACACGGCCAGCTCGTAGCCTTCGCGACGCATGTTTTCGATCAGCACCGAAAGATGCAGTTCGCCGCGGCCCGAGACCAGGAACTTGTCGGCGTCGGAGCCGTCTTCGACGCGGAGGGCGACGTTGTGCACCTTCTCGCGATCCAGGCGCTCACGCAGCTGACGGCTGGTCAGGAACTTGCCGCCCGACAGGTCCTTGTTGCCGACGAACGGCGAGTTGTTGACCTGGAAGGTCATGCTGATCATCGGCTCGTCGACGCTCAGCGCGGGCAGCGCTTCCGGCGTATCCGGCGCGGTCAGCGTGTCGGAAATGGTCAGGTCGGGAATGCCCGAGATGGCGACGATGTCGCCGGCTTCGGCACTGTCCTGCTCGATACGCTCGAGGCCCAGGAAGCCCAGCACCTGGACGATCTTGCCCTGACGCTTCTTGCCTTCGCGATCGATGACGGCGACCTGCATGCCCTTCTTCAGGGTGCCGCGCTGCACGCGACCGATGCCGATCACGCCGACGAAGTTGTTGTAGTCCAGCTGGCTGATGCGCATCTGGAAGGGGCCTTCCGGATCGACGTCCGGCCGCGGCGCGTGCTGCATGATCGCTTCGTACAGCGGGGTCATGTCACCTTCGCGGGCGTTCTCGTCGAGCGAGGCATAACCGTTGAGCGCCGATGCGTAAACGATCGGGAAGTCCATCTGCTCATCGGTGGCGCCGAGCTTGGCGAACAGGTCCCAGACCTGCTCGACGACCCATTCCGTACGGGCGGCGGGGCGGTCGACCTTGTTGACGACGACGATGGGCTTGAAGCCCATCGCGAAGGCCTTCTGGGTGACGAAGCGCGTCTGCGGCATCGGGCCGTCCATCGCGTCGACCAGGATCAGCACGGTGTCGACCATCGACAGCACGCGCTCGACTTCGCCACCGAAGTCGGCGTGTCCCGGGGTGTCGACGATGTTGATGCGGTTCTTGACGCCCGTCTTCTTGTCTTCCCAGGTGATGGCCGTGTTCTTGGCCAGGATCGTGATGCCACGTTCCTTTTCCTGGTCGTTCGAATCCATGACGCGCTCGGCGAGCACGGTACGCTCGTTGAGCGTGCCCGACTGCTTCAGAAGCTGGTCGACGAGGGTGGTCTTGCCATGGTCGACGTGAGCGACGATGGCGATGTTGCGCAGGAATTCGATCGACATGCGTTATGCGCCGGCGTAAAGCCGGATCGCCTCTTTGGTTTGGGAAGCCGCCGATTATAAAGGAAATTGACGACTTTCGCATGACGGGCGAGGCTCCGTTCAGGAACCCCGCCCGGCAGACCGGTTTCAGAGCCCCGGCAACGCGTCCCGACAGCTTGCCGGCAGGTATTTTTCGTCGATGCCTTCGCCCGAGCAGGTCCAGCCGACCTGGCCGCCTTCGACCCTGGGCAGCAGGATCAGCTGGCCGCCGTCGAGCTTGGCATCGGCCTTGTGCGGGGCTTCGCCGTCGAGGTTGACGGTGATTTCGCCACCCTGTCCGACCTCGACCGAGCTGACGTAGTCGTTACCGAGGGCTTCCCCATCGTCCAGGCCAGCCGCCTTGTTGCTGGCGGGAAACTTCCCCGTGGTCAGGCGGTGCTCGGCCACGGCGGTCTTGACCGGGTCGGCGGCGGACAGGGCGCCGGCCACCTGGCTGCGCAGCGTGTACTCCTGATACTGGGGGACGGCGATGGCGGCGAGGATGGCGGTGCCGGCGATGACCGTGACGCCGCCACCTTCACCGACTAGCTCGACGGGGGAGTGCTCGTAGGTGAGCGAGAAGCCCAGAGTGTCCTTGTCGGCTTCGAGCGCCGCGCCCAGAACGCCCTGGTCCGGAAGGCCAAGTGTGTGAGCCGATGGCAGGGTGCTGATGTCGGCATCGGAACCGGTGGCCCCCGCGACGAACTGCAGGAGCGACAGATACAGATAGTAGGCGTCGCGCTGGGCTCCATGGGTGGTCGCGGTGAAGCCCGCCACCGTGCGCTGGCCCGGGTAAGACCTTGCCTTGAACCAGTCATCCAGCGAAGTGTCGGGTCCGGCGGCCGCGCGATCGGACAGGGCCTGAGGGACTTTGGCAAAGACAGCCCAGTCGCCTTCTTCCGTCCACCAGGTACGGCCGCCGAAGCGATCGACCATCTGCATGAACGCACGCATGGACGGGTCGCTGTCCGGCGGCAGGTTCGTGGCGGCCTGTCCTGGGATCGACAGCCAGTGCACCTCGGCGCCGTCGACCTTCGCCGTGCCGGTTTTCCAGCCGTTGCCCTTGTTCTGGTCAATCAGCTCGTGCCAGCCCTTCCAGTCGCGGACGCGTGTAGCGTAGTAAAGGCCAGCATCGTCGGCGAAGACGACCGTCTCCGGGCCGAACCAGGCCGTGTATCGCTCAGGATCGAAGTGGTAGCGCTTCGAGAGGCGGTCGACGCTTTCGTGGAATGCCTTCGCGCCTTCCGCTCCGAAGTCGAGATTGAGATTGCCTTCGAAGGCTTTCCACGTCTCGGCGGTCGGCGTATTCAGGGTGACGGCCCAATGGGGCGCGCCGACGCTCTTTACCGTCGGCGCAAAGGACGTCGGCGACAGGTACTGCAGCAGGCGGGCCTGAGGCGCGTGCACCAGTAGCTGAAGCTGCCCGCGACCATTGACGGTGCCTGCGCCGAAGGCCACGGCGTCCGCCTTGGAAGCGAAGTCGGCCGGCAACCGGCCCAGCGGGGAATCGCCGGCCTGTGCCGCGGCAACGGCGCCGATGCCGCGCATGCTGATCCAGCCGAAGAAGCCCTCGCCCGAGGTGTCTATGCGTGGCTCGAGCGCCGAGAGGCTGGCCGGTGCCGTAGCGGCCGTGGCCTTGTCGACGTCGGCAATGAGCGTGGTCAGGGCGGTTCCGTCGATGCCGGGCTGCTCGGCGGCCAGCCCCTTCATGTGTCCTGTCACCCAAAGACGGCGCGTGGTGACGTCGTAATGCAACGCTCCGCCGTCGGACGCGAGTTGTCCGTTACCTTGCGCGTCGAGCGGCGCCTTGAGTAGCGGGGTTTCGCCGCCGAGGCTCTTGAGGCGCGCGTTAAACGCATCGACCGACGGGAAGTCGAGCACGGCTGTGACGACCACGCGCGACGTGAAAGAGGGGATGCCGAGGGGATCGACGATGATGCCCTCGATCGGCGACCGCAGGTCGCTGAGCAGGAGATTCGCAACCGGCGCGATTTTCAGGTCGGCGAGCAGTTTGTCCTTGCCGATGCTTTCGCGGATCTTCGCGATCGCATCCAGGTGCGCCTTCGTCGAGAGGGCGGCATCCAGCGGGCGTCCTGCCGGGACCGCGCCGAGCATGCCCCACGGCGAAGGAATTCGCAGATAGGCGACGGTCTGGGCGGGCAGGTGCTGACGTAACCATGCGGGCGAAGCGATGGCGGCCTGCGCTGCGGCAACGGCCTTCGGATCGGCGGCGGGTGCTTCGTCTTTCTTGTGGCAGGCAGCCAGTCCCAGACCCGCGACGATCGCGGCGGACAGCAGGACGTTACGACGGGCAGTCATTGCTCAGTATCCCCTTGGGTTCTTCCGGCTCCTGCCGGGATCCGGAGCATACCTTGGCGCGTGACGACATTTCGCGATAACTTGCGCCGAAAGTGTCGCCGGGAACCTCACCGCCGCTGACCGGTATGCTCGGTGTCCTTGCGTTCGCCACGAGATTGCGCGTCATGTCAGCACCCGACACCTTCGGCGATGTCCGCGTCACCACCCATCGCAATGGCGACGATCTTCTGAGCGCCGGTCTCGGCTTGCGCGGGCTGACGGGCACGTCCACGGCGTTCGCGCAGCCAACGTCGCCGACGCCTGCGGAGCTCCGGCGACGGGCTATCCAGAGCAGTTGGAAAGGCATAGCCGATCTGGGTCCGATCGGCGGCTTCGGCACGCTTTACGGACAGGTGCCGGATGTACCAGGGCGCGAGTACACCGCGTTCGCCACGCTGTCTGGTGCACGTGCGTCACATCGTGTGCTGGCGCAGGTCCCCGATGATTTCGATCACGCGCAGCGCTGCCTGGTCGTCACCGCCTCGTCGGGATCGCGTGGCATCTATGGTGCGATCGCCCTCGCCGGAGGCTGGGGTCTGCCGCGAGGCTGCGCGGTGGCGTACACGGACAAAGGCGCGGGCGCGGGGTATTTCGATACCGGCGATAGAACGGGTGTGGCGCTCGACGGAACCCGGGCGAAGGCGGGGGAGGCGTCACTCGAATTCGAAGCTCAGGACGCGCCGCACGACGCGGGTATCGCGGTGAAGCACGCGCACTCGGGCGACAACCCGGAAGCGGACTGGGGTCGACACGTTTTGCAGGCGGCGCGTTTCGGTCTCGCCATGCTCGACCGCGCGTTTCCGGACGAGGCGCCGTTCACGCCGGAAAATACGCGCATCATCGCCACCGGTCTCTCAAATGGCGGCGGTGCCGTCCTGCGTGCCGCAGGCGACGACACCGACGGCATGCTGGCGGCGGTCGTCGCCCTCGAGCCCAACATCCACGTCGAAGGGCATGGGCGGCCGTTCTACGACTATGCGACCGAGGCAGCCCTGCTGTTGCCTGCCGCCCTGGCGGCGCGTGAGTTCGACGGCGTGCCGTTCGCGCGGGTCGGTGCGGTCTCGCCCCCGGCCTGGGCTTTGCGAGGTGCCGCGCTTCGTGCGCATGGACGGCTGAAGGCTTTCATGCCGGGCCCGCAGGCCGACGAAGCGCTGGCCATGCTGCGGGCGTCAGGCTGGGACGACGACGCCCTCAAGGTAGGCGCGTCCTCGACCTCGCTCGATCTCTGGCGGGCGGTCACGGCGGCGTATGCCTCCGCTTATATGCGGCGCCCGGCGGGCGCGATGCCCTGCGGGTTTTCATACCGGGCACAGCACGCGGGTGGGATCGCGGGTCCGGCCGAAGCGGTTATCCGCGCCGCCTGGTGGGCGGAGGGTTCGGGCGTCCCCCCGGGGGCCGGGGTCATCCTTGCCGGCGGCACCGACTTCTCGCTCGATCCCACCCTGCCCGGCCATCTGAGCCTGCGTGACCTGTGGACGGGGCAGGGCGAGGATGCCGTCAGCCTGCGCGCTGGCGTGGCGGCCACAGCGGCGACGCTGCCACGCGCCGCGCTCCCGATCGTCATCGTGCACGGCGCGCAGGACGGTCTGATCCCCATGGCCTTCAGTTCGGAGCCCTACGTGAAGTGGCTACGCGCCTCCGGCCGATCGCCCGTGTTCTGGAAGGTGCCGTACGCCCAGCACTTCGATTCCTTCCTGGCCTTCCCGGACTTCGGAGACGGCCACGTGCCGCTGCTGCCTTACGGCTACGCGGCGCTGGACCGGGCCTGGGCGCACCTCATGGAGGGCAGGGCGCTGCCTGAGGATGCCGCCGTGCGCGATGCCCGCCCTCGCGGGGCAGGTCCCCTGACCGCCGAAGCGCTGGCCCTGCCACGGACCTGAACGCACCATCACGCTTTACCGCTTGAACTGTTGGGCAGGTGGCGCCATCTTCGTTAGCCTTTGCAGCCCACCGGACCGGCCGCTCGCAGTGGATAGTCCGATTTTCAACGAGTTACAGGAATTGCGATGACCATTACCGTCACCATGAAGACCAACAAGGGCGATATCCACCTCCGCCTGCACGACGACAAGACCCCGGTTACCGTGGCCAACTTCGTCAACCTGGCCAAGCGTGGCTACTACGATGGCAAGACGTTCCACCGCGTCATCCCCGACTTCATGATCCAGGGCGGTTGCCCCGAGGGTTCGGGCCGTGGCGGTCCGGGCTACAAGTTCGGTGACGAGTTCGACGCCAGCCTCAAGCACGACAAGCCGGGCATCCTGTCCATGGCCAACGCCGGCCCGGGCACCAATGGCTCGCAGTTCTTCATCACCCACGGCGCCACCCCCTGGCTCGACGGCAAGCACAGCGTCTTCGGCGAAGTGGTCGGCCCGGACGACCAGGCCGTGGTCAACAAGATCGTCGGCGACGACACCATCGAGACGGTGACCGTCGAAGGCGACGTCGACGCGCTGCTCGAAAAGCAGGCCGCCCAGGTCGCGAAGTGGAACGAGGTGCTCGACAACCGCTGAGCGCCCGTCCGGCGTCAAAGCGTTTGAAACGCCGCCTCCGGGCGGCGTTTTCTTTTTGGGGCGTGTTAAAATGCCGCACTTTGCCCCACCCCCGACGAGGAAACGATGCCGCAGCTCGCCACGCGAATGGGTCGCGCCAAACCCAGTGCGATCATGGTCATTGCCGAGAAAGCCAAGCGCCTCAAGGCTGAAGGCCGCGACATCGTCAGCTTCTCGATCGGTGTCCCCAACTTCCTTCCCGGTGAGCACGTCTACGCCGCCGCCCGCGAGGCGTTGTCGAAGGACTCCGGCCAGTACGGCAGCAACCGTGGCGCCGATGCGCTGGTCGATGCCTTCCTGGCCCACATCGACGCTTTGGGTCTCACCGGCTACAAGCGTGAAAACGTTTCCACCGGCGTCGGTGCCAAACAGATCCTCTACAACCTGGCCGAAGCGCTGCTGGACGAAGGCGACGAAATCGCTTTCCCGGCCCCGTACTGGACCAGCTACCTCGACATCGCCGAGATCGTCGGGGCAAAGATCAACATCCTGCCGTGCCCGCCCGAGCAGCACTACAAGCTCACGCCCGCGCAGCTGGACGAAGCGCTGGCGCGCAAGCCGCGTGTCTTCCTGTTCAACAACCCGTCCAACCCGACCGGCATGGTCTATACGCGCGATGAAATCGCCGCGCTGGCCGACGTCATCGCGAAGTATCCGGATACCTGGATCATCACCGACGACATCTACAACACGATGGTGTTCGACGGCGTGGGTTACCACAACTTCGTGCACGTCCGTCCGGAGCTGAAAGACCGCACGATCTTCGTCGATTCGCTGTCGAAGACCTACGGCATGCCCGGCTGGCGCGTGGGTTTCATCGCCGCGCCGGAAACCGTCGCCAGGGCGGTTACCACGCTCAACTCCAATCACATCACCAGCCTGCCGGAAGTGGTCACCGCCGCCGCCGTCGCCGCGCTGGCCGGTCCGCAGGACGTCCCCGCGCAGAAGTGCGTCGAGTTCGCCGCGAAGCGCGACCGCGTCTACGACGCGCTGGTGTCCATTCCGGGCGTGGTCTGCCCACGTCCGCAGGGCGCGTTCTATGCGTTCCCGGACATCTCGGTGGCCTTTGGCAAGAAGCACAACGGCGTGGAGATCACCTCCGACGTCGACTTCTGCGCCGTGCTGCTCGATGCCAAGGGCGTGGCCTGCGTGCCGGGTTCGGCCTTCGGCGAGCCGCGCGCCCTGCGTATTTCCTATTCGTGCCCGGACGAGGCACTCGACAAGGGCATGGCCCGCATCGTCGAGTTCTTCGCCGAGCTGAGCTGATCGTCAGTCCCCCGCGATATCCCTGAGGAGTCGAAAGATGAAAGCACCCGTTCGCGTTGCCGTCACCGGCGCAGCCGGCCAGATCGGTTATGCCCTCCTGTTCCGTATCGCCGCCGGCGACATGCTGGGTCCCGACCAGCCGGTGATCCTGCACCTGCTCGAAATCACCCCGGCGCTGCCCACGCTGCAGGGCGTGGTGATGGAGCTCAACGATTGCGCCTTCCCGACCCTCGCGGGCGTTGTCGCCACCGATGACCTCAACGTCGCTTTCAAGGACGTCGATTACGCACTGCTGGTCGGCGCACGTCCGCGTGGCCCCGGCATGGAGCGCAAGGACCTTCTGGAAGCCAACGGCGCCATCTTCGGCCCGCAGGGCAAGGCGCTGAACGACCACGCCAAGCGCGACGTGCGCGTGTTGGTCGTCGGCAATCCGGCCAACACCAATGCGCTGATCGCGCAGCAGAACGCTCCGGATCTCGATCCGAAGTGCTTCACCGCGATGGTTCGTCTCGATCACAACCGCGCGCTGTCGCAGCTGGCCGAGAAGACCGGTACCCACTCCACCGACATCAAGAAACTGACGATCTGGGGCAACCACAGCTCGACACAGTATCCGGACCTGCACACGACCACCGTCAAGGGCAAGCCGGCGCTCGATCAGGTCGACCAGGCCTGGTACGAGGGCGAGTTCATCCCGACCGTGCAGCAGCGCGGCGCGGCGATCATCAAGGCGCGTGGCGCATCGTCGGCCGCCTCGGCCGCTTCGGCCGCCGTCGACCATATGCGTGACTGGACGCTCGGTACGGCCGAGGGTGACTGGGTCTCGATGGGTATCCCGTCGGACGGCTCGTACGGTGTGGAGCCGGGCGTGATCTTCGGTTACCCGGTGACGGTCAAGGACGGCAAGTACGCCATCGTCCAGGGTCTGGAGATCAACGCGTTCTCGCAGGCGCGTATCGACGCGACCGAAAAGGAACTGCGCGAAGAGCGCGCTGGCGTGGAGCATCTGTTCGCGAAGTAATTCGCGACGGGTTCCGCGTTTGGGAAAGAGCCGCTCCGGTTGGGGCGGCTTTTTTTATGTTTTACCTCGTCGCATGGGTGGAGTTTCCGCGTCCGCGCATCGTTGGCTTTTCGCCCGCAGGGCGGGCTCCTACGGGTGAGCTGCCCTGCGGGCGAGGCTTGCTCATGCTTTACTTGCGGAACACACCCTGTCCGCGACGATGACCCCATGGCCGAAGGTTCAAAACTCGTCGTATACGTCGCGCTCGCGTCCAATGTCGCGATCGCTGTCGCCAAGTTCGTCGCCGCGGCGATCACCGGCAGCTCCGCGATGCTGTCCGAGGGCGTGCACTCCCTCGTCGACAGCATCAACGAGATCCTGCTGCTCTATGGGCTCAAACGCTCCCAGCGACGTCCGGACCGCCAGCACCCGCTGGGTTTCGGTCGTGAACTCTACTTCTGGAGTTTCATCGTCGCGCTGCTGGTGCTGTCGCTCGGTGCCGGCTTCTCCTTGTACGAGGGCGTCAACCACATCCTGACGCCCGAGCCGCTCGAGGATCCGAAGACCGCTTACATCGTCCTGGCCGTGAGCGTGCTGTTCGAAGGCTCATCGTGGTGGCTGTCGCTCAAGAGTGTGCAGCGGAAGAAGGGCCGGCTCGGTTACTTCGAGGCGTTTCGTCGGAGCAAGGACCCGACCACTTACTCGGTGCTGTTTGAAGACACCGCGGCGTTGCTAGGTCTGGGCATCGCGGCCATCGGTATCTATCTGTCGCACGCGTTCAACGATCCGCGCATCGATGGCTGGGCCTCGGTGGGTATTTCGGTCGTGCTGGCGCTGGCGGCGATCGCGCTGGCTCGCGAGAGCAAGGAGCTGTTGATCGGTGAGCCCGCGCAGCCGAAGCTTCTGGCGCAGGTGTGCAATATCGCGGGCGAGGTACCCGGCATCGAGGCGGTCAATGGCGTGCTGACGGTGCAGGTCGGCCCCGACCACGTGCTGGTGGCGCTATCCGCGGCGTTCGACGATGCGTTGACGACGGTGCAGATCGAGGAATGCGTGCTCGAGATCGAGCGGCGGACGAAAGAGGCGAAGCTGCCGATCGTGGCGTTGTTCATCAAGCCGCAGACGCCCGAACGGTGGCGGGAACGCCTGAACGAGCTGGACGGCAGGTAGGAGCGCGCCTTGCGCGCGAATGGGAGGGTGCTGCTGGCGCCCATCGCCCGCAGGGCGGGCTCCTACAGAAAATCGCACGACCCGACACAGATCGCGCGACCAAAAAAAATCCCGCCGAAGCGGGATTTTTCATGCCTTTCAGGAATGATCGCCTTCTTTCGGCGGCTTCCCGCGACCTTCGATGTGACCACCGAAGCCCATGCGCATCGCCGACAGCAGGCGCTCCGCATAGGTGTGGTCCTGACGCGAGCGGAAACGGGCGAACAGAGCGGAGGTGAGCACCTCGGCCGGGACGGCTTCTTCGATCGCGGCGTTCACCGTCCAGCGGCCTTCGCCGGAGTCGTCGACGTAGCCGGAGTAGTTGTCCAGCTCCGGACCCTTGGCGAGCGCGCTGGCCGTGAGATCGAGCAGCCACGAGGAAACGACGCTGCCGCGGCGCCAGACTTCGGCGATGTCGGCCATGTCGAGGTTGTAGCGCTCGCGCTCGGGCAGCTGCGTGCCGTTACGGTTCTTCAGGATGTCGAAGCCTTCCGCGAAGGCCTGCATCATGCCGTACTCGATGCCGTTGTGGATCATTTTGACGAAGTGACCGGCACCGGCGGGACCGGCATGCATGTAGCCGTTCTCGACACGGGGGTCACGGCCTTCACGGCTCTCGGTGCGCGGGATGTCGCCGGCGCCCGGCGCGAGGGTCTTGAAGATCGGGTCGAGGAAGTCGACGGTGGGCTTGTCGCCGCCGATCATCATGCAGTAACCGCGATCGAGGCCCCACACACCGCCGGACGTACCGACGTCGACGTAGTGCTGACCCTTGGCGGCGAGCTCTTCGGCACGGCGGGCATCGTCCTTGTAGAAGGTGTTGCCACCGTCGATGATGATGTCGTCCTTGCCCAGCAGGCCACTGATCTTGGCGATCGTGGTCTCGGTGATCTCGCCTGCCGGCAGCATGACCCAGACGACCTTGGGCGAGGGCAGGGCCTGGACCAGGGCCTCAAGCGACTCGACGGCTTCGCCGCCGTCCTTCGCCAGCGTGGCACGCGCGTCGGCGTTGTTGTCATAGACAACGGTCTGGTGACCGTCCCTCATCAGGCGACGGGCGATGTTGCCGCCCATCTTGCCCAGACCGATCAAACCGATTTTCATGCGTGGGGTCCTCGTGTGTTTATCGGGGGAATATGTGGCTACCCGGTCAGGATGCAAGGCATATCAACGTGTCAGGCACTCAAAGCGGTGCCTCGAAGTCGATATCCGGTCCGGCGGGAACGATCCCGGTCGGGTCCAGCCAGGGGTGGCTCAGGTAATAGTGCTTTTTGATGTGCCCGAAGTCGACCGTTTCGCGAATGCCCGGCTCCTGATACAGCGCGCGCGTATACGCCCAAAGCACGGGATAGTCGATCAGGCGGCGCAGGTTGCATTTGAAATGTCCGTGGTACACCGGGTCGAAGCGGAGCAGGGTGGTGAACAGTCGCCAGTCGGCTTCGGTCAGGCGGTCGCCACACAGGTAGCGACGGTCCGACAGGTGCATCTCCAGCCAGTCCAGTGTGTCGAACAGCGGGACGATGGCTTCCTCGTAAGCGTCCTGGCTGCCGGCAAAGCCGGCCTTGTACACACCATTATTCAACGTGTCGTAGATCCGCGCATTGTACCCGTCGATCTCCGCGCGCAGGTCTTGCGGATAATAGTCGCCGCGCCGGGCGCCGACGCCATCGAAGGCATCGTTGAACATGCGGATGATGTCGGCCGACTCGTTGCTGACGATGGTGCGCCTCTGTTTGTCCCACAGAACGGGGACGGAGGCACGGCCCGAGACCGCCGGATCGGCTCGTTTGTAAAGCTCGTAGATCCGGCGCACTCCGTTGACGTCATCGGGCACGACGCCCTCGGCGGGCTCGAAGGTCCACCCCTCGTCGCCCATGAGCCAATGTGTCACGGAGAGGCCGATCATCTCGTCGAGGCCTTTGATGGCCCGGAAAATCGCCGTGCGGTGTGCCCATGGGCACGCCCGTGCGATGTACAGGTGGTAGCGCCCGGCTTCGGCGGCAAAGCCGCCTTCGCCGGTCGGACCCGCCGAGCCATCCGGGGTAATCCAGTTCCGGAAACGCGTCGGCTCGCGCTCGAAGCGGCCCCCACTCTTGCCGGTGTCGTACCCCGCGGTGGTCCAGGTGCCTTCGACGAGCAGCCCCATGGGCGTCATCCTCGGTGGGAAACCGTCTTGATAGCGCAGGGGGAGAGAAAATTCCGTCATGTGAGGGCGATGTCTGTCCCTCGGGGGAGATGCTTGACGGGTTCTTCAGTGGCTCAGTGGGAGGGTGCGGCTTTCCATTACCTTCAAAGGAGCCTCTCATGACCGACGCACGCCAGCAGGACAACGAGAAGATCTGGTCGCTGATCAAGGACGCCCGCGTCGCCATGCTGACCAGCGAGCGCGACGGCCGGCTCTACAGCCGCCCCATGGTCGCCTCGCAGAAGGCCTTCGATGGCAGCCTCTGGTTTTTCACCCGCAAGAGTTCGCCGAAGGTGGCGGAGGTGGAGGCGCATCGCCAGGTCAACGTCGCCTATGCCAGTTCCTCCGACAACAGCTATGTTTCGCTGTCGGGCGCCGCTGCCGTGGTCGACGACCGCGCATCCATCGATGCCCACTGGAACGAGTGGATCAAAACCTGGTTCCCGAATGGCAAGGACGACCCGGACATTGCGCTGATCCGTGTCGACGTCGATACCGCCGAATACTGGGATGCGCCCTCGTCGAAGATGGTCGTCGCGTTCGACTATCTGAAGGCGCGCCTCTCGGGAAAGACGCCCGACCTTGGCGAGAATCGCAAGATCGACGTCCGTTGACCTGACTTCTGGCACGGTAGAGGCGGGCTTCGTTTGCCGGTTACGCTCAGGGGTCGTTCCCAGGGTGTCCCCGATGAAAAACGTTGCCCGTCTGTCGCTCGCCAGTGTCGCCCTTGCGGGTTCGCTCGGCGCCGCGGCCGCGACCTTCGATCCGCGCGAAGCGTTCGCTCCGTTCGATTATCCCCAGCCGGCAACGGCTTATCGCTCCGGCAGCGGTATGCCCGGCCCGTTGTTCTGGCAGAACCGGGCGGACTACGACCTGTCCGCCACGCTCGACCCGGTGAGGAATACGCTGGTCGGCAAGGCCACGATTCACTACACCAATAACAGTCCCGACGCGCTCGACGTGCTCTGGCTGCAAATGGACGAGAACCGTTTCACCCGCGAGGCCCGCGGCAATTTCACCGGCGGGAGGCAGCCTGCGGACAAGCAGCACACCGATGGTTACCGTATCGCGAGTGTCAGCGTCGAGCAGGGTGGCAGGACGGCGCGGGCGACGTACGTGGTCAGCGACACACGGATGCAGATCCGCCTGCCCGAGGCGGTTTCCGCGAAAGGCGGCAAAGTCTCGGTGACGATCGAATATTCTTACGATCTGCCTGGCGATTTCGGTGGTCGGACGGGCTTCGCACCGTCGAAGAACGGGAACATTTACGAGATGGCGCAGTGGTACCCGCGCATGTGCGTGTACGACGATCAACGGGGCTGGGACACCGCGCCCTATCTCAACAGCGAGTTCTACCTCGAGTACGGCGATTTCAACTACGCGATCACCGTACCCTCGGACATGATCGTCGCCGGCTCCGGTGAACTGGTCAACCCGGACGACGTGCTCACGGCCGCGCAGCGCGACAGGCTGGCCAAAGCACGCGAGAGCGACAAGACGGTGATGATCCGCACGCCCGCGGAAGTGACCGATCCGGCCAGCCGGCCGAAGAAGGGCGGCACGCTCACCTGGAAATTCCAGATGAAGAACACGCGTGACGTCGCGTTCGGCGCGTCGACCAGCTACGTGTGGGACGCGGCGCGGATCAATCTGCCCGAAGGCAAGAAAGCCCTGGCCATGTCGGTGTACCCGGTGGAGAGCGTCGGTGACGCGCAGTGGGGTCGTTCGACCGAGTACCTGAAGGCTTCTGTCGAGCACTTCTCGACAAAGTGGTACCCGTACCCGTACCCCGTCGCGATCAATGAAGCCGGCGATGCGGCCAGTGGTATGGAATACCCGGGCATTGTCTTTGACCCGATGAAGGCGTCCCCGAAGGATCTCCACATGGTGACCGCGCACGAGATCGGTCACACCTGGTTTCCGATGATCGTCGGCTCCGACGAGCGTCGTAACGCCTGGATGGACGAGGGCTTCAACACCTTCATCGACGTTTACGAGGCGGATGCGTTCAACCGGGGCGAATTCGCGCCGAAGCGCGACAGTGAATACTCGCCCAAAGGTGGCAATCCGGTCGACGAAATCCTGCCGCTGCTGGCTGACCAGGAAGCGCCGAATCTGCTGATTGGCGCCGACATGGTCAAAGAGAAATACCGGCACCCGGCGACGTACTTCAAGGCCGCGCTTGGCCTGGTGTTGCTGCGCGAGCAGATCGTCGGTCCCGAGCGATTCGATCCGGCGTTCCGCAAATACATCGCCACCTGGGCCTATAAGCATCCGACACCGTCGGACTTCTTCCGTCTGATGGAAAGCGAAACCGGCGAAGACCTCGGCTGGTTCTGGCGCGGCTGGTATGCCAACAACTGGCAGCTGGACCTTGCGGTGACGAAGGTGGATGGTGCGAAGGTGACCATCGCCAATCTGGACGGGCTGGTGATGCCGTCGACCCTGCGGGTGACCTTCGAAGACAAGACCACGCGCGATATCCGCATCCCGGTGGAAACCTGGCAGCAGCACACGGCCTTCGACGTGACCGTGCCGGGCCAGAAGAGGATCGTGGGCGCCGTGATCGATCCGGATCACGCGCTTCCCGATCGCGACCGCTCGAACAACGTCTGGCCGCATTGACGATGTCGCCCCGGGTCGCCGCCGTTTCGAACCTTTTCGCGATCGTCGTCGCGGCGGTGGCCTGGCCGACGCTGATGCTCCAGTACTGGCTGATGCTCTGGTCGGGGCCGGCGCTGGAGGTGACACTGCGTTTCTTCAGCTTCTTCACCATCCTGTCGAACCTTCTGGTGGCGCTCGTCGCCACCTCGTCCGCGACGGGTGGTGGCTGGGCCGCGCTACGGATATGGCGTGGGCCGCGCGTACGCGGGCTCGCGGCGTTGTCCATTTCGGTGACCTGCCTGATCTACGCGGTACTCCTGCAGTCGCTATGGCATCCGATGGGGCCGCAGTTGGTGGCCGATCGCTCGCTGCATTACGTCGTGCCGTTCCTGTTCGTCGTGTGGTGGCTTGCGTTGCTCCCGCATGGCGCACTGGTCTGGCGTGACGCGCTGCGCTGGCTGGCGTTTCCGCTGGCGTTCCTGATCTGGACGCTGGGCCGGGGCGCCCTGGTGCATGAGTACCCCTATCCGTTCATGGATGTGGATCACCTGGGTTACGTCGCGGTGCTGCTCAACAGCCTGCTCGTAGGGGCGCTCTTCCTCGGTCTCGGTCTCGCGCTCGTCGCCCTGGATAAGGCGCTGTCACGCCACACGTGATACCTACGTAGAAGCATCATCTTTGCGCTGACTTGACCCACGATTCACGGTGCCGCTGCCATACACCTCGTGTTGAGAACACGCGAGGTACATCATGAGCAAGGCGCCCAAAGCCCCAGCCAACGCTGCACGCAAGAACCCGTCCGCCGTCGACGATAATCCCAAACGCGCCGATCTGGCGCGGGACACCGTCGATGCCACCGGCGCGACGATGACGACGGATCAGGGAACGCGCATCGCCGACGACCAGAACTCGCTGAAGGCCGGCGAGCGCGGCGCGACGCTACTGGAGGATTTCATCCTCCGCGAAAAGATCACCCATTTCGATCACGAGCGTATTCCGGAACGGATCGTCCACGCGCGCGGTGCCGCGGCGCATGGCTATTTCGAAGCCTACGACTCGCTGGCCCCGGTCACGCGCGCGTCTTTTCTTTCACAGAAAGGAAAGCGTACGCCCGTTTTCGTCCGCTTCTCCACCGTAGCGGGATCGCGTGGCTCTACGGATCTCGCCCGCGACGTGCGTGGGTTCTCGGTGAAGTTCTACACCGAAGAAGGCAATTACGATCTCGTTGGCAACAACATCCCGGTGTTCTTCATTCAGGACGCGATCAAGTTTCCCGATCTGATCCATGCGGTGAAACCCGAGCCGCATAACGAGATTCCGCAGGCCGCCAGCGCACACGACACCTTCTGGGATTTCATCTCCCTGATGCCCGAGTCGATGCACATGATCATGTGGGCGATGTCTGATCGTGCGATTCCACGCAGCTACCGGATGATGGAAGGGTTCGGTGTCCATACATTCCGTTTCGTCAATGCGGCAGGTAAGTCGACCTTCGTCAAATTCCATTGGAAGCCGAAGCTCGGTCTGCACAGCGTGGCCTGGGACGAAGCGCTGAAAATCTCGGGCAACGACCCCGACTTTCATCGGCGCGACCTGGCCGATGCCATCACGGCTGGCGATTTCCCGGAATGGGAGCTCGGTGTGCAGCTGGTCGACGAGAAAGACGAGCACAAGTTCGATTTCGACCTGCTCGATCCGACCAAGCTGATTCCGGAAGAGGTGGTACCCGTGCGCCTCATCGGTCGCATGGTGCTTGACCGCAACCCGGATAATTATTTCGCCGAGACCGAGCAGGTGGCGTTCCATCCCGGTCATGTCGTGCCGGGTATCGATTTCAGCAACGATCCGCTGCTGCAGGGACGCCTGTTCTCGTATACGGACACGCAGCTTTCGCGCCTGGGCAGCCCCAACTTCCACGAGCTGCCGATCAATCGTGCCGTCGTTCCCGTGCGCAATCACCAGCGCGATGCCCACATGCGCCACACGATCGACAAGGGGCGCGTCGCGTATGAGCCCAACTCGCTCGGCGGCGGGTGCCCGTTCCAGGCCTCCTGGAAAGATGGCGGATTCACGTCGGTAAACGAGCGCATAGACGCGCGTAAGGTACGTGCACGCAGTGAGACGTTCCTCGATCACTTCACGCAGGCGCGCATGTTCCTGCATAGCCAGTCCGAGGCCGAGTACAACCATATCGTCAGCGCGCTGCGCTTTGAACTGGGCAAGGTACAGGAGCCGACGGTGCGGCAGCGCATGCTGTTCATGCTGGCTCAGGTCGACACTGACCTCGCGGCGAGCGTGGCGCAGGCGCTCGGCATTCCCGTCCCAAAGAAGAGCGACGGCCCGCTCAACCGCAGCGTGCCAGCCGACGCGGATCCGAAGAAGTATCAACCGACGCCCGCACGCGACGTTCCGGTTTCTCCGGCGCTGAGCATGCGTCACCGGCCGGGCGACACGCTCGCAACGCGCAAGGTGGCGGTGCTGCTGGCGGATGGTTTCGCCGCTGACGATGTCGCCGCGGTACGCAAGGCCCTCGAGAAGAATGGGGTGCAGGTCAAGTTCGTCGCACCTCAGCTTGGTTCGATTCGCTCGAACGGCGATGCCGTCGAGGCCGACTTCAGCTTCCTCACGAGCAATTCGGTGCTGTTCGATGCGATCTACGTGCCGGGCGGCCGGGGTAGCGTCGATCTGCTGAAGCGCGTGCCGGATGTCGCGGACTTCATCAAGGACAGCTGGCGCCATTGCAAGGCCATCGCTGCCAGCGGTGAAGGCGCCGAGCTTCTCGTCGGTCTGCCCGGCGGTGTCGCCGTCGGCGAAAAAAAGGACGTCCGCAGCGAGCACGGCGTGGTCGTCACGGGCGGAAAGGCCAGCGATGGGTTCGCGAAGGGCTTCGTGCAGGCGCTGGCCGCGGGACGGCACTGGGAGCGTGAAACGCTCTCCTGACCAGGGCCCTGGCCGGGGGATACGTGGACCACCTATCCCCCGGTGCCTTACGACATCGACCTGACTCCATACCGGTCTACAATGCCGGCATGATATTCCGATGGTTCGAATCCCTGATCGACATTTTCCGCGAGGTCCCTGACCGGACCCCGCCGAAAAGTGTCGTCCGCTTCTATGCCCATTACCTGCGTCAGGTATGGAAGATCTTCGTCGCAGCCCTCGTGGTGGGGCTGGCCGTCGCCCTGATCGAAGTCGCCATGTTCGACTTTCTGGGGCGCCTGGTCGACATGGCGCAGAAGACGCCGGCGGCGACTTTCTTCCAGACGCACGCCGGCACGCTCGCGTGGATGGCGTTCGTCGTGGTCGTCCTGCGTCCCCTCTCGATCGGGATTCACGATCTTCTGGTCAATCAGACACTCAACCCTGGCATGACCAGCATGATGCGCTGGCAGCATCATCGCTATGTGCTCAAACAGAGCCTGTCCTTTTTCCAGAACGACTTCGCCGGGCGCATCGCCAACCGCATCATGCAGACGGCGCCCTCGCTGCGGCAGTCGGCCGTGCAGGTGGTCGACGCCCTCTGGTACGTCACCGTCTATGCCGGTACCTCGATCTACCTGTTCGCCAAAGCGGACATCTGGCTGGCCGTTCCGCTGATCTGCTGGATCGCCGGCTACATCGGCATGCTCGTGTTCTTCGTGCCGCGGGTGAAGGAGCGTTCGTGGAAGGCGTCGGAGGCCCGCTCGAAGCTGATGGGGCGCATCGTCGACGGCTACAGCAACGTGATGACGCTGAAACTCTTCGCCCATACGAATCGCGAGGAAGCCTATGCGCGTGAAGCCATCGTCGAGCAGACCGAGAAGGTGCGGTCGTCGAGCCGCATGGTCACGACGATGGATGTCTCCATCACGACGCTCAACGGCCTGCTGATCGGCTTCACCAGCGCACTGGCGTTGTGGCTTTGGTCGCGTGGCACGGTGACGACGGGTCAGGTGGCGCTCGCCGTGGGCCTGGTCATCCGTATCAACAACATGTCCGGCTGGATCATGTGGGTGGTCAACGGCATCTTCGAGGATGTCGGTACCGTCCAGGATGGCATCACCACGCTCTCGCAGGAACGTACGGTGGTCGATCGGGCCGACGCCGTGCCGCTGGTGGTGTCGAAGGGCGAGGTCCGCTTCGACGATATTCATTTCCATTACGGCAAGGCCGGCGGCATCATCGGCGGCCTCGATCTGGTCGTGCGTGCGGGTGAGAAGATCGGACTGGTCGGGCCGTCGGGTGCCGGCAAGTCCACGATGGTGAACGTGCTGCTGCGTCTCTACGACCTCGAGGACGGGCACATTTACATCGATGGGCAGGATGTCGCGAAGGTCACCCAGGAATCGCTGCGCTCGAAGATCGGCGTGGTGACGCAGGACACTTCGCTGCTGCATCGGTCGATCCGGGACAACCTTCTTTACGGGCGTCCGGATGCGACCGACGCGGAGATGGCCGAGGCCGTCCGGCAGGCTCGTGCGGATGAGTTCATCCCGCTGCTGTCGGATGGCGAAGGTCGCACGGGTTACGACGCTCACGCCGGCGAGCGTGGCGTGAAGCTATCGGGTGGCCAGCGGCAGCGTATCGCCATCGCGCGCGTGCTGCTGAAAGACGCGCCCATTCTGGTTCTGGACGAAGCCACCTCGGCGCTGGATTCCGAAGCGGAGGCGGCGATCCAGGAAAGCCTCGAGACGCTGATGCGCGGCAAGACCGTTATCGCCATCGCCCACCGCCTGTCGACCATCGCGAAGATGGATCGTCTCGTCGTGATGGAGCATGGCGCGATCGTGGAAACCGGCACGCATTCGGAGCTGATTGCGCGTGGCGGCCTTTATGCGCGCTTGTGGGCGCATCAGACCGGTGGCTTCGTCGGGGTGGAGTAGGGCGGCCTCCCAGGCTCCAGGGTTTCCCGCTCCGCCCGCTCAGTGAACGCAAGGGAAGGGGAGGGGCGCATGGCAGGCATGAATCGGGCGATAGGCAGCGTTGCAAAGAACGCGCTTGTCGGCCCCGTGGTTCCGGCGACAATGAGGGCCAGACACAAGTGAGGTTCGTATGTCCGCTGCCACCGATGCCCCCGTCGATTCGATCACGCCGACCGCCACGCGGGACTGGCGTACACCGGTCGAGCTGGTGGCCCTGGGCGCCATCTGGGGCGGTTCGTTTCTCTTCATGCGCGTGGCCGCCAGGGACTTCGGTCCGTTCCCGATGGTGGCGACGCGCCTGCTGTTCGGTTCGGTGATCCTGCTGCCGCTGTTGTGGCGCGCCCGCAACACCCTGCGCTTATCGCATCTGTGGAAGATGCTGGTGCTTGGCGCATTGAGCGCGGCCGTCCCGTTCACCCTGTTTGCCTGGGGTGCGGAGCGCGCGCCGGCGGGCATTGGCGCCATCGCCAACAGCATGACCGTCCTCTTCGCGGCCCTCGTCGCCTTCGTCGGCTTCGGTGAGAAGATCGGCACGCGCAAGGCCATCGCACTGGTCGCCGGCTTTATCGGCGTCGTGATTCTCGCCAGCGGCCGCACCGCCGGTGACAACGTGGCACCGGCCGCTCTGGCGGGCGCCGCGGCATCGTTCTGCTACGGTCTTGCCGGTAACCTGATCAAGCGCTACCTCTCCGATATCGCGCCCACGGCGGTGGCGGCCGGGTGCCTGCTCGGTGCGACCCTTCTGACCGCGCCGCTGGCCGTGCTGACATGGCCCGACGCGCCCATTCCCGTGAAGTCGTGGGTCGCCGTCACGGCGCTGGGTGTGCTTTCCACCGGTCTGGCCTACGCGTTCTACTTCCGCCTCATCCAGCGTATCGGTGCGCCGCGCGCCGCCACCGCGACCTATCTGGTTCCCCTGTTTGGTGTGGCCTGGGCCTGGATGTTCCTCGGTGAGGCGCTCACCCCGACCATGGCGCTCGCCGGCGCGATCATTCTCGGCAGCGTGCTTTTCAGCCAGAAAAGCAAGGCCTGAGAGAAGTCTTTCGCCGTACGGCGATGCGTGGAATAGTCCCCACACCGTTTTTGCCTGCAGGGGCTTTCCATGTCGCGTCTTCGTTATCTTCTCGCCTTCGGCGTCACCAGCTTCGCGTTCGCACTCGCCGCGCAGGGGCAGGACGTGAGGCCGTCGCCCGCGTCCGCCGCCACGGCATCCCGTCCGGCCGCGCTGGCCGACTTCGACGCCTATGTCGATGCGACGCGCAAGCAGTTCGACGTGCCGGGTATCGCCGTGGCGATCGTCAAGGACGGCAAGATCGTCCTCGAGATGGGCTCGGGCGTGCGCAAGCTGGGCGAGTCGGCGAAGGTCGACGCGCATACGCAGTTCGCGATCGCGTCGAATACCAAGGCGTTTACCGCGGCGTCGCTGGCCATCCTCTCCGACGAGAACAAGCTGGACATGAACGACCGGGTGGTCGACCGGCTGCCCTGGTTCCAGATGTCGGATCCCTACGTGACCCGCGAGATGCGCGTGCGCGATCTGCTTGCGCATCGCAGCGGCCTGAGCCTGGGTGCGGGGGACCTGTTGTACTGGCCCGCGACGACGTACACCACGAAGGAAGTGGTGCAGCGTCTTCGTTACGTGCCTCTGACCAACAGCTTCCGTGCGGAGTATGCGTACGACAACATTCTCTTCGCGGTGGCGGGCCTGGTGATCGAGCAGGTCTCGGGCAAGCCCTGGGCCGACTTCGTGCACGATCGCATCTTCGTTCCGCTGGGCATGACCGAGTCGCAGACGCATGCGCCGGAAAGCATCGGCCCGAACGACGACATCGCTACCGGTCACGCCAAATTCGACTTCAAGGACCTGAAGCCGGTCGCGCCGATGTCGTGGAACAACAATCCTTCGGCGGGCGGCATCTACTCGAGCGTGCACGATCTCTCGAAGTGGCTGACCATGCAGCTCGACGGCGGCACATACAAGGACGGCAGCGGCAAGGAGCAACGTCTCTTCAGCGAAAAGCGTCAGGCCGAAATGTGGTCGTTGATCACGCCGATCCGTATCCCTGAGCCCGCCGTGCCCGAACTCAAATCGGCCAGACCGAACTTCTCCGGCTACGGCGAAGGCTGGTTCGTTTCCGACTATCGCGGTCACAAGCTGGTCTGGCACACCGGTGGCTGGCCCGGCATGGTCTCGCGCGTCACGATGGTTCCCGATCTCAAGCTGGGTATCGTGGTGCTGACTAATCAGGAGAGCGGTGCCGCGTTCCAGGCGGTGACCATGCGTGCGCTGGACGCCTTCACCGATGCGCCGAAGACCGACTGGATCGCCGCATACGCCGCCGGCGTCAAAAAGGCGGAAGGTAACGCCGACGACAGCATGAAGAAGCATGAGGCGGCGCGCATGAAGGGTGCGAAGCCCTCGCTGCCGCTCGATGGTTATGTCGGTACGTATCGCGATCCGTGGTACGGCGACGTCAAGGTGTCGAAGCAGGGCGGCAAGCTGTCCATGACCTTCAGCAAGACCGCACAGCTCAGCGGCACGCTGGAGCCGTGGCAGCACGATACGTTCATCGCTCACTGGACGGATCGGTCGCTCAACGGCGATGCGTTCGTCAACTTCTCGCTGGATCCGGATGGCAAGGTCCGCGAAGTGCGGATGGAGCCCGTCTCACCGTTGACCGATTTCAGCTTCGACTTCCAGGATCTGCGTTTGGTGCCGGTCGAGAAGTAAGACTCGCAGGAGCGCCTTGCGCGCGATGTTAAGAGCATCGCGCGCAGGGCGCGCTCCTACGATGAAGGATCGTCCGTGGACGCCTTCGGCGCAGCCGCACCCGTTGGCCCTGGCATCTCCGGGGTATTCCCACCCGAACGCAACACCAGATCCTGCGGTCGGAGCAGCGGAATATCCGCCCCGCGCAAGCGGGCGATGATGTCGAACAACAGATCGCTCTTGACCCCGCCGACGTCGCGCGGGCTACCCACATAGCACGTCGCCACGAACATCATCGCGGTGCGGTCGATGCTGTCCAGCGTCACCGACGGCGCGGGCGTATCCTGCACGGCGCTATGCGCGGTCATCGCTTCCAGCATGTGATCGCGCACGTGCACGGGGTCGCTGTCCAGCGGCATCGGCAGCTTGATCTGCACGCGCCCCTGCGGATTGGCCATCGTCATGTTCCGCACCGGTTTGGTGATGAACGACGAGTTCGGCACGATGATGGTCGAGCGGTCGCCTACCTGGATTTCGGTGGCGCGGACATTGATCCGGCGGATGTCGCCCTCGGCATCGTCCAGCACGACCCAGTCGCCGACCTTGACCGGTCGCTCGGCCAGCAGGATGAGGCCTGAAATGAAGTTCTGCACGATCGCCTGCAGGCCGAAACCGATACCCACCGACAGCGCCGAGGCGACCCACGCCACGTTCTGTACCGAAAGACCCATCGCCAGCAGCGCGATGGCGACGACGATGACGACGCCGACATAGCCGAGCAGGGTGGTCAGCGAACTGCGCATGCCCGGGTCGAGGCTGGTTCGCGGCAGGTACTGGTCGGACAGCCAGTTCTTCGCCACGCGCACCGCCATCAGGCCGACGAAGAACAGGCCGATCGCCGTGAGGATCTGGTCGGGTTTCAGCTCGACGTTGTAGATTTTCAGCGACTGCAGTTTGCCGCCGAGTTCCAGCAGGTCCGGCACGCTGCCGCCGGCACCGGCCGCCGCGGCGGAGAGACCGAGCAGGAACAGGCCCAGTCGCACGACGCCGGAAAGCAATACGCCCGCCTGGTCCAGCATCTTGGGATGCGTGCCGAAGACCGCCTGCGCCCGGGCGCTCATCGGCCCCTTTTCCGACAGCAGCGTCTCGAAGAGGTCGTCGACCAGACGCATCGCAAGATATGTCGCGGCGATCACGATGGTGATCCAGACCACGCGTCCGGCCATGAAGGCGGCGAACGATACATAGCCCAGAAGCAGACCGACCCAGGAAGCGATGATGGCGATCCACGCCGCCGCGATCAGCAGGCTGGCCCAGATCGGACGGGCGGCCGTGGCTTGCCCGGCATCGTCGCTTTCGGCGTCGGCCTCCGTCTTGTGTGTGCGGCTGAGGCGGATCAGTGCGAGCGCGGCGAGGATGGTCAGTGCCACCGCTTGCACGCTGCTGGTCATGACCGTTGCCGCGAGGCTCGTGCCGATCGTCCGGTTCAGCAGGTCGAGAAAGCGGAACAGCACGATTGCCAGCGAGAACAGCATCGGAAAACGCCGCAGCTGCAGGGCGGTCTCGTCCGAGAGTGCGGGCAGTCGCCACGAGGGCTTCTTGGCGGAGATCAGTGCGCGGCCCAGTCCGGCGACGAACGCACCGAAGAACACCAGTCCGACGATGTGCTTCGCGATCTCGTCGGTGTCGTGGCTGAGTGTGTCGTTCCAGTTGATGCCGAGATAAAGGAGCTGGGTGCCCAGCCCGGTGGTGAGTGTCGAGGTCAGCGCGATGCCCAGGATCAGTGCCGAGCGGCGCAGGCGGCCTGGCGGCATGCGGTTGGCCGTGAGGTGGCGCACGCGATGTTCGATATAGAAGCGAACGCCCGTCATCAGAAGCAGGCCGAAGAACACGCAGACGATCAGCGCGACCCGGTTGCCCTGGGTCCAGCTGGCGGCAAGGTCGGTTCTGGCCTGGTTTCCGAAATCGCGAAGATTGGCCAGGTCACGGGGAAAGGCGTCCGCCGGATCCGACCAGAACGCGCGGGACACGGGGGAGTTGGTCCGCTGGGAGATGGTCTGCTGGAAGCGGATGCGCCGCAGATCCGCCAGCTGTCCGGAGGTCTGCTGCGCCTCGAGCGCGATGCCGTCCGCCTGCTTGATCTGAGCATCGACCGCGTTGAACGCCTTGGTGGCGTCCTTGCGGGACGCGGCGAGCTCCGGTGCTTCTTTCGTCCCGCTGGCGGGCGCGGGGCCCATCTGGTCGAGGCGGGCCTTGGCCGCGTCCCGGCTGGACTGCAGGGCGCTCGACACCTTCTGTGCGTTGGAGACGATGTCCGTCGCCTTGCCGCGCAGGTCGTCGATCTTGCCGTCGGTGATCTGCTCGTCCTTCATGGACTTCTCGACCTGGTCAAGCTGGCCGCGCAGATCGTCGATCTGCTGCGCCGGTGTAGTCGTGGCGTCGTCGGTCTGGGCAAAGGCCAGGCCGCTCGTGAAGACGAGCAGGGCGATAAAGAGAATTCTCAGGGTGCGCATACGGGGATCATAAGACAGGCCGGATCAAGGCAAATGCCCGATTCATGCATTACCCTCGGTGAATGGCGCGTGCGCGCCCTCCGTGCGGCAATGCAGCTTTGCCGCCGGGCGGCCCGCCGCTATCCTGCCGCCCCCTTACCCCGCACGGAATCCTGACCATGCGCACGAAGCTCGTCGCCGGCAACTGGAAGATGCATGGCTCCCGCAAGATGGCGGACGACCTCGTTCGCGAGTTGGTGGAGAACCGGCCGGACGGTCCCGACCTCGTGGTCTTCCCGCCCGATGTGTTCCTGCAGGAGCTGACGCACAAGTACCGCGACCGGGGGCTGCGCTTTGGTGCCCAGGACCTGAGTGAGCACTCGGCGTCGGGTGCTTTCACCGGTGAGGTGTCGGGCAGCATGCTACGGGACGTGGGCGCGACGTGGGTGTTGGTCGGCCATTCGGAACGTCGTCAGTATCAGCACGAGTCCGACGCGGTCGTGGCCGGGAAGGTGAAGGCAGCCCTCGAGGCGGCCCTGACTCCCATCCTTTGTGTAGGTGAGACCCGTGAGGAGCACGAGGCCGGGCAGGCCGAGGCCGTGATCGGTCGCCAGCTCGAGGCCGTGGTGGCGCACGTGGGCATTGAACCGTTCCGTCATTCAGTCGTTGCTTATGAGCCTGTGTGGGCTATCGGGACGGGTCTGACGGCTACTCCGGACAAGGTGCAAAAAATTCATGCGTTCATCCGTAGCCAACTGGCAAAAAAGGATGTTAATATCTCGCTCCTGACCCGGGTGCTTTACGGTGGAAGCGTCAAGCCGGCCAATGCGGCCGAACTTTTCGCTCAGCCTGATGTAGACGGGGGACTCATCGGCGGTGCGGCTCTCGTGGCGTCCGATTTCCTGGATATATGCGCCGCGGCGCGATAATCGCGACACGGCAAACAAGAAGATATGTTCATCCTCTTCAGCGTTTTCTATATCCTGATCGCCGCGGCGATGATCGTGCTGATCCTCATGCAGCGCGGCGCCGGTGCGGATGCAGGTTCGGGTTTCGGTGGCGGCGCGTCCGCAACCGTGTTCGGTGCGCGTGGTTCGTCGAGCTTCATGACGCGAGCTACCGCGATCCTGGCGGCACTGTTCTTCGTGCTCAGCCTGGGTATGGGTATCTACCTCGGTCGCACGGGTGCTCCCCAGCCGGCCGCGGATCTTGGTGTGATGTCTGGCGTTACCACGCCGGCCGCTCCCGCCAACAACGCTCCGGTGAAGCCGGTCGCGTCGGATGTGCCGCAGGCACCCGCCGCCAACGGTAACACCCCGGCTGCCACGGCGCCGGCAGCGACCAACGATGTTCCGGCTGCGAAGCAGGAAGCCACCCAGGCTCCCGCCGAACCGGCCAAGAAGTAATCAGCGACACACGCAACACGCTGTAAAAGTTATGCCCAGGTGGCGGAATTGGTAGACGCACTACCTTGAGGTGGTAGCGGCTTAGGCTGTGGGGGTTCGAGTCCCCCCTTGGGCACCAACGCAAGATCCGGAGTACCTCAACCGGATCGCAATCAAACCCGCGGAAGCGGGTTTTTTTGTGTCTGCGATTCAAGCCCTACAATCTTTGCCAGCCTGGCCCGTGCAGATACAAGGAGGATCGATGCGCACTCAGTTCATGTCGACGATGGCGATCTGTACGTTTTTTGCCTCGATGGTCTCTGCATCCGTTCTGGCTGCTGACACCGCACCGCCGCCCGCCGAAGTGATTCACTTTCTCGGTCCGGACGATACCTTGCTTGCCTACCGGGCGGGTGAGCTCTTTGGAGCGGGCCTTTCTGGCGCGGTGATCATTGTTCGCCATCCGGTTCCCGATGAAGCGTACGACTTCGATAAGAACCCCTGTGAGCTTATCGTCCTGAAAGGCGAGGGGAGGACCCTCTCAAAGTTCGCTACAGGAACGACGGTCGTGGACTGCGTCTACAACGATTTGAACAAGAGACTTGGCTCAATGGCTCTCAACGACCTGGTGTCTATCGGGTCGGGCTCTTTCAGTTTCATCAATCAGAAGGAGCGGGGTACCGACGGGTTCTACTTCAGATATTCGGTAACCAGGGCTCAGTGGTACCTCGAACGAGCAACGGCGACATTCATGGGTGCAGAGGGGATCACGTCGGAAGAAGCGCTCTATCCCAGAGATTTCGGGTGGACCAGTCTTTCGGACGTTTCTCCGGAAAACGTGGCAAGGGCGTTGAATAAGCACAAGACCGTCAGCAAGTAGCGCTGCCGGGTTTGGAACTTCCAGCCGGTTCTGGCCCCCAGCCTGAACACGTGCAGAGTTTCCGCATCATCCCCCGCTCAAGAATTCGGTAAATTTGCCGACACATCCTCGACGGCCGTATTCGATGGCCATAGCAGGCCTGGCAGATTCCCTCATGCTCGCAAGCAGTTACAGCGGCATCCTCGTTTTCTTCTCGCTGATTGTCGCGGTCCTGGCGTCTTACACGGCGCTCAACATGGCTGGCCGCGTCGCAAGCACGCGTGGGCTCGCGTCCAGGTTATGGCTGGTCGGCGGCTCCGTGGCCATGGGTTTCGGCATCTGGTCCATGCATTTCATAGGCATGCTGGCATTCCGTCTGCCGATCGCCGTCGGTTACGACCTGGGTCTGACGACGCTGTCGCTGGCGATCGCGGTGGGCTCGTCGGCGTTCGCGCTATGGCTGGTCTGTCTCGAAGAACTACCGGGGCGCCGCCTGTGTGGTGGTGCGCTGCTCCTCGGTGCGGGCATCGCCGCGATGCATTACACCGGCATGGCCGCCATGAAGATGGAGCCGGGGGTGATCTATGAGCCCTGGCTGTTCGCCGCGTCTATCGCCATCGCGGTGCTCGCTTCGGGTGCGGCGCTCTGGATCGCTTTCCGACTTCGTCGCGACGCCGAGCGTGTCGTGCTCCCGCGCGTAGGTGCATCGCTGGTGATGGGTTGCGCGATCGTCGGGATGCACTACACCGGCATGGCCGCCTCTCAGTTCCCGCTGGGCAGCTGGTGTGGTGCGGCCAACTCCGGTCTGGATGCGAAATGGCTCGCGGTCGTCGTGATCGTGGTCAGCCTGATGGTCTTCGCCATCGCTCTGATCATCGCGATGCTCGACGTGCGTGCCGATGCGTTGGCCTCCTCGCTCGACCGGGCGAACAGCGAGCTCGTGCAGCTGGCGCTCCATGACAACCTGACCAGGCTGCCCAATCGCGTCCTGCTCGGCGATCGCATGGAGCAGGCGATTCACACGGCAGCGCGCGAGAAGCGGCAACTGGCGGTGTTGTTCATCGATCTCGATGGTTTCAAAGCGGTCAATGACGTGTTTGGACATCACGTCGGTGATCTTCTGCTCAAGGCGGTGTCGCGCCGGATCCTGGCGATCAAGCGCGAGCAGGACACGGTGGCACGCCTGGGTGGCGACGAATTCGTCGTGGTGCTGGACATCGGGACGCCCGAAGATGCCGCCGTGCTCGCGCAAACGGTGGTCGACCAGCTGGGTGCGGTGTACAGCATCGACGACAACACCGTGCACGTCGCGGCGAGCATCGGTATCGCGATCTATCCCGAGAATGGCCGGACCACGCACGAGCTCATGGTCAACGCCGATGCGGCGATGTACCACGCGAAAGAACAGGGCCGCAACGGTTACTGCTTCTTCGAAAGCGCGATGAACGCCAACGTTCACCAGCAACTGCAGCTCCAGCAGGATCTGCGCCGGGCGGTGGATCGGGGTGAGTTCCTGCTGCACTACCAGCCCAAGCTCGTCTCGCCGAATGGCCCGATGGTCGGCGTCGAAGCATTGCTGCGCTGGCAGAAGCCGGATGTGGGGCTCGTGCCACCCGATGAGTTCCTCTCGGTCGCCGAGCGCACGGGGCTGATCGTGCCGATCGGCAACTGGGTGATCGACGAGGCTTGCCGGCAGATGCGCGCCTGGCAGGATGAGGGGCACGACGACTGGACGGTCGCGGTCAATCTGTCGACCGTGCAGCTGACCCATGTCGGTCTGGTCGACGTGCTCAGGGAGGCCCTCGAACGTCACGGTATCGAGCCGCGCCATCTCGTGCTCGAGGTCACCGAGTCGACCGCGATGCGCGATGCGGAGGCTAGCCTCGCGATTCTCAATCAGCTGGCCGCGCTGGGCGTAGGCATATCCATCGACGACTTCGGCACCGGCTATTCGAGCCTGCTTTACCTCAAGCAGCTGCCGGCCGATGAGCTGAAGATCGACCGTGGCTTCATTACCGAACTGACCCAGGGCAATGACGACGAGGCGATCGTTTCGGCGATCATCGCGCTGGGCAAGACGCTGGGTCTGAAAATCGTGGCCGAGGGCGTGGAGACGGTCGAGCAACAGGAACTGCTGACGCGACTGGGTTGCAACGCGCTACAGGGCTACCTGCTGGGTGTGCCCGTCGCGGCCGATCAGTTGTCGCGGGCTAACCGGGCGGTGGCGTAAAGTCGCCACGCCGCCCGCTGTGCATTAGGATGCCGTTTCACGACATGCGGGGAACGACCGATGGCCCAGACCGACGACCAGATTGAAAACCTCTTCAGGTTCACCGCCCGGTTCGCGCAGGAGATGCTGTCCGAAAGTGGTGATTTCTATCCGTTCGGTGCCACGATATCGGCGGATGGAAAGATCGCCGCGGTGAGTGGCGATGTCGGTGGCGAAGAAAATCCGCAACCGCGCGATGTTTATGAATCGATTTCGGCGCAGCTGGTGCGTATCGGGGCCGCGGGCGGCGTCGAAGGTGTCGCTCTGGTTGCCCAGGTCGACATTCCTGACGACCTTGGCGCTCAGGTGGAGAAGGGCATCCGCGTGCATATCGAGGGCGACGGTTTCGCCCGCTTCATCTACATCCCTTACGAGATTCGCTCCGCGAGCGAGACGGCCGTGCATCTGCACGAACTGCTCGCCGTCGAGGTGCAGCCGCAGTTCTTCAAGGCTCAAAACCCAGATTGACCGGTGCTGGCGGAAGGTTGGGGTGGTCCATGCCTGTCGTGGGCACGTCGTTGCCGACGACGTCCAGCTTGAACGGACGGGCATCTACGCCGCCCTTGCCGTCGAGCAGAAATCCGAACGCGATTGCCGTCGCCGCATCCGGCACGTCGAGCACGATGCTGCACGGCGTCCAGTCCGAGGTACCCCGCAAGGGGTGGCGGTCCATGTTGTCGAAGCCCAGCAGCTTGCTCGATGTGCCATCGATGCGCATCCACATCTGCGCCTTGTCGGCGTTTTGAGTGCGTAGCGCGCCGGTCAGGCGTACCCGCTTGCCGCGGTAGGCGGTGGCGTCGATCGTCTGCATGAGGGTACCGAAACCATTCGCACCGGGCCTGGCGTGTATGAACGCCTGCCAGCCGTCGCGGACGTTGGGTGCCTGCGCTGTGCCCATGTCGTAGTCCCTGGGCGAGGAGCCCGCCACGTGCCAGCCGTTAGGAAGTGTCGCCGCGTTCGCGATGGACGTAAGGGCCAGTGCGGCGAGGGAAGCGAGCAGGCGCATTTTCACGGGAGATGTCCTTCGAAGAGATAAGACGGGTTCTACGGGGTACGCGTCGGGTCGCGCAGGGTGCGAGTGGCAGCGGATGGCGGCGGATCGATATCCATGCTGCGCAGGAACGCGTTGGTGCGTCCTTCCTCGTAACCTGCAGGCAGGGCGGATGCCATGCCGGTGGGTACATCCTGAGGCGGCGGGGAGGTGCCATGCATGCCGAGCCAGAGGGCTGCCGAAGCGGCCAATGCGAGCGCAAGCCAGCCCCCCGCTTGCCGCGAACGCTGCCTCGCGGCCGAACGAGCGGCGAGTGCCAGCATGGCGTCATTCGTCCGCTTTGCCGGCGCTTCGTGCGCGTGCCGTCGATAGAGATACGCGAGCCGGTCGAGGTCGTTCACTGCCAGGCCTCGAGCGCTTTACGAAGTCGGACCTGGGCATAACGAAGTCGGCTTTTGACCGTCTCGCGCGATGTCCCGGTGATAGAGGCAATCTGGTCGAGCGTTAGTTCGCCTTCCGCTTTCAACAAGAAGGCCTCGCGTTGAAGCGGCGGCAGCGCCGCGATCGCCTCGAGCAAAGCAACTCCTAGCGCTTCGCTGTGAGCGACGCGCTCCGGAGCGATGGCATCGGTGGCCACCAGGTCGTCGATGCCAGCCTCATCTTCGCTATCGCTACGCCATTCGGGCGCATGGCGGTCCAGCAGGCGAAACCGGTCTGCCGCGCGTCGATGGGCGATCGCGAAGAGCCAGCTGGCAAATGATGTCTGGGCGCGAAAGTCGCTGCGGCCGCGAATGACCGCGGCCCAGACGTCCTGGAATACTTCTTCGGCATCCGCGGCGCGGTTGGCGAGTCGTAACAAATAACGATGAAGTCGCTTGTGATAGCGCCCGTACAGTTCGCGGAACGCATCGACATCGCCATGCCGGTAGCGGTGCATGAGCGTAGCGTCGTCATCCGCCACCGAGGGCGTCGGATCCTTGAAGCCGGTGGTCAGCGCGAGCACAAGCGCGTTGAGGTGATGTTCCGGAGCGATGGCGTACATGGTCCCGATCCTGTGGGTCTGTCTACGTAGTCGCCGACAGTCACCGGATGGGGTTGACCCGGGTCACATCGTCAGAATGATTTTGCCCGTGCTCTGGCCCGATTCCATGTGCCGGTGCGCCTCGGCGGCCTGGCTGAGCGGGTATTCGCTGTCGACCACGGGGCTGAGCGTGCCGTCGGCGAAGCGGTGCAGCCAGCGCTCGCGGAAGCGTCGTGTCATGGCCTGCTTCACGGCGGCGGGGCGCGATTTCATGACGGTGCCGATGATCTGCAGGTGCCGGTACAACAGCTGGTCGAGGGGCAGCGTCGCTCCATTGCTGCCACCGAGCAGGCCAACCTGCACGAGCCGGCCGCCATGACTGAGTGAGGCAAGGTTGCGCTCGAAATACGGCGCGCCGATGAAGTCGACGATGACATCGACACCTCGCTTGTCCGTTTCCCGTGCGACCACCTCGGCGAAATCGTCGCTGCGGTAGTCGATGGCGATCCCGGCGCCAAAACCACGTACGCGGTCGAGCTTGCCGCCGCTCGCGGTGGCGAACACCCTGGCACCCGCCGCACGGGCGAGCTGGATGGCGGCCGAGCCGACGCCGCTGGCACCGGCATGGATGAGGATGCTGTCCATCGATTCGACGCGGCCGAGATGGAAGGCCGCCTCGTGCGCGGTGACGAAGGCTTCGGGGATGGCGGCGGCTTCCACGTAGCCGAGGCGGTCGGGAATGGTCATCGCCATGCGATGGTCGATGCGCGCGACCTCCGCGTAAGCCCCGCCGCCGACGATTCCCATGACGCGGTCGCCGACCGCATGGCCGTGCACGTTGCGGCCGATCGCGATGATCTCGCCGGCGATCTCCAGGCCCATGATCTCGGAGTCGCCGTAGCTTTCGCCCTTGTAGCCGCCATTGCGCTGGATGATGTCCGCACGATTGACGCCTGCGGCGTGTACACGCACCAGCAGGTCGTCGTCGCGAGCCACGGGCTGATCGACGTCGGTGAGGTGCAGGACGTCCGCGTCGCCGAACTGATCGAAGGTGATGGCTTTCATGAAGGTTACCTGGTTAGGAATCGCTGGATCTCATCGCGGAGCAGGGCTTCCGACCGGAAGTGGTGCCCGTGCATGCCGACCCGCTTCGCGCCTTCGACGTGACCGGCGGTGTCGTCGATGAATAACGTATCGGCCGGTCGCCAGCCGAGATGCCGCGCGGCCGACTCGAAAACGGCGGGGTCCGGCTTGGCCGCGCCGAACTGGCCGGCCACAAGCGCGCGAGCGCCGAACAATGCGGCCAGTGCCGGAGCGATGGTGGGCAGTTGCCCGGCGAGTATCTCACCGTTGTTCGTCAGAATCGCTGCGTCGGCGCGAGGCGGGAGTGAAGAAGCCAGCGCGATGGCCCAGGGACGTACCCGGGTCGCTTCCCTGCGCGCTGCTGTCCACTGAGCGCAGGAGACCGAGGTGTCGAGCGCCGCACCGAGGCGACGAAGGTATTCATCGGCATCGATGCGCCCGGCATCCGAGTCGTCCTCGATGCCCGAATCGTAAATGGCCGCGTGTACGGAGTCAGGTGAGCGGTCGAGCGCCGCCGCCAGGTGGGCGACGCGGATGCCGGGTTCGTAATCGACGAGCACGCCGTCCATGTCGAAAAGCACGTGTTTCATGGATCGGATCAGCCCTCGCTCAAAACACGCTGCCAGTTGCGCGGCACCTTGCCCGCCGGCCCCGGCGTCGGCTGGTCCGACGGATGGCTATGAGGCGGCGCGAGCGACGGCCCGTCGACTTCCGAGTCCGTGCGGTAGTCGTAGAACCAGTCTTCGCCGGGCTCGAAGCTCTGGATGATCGGATGTCCGGTGGCGTGTGCGTGTTTCGAGGCGTGCTTGTGCAGTGAATCGTCGCAGCAGCCGATGTGGCCGCATTGCGCGCAGCGACGAAGGTGGAACCACCAGGTGTCGTTGGCGATGCATTCGGCGCAGCCGGCGCCGCTGGGTTTTGCGGTGGGATCGATGCCGTCGGTGGGGCTCATGGATGGATACTCCGTGCAGGTCCGCCCGATCCTAACCCAGGTGGAAGGGCACCGCGGAGGACGCGCATGCCGTCATTTGTCGCTGGCCGCCGGGCCGGACTCAGAGGATGCGGCCGGCCCGGTTGAGCGCGACGACCTGCATGTCATCGACCGAGGCGGTCAGCAAGCGCAGGGCGCGACGCAGAGCGACGCTGTCGGGGCAGCCGTGTTGCAGAAGCGCTTCGATCCGTTCCGCGGCGTCGGCCACGGGAAGATGTTCATGGCGAAGGGCATGCCGGGCTACATGGTTGGCTCTGAACTGAGCCTCGTCGTAATCATGATGCAGCAGTGCCTGGAGCAGCCCAAGGGCTTCGATGGAGATCTCCTGCGCTGCCATGACGTTCCACATGATGCCAATGAAACCGTCACGTCGGCCGTCATGCAATCTGCCTTACGGCCTATCGGAGTGACGAGATTTCGCACGATTCAAGAGGGTTTTCGCCTTGCAGTAGTTTTTCGGTAGACGCCGTCCGGTGCGGCGACGATCCTTGCGGGGCAGCGACACCATCCGGTGCGGAATGGAGGTCTTTGCGGCTATCCTTGCCGCCCTCCGCATCGGGAAGGATCGTCCATGCACCTCGTCGCCATCGTACTCACCGTCCTGGTGATCCTGATACATATCTACATCGTCATCCTGGAGATGGTGCTGTGGCGATCGCGCGGTCCGCGCGTTTTCGGGATCACCCCGCAGTTTGCCGACCAGAGCGCGACCCTGGCGTCCAATCAGGGGCTTTATAACGGGTTCCTGGTGGCCGCGCTGCTGCTTGGCGTGCTCCTGCCCGAACCGTTCGCATCGGCGTTCGTGTTTTACGGTCTGGGCTGCGTCGTGGTCGCGGGCCTCTGGGGCGGCTTTACCGCCAGCCGCCGCATTCTCTACGTGCAGGCCTTGCCCGCCGCGCTCGCCCTGGCGGCACAGTGGCTCGCCCGTTGATTTGACGCGGTCGCGTCATAGGCGACAAGCTGTCCGGCACGGTGATGTGACAGGAGCAGGCGATGGTGATTTCGACGATGCGGGTTCCCCTCATGGCGGGCCTGCTCGCGCTGGCGGGTTGCGCCGCGCACGGAACCCTCCCCGAACCGCCCCGCATGCCGGATGTGCAGCAGCGAGAGCTCGAGGCCGACCGGGCGTATGCGCAGGGCGACATCCAGCATGCGGCCGATCTGTACGAGGCGATCGTGCAGGTGCTGCCTGATGATGCCGATGCATGGTTCCGACTGGGAAATGCGCGTTTTCGGCTGCAACGGCCCGATGACGCCGTCGCCGCTTACGGGAGGGCGATCCAGATCAAGCCGGATCACGCGCGTGCGCTGTACAACATGGGCGTCGTCCGGCTGAAGCAGGCGCAGGCCGCGATGATCGCCAGCGCGCAGGCGGGAAGGCCGGGTGACCCGTTGCGCCGCGATAGCGGCCACATCGCGCAGCGGCTGGCCAGGGTGGGCGATGACCTCGGCTCCCAGGGCAAGGGCGACGGCGGCGCGCCACCGTTTATCGTCGAATCGTCCGACGCGACGGCGTCCCCGTAGCGGCGCGCGGCACACAGCCGGTCGAACGATGTATGGCCGGCTGAGTCAAAGCGGAGTAGCGTCGGACCGCGAGTTTTTTCGCTTGAGCTCGAGGGGACCATGAGTCGTACTCACGTCACAGGGCGGGCGCTTGTCTTCGAAGATCACCCCGGTCTGGCGGCTGCCCTCGCCGACCTGCTCGAGGAGCGGCTGGGCTACGCGGTCGCCGCGTCGGCATCGTGCATCGAAGAGGCCATCCGTCTCGCCCACGTCGAACACTGCGATGTGGCGGTGGTCGACCTCGACCTGCAAGGCGTGATGGCGTATCCCGCGCTGGACGAGCTGAAGCGCCGCGGTATTCCCTACGTGCTCGCCACCGGTACCCTGCCGGTGGATATCCCCGGGAGATACCGCGCACCGCTGGTATCCAAACCCTATAGCCTCAGGGAACTGGAGGACGCGGTGCATGAAGCCTGCACGGGCCGCCACCGTATGGGGGCGTGATCGCGGCGTGCGAGGACGATCAGTGGGCCGGTGCCTCGCTGGGACTCGCGCCACAGACCTCGCGCAGCCAGAGGTTGACGTCGTCGAGACCGGTGACCACGGTCGCGCACAGCCGCCGCAGCTCCGCCGAGGGCTGCTGCAGGTCGGGCACCATGATGGTTGGCATGCCCGCGGCGACCGCGGAACGTACGCCGGCCTGGGAGTCCTCCAGCGCGAGGCAGACGCCGGCGGCCTTGTTGAGGATGCGGGCCGCACGGAGGTAGGGATCGGGGAAGGGTTTGCACCGCTCGCAGTCGCCGGCCGCGACGAGCGCGTCGAAGCGGTCACGCAGGCCGAACGCTTCGAGGTGATGAATCGCGGTCCGGTGCGGGGACGATGTAGCGATGGCGCGGGGCAGGCTGAGCTCATCGAGTGTATCGAGCAGCGCGGTGACACCGGGTTTCAGACGCAGGTCGGTGTCCATCATGGCGTGGTAGCGCCGCGAGGCACTGTGCCAGACGGTATCGAGGTCGAGTTCGTCGCCGACGTGCTCGCGCAACAGCATGCGCGCCGCGTGTCCGTGCAGTCCGACCATGCGCTGGCAAAGTGACAGGGGCAGATGGATGCCTGCCTCCTCGGCCGCTGCGAGAAGGGCATCGCGGTAGAGCGCCTCGGTATCGAAGAGGACGCCGTCCAGATCGAAGACGATCGCCTGCGGTATCGCCGGAAAACGGACCATGCCACCCCCGAAATCGGCCGGACCGGGCGCGACGCCCGGTAACGTCACGAAAATAACGCGGTTTTCGATGCGATGCCATAGACCGAACGGGCAAACGATGTCGTGGTGTTTGCGTTCGCGGTCGTGGCGGGCGACGCTTATGCGATCTGTCCTTCGAGTCCATGAGCCTCCATGAGAAAACGCCGGATGTTTGCCCGTGGCCTGGCCGGCGCGTTCGCGGGGCTGCTGCTGTTTCTTTCCGGTGCCTGGGGTGCCATCGCCCTGGTTTACCAGTTGCCGGGGCCGCAGGCCGCAAGGATCGCGGGCGCCTGCGTGTGGAGTGTCCTGTGGCTGGGGCTGGCCGCCGCGCTGTTCGGCTGGCGTATGTGGTGGGCGCCGCTGGCCATGCTGGTCGCCTTGATCGCTCTGCTGGGATGGTGGACGACGGTCCGGCCCACTCATGACCGTGTCTGGGCCGACGATGTGAACCGGTTGCTGTCAGGTGAGTTGAGCGGGTCACGGGTCACGTTACACAACGTGCGTGATTTCAGCTGGCGTACCGAGACCGACTACGACCAGCACTGGGAAACCCGCGAGTACGACCTCGACCACCTGACCGATGCCGACGCGATCCTGTCTTACTGGTCCAGCGAAGCCATCGCGCACGCCATGCTGTCGTTCGGATTCGACGATGGCCGCCACGTGGTGTTCTCGGTCGAGATCCGGCGTGAGCGCGGAGAGGCCTTTTCCGAAATCGGCGGCTTCTTCAAGCAGTTCGAACTGATCCTGCTGGCGGCCGACGAGCGGGACATCGTGCGCGTCCGCACCAATGTGCGTGGCGAGGACGATTACATCTTCCCGCTGCGCATGCCGCGCGAGGCGATGCGTTCGTTATTCGTTTCCTACGTGGAGGCAGCGAATCAGCTGGTCAGGCAGCCCCGGTTCTACAACACCGTGACGTCCAACTGCACGACCATCGTGTACCGGATGGCGCGGCGCATCGACCGTGGTCTGCCGCTCGATCCCCGACTGTTGCTTACCGGCTATCTGCCGGAATATCTGATGGACAACGGTACGCTCGACCGGCGTCTGAGCGTGGAAGAGTGGCGTCGGCTCGGGCGCATCACCGACCGTGCGCGAGCGACGGAGCAGGGGGATGATTTCTCCGCCGCGATCCGGGTTGGCGTACCACCCGCTCAGTCGCCCTCATCGGGTGCGAGCACGCTGTAACCCTTCGCCTTCAGTGCGCTGAGGTAGCCATTGCCGCCGAGCAGGTCGTCGAGCGGCACGATGGCGATGGTCTGCGTATTGCTCGCCATCGCGGCATCCACGGCGGCGAGCCAATGTTCGCGCACGGCCCTGGGCACGTCGGTCAGGCCGATCTGCTGCGCGACGCCGCTGTCGGTGGCCGCGTTCATGCAGGTGATCCGCTGCTTCGCCGTGCGGTCGTCCTGCAGCGCGGCGATGTCGCCCGTGGCCCAGGCGTTGGCGCGTGCGGTCATGTCGGCCAGCTGGGCGTCGATGTTGTCGATGCTCTGGGCGAAGCAGGAGACATCGTCCAGCGTCGACTTCTTGAACGACTTCACCGCCGCACGAGGGTCGTCGACCAGCAAGGTGTATTCGACCGGTACCTGTTTCACACCATGTTTGCTCGCCAGGTCCATGACCGTGCGAGTGACGCCACCGGACCGCGCCAGTCCGCTCTTGCGCACAGCTGACTTGTAAAGCTCCAGCACGGCAAAAATCGGCCGGTAACGCTCGACCTTGCGGTCGTCGCCGATGTACTTCTCCTTGACCGTCAGCCACCGCGCGTAGACGTCCGGGGGAACGGATTCCTGCAACGTCTTGCCATCGGGCGAATTGCGTACGCCGATCAGGGACGGCAGCAGGGCCAGTCGGCCGAAGAACCCGGTGTTCGGCTTGATCTCCACCTTGGGCGGAAGAATGAGGGCGTCGGTATGGCTCAGCGCGTCGTCGATCTCGGCGGTCTGCCAGCTCATGTTCTTTGGCAACGGTGTGAGCGTGCCGAGAATCAGCAACGTGTGTTCGCCTCGCTTCACCTTCCACAGGCCTGGACCCGGCTGCACGCCGCTGACGGTTACCGCCTCCAGGGTGGGTACGGACGAGGCAGGTGCCGGCAGGGTCGTCTGAGCGAAGGCGGGCGCCACCGCCAGGAGAAGGAAGCCGAGCAGGGCGAGGGTGCGGGTCGGGGTCATGGGGGAGAAGGCTAAAGGGAAGACGATGAACGGACGAGTGTCGGTCGGCACATCCTGGCAATCACCGGCCGCTCGCCCGACATTCACGGCGGATCACGAACATGGACGTCTTCCCCGGACTGGAGTTCCTTCGCTATGAAAATCGGCATTATCGGCGCTGGCAATATCGGGCAGGCTCTGACCCGGCGGTTTCGCGAAATCGGTCACGAGGTGCTGATCGCAAATTCGCGCGGCCCGGAAACGCTTTCCGGCCTGGCGAAAGAGACGGGTGCGGTAGCCGTCACGGCCCACGAGGCGGCGCGCGGTGGCGAGGTCGTTATCGTCACGATCCCGGAATCGCGCATTCCCGGCCTCCCCTCGGACCTCTTTGCCGGCGTCTCGCCGGAGACCGTGGTCGTCGACACCGGCAACTACTACCCCCGCGAGCGGGACGGTCGTATCGCACCCATCGAGGAGGGTGTGCCGGAAAGCCAGTGGGTCGCCGATCAGCTCGGCAGGCCCGTGATCAAGGCGTTCAACAATATTTACGCCGAACATCTGCGCACTCACGGCAAGCCCTCCACGGCGGATAAGCGCATCGCCCTTCCGGTGGCTGGGGACGATTCCAACGCCAAGGCCACGATCCTGAAGCTCGTCGACGAGCTCGGTTTCGATGGCGTGGATGCGGGCACGCTCGCGGAGTCCTGGCGGCAGCAGCCGGCCAGTCCGGTTTATGGCACCGACCTCGACCTCGAAGGGGTGCGGCAGGCTCTGCTCGATGCGACGCGCGAGCGGCGTCCCGAATGGCGGGCGACGTCGGAGAGCCCGGGCACCTACGACGCGCCGAAGTGAGTTGCGTCGTGACCGCTATGTGAAGGATTTTCGGGCATTTCTTCCATTGTGGGGACACGTGCGAACGGATAACCTTGCGCATCCATCTCCGCAGCCGACCTTTTTCGCGATACGCGAAGGCGCCTGCGGAATGCACGAGGTTACGCATTTCTTCATGGCCCTGGTGATCTACGACATCCCGTTCAGCCCCGACCTCGCGGGCTTGTGGCACGTCCAGATGAATGGCGTGCCGATGGAAAACTTCGAAACTCGCGTCGCCGCGATAGCGTACGCCGTGCAGCAGTCCAAGCTGCTCGGCGTGCAAAGCGGCCTGCAGGTGCTCGTCTCCGTGGAAGGCGCGGACGGTATCTGGCGGGAATTCGAATCCAACGCAAAGCGGCCCGTCGCCGGTTTGCAATAGCGCGGCTGCACGTCACGTTGATCCGCGATGCATACGATGGGGGGAAGAAGGAGGAACATCCCACCCATGACGCATCGAAAGATTGGTTACTTCGACGTGGAAGGCACGTGCTACGTTGCCAAACCCGGCCGCTGGCGCGGTAAATACGTCATCAGCGAGGACGGCGACGAGATCGCCGAGAAGCTCTGCGTTACCCTCCATGAGAATGAAGAAGACGCGTGCGCGGAGGGTATGACCCTTGGTGTCGCCGCGGCGCGCACGTTGATGAAGGAACGCGAAGGCTTCGATCCCGGCGACGAGTAGCGCTAGAATTTCGGCATGACCGATCCGAACGACGCCTTTCGTCAGGACCTCGCCAAGCTAGCCACCGCGATCATGCCCTTCGGTAAGTTCAAGGGGAGGGCGATCGCCGATCTGCCAGGCAACTATCTCGCATGGTTTGCGCGGGAGGGCTTTCCTCCCGGTGAACTTGGGCGCCTGCTGGCGATCATGCTCGAGCTCGACCATAACGGTCTGCGCCGCCTGCTCGATCCTCTGAGGTCCAACCCGCCCCGTGCATGACGCGGGAGGATCGATCGCTAGCCGCGCAGAGCGGCCTCATCGGTGACGTCGATGCCATTCGGAAGGATGGCGATGGCACCTTCGGTGCGGAGCTTCGCCAGCATGCGCGTAACGGTGGCCGAGCTCATCCGGAGGTAGGAGCCGATGTCGTCGCGGGACATGGGCAGGGGAACGAAAGGGCTGGCCCCTTCGAAACGACGCCGCCGGTCGAGCAGGTCGACCAGGAAAGAGCGAACGCGCGACGCAGCCAGGCCGTCCGCCGCGTGGGCGGCGCTGACGCGTTCACGCCGACGCAGCGAGCGCAGGTGTCGGGTCAGCGCGTCGTTGTGCTCGCAGAGTTCGTCGGTCGCGGCGCGCGGAAAACGGCAGAACCACGTCTTGCCGACGGCCACGACGGATGCGTTATGTGTGCCGGTCCTGGCGACGTCCAGCGCGAAGAGTTCACCCGGCAGATGAAACGCGACCACCCGGCCATCGCCGACCGTTTTGGCCATGCCACTGACGACGGCGAAGGCGGCGCGATGCGGGGCATCGGGCTGCACCAGCCGGTCGCCTTCGGAAAACGGACCGACGCGCTCGACGACGTCACGCATGTCGACCAGATCGGGATCGCCACCGCGGGTTGCTTCGCAGACGGCCGCGTAACGGCACGACGCATTGCAGTACACCGACGGACGGCGGACGACGGACTGACTGGCGACGGCCTGGGCCTGGTACACGGTGGGACCTCCCGCGCGCCGGAAGCGGCGCGTGAGTGGATTTTAGGCCTATGCCGGGATGTCCTCCGGTAAAATCAGTCGCGTGCGCCTTTTTGTCGCAGATTTTTTCGGTTCGACGATTGACGTGGCCCGGTTTTTGCCTTAGTAAGAGCGACGGGGGAATACCAGTAAAGGGGGCCTTCAAGGCCATGGCACGTCGATCCACGCTTTTGCCCGACATCGATACCGACATCGCTTCTTTGCCCGACGGGTTCGTCCCGGGAACGGTGGCACCTTTCGTGATGCGCTACGGCACCGATTTTCTGGTGGCCATGCAGCGCGCGGCGCAGGCGCACGATGCCGAGCGCCCTGAAGAACCCGAAACGGCCTGACGCTAACGCGCCGTCGGCTCCAGCAGTTCGGACACGGCGGCCACCAGCGCATGCACCGAGAACGGTTTGGTGAGAATCGCCGCATGGTCAGGCAGGACCGGCGTGTCCGCGAACGCGTCCCATGCGAAGCCTGTCATGAAAAGCAGCGGTAATGCCGGAGCGATTTCCCGCGCAGCCAGCGCGAGCTGACGGCCATCCATGCCCGGCAGGCCGATATCGGTGACCAGAATATCCGGGAGCGCGTGGCTCTGGAGCTGGCGCAGTGCTTCCGGTCCGTCGCCACAGCCGGTGACGATGTAGCCCGCTTCTTCCAGCACCTCGGTCGCCAGAGAGCGGAGCATGGCTTCGTCTTCGACGAGCAGCACGCGCTGGCCCGCACCTTGACGCTCGAGGGGCGCCACAGGCGCGTGCGTCCCTGACGGCGCGCCCGCATGCCGTGGCAGCCATAGGGTGACCGTCGTGCCTTTGCCCGGGGTCGAGTCGATGACCGCGCGGCCGCCGGTCTGTCGTGCGAAGCCATGGACCATGGACAGGCCGAGACCGGTGCCCTGGCCGATGGCCTTGGTCGTAAAGAAGGGATCGAAAGCTTTCTCCGCGATGCTGCGCGACATGCCTGTGCCGGTGTCGCTCACCGCGACGACCACGTGCTCGACCACTTTGCCACCGGCGTCGCGTGCGGCCACGTTGCGCGTCTCGATCGACAGGACGCCTCCGTCGGGCATGGCGTCGCGCGCGTTGATCGCCAGATCGAGGACGGCGCTTTCCAGCTGACTGGCGTCGGACAAGGTTCGCCAGAGGTCCGCCTGCAGGCGGAGTTCCAGCGTCACCCTTCCGCCCAGCAGCGGGCGCAGGAGCACGTCGAGTTCGCCGACGATGGCATTCGCGTCGACGTCGGACAAGGAGAGCGCCTGCTGCCGCGAATACGCCAGCAGCCGGTGCGTCAGCCCGGCCGCTCGCTGGACCGCACCACCCGCGGCGTCGAGCAGGCGACGCGCGCCGTCCATTCTTCCGCTCTCGAGGCGATCGGTAAGGACCTCGATCGCGCCGCCGATGCCGCCTAGGATATTGTTGAAATCATGCGCGATACCGCCGGTGAGTCGACCGATGGCCTCGAGTTTCTGCGCATGGCGTAGCTGGTCGTCGGTGTCGCGACGTCGTTGCGTATCGCGACCCATGGCGTAGGCCAGTTCACCGTCCGGCACGCAGGTCCAGGCGAACCAGCGGTACTCGCCGTCGCGCGAGCGCATGCGCAGCTCGAGGTCTTCCACGATGTCGCCGTCGAAGAGCTGGGTCAGCCCGTCACGCGCCCGGTCCAGATCATCCGGGTGAACCAGCTCATCGAAACCGAGCCCGACCAGTTCGCTGACTTCGTAGCCGAGTTCGTGTTGCCACGCCGGGTTCACGTTGCGATAGAGGCCGTCACGGGCCATGACGAGGTAGAGGTCGCGCGAGATCGCCCAGATCTGATCGCGCTCGCGCGTGCGCTGATCGACTTCCACTTCCAGCGACGCATTCAGTTCGCGCAGTGCCTGTCCGGAGCGCACGGCTCTGCTGGTTTCGTTGGTGACGGCATACATACCCCGCACGGTGCCCTGCTCATCGCGCAGCGGAGCGTACGAGAAGGTCCACCACGTTTCTTCCTCGAAGCCGTGCCGGGTCATTCTCAGCGGCATGTCCCGATGCATCGACCCGTGGCCCTCCAGCGCGCGTTCGACGTGTACCCGCACGTCATCCCACACATCGGACCAGAGTTCGTCGAAGCGCCGCCCGATCGCGCCGGTCAGGCGGCGACCGAGCATGGGCCGATACGGATCGTTGAAAAAGAAGAGCTGGCCCGGCTCGGCCGAGATGAACATCGGCTGCGGCATGTCGAACATCGTCGCGAGCATCGCCCGCAAGGCGGCCGGCCAGCTTTCCACAGGCCCCAGCGGTGTCGCCGCCCAGTCGAACGCACGGATCTCTTCCGCCGTAACGGAATCGGCGGGGAGGAAGCCGAACGGGTCGTCGTCGGGTGGGATGGGCATCACGGCGTAAACGCGTCGACCTTACCGCCGACCTGACGGCCGCGCTGCCATACCGCCGATATTTTCGTGGTCGCTTCGATATCGCCCGACGGATCGGCGTCGAGAACGATGAAGTCGGCCCGCTTGCCCCTGGCCAGGACGCCGCGGTCGTCAAGACCCAGCAGTTCGGCGGCACGCTGGGTTGCGATCTGAATCGCCTGCATCGGCGTGAGGCCCGCATCGACCATGAGGGCGAGCTCACGGTGCTCGGCAAAACCGGGAATGCGCAGCGGCATCGCACCGGCATCGGTGCCGAAGCCGATCCTCACACCTGCGTCGTAAAGCGTCTTCAGGTTCTTCAGATTGGTTTGCAGCGCTTCTTCGTTGGTCCTGGTGGAGCCGTCGTTCTGCACGCGATCGCGCCATGCGGTATCGGCAAACTGCCTGGCCAGGGCGGGCTGCACCGCGTGGGTGAAGAAGGGCTGGTCCATCCACGCCGGATGACGGGCATAGATATAAGCGGCCTCGTTGAGATCGAGCGTGGCGATATACCAGGTCCCGTGCTGCTTCATCGCCTGGACGAAGGCGCTGTCCACCGGTCGGTCGCGTACACCGTGAGCGAGTATGTCGACGCCCGCATCCACCAGCTGGCGTGCATCGTCGAGGTAATAGACGTGCGCCGCGACGCGCAGATGTTTGGCGTGCGCCTCATCGATGACCGCGTGCCAGATCTCCGGTTTCATCTTGACGGGCAGGCTGCCGTTGAAATCGTCCACCCAGATCTTGACGATGTCGGTGCCGCGTTCCGCTGCGGCGTCGACGGCGGCGCGTGCCTCGTCGGGGGTGGAGGGGCGGTCGAGCTGATTCGGGCCGACCTGCATCATCTTTGCCGGCGGCGCACCGTTGGGCACGCCGATCCCGCGATCCGCGCCGAAGAGATCGGCGCCGTCCGCCTTACCCGCATGCAGGTCGGCACGCAGCGGGTAGAACACGTCGGGGTTGTTGACCCCGAGCGAGGTGACCGTGGTGACGCCGTAGGCACGCCATTGCCTCAGCTGGCGCAAGGCGTTGTCGCGCGTGTACAGATCCGGCGTACCACTGCGGGTCCCGTCGACCGAGCCGATGTGACCGTGGTCGGAAATCAGTCCCGGAATGATCGTCTTGCCGGTGTAGTCGACGACCGTGGTGTCCTTCGGCATCTTCACCCGGAGACCGGCGCCCAGCATCGTGATCCGGTCGCCGTCGATGACCATCGTGACATCCTCCCGCGCGGGGCCGCCGGTGCCGTCGAGAAGGCGCGCGCCCCGGATCACCGTGGCCGCACCGGCGGCAGGGCACGCGGCGACCAGAGCAAGAGCGAGCAGGGTGGGACGGAACAGATTCATCGTAAATCCTTGAGGCGGGTACCCGTCACGAATAATGCACGACGTGCGAAGACGGTGTCGTTGCGAAAACGGCGGTGGCGACGAAATCACACCCGTTGCACGCGCCCCGATAGACGCTTGCGCCCTGACACAATGCGGAGGGACGTTCGATGGATGAGGAAAAGAGTGTGGTTCCGGAGAAGCAGAAGGGTGGCATCGGCTACATTCTGCTTTGGTTGCTGGGCGTGCCGATCCCCGTGCTGCTGTTGATCTTTCTGGTACGCGGCTGCACCTGATCGACGCCATGCGGTAGCGCGCCCCAAACGGCGCGCTACCGCTGTCCGACCTGACCCTGTCCGAACTTTCGACGTTTCCGCAGGACCGCATGCTCTCGGCTTCGCCTTGGAAGCCGGCATGTTCCGCTCGATCCTCCCACGTAGCCCCGGCATTGACATGCTGCGCGGCAACAGCATCCTGCTAGTGGTCTCCCATCATCGCGTCCCGCGGAGGTTTGCTCTTGCCGCGCCGCGCGCGAGTTCGTCCGTCTCTCACGGTCATCGGTTTGATGCCGCTGGACGTGATGATTTTCTGGCTGGGGGGGGGGCATGCGCTGCGCTAAGGCCACATGCGGATAACGATAGGCGCGGCGACCGCCCTCATGCTTGCCTCGCCGGAATCGGGCCGTGCACGGTCCGGAAGGGGTCGGCTACCGGGCGGGCGAGTTACGAGATCTGAACCGATGGCTACGAGACTGCGTGGTGCGGCCAGGTAGTACCGGCGCTGACGCCGGCTGAAAGGCGCGGGGGATCCTGAGCGGATCCCCCGACGCAAAGCACTCAGTGCTTGCGGCTTTCGTCGCGTACCTGGTCCGCAGCCTTGCCTACTTCTTTCTGGACCTTGCCGGCATTCTTTTCGATGTTGCCCGCGGCTTCTTTCGCGTGATTGCCCGTGACCTTGCCGACGCCTTCCTTCACGGCGCCCTTGATCTCGTGCTTCATGCCTTCGGTGCGATTCTTATCCATGGTGCGTTCCTCTTCAGGCTCTGCGTCATTCGCAGCGTGACCTGTTTACGCCCTCTCCCCATGAGTGACCTGTGAAGCGTGCGTTTCGTCGAATTCACCGTGTTCAGGGTGCAGGATAGTTCGACGCCTGGAGAAGCGTGGCGAGATGCGCGGCGTTGGTCGTCAGCGTTGCGATCGTTTTGGCCACCTTTTCCGGGGTCTTCTTCAGATCGATGTAATTGGTGTCGGACATCGCTTCGCCCACCCAGTAGGCCGAGCTGCCTGCGGGAATCGTGAAGCCGACATCGGCGAGCGCCTGGTAGATCTCCGCGGTCACGTGGTGCGCGCCGTCCTCGTTACCGACGACACCGACCAGACCGACCTTCCCGAACGTGGGATACCGTCCGTCATCACCGATATCGCCGAGGATTGCATCCATGCGTTCGAGCACGCGTTTGCTGACGCTCGAAGGCTGACCCATCCAGATCGGTGTGGCGATGACAAGAATATCCGCCGCCATGATGCGCTGGCGCAGCGCCGGCCACTCATCACCCTCGCCCTCATCGTGACTGACACCGGGTTTGATGTTCAGATCGACGACCCGTACGCTTTCGGTCTCAACGTCGTACTTTTTCAGGCCGTCGAGCAACTGATCCAGCAGCTTCTGACTTGATGATGGCTTGGGCGAGGCACTGAGCGTGCAGTTCAGGCCGAGGGCTTTCAGTGTCATGCGCGTGCTCCGTGGACAGGTCCAGGAACGTTGGGCAGGCGTCCGTGTAACGAGCGTCGTTCCCACGTGCATGACGTGGGAATGACGATCGGATCACGCGGGGCGGGGCAGTCTCGCTGGACGACGCCGCCGATGGACACGCCATGATGCAAAGCCCTTACATTCCCGAAACCCCTAGTCGCTCGCCGGTGATACCTGAAGAGGCTCCGGTGACTCCTCGACCGGAAATGCCCGGCGGCAACCCCGGCGCGGATCGACCGCAGGAAATGCCGGCCCATCCAGATGACCCCGAGGGCGATGCCCCGCCGCCTGAGGCGCCAGAAGCGTTGGCGATCCGAATTCCCTGAAGCGACTGCCCGAAGAAACCAGCGGGGACACGGGCGCGTAAGACGCCCTGACGCAAGAAGGCCCGCCGCGTGGCAGGCCTTCTGCTTATGCTCGACCGGCCAGGTGGCGCAGGCGCCTTAGACCGAGTCGCCGCTCAGACGGCTGGCGACTTCGCCGAGCCAGTCGTAGCCGTCCATCTCACCGCCGAAGAGGTCGAGACCGGTGCTGCTGTCGCCGGCCTGGAAGCCCGTCGAGTATTCGAAAGTGGTGATGCCGTAATCGTTGCGAAGTTCGTTCATAGTCGTTTCTCCCAGTCGTCAGTGACCGGATATCGAAAGCGTGGGCACCTGCGCCGCCGGTCTTTGGCGCGGTGTGGACCCGCTGATATCGCTGGTCCGTTTCGTTTGGTGAACAATCGGTTCGTTAGTCTTTCGTCATCGCCATATCGGCTTAATTTCTGAACTAACGAGTTTAGTACACGCCCTTTCTATGGGCGCCCTGGGACATTACAAGGGGTCTCAGGCATCGAATCGTTGGACAGCGCTTGTAAGGAAAAGGTTCAAACGATTTTCCGGTCGAGCCGACCGAGTACCTCTTTCGAACCCTTACCTGCGGCTTTCGTTCGCCGTTTCAGCCGTATCCGTTAACCCTAGTTTAACTCAAACGGGTGTTTGACGCCACGGGGGTGTTGCCAGCCGTTCAACAAGGAAGTCGGCGAGCTGGCGCACCTTGGGCGACAGGTGGCGGCTCTGGGGATAAACCAGCCAGACGGAGCCATGGTCATAGCGCCAACTGTCGAGCACGGACACCAGTGAGCCGTCCGTCAGGGCTTGCTCGACGTAGAAGTCGGGCAGCTGCGCGATCCCAAGTCCGCGACGGACAGCGTCGAGCAGGGCCTGCCCGGAACTGGCGCGATATCGGCCACGCACAGGTCGCTGTCGGGGCTGTCCGTGCTCGGCGAAGATCCAGTGGCTCGCCGACCCAAGCAGCAGGTTATGACTCGTCAGATCATCAGGGGTTGCCGGTGCGGGATGGCTGGCGAGATACGCGGGCGAGGCGACCACGAAGAGCCGACGCTCACCGAGACGGCGCGCCACCAGGTTCGAGTCAGGCAGCAACCCGGTGCGTACCGTCAGGTCGTAGCCCTCCTCGATCAGGTCGACCGTCCGGTTCGAGAAATCCATGTCCACGCCCAGCTGCGGGTGTGCGGCAAGGAATTCATTGACCAGCGGGGCAACGTAGCGTTCGCCGTAGGTGGTCGCCAGGCTGATCCGGAGGTTGCCGCGCAACCCGTCCTGAAAGTCGACAATCGCCTGATCGGCGGCATCGAAGCCTTCGAGGAGGTGTCGGGCGTGCTCGTAGTAAATACGGCCGGCGTCGGTGAGGCGGAGTTTGCGGGTGGTCCGGTGCAGCAACTGGGTGCCCAGCCGCTGCTCCAGCGCGCTGACCGCCCGGCTGATGAAAGCCGTCGAGAGGTCGAGGCTGCGGGCGGCAGCCGAGAAGCTGCCCAGCCGCACGACCTCGACAAAGGCGTCCATCCCATCCCATGCGCGCATCGATCTTTGCTCTCAGGTAAAAATGCTTCACGTGCCGGATGGCTAATCGATCGGGCGCGGCATGACTAAAATCCCCGATTCACCGGCGCTGGCGCCGGGTCCATCGTCATTGTAAGAGGAAGATCCGACCATGAAGTCTCGTGCCGCCGTTGCCTGGGAAGCAGGAAAGCCGCTGTCCATCGAAGAAATCGACGTCCAGGGCCCGAAGGCGGGCGAGGTACTGGTCCGCATCGTCGCTACGGGCGTGTGCCATACGGATGCCTACACGTTGTCAGGCGACGACCCGGAAGGCGCCTTCCCGGTGATTCTCGGGCACGAAGGTGGCGGCATCGTGGAAGAGGTCGGCGAGGGCGTTACCTCGCTGAAGCCCGGCGATCACGTGATCCCGCTGTACACGCCGGAATGTGGCGAGTGCAAGTTCTGTCTGTCGGGCAAGACCAACCTCTGCCAAAAGATTCGCGTGACGCAGGGCAAAGGGCTGATGCCGGACGGCACCTCACGTTTCTCGCTGGGTGGTAAGCAGCTGCTGCACTACATGGGCACCAGTACCTTCAGCGAATACACGGTCCTGCCAGAAATCTCGCTGGCGAAGATCAACAAGGACGCGCCGCTGGACAAGGTCTGCCTGCTCGGCTGCGGCATCACCACCGGCATCGGCGCGGTGCTGAACACCGCCAGGGTGGAGCCGGGTTCGACCGTCGCGGTCTTCGGCATGGGCGGCATCGGTCTCTCGGTGGTGCAAGGCGCGGTCATGGCGAAGGCCAGCCGGATCGTCGTGGTCGATACGAACCCCTCCAAGTTCGAGATGGCGAAGATGCTGGGCGCGACCGACTGCATCAATCCGCGCGACTACCCGGATACGCCGATCCAGCAGGTGATCGTGGACCTGACCGACGGTGGCGTGGACTATTCGTTCGAATGCATCGGCAGCGTCGATGTCATGCGCGCCGCGCTCGAGTGCTGCCATAAGGGCTGGGGCGAGTCGATCATCATCGGCGTCGCCGGTGCCGGTCAGGAGATCCGAACCCGGCCTTTCCAGCTGGTGACGGGCCGTGTGTGGCGTGGTTCCGCGTTCGGCGGCGTGAAGGGGCGGAGTCAGTTGCCCGGCTATGTGGACCGTTACATGGGTGGCGAGATCAAGATCGATCCGATGATCACGTATACGATGGGGCTGGAAGACATCAACCGTGCCTTCGACCTCATGCATGAGGGCAAGGCCATCCGCTCCGTCATTCTTTTCTGAAAAAAGCCGATGAACGAAACTCTCGACCTGATCCGCCGCTATTACGACGCCTTCAATCGTGCCGACTGGACCGCGATGCTCGATCTGCTCGACGAGCATGTGGCACACGATATCAATCAGGGCGGCCGGGAATCCGGCCGCGCCCGCTTCGCGGCTTTCCTGGAGCGCATGAACGTGAGCTACAGCGAGCAGCTGAAGAACATCGTCGTGATGGCGAACGCGGAGGGTACGCGTGCGGCCGCCGAGTACATCGTCCACGGTGAGTACAAGGCGACCGACGAAGGGTTGCCCTTTGCTCAGGGCCAGTCTTACGTTCTGCCGGGTGGTGCCTTCTTCGATGTCGCGAACGGCCGGATCACCCGCGTGAGCAACTACTACAACCTCGAGGACTGGCTCGCCCAGGTCCGGCGCGTCGAGGTGGACTAGGCCTTGAACGAGGCGAAACGGGCCGCAGGTCTTTCTGCGACCCGTTTCCGAGCACGCCACGCATGGCATGGACCAATCCGTTTCACGATCCCTCGAAGCCTCATCACACCGCGGAGGGATTCCGTAACCTCGAACCGGAAACGCGTCCACCGGATGGCCTCAGGCGCTGGCGAAGGGAACGCAAGGAGCAAGGCCTGCCCAAGCCGCCCGAGGGCGGTTACGAGTCGTTCTCACGCCGCTGGTGGCAGGGTGCGGATGTGTCAGGTGACGCCGATGCGGCCTGGTGGCTGGGGCATGCCACGGTCCTCGTGCGCAAGGCGGGGCTTACGGTCCTGACCGATCCGGTGCTCAGCCGCCGCGCTTCGCCGCTGTCGTTTCTCGGGCCAGCGCGCCGCACCGTGGCACCGGTGGATGTCGCATCGCTGCCGGCGATCGATGTGGTGGTGATCTCTCACAATCACTACGACCATCTCGACAAGGCGACCGTGCACGCGCTCTCGCGGCGCTTTCCCGATGCCGTCTTCCTGGTGCCGCTCGGCCTCAAGCGCTGGTTCGATCGTCAGCGTATCGGCAACGTACGGGAACTGGACTGGTGGGCGACCACCGACGTGCGTGGCGCAACGTTTACCTTCGTCCCCGCGCGGCACTGGAGCGCAAGAACCTTGTGGGATCGCAACCGCTCACTTTGGGGTGGCTGGGTGATGGCTCATGAGGGCTTTCGTTTCTGGTTCGCCGGCGACACGGGCTACTCGGACAAGCTGGCCGAGATCGGCCGTCGCGCCGGGCCGATCGATCTGGCGGCCATTCCCATCGGAGCCTACGCACCGCGCTGGTTCATGCATGGCCAGCACGTGGATCCGGCCCAGGCCGTGCAGTTGCATCGGGAGATCGGGGTGCGGCGCTCCATCGCCATTCACTGGGGCGTTTTCGAACTGGCGGACGATCCGCTGGACGAGCCGCCGCGATTGCTCGGCGAGGCGCTGACGCAGTCGGGCCTGTCCGCGGACGACTTCATGCTGCTGCCGATCGGCGGACGCACGTCGCTCTGAGTTTTCGCTCTGAGCCCCGTCGCGAGACGGGGCTCAGCCGCGTTTGCGGGCGCGGAAAGCGGCGACTTTCATCCGATTGCCGCACATTGCCTGACTGCACCAGCGGCGGTGGTGTGACTTCGTGCGGTCGTGAAACCACAGCGTGCAATCGTCGCTCTCGCACTGGCGGACCAGGTTGAAATCGGCCTTCACCAGGAGGGACGCGATCGCCTCGGCAACGGGCAACAGGGCGGCCACGGGGCCGTCCGCGCGCTGGCGATCGATAAGCGCGGGCGCTTCGCCGGTCGACCAGTCGAGCTGACGATAGGCACTGCTCTGCGCGAGAACCGCGTTCAGCGGCTCGGCATTGCCATGCTCTCCGCGTTTGCGCAGAGCGACCAGATCGCGGGCGTTGTCACGAAGGACGCGGGCGGACGCCAGCAGCGTATCCGCCTCTTCCCCTGTAAGGGGTGCTGGCGGCAATCCGGCGGCGGAGAGCCAGTCGTACAAACCCTGCACGGTTTGAAAATGGTCGTGCCGCGCTTCTCCGACGCCATAGCTGCTGTTGATGAAATCCAGTGCCAGGTCGTCGCCGACAAAGTGAGGCGCGGGCGAGTTGTGGTCGGTCGGGGTCTTCATGAATGAGTCCGCGTGGCGTGGTGTGCATTGTAACTTGCAAAGTAGCTATTGACCAGTTACTCATATCTGAGTAACCTTCAAAAAATCAACTAACAAGTTACATCCTCGCCTCACGACCGCCTGCCCGGAGAATTCTCATGCATTTCAGAACCCTGCTAGCCAGCAGCATCCTGTCCGTCGCCGCCGTCGCCGCCGTCGGCGGGGCGACCGCGGCGCCGTCTCCGTCGACGGTCGACACCACCGTTCACTACCGTTTCGCCGAGGCGGACGGCGTCAGGGTGTTCTACCGCGAAGCCGGCGACCCGAGGGCTCCCACGGTCCTGCTGCTGCACGGCTTTCCCACCTCGTCATTCATGTACCGGAATCTGATCCCGCTCCTCGCCGATCGGTACCATGTGGTCGCGCCCGATCTGCCGGGCTTCGGGCTGACCGAGGTGCCTGACGGTGCGCGGTACACGTATACGTTCGATCGTCTCGCCACCACCGTGGATGCTTTCACCCAGACGCTGGGCCTGAAGCGCTATGCCATCGAGGTCTTCGACTACGGCGCACCGGTGGGCTGGCGCCTCGCGGCCGCTCATCCCGAGCGAATCACGGCGATCGTTACGCAGAACGGCAATGCCTACGAAGAGGGCCTGAGCACCGGCTGGAATCCGATCCAGACCTATTGGAAGGAGCCGACGGACGCTCACCGACAGGCCTTGCGCGAGTTCCTGACGCTGGATGCCATCAAGTGGCAGTACACCCATGGCGTCGCCGATCCGACGCTGATCGCGCCGGAAACCTATGCGCTGGATTTCTCGCAGGTGTCCCGCAAGGGCAATGCGGATATCCAGCTCGACCTGTTCCTGGACTACAGGAACAACGTCGCGAAGTATCCGTCGTTTCAGGCCTATTTCCGGAAATACCAGCCGCCGCTGCTCGCTGTGTGGGGAAAGAACGACCCCTTCTTCCTGCGGCCGGGGGCGGAGGCGTTCAAGCGCGATCTGCCCCGGGCCGAGGTCAGGTTCTACGACACGGGCCACTTCGCGCTGGAGACGCATGGCGCGGAGATCGGGGCGGAGATCCGCCGTTTCCTCGACCGGGTCGTGCCGCGCGATTGACCCGGGAGATCGGCGATTTCGTTCCCGGGTGGCCGGGAGTGTTCTAATGGCGCACCGATACTGAAGCGAAGCCACCGTCATGCCGTTCCATGAATTCCGCCTCGAAGGCGACTATGTCGAACTCAACCTGCTACTCAAGCTCACCGGCATCGTCGCCAGCGGTGGCGAGGGCAAGCATCGGGTCGCCGACGGTCTGGTTGCCGTGGACGGGGTGACGGAGATGCGCAAGACCTACAAGGTGCGTGCCGGGCAGGTCGTGACGATCGGCAGCGACGAGATCAGCGTCCTGCCCGAAATCGACTGACGTTTTTGTCGCATGCATAAAAAAAACCGGGGCCGTGAGGCCCCGGTTTTTTGCGTTCCGGAAAGGGAATTACATGCCCGAGCTGGACGACTTGGCCGGCTCGGTGCCGGTCGTGGTGGCGGCCTTCTTGTGCTTCTTGTGGGTCGACTTCATCGCACCACTGGAATCGGCAGCCTTGGAGTCGCCGCTCATCGAGCTGTTGCTGTCCATTTTCATGGAATCGTTGCTGGTATGCGTCTGCGACCCGGCGGTGGAGGCCGGCGTGGGCGCGGGCTTCGAAGCAGCGTCCTGAGCCATGGCGGTACCGCCGAAAGCCATACAGCCAGCCAGCATCGCGACGATCAGTTTCGTGTTGCGCATGACGAAATCTCCTGGAACTTATGGCGCCTTGGGGAAACATTGCGAAGCGCGGCGCATGCGCATCGCTCACCGGTAGACCGGACCTGACGGGTTTAGCAAACGCTATCGCGTTTTCACTGAACGTTGCTCCTGCAAAGCAGCAATTTCTCGGGGAACCGTTCAGCCGAAAATTAGCGTCTATTAAGTGACGGCAAGGGTCGTGGGGCGTGAGGGGGGTGTCAGTGAAAATCGCGGGAGACGGATCCCAGTTGCGGAAGCAGGTCGCTGAAGTCATGCAGGCGGCTGGCAACGAGATGGCGCACGCCCCCGATCGACTGCCACTGGCCGTCGACCGCCAGCAATACCGCGTCCAGCAAAGCCTGACGGCAGGCTTCCGCCACCCTGGGCCGCACGATCACATTCACCTGTCCGGTCTCGTCCTCGAGCGTGACGAAGGTGATGCCACTGGCCGTCTGGGGGCGCTGACGCACGGTGACGAGACCGGCGTGTCGCAGCCAGATGCCGTTGCGTTCGCCTTCGAGGTCGCGCGCCCGCCGGACCCGACGCGCCTGCAAGTTCTTGCGAATCAGCCCCAGCGGATGAGCGGTGAGTGAAAGGCCGACCGTGGCGTAATCGGCGAAAACATTTTCGGCAGTCGTCGGAGGGCGCAGCGTGGCGTGTTCCTCGGCAACCGTATCCAGCAAGGGCAATGTCCGTTCGATGCCTGAGCTTTCCCAGCGGGCGCGGTGTCTGTGACCACTGAGCACACGGAGTGCGCCGGCATCGGCGAGGCGTTCGCGTTCGAAACGGTTGAGACCCGCGCGGCGGGCCAGATCGGCGAGATCGCGCAGTGGCGAGGCTTCCCGTGCACTGACGATGCGCGCGCCCAGATCGGCCGACAGGCCGGCGATCTGGCGCAGGCCCAGGCGCAGGGCGAAGCGATCGTCCTTCCATGGTTCGAGCGTGCAGTCCCAGTGGCTGGTGGTCACATCGGGCGGCCTTACTTCAAACCCGTGGCGGCGCAGGTCCGCGACGAGTTGCGCTGGCGCGTAGAACCCCATCGGCTGGCTGTTGAGCAGGGCGCAGCAGAAGATCTCCGGATGGTGACATTTCAGGTAGGACGAGGCGTAAGCGATCAGAGCGAAGCCGGCCGCGTGCGATTCGGGAAAGCCATAGCTGCCGAAGCCCTGGATCTGGTCGATGATCTGCTGGGTGAACTCCGGGGTGTAGTTGTTCTTCGCCATGTTGCGGCGGATCTTCGGCTCGAATTTCTGCAGCCCCCCGCGTCGTTTCCAGGCGGCCATCGAACGGCGCAGGTCGTCGGATTCGCCGGGCGAGAAATCCGCCACCACCTGCAGGATCGCCATCACCTGTTCCTGAAAAATCGGTACGCCCAGCGTACGCTCCAGCACCGGCCGTACGCCGTGTTCGTAGTGGATCTCCCCGGGCGGCAGCTGTCGCCGCTGCAGGTACGGATGCACCATGCCACCCTGGATCGGACCCGGGCGAACGATCGCCACCTGGATCACCAGATCGTAATAGCAGGCCGGCTTCAGACGCGGCAGCATCGACATCTGTGCGCGCGATTCGATCTGGAACACGCCGACGGTATCGGCCCGCTGAATCATCGCGTAGGTCGGACCGTCGTCCATGGGGATGTCGGCCAGGCGCCGGTAGTCGATACCGCGATGCGTACGCAGCATGTCGATCGCCTTGCGCATGCAGGTGAGCATGCCCAGTGCCAGACAATCCACCTTGAGCAGTTTCATCGTCTCCAGGTCGTCCTTGTCCCACTGGATGATGGTGCGGTTATCCATCGCCGCGTTCTCGACAGGCACGAGGTAATGCAACGGCGTATCGGAGATAACGAAACCGCCGACGTGCTGCGACAGGTGACGTGGCATGCCGCTGAGTTCCTGCACCAGTACCACCAGCTGACGGATGGTACGACTGGCGATGTCGAAGCCGCGCTCCTGCAGGCGCTGGATGATGGAGACCTCGCCATGCGCATGGGAATACGCATGACTGAGCTGGTCGAGCTGGTCTTCCGAAAGACCGAGCGCACGACCCACATCGCGTGCGGCGCTCTTGGGCCGGTAGCTGATCACCGTGGCGGCGAGGGCGGCGCGCTCCCGGCTGTACTTGTCGAACACGTACTGCAGGACTTCTTCGCGACGATCGTGTTCGAAATCGACGTCGATGTCCGGCGGCTCGTCGCGTTCCAGGGAGATGAATCGTTCGAACAGGGTGGTGATCTGGTCGGGATTCACTTCGGTGATGTGCAGGCAGAAACAGACCACCGAGTTCGCCGCCGAACCGCGCCCCTGACAGAGGATCCCGCGTGAACGCGCAAAGCGCACGATGTCCTGCACGGTCAGGAAGAAGGCCTCGTAGCGCTGTCGGGCGATGAGGTCCAGTTCCTTCTCGATGCGCTCGACCAGCACGGATGCGACGCCATCGGGCCAGCGCAACGCCGCGCCTTCATAGGTGAGCTGGCGCAGCCAGGCGGCGGGGTCCTTGCCTTCGGGAACCAGTTCCCGGGGGTAGACATAGTTGATCTTGCGAATGTCGAAACCGATGCAGCGTGCGGCGACGACGGCGGTCTCGTCCAGCATGTCGCGCGGGTAGATGCGGTCGAGCGTCTCGCGCCGGCGCAGATGGCGTTCTCCGTTGGGAAACAGATCGTGGCCCGCCTCGGCCACCGTGCGGTTGAGACGGATCGCTGTCATGACGTCCTGCAGGGCGCGCCGGCGACGCAGGTGCATGTGTACATCGCCCGCCGCGACGCAGCGCAGGGCGTGGCGCGCGGCAAGGTCGCGCAACGCGGCCAGTTCGGCCTCGTCGTGCTGGGACCGGTGCAGTTCGACCGCCAGCCACGCGCGGCTTTTGAAGTGCGTTGCCACCCATGCCGCCCGGCTCTCGTGTGTCGCCATGCCGGTCGCCGCCAGCGGGCCGGGCGCCCAGAGCAGGCACAGTCCGTCGGCGAGATTCTCCAGATCGGCACGATGCAGTTCGTAATGGCCCTTGGTTGCACGTCGCCGTCCCAGTGTGATCAGCCGGCACAGCTCGGTGTAGCCGTTCTGGTTTTCGACGAGAAGAACGATGACGGTGCCGTCGGCGAGTCGAAATTCGCTGCCGACGATCATCGGCAAATCGACTTCGAGTGAGGCCTCGAGACCTCGAACGATGCCTGAGAGCGAGCATTCGTCGGTGATCGCCAGTGCGGTGTAGCCGATCTCCCTGGCCCGCTCGAACAGCTCGCGTGCGCTCGATGCGCCGCGCTGGAAACTGAAATCGCTCAGCGCATGCAGCTCCGCATACGCCGGGACGTCGACATCCCCATCATTGGCGGGCAGTGGAAGTACGAGAGGCAGCACGTCGGGACCTACGCGAACCAGCCGTGCAGCATCCAGCCGTCGAGTGTGCCGGGCGGCAGGTAAGCCCAGGCTTGCTGTCCGTTTGCGGTGCGCACGATGTAGTAATCGCGTCGCGTGTCTTCGCCGTCCCACCAGCCGCTTTCGATCCGTTCGGGGCCGGCCAGTACGGCGGTGGGCTCGGGACGCATCGGCAGGGGTCGCGGCAGGAGCCATAAGGGACGACGTCGGCGTGGCAGTGGAACCGTGCTGTCCGGTGTGCCGTAACGCATGGCGCGTTCGGGCCGATGGTCGGCCACGAGCGCGATCTGCCGAAGCGCGGCGTCGCCCAGTCGCGCCCGCAAACGTTCGTCGAGGGTGGGCCAGTCGAGACCATCGCCGCGGACCGGTTCGAACAGGTCGCGTACCGGTGGACGGAATACCGGCAGTTCTTCGGCATCCAGTTCGATGGCGCGAGCCGGTGCGGGTAACACGGTGCGCTCGAGACGCGTGCGGGCCAGTTCGAACAGGCGCTCCGCGTCGCGTTGCGGCGCGGCCATGGCGACGACGACGCGTGTCGTGGCACCGCGTGCATGCTCGAGCGTCAGGGTGAAACGCTGTACGCCGCCATCCCGTGCCGCGAGCAGATTGGCCAGCGCACGGGTGAGGCGCTGCAATGGAAAGAGCAGGGGCTGACTGCCATCCAGTTCGCTGTCGAACTCGATCCTCTGCTGGAAGTTGGCGGGTGGCTGCCAGGCGGCCAGGGGGTGGGTGGCTTGCCCGCGGATGCGATCGAGCCAGTTCACGCCATCGCGGCCGATGCGCCGGGTGAGTTCCGGGCGAGGGAGGCGAAAGACCTCGTCGAGACGACGAAAGCCCATCGCGTGCAGCGATTTCACCGTGGTTGCCGGCAAGCCCGCCCGATCGAGCGACAAGGCGCCCAACATGCGTATGACGCCTTCGCGCTCGGGCAGCACCATGCCGTCCGCATGAGCGGCGAACACCCATGAGGCGGCCGGGAAGGGAGTGGCGGCCATGGTGTGTGCATGACCTTGCTCGCTAAGGCCATGGCACAGTCGTTCCGCCAGCACGGGCCAGCCGTCGAACAGACGCAGACTGGCACCCAGTTCCATGAGGATGGCGCCTGGCGGGACCAGGCTGACATGACCACTGAACTGGTAGCACCACGCGGCGAGTTCGGCGAGCAGGCGCGCCTCGGCCTCACGGTCGCGAGGGCGCACTTCCAGGGCGGGGCAAAGCGCGCGTGCGGCGGCGAGGCTCTGCCCACGGCGCACACCGAATGTGCTGGCCTCCGGATTGGCGGCGGCGATCAGGCGCTGGCGCGCACGGGTATCGAGCAAGGCGGAGGGGCCTGCCTCCGGTGTCGCGGCAAAGGCGGCGGAGAACGCCAGACCGGGAAAACGGAGACAGGCCCAAAGCATGGCTGCGTATAAGAAGCGACGACGGAGCGTCCGTCATGACGGCGAGCGGGACGCGGCGTCATGACGGTTTCCATCAGGCTCGCATGCGCAGCAGCGGAGCGGTGGTGGTCAGCAGCCCTCGCGACTTGAGGACATCCACATAAGTGGCCTCGTCGCTGTTGCTGACCTTGAGGCGTAGTGCCGCCGGGCTGTTCTGCTCGGCGTGCCCGGCCGGACGGAAGATCATGGCGCAGGCGTCGCCGCTTTCGGCGGCCAGCTGCAGGCGACGCAGACTGCGGTAATCGATGTCGGGCAACCAGCCGACCACGGCGCCGCAGCAACCGGAACGCAGGCACTGCTCCATGCTCCATGCGGCCTCGGTGCTGCCCGCATGGATTTCGTGCAGGAAGCGCAGGTCGACACCGGCCGCCGCCAGCGCGGGCGCATAAGGCAGGTAGGGCGGTGCGACGAAGATCACGCGACGGTGTTCCTGGGTGAGTGCGGCAAGCGCGGGCATCACCAGATCGAGCTCGCCCAGCCCATCGTGTTCGAACAGGATTTCGCTCAGCGCGCCTTGCGGCCAGCCCCCGCCGGGCAGTTTCTGGTCCAGGGAGGTCCAGCCGGTGGACAGCGCACGTACGCGCGGCTGACGGTCAGCGGAACGGCGCCAGATACCGGGATGGTCGAGCACCTGGGCGAGGGTCGGAGTGGCAATGGCGTTCATGGTCAGGTCCTGCGGATGATGCCGACGTAACGCCCTTCGATGGCGAACGCATGGCGACGGGGGTCGACTTCGATCGGGCTGAAGTCGGGGTTTTCGGGCAGCAGCAGAAGACGGCCGCGCTCGTGCCTGAGGCGTTTGACGGTGACTTCGTCGTCCAGCCGGGCGACCACGATCTGGCCATCGGTGGCGGTGGCGGTCTTGTGGACGGCGAGCAGGTCGCCGTCGAGGATGCCGGCGTCGCGCATGCTCAGACCCACCACGCGCAGCAGGTAATCGGCGCGCGGACGAAACAGGGAAGGATCGACCTCGAGCTGCGATTCGATGTTTTCCTCGGCCAGGATGGGCGAGCCGGCGGCCACGCGACCGATCAGCGGGAGGTCGTTACCGGCGGCGGTACGCATGATGGCGGCGTTGCCGGCCGAAAGGCGCAGGCCACGATGCTGCGGGGAACGTTCCAGCACGCCCTTGCGGACCAGCGACTCGACGCAGGCCTGTGCGGAGCTGTGGCTGGGGAAGCCCAGGGCATCGGCGATTTCGCGCAGCGTGGGCGGCAGGCCTTGCGTCTGCAGGTATTCCTGCAGAAATGCGAGGGTCTTTTGCTGACGCTCTGTGAGGGTAGGTGTCGACATGTGTACATTTGTACATAGGTCAGGCAACCGGTGCAAGAGGGGTGCGCTCTATTGCACGTTTATGCATGATTGAATACATTGATGCGCATTCCTCGTCCCCGGAATTTGCATGAAGCCTGTACGCGCTACCCGATTGATCTTCCTGTTATCCGGCATCGGCATGGCCAGCTGGGCACCGATGGTGCCCTACGCCAAGGCTCGTCTGGGTCTGGACGATGCCACGCTGGGCCTCGTTCTCTTGTGCATGGGGTGCGGAGCGACAGCGGCGATGCCACTGGCCGGTTTCTTCAGCCATCGCTTCGGCCACCGCGATGTGATCGGCGTGAGCGGACTTCTCGTCTGCCTCGCCTTGCCCTTGCTGACCCTCGCGCCGAATGTCTGGTGGCTTGGCGCGGCGCTCCTGTTTTTCGGTGCATCCCTCGGTGTGGTCGACGTCGCCATGAATGCGCATGCGGTCGACGTCGAGAAGCAGCAGGGCAGGCCGATGATGTCGGGCTTCCACGGGCTTTTCAGCGTCGGAGGTCTGGCCGGCTCCGCCGGTATGGCGGCCTTGCTTCGGTTCGGTGCGCCATTGACCGGCAGTGCCATCGCGGTCTCCGTGCTGATGCTGCTCATCGTGGGTACCCAGTGGCGACACTTCCTTGTCCGGCACGACGATGGCTCGGGCGACGTGCATGCGGGCTTCCGTATGCCGAGTGGCGCCGTCTTCCTGCTTGGCTTCCTGTGCATGGTCGTCTTCCTTGCGGAAGGCGCGATGCTCGACTGGAGTGCGGTATTCCTGCGCTTCTCGCGTGGTTTCGATCCTTCCGTGGCTGGCCTGGGTTACGCGGCGTTCTCCGTCGCCATGGCGATCGGGCGCCTGCTGGGCGATCGCATCACGGCCTCGCTGGGAGCGACCACCATCGTGCGGATGGGCAGCCTGATCGCCGCGGCCGGCTTCTTCCTTGCCACGCTGTTGCCCTGGGGCCCCGTCGCCTTGCTGGGTTTCGTCCTGGTCGGTATCGGCGCGTCGAACATCGTGCCCGTCCTGTTCAGCGCGGCGGGGCGGCAGAAGAACACCTCGCCGGGTATCGCCATCGCCACGGTCACCTCGCTGGGGTATGCGGGGATGCTGGCCGGGCCCGCGGTCATCGGTTTCGTCGCCCACGCCAGCAGCCTTTCGATCGCCCTGGCGGGGGTCGCCAGTCTGCTCGTCGTGGTTTCCCTTTGCGCCTCCATCGTGCGCCGTTGAACGGAGTTTTCCATGCATAAGAAACGCGATGTCGTGATCTTCGATTTCGGCGGTGTCCTGATCGACTGGAACCCGCGTTACCTCTATCGCAAGCTGTTCGGTGACGATGAACAGGCGATGGAAACCTTCCTTGCCGAAGTCACCACGCCGGAATGGAACCTGCGACAGGACGCGGGTCGTTCATGGGATGAGGCGGTTCGCCTTCTTACCGATGAGCATCCCACCAAGGCCGAACTGATCGCCGCCTATCAGCACCGCTGGGAAGAAACCCTGGGCGGTGCCATCGACGACAGTCTGCACATCCTCCGCGAGCTGAAAGAGGCGGGTCATCCGCTGTATGGCCTGACCAACTGGTCGCACGAGACCTTTCCGTTCGCGCGGGAACGCTTCGATTTCCTGGCCCTGTTCGACGGCATCGTCGTGTCGGGCGAAGAGGGCATGATCAAGCCCGACCCCAGGCTTTACCAGACACTGCTCGAGCGATATGACATCGATCCGGCGACGGCCGTCTTCATCGATGACAACAAGGCCAATGTCGACGCCGCCGACGCCCTGGGCATCCATGGCATCCATTTCCACACGCCGCGTCAGTTGCGCGACGAACTGATTGCCCTGGGTTTCCTGTCGGCATGAATGCGTCGGTCGACATTACGCTGCCTCGCGAGCGTCAGCAGCTGATCCTCGAGCGTCTGCGACGCGACGGGAAAGTCGTGGCGGCGGAACTCGCGCAGGAATTCCGGGTGTCGGAAGACTCCATCCGGCGTGATCTGCGCGATCTGGCGGGGCAGGGTCTGTGTCGGCGCGTTTACGGTGGCGCGTTACTGGCGGTGAGCATTCCGCCGCTGGGCGAGCGCCATGCGGAGCGTACGGAACTGAAGCGGGCGCTTGCACGTACCGCGATCGGTCTGGTCGGTAGCGGCCAGATTCTTTTCATCGACGCCGGCTCGACCAACACGGTTCTGGCGAGGATGTTGCCGGAGCACCATGACCTGACCGTGGTGACCAACGCCCCCGACGTCGCCCTCGCGGTGCTGGGACGACCCGGTTTCGACGTGATCCTGCTCGGCGGCAAACTCGATCCGGCCATCGGTGGCGCGATCGGCTCACGTACGGTGCGACAGGCGCAGGACATTCGCGCCGATCTGTGTTTCCCGGGCGTCTGCGCCATCGATCCGCAACGCGGCTTATGGACGTACGACGAGGAAGAAACCGTCTTCAAGCAGGCGATCATCGAGGCGAGTGGTGAGACGGTGGCGATCGCCACCCCGGACAAGCTGGTGGCCTCGGCGACACATCACACGGCGCCGATCAGCGGCGTCTCGCATCTGGTGGTGGCGGCGGATACGGATCCGGCAGTGGTGGAGCGGTATCGGGTGGCGGGCGTGACGGTGCACCTGTAATCGTCAACAGGTACGGCTCCCACCGGGGTGTGATCGCCCGGTGGGAGCCAAGCCTGCTGGCGATGCTCTTTCCGGACTAAGGAAAGAGCCGATCCATCAGCCGGCCTTCTTCCTGGCCAGACGTAGCCACGTATCGACCACGGTATCCGGATTCAGCGACACCGACTCGATGCCCTGTTCCATCAGCCACTCGGCAAGGTCCGGATGATCCGACGGGCCCTGGCCGCAGATGCCGATGTACTTGCCCTTGGCCTTCGCGGTCTTGATCGCCATGGCCAGCAGCTTCTTCACCGCCGGGTCGCGCTCGTCGAACAGGTTGGCGACAATGCTTGAGTCGCGGTCGAGGCCGAGGGTCAGCTGGGTGAGGTCGTTCGAGCCGATCGAGAAGCCGTCGAAGATGTCGAGGAACTCGTCCGCCAGCAGGGCGTTGGAAGGGACCTCGCACATCATGATGACCTTCAGGTCGTGCTCGCCCTGGACCAGGCCGTTCTTGCGCAGTACCTCGATGACCTTGCGGCCTTCGTCCAGCGTGCGGACGAACGGAATCATGACCCAGACGTTGGTCAGGCCCATGACCTCGCGCACGTACTTGGCGGCCTTGCACTCCAGCGCGAACGATTCGGCGAAGTCCGGCGAAACATAGCGGCTGGCGCCGCGATAGCCGATCATCGGGTTTTCTTCGTGCGGCTCGTAGCGCGTACCGCCGAGCAGACCCGCGTACTCGTTCGACTTGAAGTCGGACAGGCGCACGATCACCGGCTTCGGGTAGACCGAGGCGGCGATGGTCGAGATACCTTCGGCGAGGCGGTCGACATAGAAGGAGACCGGATCCTTGTAGCCGGCGATGCGCGCGTCGATCCGGGCTCTGGTCTCGGCATCCTGCTTCCCGTACTCCAGCAGCGCCCTGGGATGCACGCCGATGTGGCTGGCGATGATCATTTCGAGGCGGGCCAGACCGATACCCGCGTTCGGCAGCATGCCGAAGTCGAAGGCGCGCTCGGGGTTGGCCACGTTCATCATGATCTTGAGCGGTGCTTCCGGCATCGCACCGAGGTCGGCGGTGATGCGGTCGAACTTCAGCAGGCCTTCGTAGATCGTGCCGGTATCGCCTTCGGCGCAGGAGACGGTGACTTCGGCACCGTCCGGGATCGACTCCAGCGCATTGCCGCAACCGACCACCGCGGGCACGCCCAGCTCGCGGGCGATGATCGCCGCATGGCAGGTACGACCGCCGCGGTTGGTGACGATGGCGGCGGCACGCTTCATCACCGGCTCCCAGTCGGGGTCGGTCATGTCGGCCACCAGCACGTCACCGGGCTGCACCTTGTTCATGTCGGCCAGCGACCGGATGACGCGAGCCTTGCCCGAACCGATCTTCTGACCGATGGCGCGGCCTTCGGTCAGGACCTTGCTCTTCTCGTTGAGCTGGAAACGCTCGAGCGTGGTCGCGTGCGAGCGCGACTTCACGGTCTCGGGGCGGGCCTGCACGACGTAAAGCTTGCCGGTGTTGCCGTCCTTCGCCCACTCGATGTCCATCGGGCGGCCGTAGTGCTTTTCGATGACGAGGGCCTGGCGCGAGAGCTCCTCGACGTCGGCATCGTCAAGGCAGAACCGATGACGCAGCTCGGCCGGGGTTTCTTCGATGCGCACGCGCTCGCCGGGCTTATCGGAATAAACCATGCGCTGCTGCTTGGCGCCCAGGCTGCGGCGCAGGACGGCAGGCTTGCCTTCCTTGAGCGTGGGCTTGAAAACGTAGAACTCATCCGGGTTCACCGCACCCTGGACCACCATCTCGCCCAGACCGTACGAGCCGGTGACGAAGACGACGTCACGGAAGCCGGATTCGGTGTCGAGCGTGAACAGTACGCCTGACGCACCGACGTCCGAGCGGATCATCAGCTGCACGCCGGCGGACAGGAAGACGTCCTCGTGCTTGAAGCCCTGATGCACGCGATAGGCGATGGCCCGGTCGTTGTACAGGGAGGCGAAGACTTCCTTGACCTTATGCAGTACGTCGTCGATGCCGACCACGTTGAGGAAGGTTTCCTGCTGGCCGGCGAACGAGGCGTCGGGGAGATCCTCGGCCGTGGCGGAGGAACGCACGGCCACGGCGATGTCGTCGGCACCCGCATCCTTGCAGAGCTTGATGTAAGCGTCGCGGATGGCCTGCTCGAGGTCGGCGGGCAGGGCGGTGTCGACGATCCAGCCACGGATTTCCTTGCCGCCGCGGGTCAGTTCATCCACATCGTCCACGTCGAGCGTGGCCAGGCGCTCCTGGATCCGCTTCGCGACGCCGCTCTTTTCGAGGTAGGTCTGGAAGGCGTCGGCCGTGGTGGCGAAGCCACCCGGCACGGAGACACCCAGTTTCGCCAGGTTGCCGATCATCTCGCCGAGGGAGGCGTTCTTGCCACCCACCTTGCCGAGGTCGGTCATGCGTAGCGCGTCGAGCCAAAGTACCAGGTCGCTCAAAGGAAGTTCCTCACATCGGTTGGGCGGCGGGCCGCGCTGGAAAAATCGGCGCATTGTCGCGGTGGTATGGTCTGGCTGACAAGCGGCGATGCACAAATCGCCCGTGATAATGCGGGGTGGATGGTTATGAAGACGTATTGGTCTTAAGGTGGCGGCCACGGAACCAACCCAAGGAAACCGTTCGATGCGGCGTACCGTCTTCTTCATTTCCGACTCCACCGGCATTACGGCCGAGACCATCGGCAACAGCATGCTCGCCCAGTTCGACGGGGTGCAGTTCGATACCCACCGGCTGCCGTTCATCGACAACGCGCAGAAAGCCGAGGCCGCTTCGCTGCGGATCAAGACCAAGTACGCCCAGGACGGACACCGTCCCATCGTCGTCAATACGATGACCTCGAGGGCACTGTGCGACATCGTGGCGGGTAGCGGCGCGCTGATGCTTGACGTGTTCGCGCCTTTCATCGAGCCGCTCGAGGCGGAACTGGGGGCCAAGCAGTCGGGTGCGGTGAATCGCTCCCATGGTCTGGTCGATTTCGAGCGTTACGAGGCTCGCATCGAGGCGACCAACTACGCCCTGGCTCACGACGATGGTCTGGACGTGGACTACAACCAGTCCGATGTCGTGCTGGTGGGCGTGTCGCGGTCCGGCAAGACGCCGACCTGCCTCTACATGGCCTTGCATTACGGCGTCTGTGCCGCCAATTATCCGCTCACGGACGACGATCTCGACAAGCTGGAACTGCCGACGCGCCTCCGCCCCTATCGCAGCCGGCTGTTCGGGCTCACCATCGACCCGGTCCGCCTGGCGCAGATCCGCGAGCAACGCCGCCCCGGCAGCCGCTACGCCACGTTGAAACAATGCCGCTGGGAACTGGAGCAGGCCGATAAGGTGATGCGGCGGGAGAACATCCCGGTCCTCAACACGACGCACACCTCGATCGAGGAAATCTCGAGCAAGATCTTCGAATACCTGGGGATCGAGCGACACATGTATTGACCGAGCCACGGTTTACGGAGACCCGCCCACGTTATGACCGCCGTCATCGACCGCCCAACGCCGCTGATCCCGGGACGCTTCGAGTTCCTGATGGGTCTGTATGCGGAGAACTACCACCGTCTGGCGCGTCTGTTCGCGCCACAGCGGCTGACGCCCGGCCGTTACATTTCCGATGTCGACGATGGGCTGAAGGTGCGGCTGGACGTGCAGGAAAAGCATCCGTATACGCTGGAGCTCGAGCTGACCTATGACTTCGTCGACGAGGTCACCGGGCAGCCGTCGCCGTCCGCGCAGCTGCGCATGTACACGGATGCCCACGTGGCCGAAGCCATGCATTGCCATCCCGGTCGTAAGCTGTCGCAGGTACTGGGGCCGTTTCCGGCGGCACATACGGTGTTTCAGCATCGTCTGAGGATGAACGGGTTTCTCAGCCGCTGGCTGGAATACCTGGCCGAGCAGGGCCATTCGATCGGGACGCTGGCGCGTGTCGACGACCCGCTTCCGTAGGAGCGCGCCTCGCGCGCGAAAGCTTTTCGCGACGAGATCAGGTTGTGTATGTATCGAGGGGAGAAACCGGTCGCGCGCAGGCGCGCTCCTACAGTTCCGGAGAAATTGCAGGCAAAAAAAATCCGCCAGATGGCGGATTCCTTTTAGAAGTAATGGCGGAGCGGACGGGACTCGAACCCGCGACCTCCGGCGTGACAGGCCAGCATTCTAACCGACTGAACTACCGCTCCACACTACGTTCCAACTCTTCCAACAACTACCAACTTCTCCGTCCATTCACTTCCTGGCGGACCAGAAAGTGGCGTCCCCACGGGGATTCGAACCCCGGTCGCCACCGTGAAAGGGTGATGTCCTAGGCCTCTAGACGATGGGGACGTCTTAGAAGTTGGTGGAGCCAGCCGGGATCGAACCGGCGACCTCCTGCATGCCATGCAGGCGCTCTCCCAGCTGAGCTATGGCCCCCTGCTGGAAGCCGCAAAGATTACGTCCGACCCGTCGCTTCGTCAAGCATTCGTTACACTTTTTTTGAATTTATTTTCGACGAAATCAGAATGACGAGGTGCAGCAATCACTTGCGTGTGTCATGCATCGATCGCCGTTTTGGCTGCCGCGTCCCTCGATCACGAAACACGGGTTAACCTGTCTGTTCGCACACACAGGGACAAGCATGCACGGCATCGTTTTCATCCAGGATCTCGCCACGGTGATGCTCGTCGCCGGACTGACGACGGTTATTTTCCAGCGTCTCCGGCAGCCGGTCGTGCTTGGCTACATCATCGCGGGTTTGTTGATCGGGCCGCACACGCTGCCGGTGATCTTCATCCACGACGAACAGACGATTCGAACGCTGTCCGAACTGGGCATGATCCTGCTGCTGTTCGCGCTCGGTCTCGAGTTCAGCCTTAAAAAGCTGCGCGCGGTCGGCGGCGCGGCACTGGTGGCCGCGTTCTCCGAAATCGTGCTGATGGTCTGGATCGGTTACGAGATCGGCCGGTTCTTCGGCTGGTCGGCGATGGATTCGATCTTCCTGGGCGCGATGCTTTCGATCTCGTCGACGACGATCATCATGAAGGCGCTCGAGGACCTGGGTCTCAAGCGCGAGCGCTTCGCACAACTCATGTTCGGGATCCTCATCGTCGAGGATCTGCTCGCCATCGTGTTGATGGCCTTGCTCACCGGTATCGCCAGCACCGGCGGCGTCGAGGCCGGGCAGGCCTTCGCCGCGATCGGTCGCCTCGGTCTGTTCATGGCTGTCTCGCTGGTGGTCGGACTGCTGCTGGTGCCGCGCGTCGTCGACTACATCGCACGGGTCAGCCGCAACGACGTGCTGCTGGTCGCCGTGCTGGGTATCTGCTTCGGTTTCTGCCTGCTGGTCACCGAAATGGGCTACAGCGTGGCGCTGGGGGCTTTCATGATCGGCGCGATCGTCGCCGAGTCGGACAGCGTGGCGCGCGTCGAGCGGATCATCATGCCGGTGCGCGACATGTTCAGCGCGATCTTCTTCGTCGCTATCGGCATGCTGATCGATCCGGCGCTGCTGGCGCAGTACGCGTGGCCGATCACCATCGTCACCATCGCGGTCGTCGTGGGTAAGGTCATTACGTGCAGTTTCGGCAGCTTCGTGGCCGGCAACGATGGCCGCACCTCGCTGCGGGTCGGCATGGGGCTGGCGCAGATCGGTGAATTCTCCTTCGTCATCGCGTCGCTGGGTCTCACGCTCAAGGTCACGAGCAATTTCCTCTATCCCGTCGCGGTGGCGGTCTCCGCCATCACGACGTTCCTTACGCCCTATCTGATGCGCGCGTCCGATCCGCTGGCGAGTTTCCTCGCGCGCAAGCTGCCGTCACGGGTGACCGGCGTGTTCGGCGCCTATACGGAGTGGATGGGCAGCCTGGGCCTGCAGGGGCAGGGCGCCATCGTGATGAAAATGATCCGCCGGCTGGTCTGGCACGTGATCATCAACACGGCGCTGGTGGTCGCGGTGTTCATCGCCGCGGCCTTCGCCTATCGCCGGGGCTTCCTCCATCTGGACATCGTCAGCGCCGATGCGACCGTTCAGCGCACTCTCGCCTGGTCGCTGGCGGCGCTGGTCTCGCTGCCGATGATCGTGGCGACCTACCGCAAGGCCGAGGCGCTGGGCATGCTCCTGGCCGAACTGTCGGTGCCCGACCGCTTCGGCAGCCGGACCTACCGGATCCGGGCGATCCTGGCCCGCATCGTGCCTCTCATGTCCATGCTGATCATGGGTTTGCTGGTGGCGGCGCTGGCCTCGACGATCCTGCCGCCGCGCGAGGTCGCGGGGGTGCTGATACTGGTCGGCATCGGCCTGGCCTGGCTGCTCTGGCGGGTGCTGGTGCAGGTGCACGCCCGGCTTCAGGCGGCCCTTCGCGACACCCTGGACAAGCCCGGCCAGGACCACCATGAGTGACCCGTGTCCCGTTTTTTGAAAGGTTTCTGAACTTTCCATGTGAAACCTTGTCTTTCGACCCGTCATTGCAAGCAGGACGCGAACCACCGCACAATGGCGATTCTGCCTCCACAAGGAGGTGTAAACCGGCGGCGTCGCCGAATCTTTCCAAGAGAGGGAGTATTCAATGAAGCACTTTTTGCGTCCCACGATGACGGCCGTCGCCCTGGCGGTTGCGCTGGGTACGGCTGCGGGCGCATCCGCCCAGGCCGCCAAGCCGGCTGCCTCCGCGGCACCGGTCGATAAGCAGAAGGCCAGCTACGTCGTGGGTTGGGACCTTGCCAGCTCGCTTCCGCCGCTCGTCGCGAAGGAAGTGGATGCCGCCACGGTAGCCAAGGCTCTGCAGGCCGCCCTGTCGGGCCAGAAGCCGACCATGTCGGAGGCGGAAGCCAAGTCCGTCCGTGAGGCCTTCGTGGCCCAGCTGAAGGTCAAGGCCGAGGCTGAGTACAACAAGGTCGCGACCCAGAACAAGACCGAAGGCGACGCCTTCCTGGCGAAGAACAAGTCGGCTCCGGGCGTGAAGGTCACGGCCTCCGGCCTGCAGTACCAGGTCGTCCAGGCCGGTACCGGTCAGCGTCCGGGCCCGAACGACACGGTCAGCATCAACTACACCGGTACGTTCGTGAACGGCGAGAAGTTCGACTCCTCGGCCGACCACCAGCCGCCGGGTGCGGCCCAGATCCCGCTCGCCGCGGTGATCCCGGGCTTCCGCGAAGGCCTGCAGCTGATGCAGACCGGCGGCAAGTACAAGCTGTTCATCCCGTCGAACATCGCTTACGGCGCCAAGCCGGAAAACGGCTTCCCGCCGAACGCGACGATCATCTTCGACGTCGAACTGCTGAAGACGGGTCCGACGCCTGCTGGTCAGGGTCCGGGCGCCGGTCCGGCTCCGGGCGCGGGCGGCAAGTAAGCCCCAGCCGTACAAGCGACACCCGAGGGCGCGGAGCAATCCGCGCCCTTTTTCTTTGGCCCGGTTTCTTTGATCCGCGGCACCGGCGGATTACAATCGACTGTTACCACATGCTCGCCTGAGCTTCCTGGAGCCGCATGAACGCCTCGATGTCCAGATTCCGACTCGCGGAACGCCGCCGTGGCTGACCACGACGACGATCGCCTGACCGAGCTCGAGGTGCGCCTCTCCTTCATCGACGACACGGTGAACGGACTTTCTTCCGCCGACACGGAAATCGCCCGGCGACTGGACCGGCTGGAGCGCGCGGTGCGCGACCTTCGCTCGGATCTGGTCAACATGCGCACCGGCGTTGGCAGCGACGCGGCGAACGAACCGCCGCCCCCGCATTACTGAAACACGGAACGAGTCTTACCGAATGGCAGAGTCCCTGCGCGACCAGTTGTTGAAGAGCGGCCTCGTAAAGGAAGTCCGCGAAGAAAAGCGTGCGTCCACGCCGCCACCGAAGCAGGGTGGCGCGAGCGGTCAGCCTTACGCGGGCAACAATCCGCGTCATGGTGGCAAGCCGAAGCAGGGGCAGGGTGGCCGACCTCAGGGTGACCGCGCCGGCGGCGGTAAGGGCGCGGGAAACAACCGTCCGCAGGATGGACGACGCGGACAGGCTGCTGGCCGGCCGCAGAACGCGAAGCCGGCACGCACCGATGGCGAGATGGATCTGGCCAGGGCCTATGCCATTCGCGCGCAGACGGAATCGGCCGAGCGTCGCAAGGCGGAGGCTGAAGCCGCTGAAGTGGCGCGCCTGCGTAAGGAAAAGAAACGCAAGGTGGAAGAGTTGCTCAAGGGTAAAGCGCTCAACCTGGCTGACGCCGATCAGGTGCGTCACTTCCCGTACGGTGAGAAGATTCGTCGCGTACACGTCGATGACGCGCAGCTCACCGCGATCAACGCGGGCGAACTGGGTGTCGTCCAGCAGGGCGGTCGTTACCTGGTGGTCGACAAATCCGTCGTTGACGCGCTACGCGAGCTCGCCCCGGAGTTCATCGCGTTGATGGTGGATCCGAACGCGGTGAGCGAGGCGGATGACGGCGTGCCAGACGATCTGATGTGGTAAATCGGGGTGAGCGTCGGGCCGCTCGCGCGGCCCTTGCCACCAGGATGGTCTCGCGCCGTTATGCGGGCGGGCTCGACAGCTCCGGGTTATCCCAGCCTTCCTTCTTCGCGAAGCGCGCACCGTGCTTCTGTTCGAGCTTCGCCAGGCGCTCGCGGATCGCCGCCACGCCTTCGGTGCGCACGTACTGAATCGGGCCACCCCGGAACGGCGCAAAGCCGGTGCCGAAGATCACGCCGGCATCCAGGAGGTCGGCATCGTCCACCACGCCTTCGGCCAGGCAGGCGATGGCCTCGTTGACCATGGGCAGGATCATGCGGTCCTGGATATCGGCCGGCGCCACATAGTCGGGGTCGACATCCGGTTTGTCCGGCTTGCCTTCCTTCCAGACGTAAAGACCTTCGCCGTCTTTCTTGCCGCGCTTGTTGGCGGCGAGCTTTTCTTCGAGGCCTGCCGGGATTTCCAGACCGAGGAAGGGTGCCAGTTCCTTGCCCACCGAGGCGCATACGTCGAGGCCGACCGTATCGGCCAGCTCGATCGGCCCCATCGGCATGCCGAACTTCTTCGCCTCGCGGTCGAGCACCGGGCCGGGCACGCCTTCGTTGTAGAGGCGCATCGCTTCCATCAGATAAGGCATGAGGATGCGGTTGACCAGAAAGCCGGGCGTGCCCTTGACCGGCACCGGCAGCTTGCCGATGGCCTTGCAGAAGGCCAGCGCGCGCTTCTCGATCGCCGGATCGAGCGCGTCGTGGCGCACGACTTCGATCAGCGGCATCTGCGCCACGGGATTGAAGAAGTGCAGCCCGAGGAAGCGCTGCGGTGCCTTCAGGCCCTGGCGCAGTTCATCGAGCGGGATCGACGACGTATTGCTCGCGAGGATCTCGTCCGACTGGAACTGTGGCTCGATGGTCGCGTACAGGGCGTGCTTCGCTTCCGGGTTCTCGAAGATCGCCTCGATCGCGAGGTCGGCATCGGCGACGCCCTTGCCCTCGACGTCGGCACGCAGGCGCGCGACGGCGGCTTCGAATTTGGCCGGTGCTTTCAGCTTCTTCTCGAACAGCGTGCGGGCCCGCGCGATCGCCGGCTCGACGAAGCGCAGCTCGCGGTCCTGCAGCGTCACGTCGAACCCTTTCAGTGCGGACCAGGCGGCGATGTCGCCACCCATGGTGCCGGCGCCGACGACATGCACGTGCTTGATGCCATGCTCGGTGCCGCCGCCGAGGCCCTTGAGGCGTTCCTGCAGGAAGAAGATACGGATGAGGTTGCGCGCGGTGGGCGTGGTGGCTAGCTTCGCCACCGACTTCGCTTCGAGTCTGAGTCGTTGCTGGATGCTCGACCCGCCGCGTGCCCAGACGTCGATGAGCGCGAACGGCGCCGGGTAATGTTCTTTACGTACCTTGGCCGCCGTCTGCTTGCGCACCATCGGCGCCAGGATCGCGCGTGCGGGCAGGGTGTTGGTCGCCCAGGCTTTCGCGCGCTGCGCGAGCGGGCGCCGTGTGGGGCGGCGTGCGAGCTGTCTGGCTTCCGCGAGCAGTTCGTCCGGGCGCGCGACGCGGTCTACCAGCCCGACCGCTTTGGCGCGACGGGCGTTGAACGGCTTGCCCGTAAGCATGGCCGGCAGCGCATCGGGCGCACCGATCAGACGTGGCAGACGCGCCGATCCGCCCCAGCCCGGATGGATGCCGAGCATCACTTCCGGCAGGCCGATCTTCGTCGCCTCGTCGTCGGCGGCGATGCGCAGGCGGCAGGCGAGGGCCAGTTCGGTACCGCCGCCCATGCAGGCGCCGTGGATGGCGGCCACCGTCGGACACGGCAGGCGGGCGAGGTTGTCGAAGACACGCTGGCCGTTCTCGATGTTCTCGAGGACCGTGCCGGTGTGCGCGTACTCGACGAATTCGCGGATATCGGCGCCCACCGCGAACCCGGAAGGCTTGGCGGAATGAATCACCACGCCGCGAGGGCCCTCGATCGTGAGGCGCTCGACGAGCTTGTCCAGTTCATCCAGGACCTCGCGGGACAGCGCGTTGGCGCTGGAACCCTCGCGGTCGAACGTCAGGACGACGATGCCGTCGTCGCCCACGCTGGTCTTCCAGTGCTTGAATCGGAGTCCTTCGAACATGGCGGCGTCGTGCGGTGGCGAATGAGCGCATCACCATACCTTCCCGCCGGGCCGAATGCGAGATACCCGCCCGTATGGTGGGCGAATTCACGCCGGTGACTGGCGGACTCCCCTGTATTGGATCGATACTGAACGTCTCTTCATCCAGCGATGCCTCATGCCACCCGATGCCCTAGCAGCCACGGACGTCTTCGACCGGATCCTCGCGGCACCGGGCCCGTTGGTCGCCTTGCAAGCGCCCGATCTGGCCGCGCTGGTCGACCAGTTCCGGCTGGTCGCACGCCGGTCGGGGCAGGCGGTTTATCTGTGGCGGAATGCCGAGGGTCTGGTCAGCCTTCGCGACGCGCAGATGCGCGTTCCCGGTTGCCTCCGACTGGGCGACGCGCTTCGCTACATCCTGCAGAGCCTGCACTTCGGGGTGTACCTGCTGGACATGCCGCCGGGCGTGCCCAGTGCGACGGACGGTGCGTTGCTGCGGCAGCTGGCGCGGACCAGCACCGGCCATGTGCGGCGCGTGGTCCTGATCGGGGCCAGCGCGAGCCTGCTGGCGACTTTCGAAGACGACGTGGTCCAGGTCGACGCCGACTGGCGCTCCCGCACGGCGGCGCCGCGCCTGCGCGACGGCCGCTGGATCGTCTGACGTCGTGGCCACCATGTCCGAGCCGCTTGGCGTTCTCATCTTTACGCCGCGTCGCGATGTGCGGCGCGCCATCTTCGATGCCCTCGACCTCGACGGCGATTTCGTGCTGCTCAGTGCGCGCGATGCCGCCCAGCTCGAAACCCTGATGGCCGACGCGCCGCCGTTGCACGTGATCGTGGTCGGGGAAAATGACAGTGCCGATATCGCCCAGGGCCTTCGCATCCTGCGCGCATCCCCGGCATACGCTTCACTGCCTGCGGTATACGTCGTCGACGATATGCCGGGCGTCGCACCCGAGGGGGGTGTCGACTGGCTACGCGAAGGCGCTATTCCCACCGAACTGGCCCAGCGAGTGCGTCAGGCGACCCAGGGAACGACGGCGTCGGCCGTGCCGGCCACGCCCATCCGCGACTACCGCTTTGCCTTCGATGCGGGTGCCGCGTGGGTGATCGCTTCCACGCCGGACGGCTGCATCGTCGAGACCGGAGAAGCCATGGAGCGTCTCTGCGCGGGCGACGGACCGGTGCAGGGGCGGACCCTCGCGGAGCTTTTCGACCTCGCCCATGACGCCACATGGCCGCTTCCGGACGGCGACGCCATCGCATGTACGTTGCGCCGCCGCGACGGTGTCGAGATCACCGGCGAGATCGACGTGCGTCACCGCAAGGATCATGGCGAACACCGCATCGCCGTGGGCTTCCGGGACCTGCGCGCCACCGATATGGCGGCGCGGGCACTGTCGCTGCTCGCCGTGCTCGAAGGTTGTCCCAGTGACGACGAAGGCATGAATGAAGCAGCTGCAATGCTGGCCGACGCGCTCGAACTGGACGTCGTGGCGATCTGGTCGGCCTTGCCCGAAAGCGACGCCGGCCCTGAGATTCTCGCCCGGATCTGGAACGGTCCCTCGCCCGCGACCTGGCCGGAGGCCGGCGATCTGCCGCTGTTGCGGGTATGTCTGGGCGGCGAGTCGCTCTCGCGTCTGGTCGAGGGCGAAGGGGCCGCGATGAGCGACCCGCTCATCGAGGCGCTCGGCCTCACCGCGTTCGCGCTGCTGCCCCTTCTGGATGAACGGCGCAGTGTGCTGGGTGCCATGCTTGCCGGGCGTCGTCGCAGTGGCGGTGACGGCCGTGTACTGGCTCAGGCGCTGCGCGCCGCCACGGCGCGTTTCGCGTCGGCGCTGGAATTGCGCCGGGCGCGGGAGCAGGGCCGGGTGCGTGGCCTGATCGACACCCTGACCGGATTGCCCAACCGTCTGCTGTTCAACGATCGCCTCGAGACCACCATCCGTGAGGCGGAACGTACGGGTGAACTGTTCGCGACGCTGCTCGTCGATCTCGACCGGTTCAAAAGCATCAACGAGTCGCTCGGTCATGCCGTCGGCGACCAGGTGCTCAATGCCGTCGCGCGCCGCCTGCGTGCCAGCGTCCGCGCGTCCGACACCGTGGCCCGGTACGCAGGCGACGAGTTCACCATGATCCTGCGCCACATCATCAAGCGCGACGACGTGCTCCGCATCGCGGAGAAGGTCGTGCAGACGATGGAGATGCCGCTTGCCCTGGACGACGGCTCGGAGCTGCAGGTCACCGTGTCGGTCGGCATCTCGTTTTTCCCCGACGATGCCGCCGAAGGCGAGTTGCTGCTGCGTCACGCCGATGAAGCCATGTACGGCGCGAAAAGCCTCGGCCGCAACAACTATCAGATTTACGCGGCGAGCGTGGATGCTTCGCAACAGCAGAACGCCGAGCTCAAATCGCGGCTTCGGCATGCCGTCCGTAACAACGAGCTTCGCGTGTTCTATCAGCCCCAGGTGGCCGCGGCGAGCGAAGACATCGTCGGCATGGAGGCTCTCGTCCGCTGGGAGCATCCCGAGCTGGGCATGATCAGTCCGGCGTTCTTCATTCCCCTGGCGGAGGCCAGTGGCCTCATCGTGCCGATCGGCGAATGGGTCCTGCGAACGGCGTGCGCTCAGGCCAAGACGTGGGAGGACCGGTTCGGCCTCAAGCTGCGTCTGGGTGTGAATCTGTCCGCGGTGCAGCTGATGCAGCCGAACCTTGCCGAGGTGGTGGCCACGGCCCTCCGCGATACGGGCTTCCCCGCACACCTGCTGGAGCTCGAGGTGACCGAGAGCATCAGCGTGAAGACGGTGCCGCACCTGGTCGAGACCCTCGACGCCCTGCATGCCATGGGCTGCCATATCGCCATCGACGATTTCGGTACCGGCGCCGCCTCGCTCGATTATTTGCGGCGCCTGCCGGCGGACCGGATCAAGATCGACCAGAGCTTCGTGCGCAACATCGGTGTCGATCCCGACGACGAGGCCATCGTGCGCGCCACGATCGACATGGCACATCGCCTGAAGCGGGGTGTCGTGGCCGAGGGCGTCGAGATCGAACAGCATCTGCAATTCCTGCGCGCCAACGGCTGCGATGAATTGCAGGGCTATCTGTTCTGCCGCCCGCTGCCGGTGATCAGCTTCGAAAAGCTGCTGGGCGAGCGGGAGCGCATCATCCATGACGCGAGGGCCCCGGTTCCCGCCTGACCGAAGCAGAAGGCGAGGACCAAACTTGTGGTTCAGCCAGCGGTCCGCATATTTTCCGGATGCGACGGGAGGGGAAGGGCGAATGAACTTGCCCTCCCTGAGCTTGTCTCAGCTGCGCCCGCGACGGCCCCGAAAGAGTTAAGGAGACGGCCCGGATGGGCGAAAACGAACTGGATCAAGTACTTGTTGAACGTGTGCAGCAAGGAGACCGCCGCGCCTTCGACCTGCTTGTCCGAAAATACCAGCACAAGGTGATTGCGCTGATCTCGCGCTACGTGCATGACCGGACCGAGTGCGAGGACATCGCCCAGGAAGCTTTCGTGCGTGCGTGGCGCGCCCTGGCCTCCTTTCGTGGCGAAAGCGCGTTTTATACGTGGCTGTACAAGATCGCCGTGAATACGGCGAAAAATCACCTGGTAGCCATGGGACGCCGCCCGCCCACGGGCGACATCGACATCGAGGATGCCGTATACGTGCCGGGCGCCACGCGCATGCACGAAAGCGCCACCCCCGAGCGCGAACTCATGCGTGAGCAGGTGGAACAAACGGTATTTTCTACTGTCCAAGCCTTGCCTGAAGAACTTCGGGTCGCGATCACCCTGCGCGAGGTCGACGGCAAGAGCTATGAGGAAATTGCCGCCGCCATGGACTGTCCCATCGGGACTGTCCGTTCGCGTATTTTCAGGGCTCGCGAAGCCATCGACGAAAAACTGCGGCCGTTGTTGTCCGACCGCGAGGATCACAGCCCATGAGTGAAGCCAATCGGGAAATTCTTTCCGCCGGTATGGACGGAGAGCTGTCACGGGAGGAAATCCGCTTCCTGTTGCGCCGCATCGAGGCCGATGCCGGCCTGGCGGACGTCTGGTCGCGTTATCACGCGGGACGTGACGGTCTTCGCGGTGAGGACCGGCCTTCGGTGTCGCCCGACTTCGCCAGCCGGGTCATGGCGGCTATCGACGCGGAGTCGGTGGTCGTGGCGGCCGCGCCGCGCCGCCGCTGGCTTCACTGGTCCGCTGGTGGCGCGATTGCCGCGAGCGTGGCCGTCGCCGCGCTGATGTTGTCGCAGCCCGCCGGCCGGCACTCGGCCGCGACGGATGTCGCGCAGCACGCCCCGGCCGTGGAAGGCAACGAAGTGGCGGACGTGTCGGCGGCGACGGCCCCCGTAGCGCCTCAGTGGCTGACCGGCAGCAACGCCTCGCAGTTCACGCAGAAGGCCGCCTTCGACGGGTCCAGCGAGGGTGGCGCCACGTACCTCCCCCGTTCGATGCCCTATCAGATCCATCGTGCCCGGGCTGCCGAAAGCCCGGACGGCAACGGTTACATGTTGCTGACCCGTCCCGACGGTAGCCGCTACGTGCAGCCGGTAGCCGTCCCGCAGGCTCGCTAGGCCCGGCCCTGGTGGAGCCGCTGCCGGTGTTCAGCCCCGGTGGAAGCCAACCCTGTTGGCGACAGGCTCCCCAGCGCCCTATCCCCATCCCCATCATTCCAACCCCGTGCGGCGAATACCGCACGGGCAGCCGTAGCTAAAAAAAGGAGAATTTTGATGGCTTTCTGGCATGTGCGCGCCCTGATGACTGGCGCACTGATTGTCGCGAGTGCGGGCGCACAGGCGCAGGCGCTGCCGGACTTCACGGGCATCGTGGAAAAGAACGCGCCGGCGGTCGTCCACGTCGAAGCGAAGACCAGCGGGAACAAGAAGGGCAGAGCGGCGCCGGACGGCGGCGCGCAGGACGACCAGCAGGAGCTTCTCCGGCGCTTCTTCGGTATGCCGGGTATGCCGGGCATGCCGGCCCCGCCGCGCGACCAGACGTCGCTGGGCTCGGGATTCATCATTTCCGCCGATGGTTATGTACTGACCAACGACCACGTGGTCGACGAGGCCGACGAGGTCAAGATCCGGCTGCAGGACCGACGCACGTTTACGGCCAGGGTGGTCGGCAAGGACCCTCAGTACGACATCGCGCTGCTCAAGATCGACGGCAGCTCGCTGCCGACGGTATCCATCGGCGACTCGCGCAGCGTCAAGCGCGGCCAGTGGGCGCTAGCCATCGGCTCGCCCTTCGGGCTCGACGCGACGGTCACCCACGGCATCATCAGCGCGGTCGGGCGCAACCTCGGCAGCGGTGACCAGCCCTATACGTCCTTCATCCAGACGGACGTGCCGATCAACCGGGGCAATTCCGGCGGCCCGCTGTTCAACCTCCAGGGCCAGGTGATCGGCGTGAATTCGCAGATCTACTCCACCTCGGGTGGCTATCAGGGCCTGTCGTTCTCGATTCCCATCGATGTCGCGATGAACGTCGTCCAGCAGATCAAGGAAAAGGGCTACGTATCGCGCGGCATGCTGGGTGTGACCGTGCAGCCGGTCGACCAGTTCGTGAAGAACCTCGACCTTCCGGATGCCAACGGCGCGCTGGTCGCCCAGGTCACGCCGGGGAGCGGTGCCGACAAGGCCGGCATCCGGCAGGGCGACGTCATCCTGTCGTTCAACGGGACGCCGATCACCCAGTCGCCCGACCTCCCGCCGCTGGTCGGCATCACGCGTCCGGGGTCGACGGCGAAGGTCGAGATCCTCCGTGACCACAAGAAGCAGACACTCGACGTCAAGGTCGGTGAATTGCCCCGGGACAAGAACGCGCTGGCCGACGCCGGCGCGGCCGCCGGCGGTGGGTCGGGCAGCTCGGTGGCTCTGGGTCTGTCCGTTCAGGACATCGATGCGTCCACGCGCTCCGAGCTCGGGCTCAAGCCCGGCGAGGGTGTCGTGGTCAGTAAGGTGACCGGCCGGGCCGCCGTGGGCGCCGGCCTGCAGACGGGCGACGTGGTCCTGATGGTCAACCAGAAGCGGGTGGGCTCCTCGGCGGCCTTCCGTGACGCGAGCAAGGACATCAAGCCCGGTGACACCGCCATGTTGCTCGTCCGCCGCGACGATGCCACCCGGTTTGTCGGCGTTACCGTCCCCAGCGACCGCTGATGCGGCGGTGGGCCACTCGCCGGTCGGCGGCGGGTGGCCTTCCATGCGATAATGCCGGATTCGCAGTGGCCCCCAGGGTCGCTGCACGTCGTTCGCGCCGCGAGCGATGGTGAACGTGACCACGGCGCTCCATGGAACTCATCCGCAACTTCTCCATCATTGCCCACATCGACCACGGCAAGTCGACGCTGGCCGACCGCATCATCCAGCTGTGCGGCGGCTTGTCCGAGCGCGAAATGGAAGCGCAGGTCCTCGACAACAACCCGATCGAGCGCGAGCGCGGCATCACGATCAAGGCCCAGTCCGTTTCGCTGCCGTACAAGGCGCGGGACGGCAAGACCTACCAGCTGAATTTCATCGATACCCCGGGCCACGTGGACTTCTCCTACGAAGTCAGCCGTTCGTTGTCGGCATGCGAAGGGGCGCTGCTGGTGGTGGATGCCGCCCAGGGCGTCGAGGCGCAGTCGGTCGCCAACTGCTACACGGCCATCGAGCAGGGCCTGGAAGTCATTCCCGTGCTCAACAAGATCGACCTGCCGACGGCGGACCCGGAGAAGGCCAAGGCCGAAATCGAGGCCGTCATCGGTATCGATGCCAGCGATGCGATCGCCGTCAGCGCCAAGACCGGCCAGAACGTCATCGAAGTGCTCGAGGCGATCATCCATCGCATTCCGGCGCCCAAGCCGGGCGATACGGACAAGCTCCAGGCGCTGATCATCGATTCCTGGTTCGACAACTATCTGGGCGTGGTCTCGCTGGTCCGCGTCATGCAGGGCGAGATCAAGCCGGGTGACAAGATCCTGGTCATGTCCACGGGGCGCACGCACCTGGTCGACGACGTCGGCGTGTTCACGCCGAAGCGCAAGAAGCTCGAAAAGCTTTCCGCCGGCGAAGTCGGCTGGATCAATGCGTCCATCAAGGACGTGCATGGCGCGCCGGTCGGCGACACGCTCACCCTCGCCGGCAAGCCTGCCGAAGCACCGCTGCCGGGTTTTCAGACCATGCAGCCGCGCGTGTTCGCCGGCCTGTTCCCGGTGTCCGCCGACGACTACCCGGCGCTGCGCGAGGCCCTCGACAAGCTGCGCCTCAACGATGCCGCCATGTTCTTCGAGCCGGAAAGCTCCGAGGCCATGGGCTTCGGCTTCCGCTGCGGCTTCCTCGGCATGCTCCACATGGAGATCGTGCAGGAGCGCCTCGAGCGCGAGTACGACCTCAACCTGATCACCACCGCGCCCACCGTGGTCTACGAGGTCGCCAAGACCGACGGTACCGTGCTGGCCATGGACAACCCGGCGAAGCTGCCCCCGCCGCAGCAGATCGTCGAGATCCGTGAGCCGATCATCGTCGCCAACATCCTCACCCCGGGTGACTACGTCGGCAACGTGATCAAGCTTTGCGAGGAAAAGCGCGGCGTACAGCGCACGATTCAGTATCTGGCCACGCAGGTACAGGTGACCTACGAGTTGCCGCTGGCCGAGGTCGTGCTCGACTTCTTCGATCGCCTGAAGTCCGTATCCCGCGGCTACGCGTCCATGGACTACCACCTAGAGCGCTTCGATCCGGGTCCGTTCGTTCGCGTGGATGTGCTCATCAACGGCGATCGCGTCGACGCGCTCAGCCTGATCGTTCATCGTTCTCACGCGGACCGCCGCGGGCGGGAACTTGTCGAGCGGATGAAGGATCTCATTCCCCGCCAGCAGTTCGACGTGGCCATCCAGGCGGCCATCGGCGCGGCGGTCATTGCCCGCTCCACGGTGAAGGCACTGCGCAAGAACGTTCTCGCCAAGTGTTACGGCGGCGACGTCTCGCGTAAGAAGAAGCTTCTGGAAAAACAGAAGGAAGGCAAGAAGCGCATGAAACAGGTCGGCAGCGTGGAGATCCCCCAGGAAGCCTTCCTTGCCGTGCTCAGGCAGGACAACAAGTAAGCTCGCCGCACGGTAACCCCTCGAACTTATGGAAGGCCGGCGCCGGATGCGCCGGAACGGGCCGTCAGGGCCCCTCGACACGACTTACGGAGTTGGCATGGCGTCATTCGATTTTTCCGCGATTCTTCTCGGCCTCACGGTGCTTTTCGGCGTCATCTGGCTGATCGACTGGCTGTTTCTGGCCAAGTCGCGCCGTGCCCGCACCGAAGCGTCGGGTACTGAGCAGCCCGAGCCGTGGCCGGTCGACTGGGCGCGCTCGCTGTTTCCGGTCATTCTCGTCGTGCTGCTGCTGCGCTCGTTCGTCGCCGAGCCCTTCCGCATTCCCTCGGGTTCGATGATGCCGACGCTGGACGTCGGCGATTTCATCCTGGTCAATAAATTCGCGTACGGCCTGCGCATGCCGGCCTTCAACAACAAGCTGCTCGAAAACGGCGAACCGCGCCGCGGCGATGTCGTGGTGTTCCGGTTCCCGGGCTACGTCTGCACGGACGAAAGCGGCCATACGATTCGCAGCGGCGACGTGACCTGCGCCAATCCTCACGAGCCGGTCCCCGGCGAAAACTGGATCAAGCGCGTCATCGGCTTGCCTGGCGACCGTATCGAAACCCGCGGCAGCGAGCTCTACATCAACGGCGAGCGCATCGGTGCCGATGAAATCGGTCCGTTCAAGGGCAGCATGACCCGTCGGGAAGACCGCCTCCTGATGACCTTCGGCTCGAAGTTGTATACCGAGCATCTGGGCAGCATCAACCACACGATCGCGCTGACCCCGGCTTACAACATGCCGATGGACATCCCGAACGACAAGGTGCCGTCCGAAGTACCCAAGGGTTGCTACATCGTCATGGGCGACAACCGCATGAACAGCACCGACAGCCGCTGGTGGGGCTGCATGCCGGAGCAGAACCTGGTCGGCAAGGCCTTCTTCGTCTGGCTGGCGTGGCGCGGTCTTGACAACGGCATCCTCGATTTCTCGAAGATGGGCAAGGTCATCCATTGACCGGATTAGTGGCGTCCGTCACGCGGGAGGGCGTTGCGGACGGCCGCGGACAAGGTAATCTGCGCGTATTCACGGGGGGACAACAACGCATGAAATCCAGGCAGTCGGGTATTACCCTTATCGGCTTCGTCATCGTTCTGCTGGTGCTGGGGTTTTTCGCCTTCATGGCGATGAAGCTCGTTCCGTCGTACATCGAGTACATGGGCGTGGTGAAGGCCATGAACCAGATGTCGACCGAGGGCGGTAACGAGGACGTCGGTCAGGCGCGTCGTCAGCTCGCTTTCAAGATGAGCTTCCAGTACGTCGACGATTCGACGATCAAGCCGCAGGACGTGACCGTGACCCGGGCCAACAACGGCGCCGTGCTCAACGTGAACTACGACAAGGAAATTCCTTTCCTTTACAACATCTCGTTCCTGTTGCATTTCGACCATTCGGTCCCGCTGAAGAGTGCCGTTGGGCAATAATGAGGCTTCGTGCAGTTTCCGCATTCCTTCCGTAACCCGACCCTGGCCACCCTGGCGCTCACTCACCGAAGCGTCGGGAAGCCGAACAACGAGCGGATGGAGTTCCTCGGTGACGCCCTGCTGGGCGCGATCGTGGCGGAACTGCTTTTCGAGGTTCATCCGAAAGCCAGCGAGGGCGAGTTGTCGCGTCTGCGCGCCCAGCTCGTGAACGGCGAGGCCCTGGCCGTCATCGCCCGTGAACTCGAACTGGGCGACGTGCTCAAGCTCGGCCCGGGCGAGCTCAAGAGTGGCGGTTTCCGCCGCGACTCCATCCTTGCCGACGCGTTCGAGGCACTGATCGCCGCTGTCTACATGGATGACGGCTTCGATGCCTGCCGCCAGGTCGTGCGCAGGCTTTTCACGCCCCGCGTGGCAGAACTCAAGCGCTCCAGCAAGGACGCGAAAACGCGCCTGCAGGAGTGGCTGCAGGGCAGGGGTTTGCCGCTGCCCACTTACGAACTTACCGACAGCTCCGGCGAAGACCACGCCAAGATCTTCGACGTCAGCTGCTGTATCGACGAACCGGAACCGATCCGCGTGGAGGGACGCGGTGGCAGCCGGCGGGCCGCCGAACAGGATGCCGCGGAAGCGGTGCTGCGCCGATTGCTGGAAAAAAAGACATGAACGACAACGACACCCCCGAGAACGACACCCTCGTCGACGACGACTTCCGCTGTGGCTATGTGGCCCTGTCGGGCCGACCCAACGTCGGCAAGTCCACGCTCCTCAACGCCCTCATCGGCGTTCGTCTGAGCATCGTCAGCCATCGTCCGCAGACGACCCGCCACCGCATCCTCGGCATCTCGACCAAGCCCGAGGGACAGATTCTCTACGTCGACACGCCGGGTCTCCATCGTGGCGCCAAGCGTGCGATGAACCGCAGCATCAACCGCGCCGCCCGCGCTGCGATCACCGAAGTGGACCTCGCGGTGCAGGTGATCGAGGCCGGTCGCTGGACGGATGAAGACGCCGCCATGTACGACGCGCTTGCCCAGCAGGACATGCCGAAGCTGCTGGCGATTAACAAGGTCGACCTGCAGAAGGACAAGACGGCGATGCTGCCGTTCGTGGCCGATCTGATGGCGAAGCATCCGTTCGACGACGTCTATTACGTCAGCGCGCTGAAGTCCAAGGGGCTGGACGGCCTCGAGAAGGGCATCCTCAAGCGTCTGCCCGAGCAGCCCGCGGTGTACGGCGAAGACGAGATCACCGATCGCAGTGAGCGCTTCCTGGCGTCCGAGATGATCCGTGAGCAGCTGATGCTGCGTCTCGACCAGGAGCTTCCGTACGCCACCACGGTCGAGATCGAGCGTTTCGAAGACCGCCCCGACGGGATCGCCGAGGTCCATGCGGTGATCTGGGTCGAGCGTGACGGCCAGAAAGCCATTGTCATCGGTGACGGTGGCGCTCAGCTCAAGGCCATCGGCACGTCCGCGCGTAAGGGCATGGAACACCTGTTCGAGCGTAAGGTGTTCCTCAAGCTGTGGGTCAAGGTGCGCGAGGGCTGGGCGGACGACGAAAACCTGCTCAAGCGTTTCGGCTACGAATAAACCCGACGGGTCTCCCGCGCCATGCGTGTCGAGCAGCAACCCACGTTCGTTCTGCACGCCCGGCCGTACCGGGAGACCTCACTTCTGGTCGAGTGCCTGACCCGCGACCACGGCCGTATCGGCGTGGTGGCGCGCGGCGTGCGTAACGAGCGGGCGCGCCTCCAGCGGGCCCAGCTCGAGCCCTTCCAGCGTCTCGCGTTCGACCTGATCATGAAGGGCGAACTCGCGACGTTGCGTACCGCCGAGCCCTCGGGCGTGGCGCAGCGCCTGACCGGCGACGCCGGCATGGCCGGCCTTTATCTCAATGAGCTCGTGGTCCGCCTCACGGGCCGCCAGGATCCCAATCCCGACCTCTTCGATCACTACGAACGCACCTTGCGCCGCATGGCGGTGGGCGAGCCGCTGGCGTGGACTCTGCGCCGGTTCGAGCGCGACATGCTTGAGGCGCTGGGCTATGCGTTACCGCTCGACATCGACGCGATCGACGGGGAACCGCTCGATCCCCTGCTGACCTATTTCTACGACCCCGAATCGGGCGTCCTGCCCGGACGCGCGGGCGACGCCCGTGGCATCCGTGGTGCCGATCTGCTCGCGCTCGCCGCCGATCGGGCTCCGGATACGGCCGGTCTCGCTTCGCTGCGCCGGATGATGCGTCAGATCATCTCGTTTCACCTCGGCGGGGGAGAGCTGAAAGCGTGGCGCGTGCTGCGCTAAGCGGGGCGCGGCGGAAGGGCGGCGAGGGCCTTTCTGAGTTCGATGCGGAAGCGGTCGATCGCCGCCGGCACAACGGCCCGCGTCTCCAGCAGATGATTTTGCAACGCCTTGGCCTGAGCGCCGAGTCGGGCCGTTCCGCAAAAGCCACACGCGGAGCGCAGCCGGTGCATGCGCTCGATCAACTCGGTGGGGCGGTCGGCAAGTGCGTCCAGGGCCGCATCGAGTTCGGTCAGTTCCTCGCGCAGCAGCTGACGTAACGCCAGAAGCGTTCTCGCGTCGCCGCTCGCCGCGTGGCCTAGCTCGTCGTCGAGTACGCCCAGGTCTTCGTCGATGCCGAGGGTCGCGGCGAGCGCATGCCTGAGCGAGGTGATCTGGCAGGGCTTTTCGATGACGCCGGCAAAGCCTGCGCCGAGCAGGCGGTCGCGAAGGTCCGCAGGCACCTCCGCGCTGGTCGCCAGCGCCACGGCGCCGCGCGACAGGGCCGATGCATCGCCACGGAGCGCGGCAAGCACGGTCAGAGCGCCGCCCCCGGGCATTCGGCAATCCAGCAGCATGGCCGCGAACGACTGCGTCCGACCCAGTGAAACCGCGCGCGCTCCATCCTCGGCCAGCATCGGCTGATAGCCCAGCGAACGGAGCGCCAGATCCAGGAACTGCCGGGTCGGCGCGTCGTCGTCTGCGACGAGAATCGCGCGTCCGGGGGAAGCAAAAGAAGGGGGCGTGCCGTACTCGACCATGCAACGTTCCGTGTTGTTCATCTTGATTTGGCAGAATGGCGGAGCATGCTTCCGGTATCAACCCGCACGTTCGCCCTTTTTCTCGCCGCCTGGATCGCGCTGACCTGGGCCGACGGCGCGCGGGCGGGCCTTTCCGTGGGCGCCGACAGCGTTGTGGTGCCCGGCCTGAGCATGACGGGCGTGGAAGCCGACATTGCGCCGGTCTCCGGGGGCACGGGCGTGACACTCGCGCTGACGGCCCAGAAGGCGGACATCGCCGCCATGGGCTGGCGCAAGATCGGCCTGGACCTTGCCGGCAGGCTCGACCGCGACGAACTGGGTCGATGGAACTTCGACGGTGACCTTCGCCTGCGTGGCGCGCCGGGAGGCGCATGGACGCGGGCGACCGTGCACATGGTCGCCGATGAATCGGCGAACACGCTCGAGGTATCGATCCGCCAGGACAGCTCGCTGGCCCAGGTCGCGTTGCCGATGGACCAGACAAGCCATGCTCAGATAACGCTCAAGAATCTGCCGGCCGGCTGGCTCCAGGGGCTTCTCTCGACCGTGTGGTCGGGACGTACGACCACCGGCCGCGTCAATGCGGATCTTGCGCTCGATGTGCTCGACGGCGGATTGCAGGCGGGGGGGCAGTTCGCCCTCGACGGCGTCGGCTTCGACAGCCCGGGAGGCAAGCTGGCGGGAGAAAAGCTGTCCGGCAGCGGCCGCCTCGGCGTCGACAATCAGGCGGACGCTACCGTGATCGACCTCGATGCGGCGTTGCGCGGCGGCGCTCTGCTGCTGGGACCGTTGTACGCGGACCTCCCGGGGCACGCCGTGCAACTGTCGCTTTCAGCGCGGTCACAGAAGGGCGCGCTCGCCGTGCGGAAGCTGCGGCTGACCGATCCGGACGCGTTGCAGCTGGAGGGCGAGGTGGACTTCGCCGCTACCGGCGATCTTTCCGTACTCCGGCTGGATCGCTTCAACGCTCGTTTTCCAGCTGCCTACACGCGTTACGGAAAGGGCCTGCTGCGCAGCATGGGCGTGGAGTCGCTCGACGCGGACGGCGACGCGTCCGGCCATCTCGCCTTCGGACCGAAGGGCCTCGAGTCGTTCGCCGTGCAGACGGTGGGACTCGACCTTGCCCGCGGCGATGGCCAATTCGGCGTGCAGGGCCTGCACGGAGCGATCGACTGGAACGTGACGGACGATCGTCCCGCGACGAAACTCGGCTGGCGGGCGCTTCAGGTGCAGCGCATCCCCAACGGTGCCGCGGACGCCAGCCTGCGCAGTACGGGCGGCACGCTGGCCTTGCAGAAGCCGTTCGCCATTCCGGTACTCGATGGTCAGTTGCGCGTGCAGAGCCTCGCCTGGAAGCCGGCCGCGACGCGTGGCGACCGGCTGCAGACCTCGCTTGCACTGACTCAGGTCGACATGGCGGCGTTCTGTCGGGCGCTCGGCTGGCCCGAGTTCAGAGGTACGGTAGGCGGCGCGGTGCCCTCGCTGCGTTACGTCGACGATCGTGTCGAACTGGCCGGCGGTCTCTCGCTCAACGTGTTCGATGGGTTCGTCGACATCACCGGGATGAGCCTCGCACAGCCCTTCAGCGCGGCGCCGATACTCACGGGCAACATTTCGCTGCGTAAGCTCGATCTCGCGCTGATGACCTCCGTTTTTGACTTCGGCAGCATCACCGGCCGCCTCGACGGCGGGATCGACGACCTGCGTCTGGTCGGCTGGAAGCCTGCGGCGTTCAAGGCTCATCTGCTGGCGGACAGCGGTGGCCGGATCAGCCAGAAAGCGGTGAACAACCTCACCTCGGTCGGTGGGGGCGGCATCGCCGGCGGCCTTCAGGGCACGGTGCTGAAGATCTTCAAGACCTTCGGCTACAAACGGATCGGCCTGTCCTGCACGCTTAAGGGCGACCTCTGCTCCATGGGCGGGCTGGGCGCGGCGAAGGATGGCTACACTATTGTCGAAGGCAGCGGATTGCCGCGGCTGACGGTCGTCGGGCATCAGCGCGAGGTCGACTGGCCGACGCTGGTCCGCCGTCTCGAAGCAGCCACGCAGGGCGACGGCCCGACCATTCATTAGGAAACGGAGGAAAGGAACGATGCGCAAGCCCTTGATCGTCGTGATGCTGGCGGCCGCCGTGGCCCTCGTCGGCTGCGTCACCATCAATGTCTACTTCCCCGAGGCCGCCGCCCAGAAGGCGGCCGATCAGTTCATCGGCACGGTCCTCGATGACAGCGGCGTCGCCAAGCCGTCCGGCGAATCGGACAAGCCGAAGCCGGCGCCCGGTAAGCAGCCGTCCGCGTCGCTGCTCGATCTGGTCATCCCGGCGGCGCAGGCGGCGGAATCGCCGGATATCCAGGTGCGCACACCGGAGACCGATGCCATCCGTCAACGCATGACCAGTCGTTTCAGCGGGCAGCTCAAGGGCCTGTTCGACAGCGGCGCGGTCGGCTTCACCGCCGACGGCCTGGTCGCCGTGCGCGACGCCGGTGCGTTGCCGCTGGATCAGCGTTCACAGGCCAATGGCATCGTCGGGCAGGAGAACAACGACCGCGATGCGCTGTATGCCGCGGTGGCCCGCGCCAACGGTCATCCGGAGTGGGAGCCGCAGATCCGCAAGGCGTTCGCCGATGGCTGGGTCCAGCGCGCGCCGCCGGGCTGGTATTATCGGGACGCCTCCGGCGCCTGGAAGCGCAAGTAGGCTTCCGCCAGGGCCGCCCGCCGCGCAGGCGCGGGCTTCCTCCCAGCCAGCCCGGACCGTCGTCGTCCGGGCTTTACGTTTTGAGCGCATGACCGAATTCGAAGCCACCATCACCGGCCTCGGCCACGACGGCCGGGGCGTCGCCCGCATCGACGGCAAGGCCACCTTTGTCTCCGGCGCGCTGCCGGGCGAGCGGGTGCTGCTCAAGTACTACAAGCGTCATCGTCATTACGACGACGCCGAAATCGTCAGCGTGCTCGATGCCTCGCCCGATCGCGTCGAGCCGAAGTGCCGGCACTTCAGTCAGTGCAGCGGCTGCTCATTGCAGCATATGGATTCCGCCGCGCAGATCGCCGCGAAGCAGCAGGTGCTGGCCGACAACTTCGAACGTATCGGCAAGGTCACGCCCGGGTCGTGGCTGCCCCCGTTGACGGACCAGCCATGGGGCTACCGCCGCAAGGGGCGGTTCTCGGTGCGTTACGTGGCCAAGAAGGAGCGCGTGCTGGTCGGCTTCCGCGATGAGGCCAATCCGCGCTTCGTCGCTGAGATCGAGCACTGCGAGGTGCTTCATCCTGCCCTGGGGCCGAAGGTCGGGTTGCTCGCCGAGCTGGTCGGCGGTCTGGCCGCGGCGCGGGACATCCCGCAGATCGAGTTCGCCGCGGGCGACGACATGATCGCTCTGGTGTTCCGGCACATGGCGGCGTTGAGCGACGCGGACCGCGATGCGCTCATCGCCTTCGGCAAGGCGCATGGCTTCGCGATTTATCTTCAGCCCGGCAATCACAGCAGCGTCCATCCGATCTGGCCGGAGTCGCCGCGGCTCGCGTTCGCGGTGCCGGCCGACGACGTCGAGCTGGAGTTCCAGCCGCTGGATTTCGTCCAGGTCAACGCGGGGATGAACCAGCGCATGCTCGCGCGCTCGCTGGAGCTGCTGGACCTCAGACCCACGGACCGTGTGCTGGACCTGTTCTGCGGCCTCGGCAACTTCACCTTGCCCATCGCGCGCCATGCGGGCGAGGTGGTCGGCGTGGAAGGGGAGCATGGGCTGGTCGAGCGCGCCGCGGCCAACGCCGCGCGCAACGGCCTTTCCAACGCATCGTTCCGTGTCGGCAATCTGTTCGATGATCAGCGCAACGAGCCGTGGGCCACCCAGCGCTGGGACAAGCTATTGCTGGATCCGCCGCGTGCCGGCGCGGACAAGGTGCTCGAGTACCTCCCACGCAAGGGCACCGACCGCGTGGTCTACGTGTCGTGTCACCCGGCCTCGCTGGCGCGTGACGCGGGCATTCTCGTCGGCAAGGGCTTCCGCCTCGTGTCGGCGGGCGTGATGGACATGTTCCCGCACACGGCGCACGTCGAATCCATCGCGCTGTTCGAGCGCCGCTGAGTACCGGAGACCCATGGGTATCGAGATCGAACGCAAATTCCTCCTCGCCGGCGACGGCTGGCGCCCGCTGGTCGAGCGCAGCGAGCGCATGGCGCAGGGGTATCTGGTCAGCGGTGCCGCCGTGGCCTCGGGCCAGGCGAAATCGTCGGTCCGGCTTCGGGTCTCCGGCGAGCAGGCGTGGCTCAACATCAAGTCGGCCACGCTAGGCATCGAGCGTCAGGAATACGAGTACGCCGTGCCCCTCGCCGATGCCCGCCAGATGCTGGACGACCTTGCCGACGGGCGGGTGGAAAAGATTCGTCACCATGTCATGCTCGACGGCGCACACTTCGAGATCGACGAATTCCTGGGCGATAACGCCGGGCTGATCGTCGCCGAGGTGGAACTGCCATCGGCGGACGCCGCTTACCCGACACCCGACTGGCTGGGTGCCGAAGTCAGCCACGCGGTCCGCTATTACAACGTCAACCTGATCGACCATCCTTTCAAGGCGTGGTCGGCCGCGGAACGGGAAGGGAAGGAGGACGCAGCATGTTGATCGTCGGCCTGGCCGGCACGCAGCTCGAGGCGCACGAGCATGCCTTGCTCACGGCGCCCGGCGTGTCCGGGGTCATTCTCTTCTCACGCAACTTCGTATCGCGGGAGCAGGTCAGCGCGCTCATCGAGAGCATTCGTGATGTGGCGGGTGAGGACGTCCTGGTCTGCGTGGATCAGGAGGGCGGCCGCGTTCAGCGGTTCCGTGAGGGCTTCACACGTCTGCCGCCGCTGGCTGCCATCGGCCGGTTGTACGACACCGATCCGGGTGCGGCGATCGATCGTGCGGAAGAACACGCCTGGATCATGGCCAGCGAAATGCGCGCCATCGGCGTGGATTTCAGCTTCGCACCGGTTGCCGATCTCGATCGTGGCAGCGCGGCTATCGGCAATCGCGCGCTGCATGCCGACCCCGTCGTTGCGGCCGATCTTGTCCAGGCCTACGTGCGTGGCATGCATCTTGGTGGCATGGCCGCCGTACTCAAGCATTTCCCCGGACATGGCTCGGTCGCGGAAGACACGCACCTGTCGTCCGCGATCGATCCGCGCAGCAAGCACGAGATCCTCAGCACCGACCTGCTGCCCTTCGTCGCGGGCATCGAGGCACGTGCCGAGGCCGTCATGGCCGCGCATGTCGTATATACGGCCGTGGACGACCAGCCGGCCGGCTACTCGCATGTGTGGATCGACGAGATCCTGCGCGGCGAGCTCGGCTTCCGCGGTTGCGTGATCGGCGACGACATCAGCATGGCCGCGGCCGGCAGCGTCGGCGGTGTCGCCGCACGCGTCAGCGCCAACCTCGATGCGGGCTGCGATCTCGTGCTCGCCTGTTTTCCCGACGTCGTTCCCGAGGCGATCGCGGCGGTCAAGGGCCGCCGTCCGTCGCCGGTCGAGCGTATCGCCCCGCTGCGCGGCGCGATCGGCTCGACCTGGGAAGGCCTCGTCGACAATCCCCAGCGCGAACGATTCATCGCGCGCGTGACCGCCCTGGAGCCCTGATTCCACCATGACCGCCCAAGCTTCGCTCGAGTACGCGCTCGCGCACTCCGATATCCTGTTCACCCGCGAACAGCTCGACACTGAAATCGCCCGCCTGGGCCGCGAGATCGATACCGCTCTCGACGGTGAAGTGCCGGTCTTCCTCACCGTCATGCACGGCGCGCTGGTGTTCGCCGGCCAGCTCGCCCTGGCGATCCGCACCGACCTCGAATTCGACTACGTGCATGCCACCCGCTATCGCGGCGAGACCAGCGGCAGCGATCTGCACTGGCTGCGCCGTCCGGAAGTCCCGCTGCGTGACCGCACGGTGGTCCTCGTCGACGATATCCTCGACGAAGGCCATACCCTCAAGGCGGTCCGCGACGCCTGCCTCGCGATGGGCGCGAAGAAGGTCCTGCTCGCCGTGCTCTGCACCAAACAGCACGACCGTCGCGCGCACGGGATCGAAGCCGACTTCAACGGCGTCGACCTGCCGGACCGTTACGTCTTTGGTTACGGCATGGATTATCACGAGCAGGCCCGCAACCTGCCGGCCATCCACGCGTTGAAGGACTGACCCGATGACCATCGATCTCGCCGTCATCGGCGGCAGCGGCCTGTACCAGTTCGAAGGCCTCGAGAACACGCAGCGTCACAGCGTGGAGACGCCCTTCGGGCCCGCCTCCGGCGATGTCGTCACCGGCGATTTCCGCGGGAAGCGTCTGGCCTTCCTCGCACGGCATGGCGAAAGCCACACGGTGCCGCCGCATCGGGTGAATTACCGCGCCAATCTCTGGGCACTGCATGCGCTGGGCGCTCGCCGGGTGGTCGCGGTGAATGCGGTCGGCGGCATCCGCGACGACATGGGCCCGCGTGCGCTGGTCGTGCCCGATCAGATCATCGACTACACGCACGGTCGGTACACCAGTTTCAATGATGTGGACGGAGCCGAAGTCCGCCATATCGACTTCAGCGCGCCTTACACGGAGAGCCTGCGCCAGGCGATCCTGTCGGCGGCGCGTGCCGAGGGCCTGGCGATCATCGACGGTGGCTGCCACGGGGTGACCCAGGGGCCGCGTCTGGAAACGCGTGCCGAAATCGCCCGTATGAAGCGTGACGGCTGCGATCTGGTAGGCATGACGGGTATGCCTGAGGCGGCCCTGGCACGCGAGCTCGATCTCGAATTCGCCTGTCTGGCGCTGGTGGCCAACTTCGCGGCCGGGGCCGGTGATGAGGCGGAAATCAGCATCGAGGAGATCTTCGCCCACCTCGCGGCGGCCACGGCCAATGTGGCGCCGATCCTCGGCCGGTTGCTGTCGGGGGCCTGACCCCGAAAAAATCCCAGTTGCGCTTTGCGCCGAAACTTGATGATACTTGCCACCGCCGCGGGGGCAGGCATCAGGGGATCCATGGGGAACGCCTCGCCATATCCGGGCGCTTCCAATTCCATGTATGAGGTCTCCGCAATGCGTTTCGGTACCGTCAAGTGGTTTAACGACGCCAAGGGTTTCGGTTTCATCGCGCCCGAGGACGGTGGGGAGGACGTATTCGTCCACTTCTCCGCTATCAACTCCAAGGGCTTTCGCAGCCTGCAGGAAGGCCAGCGCGTGAAATTCGAAGTCACCACGGGCCCGAAGGGCGCGCAGGCTTCGGGCGTCGAAATCGCGGCTTGATTGTCACGGTCTGGTGTCTTGAAAACCCCGCGCCCTGGCGCGGGGTTTTTTTCGATGGGTCGGTGGGCTTTACGGAGCCGAAGAGCCGCTCCCCAAAGCCGAAACGGCGTGTACCTTCCGCGCGAAGGCATCGCGCATGCACGACGACGCGGGCACATCGCGTGCGACGCATGGGAGACGACTGACTCCCGCGGATTGTGGAAGCGCGCATCGACGCGGCGATAGTGGTCGCAATCTATCGGCATGAAAGATTCCTGCCGTGGTGCATCGCTCATCGAATCGCTCGTTGCGTTGGCCGTGTTCGCCATCGGCAGCGCGGCGACAGGCACGTGGTTCAGCACCTCCATCGAAGCTGACGCGAAGGCATCACGACTCATGGCGGCGGTGTCGGCGATTGCCGACTTGCGCGAGCGCATGCATGCGAACCCCGCCGGAGTGGCGTCAGGTCATTACCACGGCGTAACGGCTCGTCGCTCGCCTGGCTGCGGGAACGGCTGTGCGCCGGCGGAACTTGCCATGGACGATCTGGACCGATTCGACCGGACGTTGCACGAGCAACTGGGTCCGCCTGCGCGGCACATGCTGCATTGCATGGATCGATCGGTGTGCGTCGTGCGCATCTCATGGGACGGCCGCCCTCTCGTCGCGATGTCGTTCAAGCCATGAAGCATCGTGGTTCCAGTCTCGTGGAGCTTCTCTGCTCTCTGGCGGTCGCCGGTATCGTCGCGGGTGTGGTGGCGGTCTCACTCGGATCGGCCGGTCTGGCGTCGCGTCGGCATCTTCGCTCGATGGAGCGGAGCGATGCGGCTCGCCAGGCATTGGCCGTCCTCACGGACGACCTTGCCGAATCGAAGGCCTGGGGCGTCTGTACCGATGCGCGCGATTGCCCCCTCATTCCGGCGGGCAGACCTTACCGTTCCTACGTCGTGCACACCGATGCGGCCGACTGGCTCGTCGGCAAAGGCCTGCGACGGTGTGTCGAAGCCTGCGATGCGTTGGTCGATGAGATCGTCGGTCTCGATGTGCTCGCGGACGTACCCGATGAGAGCGGTCGGGTGCGACGCGTTCGCTTCCTGCAGTGGCATGGGAACGCGGCGCGGCTGCTCGAGGTATCGATCCGGTTCGCCGATGGCACGCGCTTCTCTCGCGTGGTGGCAAAGCGATGAGTGCCTGCCGCGGTTCGATACTCGTCTTCGTCCTTGTCATGCTGGCGGCGATGAGTGTGCTCGGCGCGACCCTGTCGCGGCACGCCGCCTGGCGGCGGTTGGCCACGGCGGAATACCACGACAGTCTCTGTGGCCCGCGGCCGCAACCGGCTGGCTGGCAGGATGGCGTCGCCCCATGCGAACATCGGACGAGGCGCGAAAAACGCGCGGCTGAAGACTGAGGGAATTCATGGATCGCAGGCGATTTCTCCAGGGGGCGACGGTCGCCTCCGGTGTGGCGTTGACCGCCAGGGGGTTGGCGGCGGACGCCAAAGCGCCATCGGTGACGGGCGGTGGCGTACTGCCTCGCGTGTGTTCCACCTGGGACTTCGGCGTGGCTGCCAATCAGGCGGCGTGGAAGGTGCTGGCCGGTGGTGGCCGGGCGCTGGATGCGGTGGAGGCGGGGGCACGCGTGCCCGAAGCCGATATGCGCAACCACAGCGTCGGTCGTGCCGGTTACCCGGATCGCGATGGTAAGGTCACGCTCGATGCCAGCATCATGGACGAGAAGGGTAACTGTGGCGCGGTCGCGGCCATCGAGCACATTGCGCACCCGATATCGGTCGCGCGACGGGTCATGGAGCGGACGCCCCACGTGTTGCTGGTCGGCGACGGCGCGTTGCAGTTCGCCCTCGAGCAGGGTTTTCCGCGCGAGGAGCTGCTGACCCCGGAATCGGACAAGGCCTGGCACGAGTGGCTCAAATCCGCGAAATACAAGCCGGTCGCCAACAGCGAAGTCAGGAGCTACAACGCCGGTCCGGGGGGCACGCCGGGCGACGCGACCAACCACGACACGATCGGCATGCTCGCCATCGACGCGAAGGGCAACCTGTCCGGTGCGTGCACCACGAGCGGCATGGCCTGGAAACTCCACGGTCGTGTCGGCGACAGCCCGATCATCGGCGCGGGACTCTATGTCGACAACGAGGTCGGCGGTGCCACATCGACCGGCGTCGGTGAGGAAGTGATTCGCAATGTCGGCAGCTTCCTCGTCGTCGAGCTGATGCGGCAGGGACGTTCGCCGGAAGATGCCTGCCGCGAGGCGGTCGAACGTATCCTCAGGCGCAAGCCGGAAGCGAAAGATCTCCAGGTCGGCTTTCTTGCCCTGGACAAGAAGGGCAATGTCGGTGCGTGGTCGATCCAGAAAGGTTTTTCGTACGCCGTGTGCGATGCGACAAAGCAGGATGCGCTGATTCCCGGCAAGAGCACCTACTGATCATGGCCTTGCTGGAAGTCGCGGCCAACTCCGTGGCCTCGGCGTTCGCCGCGCAGGAAGGCGGGGCGGGTCGTGTCGAACTGTGCGCCAGCCTCGACGAGGGTGGAGTCACCCCCTCGCACGGGACGATCACCCTCGCTCGCGAAGGCCTGACGATTCCGCTGTATGTCCTCATTCGTCCTCGCGGGGGCGACTTTCTTTATGAGAACGTCGAGATCGAAGCGATGCTCGACGACATCGAGCACTGCCGCGATCTGGGTTGCGAGGGCGTCGTCGTCGGCGCGCTGACCGCCGACGGCGAGATCGACACCGAGGCGTGTGGGATGTTCATCCGCGCCGCGGGAACGATGGGTGTGACCTTCCATCGTGCGTTCGATCTGGTGCCCGACCGCAGCGCGGCCCTGGAAGTCCTGATCGACCTTGGCTTCGAGCGGGTGCTGACCTCGGGAGGTATGCCGAGTGCCGTGGCCGGAGCGGCATCGCTGGCGAGGCTCGTCGCCCAGGCAGGCGGGCGTATCGTCGTCATGCCCGGCGCCGGTGTCGAGCCAGGTAACGCGGCGGCACTGCGCGCGACCACGCGTGCGCGGGAGTTTCACGCCTCAGCCAAGCGGCGGCTTCCGTCGGGCATGCAGCTGCCAGTCGATGCACTCGGCATGGGCGCGGGTGAAACGCGCACGGACGTCGAGACCGTGCGCGCGATCGTCGCCGCGCTGGCGTGATGGCGGGAGAAGCGTCGACCCAGCTCGCGCGCTAGCCCTTCGACACGGGCGTCGTCAGCTTCAGACCCGTACCGACGAGCTGGATCTGACCGTCGGGCAGGGCGTCGGTGCCGCCACCGGCCGCGCGATCGTCATCGGCCCACGACACGCGGTCTTTCGGGCCCGGTACATAGGCCTGCCACGTGGCGTATTCGGCGTCGGGGCTCGTCCGTTCGGTCCGGTACACGATGGGCACGCGCGTTACGTAATAGGGATCGTTGGCATGCAGCCCGGTGGTCGGAATGTGGAACGTCCAGTGCCTGGCGGCGGTCACGGAGGGGCTCGCCAGCACTTTCCGCCAGGCCTTCATGTCAGCGTCGCTGGAAACGATATTGAGGTTGACCTGTTCCGCCTCGGCATCGACCACCTTGCCGTCGCGCCCGATGCGCAGCAGGACGTAGACCGTTCCTCCCACGTGACCGCGCGCTGCGACCTGGGGATAGGCGGGCGGATTGCGTTCGAGATAGGTGATCTGGTCCGTCGACGCGGCGTCGTAGTCACCGAAGGTGGCGCCCGAGATGCGCGCCGTGTAATCGCTGCTATCGGGCGTTTCATGTTTTGCGACGACGCGCAGCGACATGCGGGCTTTCGCCGTGACCGCCTGACCGTCACGCATGACCGGATCGAAGTGCCATTGCTGCGTCGCGTTGCTCACGAGGGCGGTGATATTGGCGGGAATTTTTTCCGCCTTATCCAGCTCGTAAGATTTCACGCTTCCATCGGGCGCGACGACGATCGTGCCGGTGAGCAGCATGCTGGCCTCGACCTGTTTGCGTACCGCGCCCGGGCCAGCGGCCAACGCCAGTCCCGTGATGGCAAGGGACGTCACACCAACGATAAAACGCTTCATGCGTATCACTCCGTGTCGGGATGTCGGCGGAGTATGCCATCTAAACCATGACAGGTAACAATCCGGCAGGGGTCACAGCGACGATGCGCCGACCGGGTTTTGCCGGCGTTTCGTGCAGGCCGGTCAACGTACCGAAGGCGGGCAGCATGGCCACCTCGCGATCGAAGACGAAGGCGGGCAAGCGGTGTTTACGCCAGCCGTCGCGGACGACGACGCCCGGGTGCACGTGTCCCGATAACGTATAGCCATCGCCGTGTGGCTCCGGATGATGCGCGAGCACGAACGGTGGTACCAGGAGCCGGTCGGGTCGTACGTCGATACCGAGCAGGCGCACGTCGAAGTGACGGTCGTGATTGCCGGCGACCAGAATGATGGCGATATCCGCATGCGCCTGTCGCCACTGACGCACACGCTCCACCCAGACACTGCGCTCCGTGGCCGCGCCATGCACCAGATCGCCGAGCACCACGATGGTCGCGGGAGCGAACGCGGCGATCAGGGCGTCGAGTCGTGCCAGATCGTCGTCCGTGTCGCCGCTGGGTACGGCGATGCCGGCGCGACGGAACACGGCGCCCTTACCGAAATGCACGTCCGACACGAGCAGCATGCGTTGCGCGTGCCAGTAGATGGCGCGTTCGCTGTGCAGGGTGAGGCGTTCACCGGCAACCTCGATCTCGTGCGTCGTCATCGGTCGGCTCCCGCTTCGAGCGTCGCCAGCATACGTTCGACCCGGCTTTTCCAGTCGTCCGCCGCGATGCCTCCACGAAGCCGCTCGACCCACAGCGGGAAGGCCAGCGGCGTGAGCCGCTTCGGTTCGTTCCACAGCAGGCGTGACCGCGCGACGCGGACGAGGCAGTGGCGCAGACGCGTGTAGTCGAGCTGCTGGTCCAGCACCTCGCGTTCCGCCTGCCAGAGCAGCGGGTGCTCCGGATCGTGGCGACGGAGCACGTCGTAAAGCAGTCCACTGGAAGCCTGTAGCTGACGCATCGTCTTGTTGTGCGCCGGATAACCGTTGAACACCAGGCCCGCCACACGTGCGATCTCGCGGAACTGTCGTTTCGCCAGCTCGGAAAGATTGACGCTCGATCGAATGTCGTCGCGAAGTCCCGCAGGATGCAGCAGCATGCGCATTGTTTCCGCATCGATGGCGGGCATGCGCGCGGCGGTGATCGTGAGCCCGTAGTCATTGACGGCATAGCCATAATCGCCGGGCTGAATACGCGCGAGCCTGAGTGCGATCACCGCCGCGAGGCCTTCATGCGCGAGGCGCCCTGCGAACGGATACACGAACAGATAGTCGCCTTCGCGCGTACGCGTACTTTCGCAGAGCGTCTCATGGAGGTCGGGCACGCTCGAATGCTGGCGCTGGATGGAGAGCAGGGGAATCAGCGCGCGCATTTCGGCTTCCCGGCCTTGCCCCGCCAGGGTGCGTCGCAGTTCGTCCGAAAGCTCGCCCGATAGCGGCAGCCGTCCACCCATCCAGCGGGGAACGCCGCCGCGACGGTTCGGTGCGGCACGTACGTAGGCCGTCATGTCGCGGACGCGAACCAGCTCGAGGTGGCGTCCGGCAAACAGGAAGCGGTCGCCGGGACGCAGTCGCGACAGAAAACTTTCCTCCACCGTGCCAAGCCGCGCGCCTTTCATGTAGCGCACGGCGAGGCTGCCGTCGGAGGTGATCGTGCCGATCGACAGGCGGTGCATGCGTGCGATGCGGCCGCTCTCCACGTGAAAGCGACCGTCGGTTGTCGCGAGCTTCTGGTACTCGGGATAGCTTGCGAGTGCCGAGCCGCCGGTGCGCAGGTAAGCGAGCACGGCGTCGAAGCGTTCGCGTGGCAGGGAGGCATACGCCAGCGATGAGGTGATTTCCGCATACGCGTCGTCCGCCGTGAATCCGCCACCGAGTGCCATCGTCAGCAGATGCTGCGCGAGCACGTCGAGGCAGCCGCGCATCGGATGACGCGGTTCGAGGTGGCCCTCGTCGAGCGCGCGTCGTGCCGCGGCGATTTCAGCCAGTTCAAGCAGATGGGTGGGGACGCAGAGGATCTTCGACGGCACGCCGGGACGGTGGCCGCTGCGACCGGCACGTTGCAACAACCGCGCGACGCTCTTCGGGCTGCCGATCTGGATGACGCGCTCCACGCTGGAGAAATCCACGCCGAGGTCGAGGCTCGAGGTGGCGACGACACAGCGCAGCGCGCCGATGCGCAGTTTCTCTTCGGTGGCCAGACGCAGCTTCGGATCGATCGAGCCGTGATGCAGGGCCAGCGTCTCGGGGGCTTCCGGCCAGACGGAGGCGAGCGCCTCGTGCCAGAGCTCGGCCTGAGAGCGGGTATTGGCGAAAACGAGGCTCGTGCGCGCGTCGAGCACCGCCTTGAGTACACGCGGAAGCTGCGACAAACCGAGATGGCCTGCCCAGGGAAACCGTTCGCCGCCTTCGGGCAGCGCGGTCTCGATCGACGTCTTCTTCCGGCCACCGCCACCGATCATGACGCCGTTGCCCTCGCCGTTGCCGACCAGCGCGCCCAGGGCTTCATCGAGATTGCCGAGCGTGGCCGAGAGGCCCCAGGTGCGCAGATCGGGAAGCCAGTGGCGCAGGCGGGTCAGGCCGAGCTGGAGCAGGGTGCCGCGTTTGTTGCCGAGCAACTCATGCCATTCGTCGACGACGATGCCGCGCAGCGTGGCGAAGCGTTCGCGCGCGTCGGGATAGCTCAGTAACAGTGCCAGGCTCTCGGGTGTCGTCACCAGCAACTCGCAGGCGCCACGCCGCAGACGGGCGCGCTCGGCGCTGCCACTGTCGCCGGTGCGGCGAAGTACGCGCCAGGGCAACTCCATCGCCTCGACGGCCGCCGTGAGGTGCTGGGTGGTGTCGGTGGCCAGCGATCGCAGTGGCGTGATCCACAGCAACTGCAGACCGGTTCGTGGCCGGAGCAAGCCGTCGATCAGAGGGCCACCCGCCGCGGCCAGCGTCTTGCCGGTGCCGGTGGGTGCATGCACGAGCCCACTGCGGCCCTCCGCCCAGGCGCGCCACGCGGCGCGCTGGAACGGGGCCGGTCGCCGCTCCTGCGCGGCGAACCAGGCGACGAGGCGAGCCTCAGCCCGACGCCAGGCGGCGGAGGTCGTCGAGTTTGTCGGCATCGCGTATCGCGAGGTCGGTGCGCCAGCGGAGGATGCGCGGGAAACGCACCGCGACGCCGGCTTTGTGGCGGCCGGAGGCCTGGATCGCCTCGAAAGCGAGTTCGAAGACGTGGGTGGGCTCGACCGAACGCACGGGGCCGAAGCGGTCGATGGTGTGAGCGCGTATCCAGCGGTCCAGCTTGCCGATTTCGCTGTCGTCGAGGCCGGAATAGGCCTTGGCCACAGGTACCAGCGTCTCTCCGTCCCAGACGCCGAACGTGTAATCGGTGAACAGGCCCGAGCGCCGACCGTGGCCCGGCTGCGCGTACAGCAGGACGGCATCGACGGTGTACGGGTCCACCTTCCACTTCCACCAGTCGCCGCGCTTGCGTCCGACGCGGTAAGGAGAGTCGGTGCGTTTCAGCATGAGGCCTTCGGTGCGGCGTTCGCGTGACTCCGCGCGCACCTCGGCCAGCGATGCCCAGTCCGGCGCGGACACCGCGGGCGACACGGTCAGCGTCGGACCCCGTCCCTCCAGGAGGCTCGTGAGAAGTGCACGGCGCTCGGCCAGCGGGTGTTCGCGCAGATCCTTCCCACCGAGTTCGAGCAGGTCGTACGCCATCAGGCGCACGGGTGTATCGGCCAGCAGCTTCGGGCCGGGCTTCAGTTTGCCGATGCGCTTCTGCAAGGCGGCGAAGAGCAGGGGATGCGCCTCGTCCGGTAGCCACGCCAGGATTTCGCCGTCGATCACGCAGCCGTCAGGCAAGTCGGCGGCGGCCTGTTCGAGTTCCGGGAAGCGGCCATCCATGCGTTCTTCGCCACGGGACCAGATAAGTGCGCCATCGGCACGACGCATCAGCTGAGCGCGGATGCCGTCCCATTTCCATTCCGCCAGCCACTGGTGGATGTCGCCGAGGTTCTCCACACCCTGTTCCAGCGGTGAGGCAAGGAAAAACGGGTACGGACGTTCGCCCGCATGTTCGTCATCGCGTTCCGGACCGGCCAGTGCGCGAAAGGCCTCCGCCCCCGGCTTCCAGGTGCCGCTCAGGCGGTGGGCGATGAGATCGGTGGCAAGGTTGGACCACTGTGCCAGAGCCTGTACTACGAGCCGCTGCGACACGCCGACGCGAAGCGAGCCCGTCAGGAGCTTGTTGACGAGGAAGATCTGTTCCCTCGGCGTGGATCGCCACCATTCGCGGAGCAGGGCGATTCGCTCGCCCGGTTCGAGTTTGCCGATGGAGGGAAGACGCGCTTCCATCCATACGTGCAATGGCGTGTCTTCGCCGTCGTCGTCGATCGCCGGCAACATCAGCGCGATCGTTTCGGCGAGGTCGCCGACGTGCTGGTAACTATCGTCGATGAGCCAGTCGGCGTAGCCCGTTTCCTCGGCGAGCGCGGTGCGCAGCTCGGTCGAGCTGGCGGTGCGTCTGAGCTTGCCGCCGCCGAGGACATAGACGGCCCACGCCGCATCTTCAGCGGGCGCCACCGCGAAGTACGCCGCCATCGCGTCGCGCTTCGCCGACGTCGACGCGGTGCGGTCCAGCGCTTCGAAAAGCTGGGCGAAGCGGCGCATCAGTCGCCTTCCTCGCTGCTGCGTTCGTCCGGCATGGCGCCACCCAGTGACCGCAGCGGTCGCGCATCGTGACCCGTTTCGCGGAGATGGCGGATCAGTGCTTCCCCGTCGCCGTGGGTGACGTAGATGCGCTTCGCGCCGCAGTCGTCGACACTGCGGATCAGGCCCGACCAGTCGGCATGGTCGGAGACGATGAAGCCGCGGTCGTATCCGCGTCGGCGCCGCGCGCCACGTACCTGCATCCAGCCCGACGCGAAGCCGGTGGACGCCTTGGAAAACCGCTTCATCCATGGCGAGCCGGCGGCCGACGGGGGCGCCATCACGAGTTCGCCCGCGAAGTCGCGCCCCTTTGCCGAATCGCTTACCGGCACCGTGGGCAGCATGTGGACACCGGCTTCGCGGTACGCCTCGACGAGGCGGACCATGGCGCCGTGCAGATGCACGGTACGGTCGGTGCGCGTGGCCAGTTCGGCAAGGATGCGCTGAGCTTTTCCCAACGCGTAAGAGAACAGCACGGCAGGTACGCCGCGCGCGGCGCATTCGTCGAGCCATGCAAGGATCTCCTCGACGACGCCCGACATGGGTGGCCAGCGATAGATCGGCAGACCGAACGTGGATTCGGTGACGAAGATGTCGCACGGCACGGGCTCGAAGGGCGCGCAGGTCGGGTCCGGATCTCGCTTGTAATCGCCTGAAACCACCGCGACGAGGCCGCGGCCTTCGATGCGAATTTGCGCGGCGCCAAGCACGTGCCCGGAGGGATGCAGCGACAGCACGGTTTCACCCAGTGTGAATCGCTCGCCATAGGCGAACTCGCGGATGTCCGATGCGGCGCCCAGACGCTCGCGCATGAGGCCGCCGCCGGCCCGGGCGACATGATAGAGACCGCTGCCCGATCTCGCATGATCGCCATGGGCGTGCGTCACCACGGCCCGCGGTACCGGTTGCATCGGATCGATGTAGAAGTCCCCCGCCGGGCAGTAAAGGCCTTCAGGTCGGGGTAGCAGAAGGTCGCTATCCATGAGGCGACGTTAGGCAGACCGGCGTCAACGCGGTGTGCGGATGACGGCAAGAGCTCCAATCTGAGCTGATGACCTCAGGCCACGAACTGCAGCCTGGCCAGCTCGGCGTAAAGCCCGCCCTCACGCAGCAGCGACTCATGCGTTCCCTGCGCCACGATCCGCCCACCATCCATGACCACGATGCGGTCCGCACGCTGCACGGTCGCCAGCCGATGCGCGATTACCAGGGTGGTCCGGCCCTTCTCCAGTCGCTCCAGGGCGTGCTGGATCGCCGCCTCCGATTGCGCATCGAGCGCGGAGGTCGCCTCGTCGAGCAGCAGCAGCGGCGCATCGCGCAGGATCGCGCGCGCGATGGCGATACGCTGTTTCTGCCCGCCCGACAGGCGGACGCCACGCTCGCCCAGCGCCGCTTCATAGCCTTCCGGCAAGGCGCTGATGAAGCCGTCGGCTTCCGCGAGACGTGCGGCTTCACGTACTTCGTCGTCCGTCGCGTTCTCGCGGCCGAAGCGAATGTTGTCGGCGGCGCTGCCGCCGAAGATCACGGTTTCCTGCGGCACCAGCGCAATCGCGCCGCGCAGCTCGGGAAGAGCGAGGGCACGCAGGTCGACGCCGTCGACGCGAACCGCGCCGGAGACCGGGTCGTGGAAGCGCAGCAGCAGGCTGAAGACCGTGCTTTTGCCCGCTCCCGAAGGGCCGACGAGCGCGACCGTTTCACCGGGCGAGATCTCCAGGTCGAAGTCGGACAGGGCAGCCACATCGGGGCGTGACGGGTAGCGGAACTGCACGCGGTCGAAGCGCAGGGCGCCCCTGACCGGGCGCGGCAAAGATTCCGGAGCGCCCGGCGTCGCGATGGTCGCTTTCTCGGCGAACAGTTCACCGATACGCTCCATGGCGCCAGCGGCGCGCAGCACGTCACCCCACACTTCCGAGAGACCCGCCACCGAGCCCGCCGCGAAGATCGCATAGAGGACGAACTGGCTGAGGATGCCCGGTTCCAGGGTGCCCGCGATGACGTCACGGGCACCGGCCCAGAGCACCAGCGTGATGGCGCCGAAGATCAATACGATCACCGCGGCTGTCAGCAGCGAACGCATGCCGATACGACGACGCGCGGTAGCCAGTGCGAGCGAGATGGCGTGCGCGTATCGACGGCTTTCCGTCGGTTCCCGCGCATAGGCTTTCACGGCCTGAGCCGCATTGAGCGTCTCGTTGGCGACGGCGGCGGCGTCGGCGATGCGGTCCTGGCTGGTGCGCGACAGCTTCTGCACCCGGCGGCCGAAAATCAGGATCGGCAGCATCACAGCCGGAATCACCAGCGCGGTGAGCCCCGCCAGCCGCGGGCTGGTCCAGGCCATTGCCGCCGCGGCACCGATGAGCATCACGGCGCTGCGCAGCGCGACGGAAATGCCCGAGCCGATCAGGGTCTGGACGACCTCGGTGTCGGTGCCGAGCCGGGATGTGAGCTCGCCCACGCGTGTGCTTTCGAAGAAGCCCACATCCAGCTGGATGACATGCTTGTACAGGGAGGTCCGCAGCTCGGCCAGCGAGCGTTCGCCCAGCAGGGCGATGCAGTAGTAACGCGCGGCCGTGGCGATGGCCAGCACGATGGCCACGCCGAAAAGCGCCAGGAAGGTGCCGTTGATGGTGGCCAGATTGGCCGCGAGGAAACCGCGGTCGATGATGTGCCGCACGGCCACGGGAAGGGTCAGCGATGCACCGGAGGAAATGGCGAGGAAGATCAGCCACCCGATGGCCAGGCCCCTGTGCGGCTTGATGAAGGGCCACAGATTGCGCAAGGCACCGATTTTGCGTGACTTCTCCCTGCGTTCGACGGTCATGCGCGGTGGCTTCCTTTAGTCATTCGCCAACGGATGGGGCCTGGCGGTGCAGTATTCAACGCTCGTCGCCTGCGTCGGCGCGTCGCGGCTGGATCTTGCCACGGGATACGTCGACGATGCGGGACGCGATCGCGTCGAGACGGTCGCGTGGCGCGCTCACCACCAGATCGGCGCCGTCGGCCACGAACCGCTCGCTCTCGATCAGGCCGTCCATGTCGCGGATACGCGCGGAGACCAGGGCGAGTTCGGAGAAGTCGCAGTGCAGGAGCAGCTGCCCCCGCAGCACGATGGGCGTGCGGGGTGCCAGGCGCAGGCATTCGGCGGCGCTGCCGCCATACGCGCGGGCGAGGCCACCCGCACCCAGTTTGATGCCGCCGTACCAACGGGTGACCAGGACGGCGACACGATCGCAACCCTGGCCATCGATGGCCGCGAGGATCGGCCGGCCGGCGGTGCCACCGGGCTCGCCATCGTCATTGAAGCGGTAGGCGTCGCCGATGCGGTAGGCCCAGCAGTTGTGCGTGGCGGCGGGGTCGCCCGCCTCGTCGAACCACGCGAGGGCTTCCGCGGGCGAGGAGATCGGGGACGCTTGGGCCAGGAAACGGCTCTTCCTGATGTCCTCTTCGTGCCGCCAGGGGGCTGCGAGGGTGTCCAGCGGTGTGCTCAAGGATTCAGATCGCGGAGGTCTTGGGGCAGGTCGTAGTGAGGATAACGGCGTCGGAAGTCGCGCAGCTGGCGGATTGCCTCGTCGCGCTGTCCCTGGTTGAGCAGCCGGCGAATGTCGCCGATGCGGTCGTCGGGCGGGAGATCGGTCTTCGGGCCCGGAGTGATCAGGCCCTCCGACGGGACAGCACCGCGATGGCTATCGCTGTCGCCGGATGCGCTGGCGGGCGCTGGTTCCGCGAGAGCCGACGGCGCGGGCGGTGCAGGCGGTGCAGGGGGCGCGGGCGGCGGCGCGGGCACCGGAGCCATGTCAGCCTCGGCAAGTGCCGGTGCCGGTGCCGGTGCCGGTGCCGGTGTCGCCACGGGAGCGGACGATACGACAGGCGCCTCGGTGGCGACGCGGGCACTGCGAACGGCGTGGTGAGGCGTCGGCGCGACCGTGCTCGCCTTCATCGACGGCCTGGCCGCTTCGGCGGTTGTCCCGTCGACGCCCGTATCCGTCCGGACGGCGGAAGCCTTCGCTTCTTCGGCCGTTTGCGCCGCGGCCGATGGCGCGGCAGGAGCGGCCTCGGGACGCACGGTCAGGGGCGCCGTGTCGCGCACCTGCCAGGCCACACCGACGGCCAGCAACAGCACCGCGGCGGAGCCAAACGCCACGGGCCACCGCGGCCGGCGCCGCACCGGCGTCGCACGCGTCGCCTGGGCGAAGACGGCCGCATCGAGCGACGTGTCGGGTTCGACTTTCGGCAGGCGCGCGTAGAGTGCCCTGAGCTCCTGCTCGTCGGGCAGATCGTCGTCGCTGGGTGGAGGCGTGTTCGGATTCATGTCATTCGGCTACGAGTTCGCGGATGCGGGCCATGGCGTAGCGAAGTCGCGACTTGGCGGTTTCGCGTCCCACACCGGTGATGGTGGCGATCTCCTCCAGGGAAAGTTCGTTCTCCATGCGCAGCACGAACGCCGTGCGCTGCTCGTCGGGCAGGCTTTCGACCGCGCGCTGCATACGCCGGCGCAGTTCGAAATCGGACAGGGCATGCTCGGGTTGCTCGCGTTCGGGCGCGGCCTGCGCGGCGAACACCGCCTCGGTTTCCCGTTCGCCCGCCTGCGGTCGCTGGCGGCGGAAACTGTCGATCGCCAGGTTGTGCGCGATCTGCAAAAGCCAGGTGCTGAATTTCGCGTCGGGGCGGTAGCGGTCGCGCGCCACGATGACGCGGCTCCAGGTTTCCTGAAAAAGCTCGTCCGCCAGCGCGCGGTCTTTGACCGTCTTCAGCAGGAAGCGGTACAGCGGGCCCTTGTGCCGGCTGTACAGCTCCCTGAACGCGGCCGCGTCCCCACCTGTCCAGGCGAGCATCAGTCCGCCATCGTCGGTCAGGGGAGCGTCCATGGCCGGGAAGGTTACGGCATTGCCACCGGCTCCGTCTGCATCCCACCCGCCAGTTCGGCAAGCCGCGCCATTTCCGCGCGATACCCGCCCTTGTCCGCGCCCAGCGACGCACGCGCCAGCGCCGCCACCTTCGAATAATCGAAGCCTTCCGCATACTTCCCGCCGCGCAGGCTCTCGGCAAACGCGGCCACCGCGGCGGCGAACCGAATCCGCTCGCTCGGCGCCGCGGACACCGTCGGAAAAAGCGGCTGCTCGATCAACCGACTCGCACCGCCTTCGGGCGACTTGTAACGCATCCGCAGGAAGGCGAGTTCGTTCCCCGCCGAGGCCGTCGGCGTGTCGCCGTAACGCAGCGGATCCATCCGCGCACCCTTCGCACCCTTCAACGTGATCTCGTAAAGGGCCGTGACATTCGCACCGGCACCGATCTCGCCGGCATCGACCGCGTCGTTGTTGAAATCCTCGCGAGCCAGCACACGCTTCTCGTAACCGATGAGGCGGTACTCGGCGACGACACCGGGGTTGAACTCGACCTGGATCTTCACGTCCTTCGCGATGGTAAGCAGCGTCGCCGACATCTCGTCGACCAGCACGCGGCGTCCCTCCTCGAGGCTGTCGATGTAGTGATGGCTGCCGTTGCCGGCATCGGCCAGTTCCACCGCCATTTCGTCGTTGTAGTTCCCTTCACCGAATCCCAGCGTCGTCAGCGCGACACCGCTTTTACGCTTGTCGGCGATACGATCCTCCAGCTCCTTCACGCCCACCGTACCGACGTTGAAATCACCGTCGGTGGCGAGGATCACACGGTTGACGCCGCCCTTGATGAAACCCTTCGCCGCCTGCGCGTAGGCAAGATCGATACCCGCGGCACCGTTCGTCGACCCACCCGCGCCGAGCGCATCGATCGCGGCGTTGATGGTCGCGTGCTGGTCGCCCGGTGTGGACCGCAAGGCGACGCACGTCGCGCCTGCGTAGGTCACCAGCGAGATGCGGTCCTGGGCACGCAGCTTCGGCACCACCTGTTTCAGCGAGGCCTTCAACAGCGGCAGCTTGTCTTCCTCGCTCATCGAACCCGACACGTCGACCAGGAACACGAGGTTGGCGGCCGGAATCTCGCTGGCCGGTACGGCGTAGCCCTGAATACCGACCAGCAGCAACTGACGATCGGCGTTCCAGGGTGACGGTGCGAACTCGGTGGTGACGCTGAACGGACGCGCACGCGTGGTGGGTGGCGTGTAGCCGTAATCGAAGTAGTTGATGAATTCCTCGGTACGCACGGCGTCGGCAGGCGGCAGGCGCCCTTCCTTCAGCATGTGCCGCACGTTCGTGTATGAGCCGGTATCGACATCGATGCTGAAGGTCGACACGGGATCGGTGGCGGCGAGATGCACGGGGTTGGCGTCGCGGTGTGCGTAATGGTCGCGGTCGATCGTCCCCGCGACCATCACACCTTGCGAGGGCGCAGCCCTGGCGGCCTCCAGCGAGGCGATCGGTGCCGCCGATACCAGCGCCCCGGCCTCCGGTAAAGGTGCTGGCGGAGCAGGCGGTGCCGGTGGCGGCGCGGGCACCGCGACAGGTGCCGCGGCGTATGTCGCGTGCATGGGCACGCTGTGTCGGAAGCGTGGCGGAAACGCCTGAGTGGAGCAGTCATTGCCCGTGTCGACTGGCTCCGGCAGGGATGCGCGTGAGCGTGGCGCCGCCGTTTGTGCGGACGACGCGGCGCTGCCGGCGGTGGCGACCAGGCCGGCCAACAGCAGGGGCAGAGTGATGCGTAGCGTATTCATCGTGCACGACCTCGTGGGGGACATGACGGTGAAACGCGGAAGCAAGGCAAACGGGGTTAAAGCAATGACGCGATCAGGCTCGCGAGCTTTCGTTACGTGACTCGACCGGCCCGCCGGCACGATTGCGACCGGCATGCTTGGCGCGGTACAGCGCACGGTCGGCGGCGTTGAGCAGGTCCAGCGGGCCGCTGTTGGCCGATGGCTGCGATGCCGCGACGCCGATCGTGATCGTCAGCACGCCGAACGGGCTCATCGGGTGGATGATCGCCTGCGCCTCGACGTGCGCGCGCAGGTCATCGGCGAGGGCCAGCGCCTCCTCGAGCCGTGTTCCCGGAGCGACCACGGCGAACTCCTCACCGCCGAAGCGTGCGATGAAGTCGCTGGGGCGCAGGCCACGTGCGGTCAGTGTCTCGGCGAGCGCGCGCAGGCAATCGTCGCCGGCGAGATGACCGTAGCGGTCGTTGTATTCCTTGAAGTAGTCCACGTCGATCATCAGGAGACCGATGGGCTCGCGCTGTCCCGGCCGATGCCATTCGCGCAGGAGGCGCTCGTCGAGCGCCCGGCGGTTGGCCAGTCCGGTGAGGGCGTCGATGAAGACCAGTCCCTGCAGTTCCTCGCGACTGCGCGACAGGCGGTATTCCTCTTCCACCAGATCCACCTGGGCGAGCGTGCCGCGCAGACCGATACCGATCACGGCGGCAATCGCGCCGGCGATGCCCAGCGAGGGATAGCCGGGAATGACCATCAGGCCGAAACCCAGCACACTCATCGCCAGAAAGGTCGGGCTGGCGCTCTGCACGAAGCGGACGAGATAGACGGGCGGATGCCAGTGGCGCTGCGGAAGCCGCACGCCGATGGCGACGAACAGCGCGAGAAAGGGGACATCCAGCAAGGCGTCCCATGGCGATGTACCGAAATCCGGATGTCCGCCGAGTGCGACGTAGTGGTTGTAGAAGTAGCCGGCGAACGCGTAGCTGACGAAGAAGAACATGACCGACCGGAAGAAGGCATGGTCGTCGGTACGGTCGGTGGCCAGAAAACGCAATGAAGCCGCGACGGCCAGGCACGCGTTCTCGAAGTCGAGCATGTACGCGACGTCGACGGCCTGCTGCGGGCCCATGGCCCCTTCGAGCGAAACGATCGAGAACGTGCGTACGTAGAACAGCACGCCCAGCAGCGCGGCCAGTATCAGGTCGATCCCCATGGCCCAGTGTTTTCGCGCGGCCACCGGCGCGGAAGACACGGCGACCAGTACCGGCAGGACGTACAGGATGTAGAAGAACATGCTGTCGCCAGGGGCGGGATTCGAGTTGTCGAGTGCGTAGTTCTGCCGGGCGGACAGCGACATGCCGATGACCCACAGCGCGAGGCTGGCCAGGAGCAGCCACCAGCGCCGGTCGCGTGGCGGCCCCGAACGATGCCAGGCATGCACGACGCTGCCCATGGCCAGTGCGGCCACGGAGAAGAAGAAAACGTAGGACACGGCCATCCCGCGCGCGGGGAAAAGCGCGAGACCGGCTACGTGAGCCGCGACGATCAGCATCGCGGCGATGAGCGCTTTCATTGGCGTCCTTCCCCCCGACTGCAACGCAGTAGTCATATCGGCGGGAAGGGCGATAGGTTGAGGGCCATGACGCCATTGTTACGGCCGGTTCGCCAGAGCATGTGAAGATGCCGGTCCGCGCCCATGCCCGCGCGTCACGCGGCGCGGATCGCTCCCTTGGCGATGACCGGGCCCGTCGGCTGGCCGGTAGGCGAACCACCGACCGGTTCCACCGAGACCGCCAGCGCGGCTGTCGGGCCGAGGCGATCGAGGAGAGCCTTGTCCAGATGGAACCGCTTGGGATCGGTGGGCGGGAACACACCGACGGAGATCGGCTTGCCGCCTTCCGGAATGAGCCAGAGTTCGGTATTGCGATCGGCGGCGACCACGCTGGGGCTTGCCGGTACGACGAGCAGCTCGGAGCGGTCGATGTCCATCGTGGCGGTCCAGCCGGCGACACCGCTGTCGCCCGCGATCGTGGAGACCATGAGCGTCGTCGGGCCGCTGGGCGCCGTCACCACCGGTGGAGCGACCGGCGTGGTCGGCCGGGTGACGGTCAGCACGAGCAGGCAGGCGGCCACGGCGGTGGCGCCCAGACCCAGCCAGCGCCACAGCGCGACGTTGTCCCACATGCTGGCCTGCGGCAGCCGTACCGCGGGAGCGTCGAAACGAAGGCGGCGACGGATCGCGGCCCATACGTGCGGGGGCGGCGCCTCGTCGGCGATCTCCAGAGCGAGCGGCGTCAGATGCCGCTGCCACAGCGCCACCGCGGCGGCGGCCTCGGGGCTGGTCTCGACCTCCCGTGCCACGGCGGCGCGCGCATCCGCATCGAGCAGGCCGAGAACGTACTCGGCATACCGTAAGTTGTCCTTGTCCGCTTCGAAAGTACTGTTCATGGATTGAGGCATGCCCTGAGCTGCAGGAGACCGCGACGGATCCAGCTTTTCATGGTGCCCAGGGGCACCTTTGCACGTTCCGCCAGCTCGTTATACGTAGCGCCGCCGAAAAAGGCTTCACGGATCGAGCGACGCTGTTGTTGCTCGAGCTCGGACAGGCAGGCACGCAGGCGGCGGTACTCCTCATCGTTCTCCGCGTCGTGGGCGGGACCGGGTGTGTCGTCGATCATGGCGTCGAAGTCGACGTCGTGCTGCTGGCGCATGTCCGGGCGCTGTCGCAGGCGATCGATGGCCTTGTTGCGCGCCACGGTCATCAGCCAGGTGACGGCGCTGGCCAATGCCGGATCGAAGCTGCCAGCGCGCTTCCAGACGGTGACGAAGGCCTCCTGAAGGACCTCCTCGGCCTCGTCGCGATCGTTCATCACGCGCACGCACACGCCGAACAGGCGCGGCGACGTACGACGGTAAAGCTCGGCGAAGGCGCGTTCGTCCCCGGCCGCGGTGCGTTGCAGAAGTCGGTTCAGCTCGTCGCGCTCGGCGGGGCTGGTGGCGGGCATACGTCGGGTTCCTTGGTCGGACGGGGCCGGTCAGCGTTGCATCACGTTCTATAGCATGAACCGCATGCCCGGGGCATCGTGGCCAGGATCGTGCATCCGCTTGACGCCACCTTCCGTATAGAGTGGAGAACCCACGAGAGCAGCCACGACCATGTCCATCGATGCCGTCCAGAACGTCCCCCTGCCGCCTCGCAAGGCGGCGTGGCGTCGCTGGTTCGATACGTCCGTCGCCGATGCGTCCGACGAGGTCCGGGCCGACCGGATCGACTGGCTGCGCGCATCGCCGTTCGTGGTGATGCATCTCGCCTGCCTTGGCGCGATCTGGACCGGGGTGTCGCCCATAGCGATCGGTGTCGCCGTCGCGCTGTATGCGCTGCGGATGTTCGCGCTTACCGCGTTCTATCACCGGTACTTCTCGCATCGCACGTTCCGTACGTCGCGTGCGGTGCAGTTTGTCTTCGCGGTGATCGGCGCGAGTTGCGTGCAGCGCGGTCCGCTGTGGTGGGCGGCGCACCACCGCCATCACCATAAGCATACCGATACCCCGCTGGACCCTCATTCGCCGCGCGTCCATGGGTTTCTCTGGAGTCATGCGGGATGGTTCCTGACGCCGCGTGGCTTCCGGACGCAGATCGACCGCGTGCCCGACCTCGCCGTGTACCCGGAGCTGCGCTGGCTGGACCGTTTCGACACGGCCGTGCCGGTGCTGCTGGCCGTCGCCCTGTTCGGGCTGGGAAAGCTTCTGCACTACGTCGCTCCCGGCCTGGGAACGGACGGCTGGCAGATGCTGGTCTGGGGATTCTTCATCTCCACCACCGTGCTGTTTCACGCCACGGTCACGATCAACTCGCTGGCGCATCGCTACGGGCATCGGCGTTTCGAGACCCGTGACGACAGCCGCAACAACCTCTGGCTGGCGCTGATCACCTTTGGCGAGGGCTGGCACAACAATCATCACTTCTTCCCCGGCACCGTTCGTCAGGGCTTCCGCTGGTGGGAGATCGACATGACGTACTACGGCCTCGTCGCCATGTCGTGGCTGGGCCTGGTCCGTGACCTGAAGCCGATTCCCGCGTGGGTCGCGGCGAAGGCGAGGGGCTGACCATGCGCGTGGCCGTTGTGGGATCGGGTATCGCCGGACTGGCTTCCGCCTGGCTGCTGTCGCGACGTCATGAGGTCACGCTGTTCGAGGCCAACGATTATCCCGGCGGCCACACCCATACGCACCGGGTGAGCCAGGCGGGTCGCGAATACTCGGTCGATACCGGCTTCATCGTGCACAACCGGGCGCACTATCCGCTGCTGTCGGCTTTCTTCGACGAACTCGGTGTGGCGACCCGGCCGACGACGATGAGCTTCTCGGTCCGTAACGATGCCACCGGCCTCGAATACAACGCGACCACGCTGGATACGTTGTTCTGCCAGCGGCGCAATCTGGTGTCGCCGCGTTTCCTCGGCATGCTCAGGGATCTGGCGCGGTTCTATCGCGAGGCGCCGCGCCTGCTCGATGTGCCTGGCGAAGGCCCCGCGCTGGGGGCGTACCTCGACGCGCATGGTTATGGCGAAGCCTTCCGTGACGAACACCTGGTGCCCATGGCCTGCGCGCTGTGGTCGTCGCCGTCGTCGTCGATCCTCGGCTTCCCGGCGAAATACCTCGTCAAGTTTATGGCCAATCATCACATGCTCCGGCTGACCGACCGGCCGGAGTGGCGCGTGGTCGAAGGTGGGTCGCGTACCTACGTCGATGCATTGCGTTCGCGCTGGGACGTGCGGGAGCGCCTCAATACGCCGGTGGTCGGTGTTCGTCGCCACGACGACGCGGTCGAGGTCGTGACGCACGCGGGTACGGAAGCGTTCGACGAACTCGTGCTGGCCTGCCACAGCGACCAGGCGCTGGCGCTGCTCGGCGACGCCGATGCGGTCGAACGATCCGTGCTCGGCGCCATGACGTATCAGGCCAACGACACCGTGCTGCACACGGATGCCTCACTGTTGCCGAGGTCGCGCAAGGCGTGGGCCGCCTGGAACGCCTTCGTTCCCGCGGAACCGGGTGCCGCGTGCACCGTCAGCTATTGCATGAACCTGCTGCAGGGCATCGACTCGCCCGATCCGTTCGTCGTCACGCTCAACCGGACCGGTGCGATCGACCCGGCGCGCGTCCTGCGGCGCATGAGTTACCACCATCCGGTCTACACACACGCCTCGGTCGCCGCTCAGTCCCGCAAGGACGAGATCCAGGGCCAGCGTCGCACCTGGTTTGCCGGCGCTTACTGGGGCTGGGGCTTTCACGAGGACGGCATGCGCAGCGCGGTCGAACTCTCGCACGACTTCGAGCGCGTGGCGGCGCTACGTCGCGAGGCGATGGCATGACCGGCCGATTCGCCAGCGCGATCTACGAAGGCGTGGTGACACACCATCGCCACGCGCCTCACGACCATGCATTCACCTACCGCATGGCGCAGGTGTACTTGGACCTCGACGAGGTCGATCGCGTCTTCGCCCGGCGCTGGTTGTGGTCGAACGGTCGGCGCAACCTCGCGGAGTTCCGTCGTTCAGACTATTTCGGCGATCCCGCCACACCGCTGGCCGATGCCGTACGCGATCGCGCCGCCGAGGTACTGGGTCGCCGCCCGGCGGGGCCGGTGCGTCTGCTGACCCATCTGCGGTACGCGGGTATCGCGTTCAATCCGGTGAGCTTTTACTACTGTTACGCGGCGGACGGGGTGACACTCGTGTGCGTGCTGGCGGAGATCACCAACACCCCCTGGCGCGAGCGGCACACCTACGTGCTGGCGGCGGATGCCGCCGGGGGGCACGCGATCGATGCCGGGTTCGACAAGGTCTTCCATGTGTCTCCCTTCATGCCGATGGAGCGCGCCTACCGGTGGCGGTTCACCGTACCTGGCGACACGCTGGCCGTTCATATGGACGTGCTGCGCGACGGTGAGCGCGAATTCGACGCGCATCTCGCACTGCGGCGCCTGCCGCTCACGGGCGCATCGCTGGCGCGTGTCCTCTGGCGGTACCCGCTGATGACCGCGAAGGTCATCGGCGCCATCCATTTCGAAGCCATGCGCCTGTGGCTGAAGCGCAATCCCGTTTACGACCACCCGATGAAACAGGGCTGAGACCATGAATCGCATCGCTCGCACGGAAGAATTCGTCCCCGATTCGCGTAGCCACCGTTTCCTGCGGCGGATGTTGCTGGCACGCATGGAGGGCCTGCGGCATGGCCGCCTGACGATCTGCGATGCGCTCGGAGGGACCACGCTGGGTGAGTTCGTCGAGGGTGCGCCCGATGTCAGGATCGACGTGAACGATCTGGCGTTCTACCGGGCCGTGGCCGCCAACGGCAGCGTCGGTGCGGGCGAGGCGTTCATGGATGGTCTCTGGACCTGCGACGACCTGGTCGGTCTGATCCGGCTGCTGGTCCGTAATCGCGACCGCCTCGACGGCATGGAGACCGGCCTGGCACGCGTGGGCGGTATCGCCATGAAGGCATGGCATGCGTTGCGCGAAAACACCCGCGTGGGCAGCCGTCGAAACATCGCCGCACACTACGATCTCGGCAACGATTTCTTCCGGTTGTTCCTCTCGCCGGACCTGATGTATTCCTCGGCGCTCTGGGAGAGTGAGGACGATACGCTGGAGGTCGCCTCCACACGCAAACTCAATCGCATCTGCCAGTGGCTCGACCTCAGGCCCGGCGACAGCGTTCTCGAAATCGGTACGGGCTGGGGCGGCTTCGCGGTGCACGCGGCGCGCTATTTCGGTTGCCACGTGACCACCACCACGATCTCGCGTGAGCAGTTCGCGCTGGCGAGCCAGCGCGTCGCCGAAGCCGGGCTGGAGGAGCGGGTGACGCTGCTGCTGGAGGACTACCGGGATCTTCGTGGCACCTACGACAAGGTCGTGTCCATCGAGATGATCGAGGCGATCGGCGCAAAATACCAGGAGACCTATTTCGCCAAGATCCGTAGCGTGTTGCGGCCCGGTGGTCGCGCGCTGATCCAGGCGATCACCATCGAAGACGATCGCTACGCACAGGCGCTTCGCTCGGTGGATTTCATCAAACGCCACATTTTCCCCGGCAGTTTCATTCCGTCGGTACAGGGCATGCTGGCGGCCAAGACCCGGGCGACCGATCTGGCGCTGGTTCGCTTCGAGGACTTCGGCCAGTCCTATGCGCGGACCTTGCATGCGTGGCGCGAGCGCTTCATGGCCCGTCTGGTCGAAGTGCGCGGTCAGGGGTTCGATCAGCGGTTCATCCGTATGTGGGAGTTTTATCTCGCGTACTGCGAAGGCGGGTTCATCGAGCGGTCGATCGGTGTGGCGCACCTTCTTTTCGAAAAGCCGCGCCTGTCATGAGTACGTCACACACTTTCCTCGCCATATGGCTGGCCGCGGCATGGATGATGGCCGCTGGCTGGGCCTGGCAGTGGCGCAAGAACAATGCCGGCATCGTCGACGTTCTCTGGTCGATCGGCGTGGGTGGCGCGGCCGTATGGGCGGCGCTGGCAGGATCGGGCGCGGGAGCGACGCGCGCGGTGCTGGCGATCCTGGGTGGATTGTGGGGCGGGCGTCTTGCGCTGCACCTCTGGCGGCGGGTGCGTGGTGAGGCCGAAGACGGGCGATACCGTGCGCTTCGTGCCCACTGGCACGGACACCAGGGCAAATTCTTCGCGTTTTTTCAGTTTCAGGCCTTCCTCGTCGCGCTCTTCGCGGTGCCGTTCGTTGCCGTGGCGGCCAACCCGGCGACCCATGTCGGCTGGATCGGCGTAGCGATCGCGGTCTGGCTCTTCGGCGTGGTGGGTGAGTCGCTGGCCGACCGGCAGCTCGCACATTTCCGTGCGCAGCCGGCGAACCGCGGCAAAACCTGTCGCGACGGATTCTGGCGTTACTCACGCCACCCGAACTATTTCTTCGAATGGCTGCACTGGTTCGCCTATGTCGCACTCGCGGTGGGCTCGCCGGTGGGCTGGCTGGCATGGAGCGGTCCGCTGGTGATGTTCCTGTTTCTGCGCTTCGTCAGCGGGGTGCCGTACACGGAAACCCAGGCGCTGCGTTCGCGTGGCGATGAATACCGGCGATACCAGCGCGACACCCCGATGTTTTTCCCTTGGTTTCCCTCACGGCATAGCGAGGACACATGAATACGACGGCCGATTCCACCCGTTACACCCGTGAGGATCAGGCGGCGTCCGGACTGCTCGGGCTCGCCGAGCGCGGTACGCTGCCCGACGCGCTGATTCGCGCGGGCATCCGGCGACTCTGCGCGAAACGCCTGGCGGAGGAAGGCGAGGGTGGCCTGACCACGGTGGCCGCCCGCTATCAGTCGCGTATCGATGCGCTGAGGCAGAGTGCGGTTGCGGTCCACACGGACGCCGCCAACGGCCAGCATTACGAACTCCCGGCACGCTTCTTCGAGCTGTGCCTGGGGCCGCGCCTGAAGTATTCCGGCTGCCTGTATCCCACCGGCGCGGAGACGCTCGCGCAGGCCGAGGAGGCGATGCTCGACGTCTACGGCCGACGTGCGGAGCTGGCGGACGGGCAGACCATTCTCGAGCTCGGCTGTGGCTGGGGTTCGCTGACGCTGTGGATGGCGCGCCGGTTCCCCAATGCGCGGATCGCCGCCGTATCCAATTCGAAGGGGCAGCGCCGTCACATCGAGAAGCGATGCGTCGAGCTGGGGCTGGACAACGTCCGGGTGATCACGGCGGACGTCAACGCGCTGGAGCTACCCGCGGGCGAGTTCGATCGCTGCGTGTCGGTCGAAATGTTCGAACACATGCGCAACTACGAGACCCTGCTGTCGCGCATCGGCACCTGGCTCCGGCCCGGTGGCAAGCTCTTCGTGCACATCTTCGCCCATCGCCAGTTCATGTACCCCTTCGAGACGGACGGGGAGGACGACTGGATGGGCCGGCACTTCTTCACCGGCGGCCTCATGCCGGCTTCCGACACCCTGCTCTGGTTCCAGCAGGACCTGAAGATCGAGGATCGCTGGCACGTGGACGGAAGCCATTACGAGCGCACCGCCAATCACTGGCTGGCCAATCAGGACGCCGCCCGCGACGAGGTCATGGCGGTGCTGCGTGAAGCTTACGGGGACGCCGCGGGACTGTGGTTCCAGCGCTGGCGCATATTCTGGATGTCCTGCGCCGAACTTTTCGGGTACGCGAACGGACAGGAATGGCTCGTCGCGCACTACCGGTTCGCGCGGTCGTAAGCTCCAATCCAGTCATCTGTGCCTGCGGGTAATTTCACCTTTTCCGGTTTGTCGCCTTGGATTCGTCGCCGTCCGGTCGCAGGATGACTGGCCTGCGGCGATTCCGCCGCGAAGGAGAGTGAAATGTCCTCACGTCCCGTCAGGATCCCCGGCCCCGATCATCCCATCACCGTGACCCCGGCCGGCGGTCGCGTCGTCGTCCGCGACGGCGACCGCGTCATCGTCGACACCCGCGACGCGCTGGTCCTCCAGGAGGCCAGCTACGCGCCGGTCTTTTATCTGCCACGCAGGGATGCCGATATGCAGGCCCTGAGCCGTACGGCCCATCACTCCTGGTGCCCATACAAGGGCGAGGCGTCGTATTACAGCCTGCCCGGCGACAGCGAGCGGGCGGTCAATGCCGTATGGACCTACGAGCAACCCCATGACGCGGTCGCGTCGATCGACGGCCATCTCGCGTTCTACGCGGACCGCGTCACCATCGAGCACACGCGCGACTGAACCGCCCGCAAGGAAGACGACCCATGCAAACTTTTCTCGAAGACGTCACCCCGGCGTGCGCGCGATGTACGCCGGCGGAGAGTCTCGGCGCGACTTACGAACGCGTGCGCGCTCGCACGGAGTCCCTGGTATCCGCGCTCGGTCCGGAAGACATGGTGGTTCAGTCCATGCCGGACGCCAGCCCGGCCAAGTGGCATCTCGCGCACACCACGTGGTTCTTCGAAACCTTCGTCCTCGGTCCCAACGTTCCGGGCTACGACGTGTTCGATGCGGACTTCGGCTATCTGTTCAATTCCTATTACGAAGCGGTCGGTCCGCGGCATCCCCGGCCGATGCGCGGCCTGCTGACGCGGCCGACGAGCGAGCGTGTGCTGGCGTACCGGCACCACGTCGACATGCATATGCGGTCGTTCCTGCGCACCGACCCGGGTGCCGACGTCGAGGCGCTGGTCCGGCTCGGTTTCGCCCATGAGGAACAGCACCAGGAACTCCTGGTGATGGACGCGCAGCACCTGTTCGCCCAGTCGCCGCTGCGACCGGCTTTCGATCCGGCGTGGCCTGCGCCCGCGGCCGGACCTGGCGGACGCTTTCATCGGGTCACCGGAGGCCCGGTGCGCATCGGTGCCGCGGAAGAGCCTTTCGCCTTCGACAACGAAGGGCCCCGTCATACCGTGTGGCTGGAGCCGTTCGAGATCTCCGACCGCCTCGTCACCAATGGCCAGTGGCTCGCCTTCATCGCGCTGGGTGGCTACCGTCGCCCGGATCTGTGGTTGTCCGATGGCTGGGCGCAGCGGCAGGAAGACGACTGGACGGCACCGTTGTACTGGCGGCGCGAGGGCGACGTGTGGTCGCACATGACGCCGGGTGGCTGGCGGCCGGTGGATCCCGACGCACCCGTAACGCACGTCAGTTACTACGAAGCGGACGCCTTCGCGCGCTGGGCGGGTGCGCGATTGCCGACGGAGGCCGAGTGGGAACATGCCGTTCGCACGCAAGGCAGGCTCGAGCAGATCGACGACGTCGCCTGGCAGTGGACGGCCAGCGCCTATCTTCCGTATCCCGGCTTCCGGGCGGCTGACGATGCCGTGGGCGAATACAACGGCAAGTTCATGGTCGGGCAGATGGTCTTGCGCGGTGGTGCGAGTGTTACCCCGCACGGACATTCGCGTCCGTCGTACCGCAACTTTTACCGGCCCGGTCAGCGCTGGATGTTCAGCGGCGTTCGTCTCGCCCGCGATGTCCACGGTTCGCCCGACGGCGAACGCCTGACCTTCCTGCGCGATACGCTCGCGGGGCTTTCGGCGGAGCGCAAGCACTTCTCGCCGAAGTATTTCTACGACGGTGCGGGGTCGGTGCTGTTCGAGGCGATCTGCCGCACGCCCGAGTATTACCCGACGCGCACCGAGACCGCGCTGCTGCACGCCATCGCCGACGATCTCGCAGGCACGATTCCGCAAGGCGCGGTTCTGCTGGAACTGGGGAGCGGGGCCAGCGAGAAAACGCGGGTGCTGCTCGATGCCGCGCCGTGGGTTTCGGCGTATGTTCCCGTGGATATCAGCGCGGACGCCCTGCAGGCGGCGGTGGAGAGCCTCGCAGCGAACTATCCCGCGCTGGCGGTCCATCCGGTCGCCGGCGATTTCACGTCGGGAATCGACGTGCCGGTGGCCGTGGCCGGTCGCCCACTCGTGGCGTTCTTTCCGGGTTCGACCATCGGTAACTTCACCCCGACCGAAGCGATCGCACTGCTGCGTTCCATACGCGAACGGCTGGGTGCCGACGCGTATCTGATCGTCGGCGCCGATCAGGTAAAAGACGCCGATGTGCTGCTGGCCGCTTATGACGATGCCGAAGGCGTCACGGCGGCGTTCAACCGCAACGTTCTGGTGCGGATCAATCGTGAGCTCGGTGGCGATATCGATCCGCTGTCGTTCGAGCACCGTGCCGTCTGGAATGTGGCGTTGGAGCGGATCGAGATGCATCTGGTAAGCCGCGAGGCGCAACAGGTGCAGGTGGCGGGGCAGACCTTCGCCTTCGCCGCGGGCGAGTCGATCCACACCGAGAACTCGCACAAGTTCACACCGGCGTCGTTCGCACGGCTGGCCGAGGCAGGCGGTTGGACCGTCGAGCGTCAGTGGATATCGCCCGATCCCGCCTTTGGCGTGTTCGTCCTGAGGGCCCGCTAGCGCACGTCCTGCACGGTCATGTAGCCCTCGTCGGAGACGCTCACCACGGCCCGGCGATGGGCCTGAATGCGCAGGGCGTCGTCGGTGCTGGCGCCGATCTCCCGAGCGGTTTCTTCCACGGTGAACGGCTTGTTGCCACGGCGTTTCTGCCTGCCGGCGAAGCGCGCGTGGTTATAGCCCGACCACGACGTGAAAACGAGCGCGCAGAGCAGGGCGACGAGGAAGATCACGTCGATGTCGCCGCCATCGCCGATACGGTTCTGGACATAGAACTGCACCCACGCGGAGCGGGCCCCGAAGACCCAGGCGGCTAAGGTGATCAGCGGCATCCACAGAAACGCCCAGGCCACCCAGGCGAAGACGGTGACCGTGCCGAAGACGGCTTTCTGCACGCGCGACTGGCGCTCCGGTCGCTGGATAACGATCGCTTCGGCTTTCATCGCAGTCCCCGGTCCGGGCTGACCCATACCGCACGCTTGCCTTTCGGCTTCATCAGCGCCTTGGGCATCGCGACGATCGAGGTCGCCGTGTTGAGCAGCCAGTACACCAGCGGGTACCAGATCATCCAGTAATAGTTGCGGCCGATGCGGGTTTCGTAGCGGCGGTCGACCAGCAGACTGATCAGGAACTGCAGCAGGCAGATGATGCCGAGCACGACGCCGTGCCAGTGCGGCAGCAGGGTGTCGACGTAATACTCGCGGGGCAGCTCGACGAACTTGCCGAGCACCCACAGCGTGACGATGACGGCCATGGTGTACGACCAGACCAGGCTCATCACATACTCGAGCGCCACCGGCCACATGCGACGTTGCCGCCAGCGCATCAGCTTGCCGGTGTAACGAAGCAGGACTTCGGAGCCGCCCTGTGCCCAGCGCAGGCGCTGCTTCCACAGGCCGCGCACGGTTTCGGGCATGAGAATCCAGCACAGCGCATTGGGTTCGTAGCGGATTTCCCAGTGGCGCATCTGCAGGCGCCAGCTGATGTCGATGTCTTCGGTCACCATGTCGGTATTCCAGTATCCGACGTCGTGCAGGGCGCTCTTGCGGAACGCGGCGATCACGCCGGACACCGTGAAGATACGGCCGTATACCCTTTGCGCCCGCTTGATCAGTCCGATGATCGAGGAGAACTCGCCGACCTGGAGTTTGCCCAGCAGCGTGGAACGATTGCGGATGCGCGGATTGCCGGTGACCGCGGCGACCCGAGGGCTGTCCAGCATGTGCGAGACCAGCCAGTGCGTGGCGTAGTCGTCGAGCAGCGCGTCGCCGTCCACGCAGACGAAGAAGTCGGCGTTGGAAGCGAGCGCGGCGGCGCGCAGACCCATCGCCTTGCCCTGGTTGCTGGCCATGTGGATGACGCGCAGCTTCGGGTACTGGTCCAGCAGCTGGTCGAGCTGCGCCCCGGTGTCGTCGGTCGAACCGTCGTTGACCGCGATGATCTCGAAGTTGGGGTACTGCTGCGACGCCAGGTGCGAGATCGTTTCGCGCACCTGCTCGCCCTCGTTGTGGCACGGGACGATGAGGGTGACCATCGGGTATTCGGCCAGGTCCGGCGGCCTGACCCGGATCGGCTCGTTGCGTTCCCAGCGCAGGAAATAGATGACGCCGCCGCTCATCCAGATGAGCGACATCACCAGTGGATAGAAGAACGCGAATTCGAGCAGGGCATGGAGAACGCCGCCGTTCATCGTGCCGGCGCCGGATAAGGATAGTCGGAGGCGGAGATGAACGGACGGATCGTCTCCAGGTCGGGATGGTTGTGCAGGAAGTCGTCGGGGTAATAACCGATGTGACGCGCGCCCTGCGCCTGGACCTCGCGCATGCGCGCGGCAAGGTCCAGATCGGGGATCGGCTGCTTCGTGCGCCAGTTCATCGTGGCGAATTCGAACAGCGTGCGCTCCATGGCTCCCGGGACGGCGGCGACCTGTGCGGTCAGCTTGCGGTACCAGCCGAGGCGGTCGGACTGCTGATCCAGCTGCGGCATCGCCATGATCGCGGTCATGTCATAGGCGGCGACGAATGCGGGCAGGCTCTGCGCCATCCAGGCCTCCGCCTGCGGCTGCAGCACCGGGCGCGCGTAGAGATTGCGCGCTGTCAGTACCTGCGGACGCCAGCGGCGCATGCGCTCGGTCAGTTCCTTCGTGAAATCGATGAGCGCCTGCGTGTTCTGGGCAGGCGTGTTCTTCGCCCACGGGCCGAGGTTGTCGGTATCGCGGATGTACGCGTCGTCGGAGAACAGGATGCCCGCCTCGTCGGCATGCATCGCGAGGTCTTCGTACACATCGCCGATCATCCTGCGTACGCGTGGGTCATACGGCGCGAGGCGGAAATGATCGCCGCCGGGCTTGGGCTCGCCCGCGAGGGAAGGCAGATCCTTGCCGTCCGGGAACCGGAAAGCCAGCACGGGCATCCACGCGTAGACACGCACGCCGGCGCGGGTACGCAGCTGCCATGAGACGCGCGAGAACAGGTCCGCCCGCACCGGCAGGTGACGGTTGGGGAAATAGACGGCATCGGCCACGCCGTCACCGTCCGGGTCCGCGTAGGCCTGCAACCAGACCTGGCTGGGGTGCATCCGCTTGATCCGGTCGAGCAGCTTCGACAGGTTGCGGTCCTGCTGCGCCGGATCGGGGTCGTAGATGTAGTCGAGGTCGACCTGTACGGCGCGCGTGGCGTCGACACGGGCCTGATGACGCATCAGCCAGCCGAGGCGGTTGGCGGTGACGTTGCCGCTGACCAGCAGGCGCGGGATCGTCTTGCCCGGGATCAGCGTGGGGACGCTGTCGCCTAGGCTGAGCGACACGCTCATCCCGAGGTCGGCGGCGACTTCGCGACCCACGCGGGTGTAGGCACCGTAAGGCCACACCGCCGCGCGCGGGCGCACGCCGGTATGCGCGGCGATTTCATCCGCGCTGTGCGAAAGGTCCTTGCGGACGCGCGCGGCGTATTCGGTCTCGGTCTCGTAGCGCTTCGTGGCGCTGTCGTAAGCGATCGAGGCAGCCATGGGCATCTGGTTACCCTGCGGGTTGCCGTTCTGCCCCTGATGCATTTCCCACGTGTGCGAGCCGAACTCGACGAGGCCCGACTTCTGCATCTCGGCGACCTGATCCCAGGTGAGGAAGCACGAACGCGTGCAGTCGCCGCCGTTGTACGGCATGTGCTTGCCGTCGGGCATGTCCATCCACGAGCCGACCAGCGCCTGCAGCGCGGGATAGTGATAGGCACGCAGGAGCGGATACACGCGGGTGTAGAAACTCTCCAGGCCATCGTCGAAGGTCAGGAGTACGGCGTCCTTCGGCAAGGGCTTGCCGCCGTTGCTGGCGTCCACGACCTGCGACAGGCTGACCATGTTGTAGCCGTTGGCGCGCAGCCAGTCGAAATGAGCGATGAGGTGATCGGTGCTGGTCGCATCCGGATCGTGATCGGCCTGAAGGCCGACGTCGTCGCGCACGTCGTGGTAGGCCAGGACGATGAGGGTGGGGTGCGGGGCGGCGACCGGCTGCGCGGCGGCGGACAGGGCCGCTCCGAGCAGGATCAGCAGAAACAACAGCGGACGCATGACTCTCATTCTCCCCAGTGCATCGTCAGGTCGAGGACGAAGCGGTGTTCGCGTTGACCATCGTAAGGTTGGTTGTGCCAGCCGATTCCCCAGCCCAGCCGGATACCGGCGCGCGGCTGGAACGTCTGACCGTAGCGGATGGTGGCCATCCAGTCGGTGGCGTAGCCCTGTTCGGCGTACTGCCCCACGGCGACGTCGATCCGCTGTGTGACCGCGCGCTCGTAGAACTGACCGAGCAGGTTCTGCAGGCGGCCCGTGATCGCGTAGCTCTTGTCGCGGCGCGGGTTGAAGTAGGGGCGATCGGTCAGGGTGTTCATCGAGCCCCCCAGTTCGATGCCGCCGTCCAGTGCCAGATTGGGAGCGGTGTGCAGTCGCTGGGTCAGCGAGGCGGTCCACGACGTGCGTTTGTTGTCGTCGCTGAAGTTGTCGCGCGACAGACCCAGGCGCGCCTGGGTCAGCTCGCTCGCCCTCCAGGTGACGGCGGTATCCAGCGTCTTTGCTGAAATGCCGTAGTACTGTCCACGCAGCGGCGCGTCGTCGCCCGCGGTGCTGTAATCGGTCGCCCAGGTCCAGTGATCGGTGATCGACCAGTCGAAGCCGGCCTCGAGGGCGGTCTTGCCGACATAACGGTCGGCGGCGGGAAGGGCGCGCACATAAGCCTCGAGACCACGGGCATAGCCGATCACGCCCACGCCGACGCGTGAGCGACGCACGTCGCCTTCGGGCAGGTCGGCGGTCGAGTAGCGGGCCAGTGCCAGCACACGCCAGTGATCGTCGATCAGCGGGCTCGCGGCCGACGCCTGGGTCGTGGCGTCGCGGTCGCCGAAGTCGGGGCTGGAGCCCTTGCCCTGTTCGGTGCTCAGATCGAACTGCCAGCCGCGCTCGCGGTTCCACGACTGCACGGCGCGGGCGACGCGCCCATTGCGGTCGGCCAGGGTCTGCGCGACGCCCAGGTCCTCGTCCACGCTTTCATAATCGTTGAGCACGCGCGCGGCGTCGGCTTCACCGATGTAGGCGCCGACATCGCGGCGGTCGAGCGTGCCGGCGATGTTGAAGTCTTCCTGCGCGCGGCGTGGCCAGCCGCGCGCCAGCTCGACCATGCCGAGCTCGCGACGGATCTGCGAGTTGGCGGGCGCCTCGCGCGACATCGGAAGAAGGCGGTCGTACGCGTCGGCCGGCATGTCGACGTATTCGCGGAGTGTGGCCGCGTTGAGATCGGCATCGACCTTGCGCTGGTTCTGGATCGGCGCACGGATACCGGGCACGCGCGTCCATGTCGGCTCTTTCGCGGCGAGCGCATCGATGGTCCGGATGGCCTTGTCCGTCTGCCCGGATTCCAGGTAGGCGTACATCAGGCCGATGCGTGGTTCGAAATCGGCGGCGCCATAGGGGCCCGGGTCCTTGGCAATGCTGTCTTCGTAAAGGGTTGCGGCTTCCGCCGGCCGGCGCCTGACCAGCAGCGCATCGGCGACGGCGCGCTCGACGTAAGCGGGCAGGGCGACGTTACGCTGGCGAAGCGCGTCGTAACGCGTGACCACCTCGTCCGCGCGACCGGCCTGGTCCAGCGCCACCAGCAGATCCAGCTCCGCGCGCTGGCGCAGGCCCTGGTCCAGCTGGGGATCGTCCGCGAGGCGACGGGCATCGGCCACGGCGCGGTCGGCCTCGGCATAGGGTGCGCGCGGATCGGCGGGCTCGCCGTTAGCCCAGCGGATTTCGTGGGCGATGTGATCGGCGTCCAGATGGACGCGATCGCCCACGCTCTGGGGCGGTTGCAAGCGAGCCGCCAGTTCCCTGGCGCGCGTCGTCGCGCCCATTTCCGTCAATAAAGCGACGTTGAGCGTCTGTGCCTCGCGATCGTCCGGCCAGCGGGCCAGTACCTCCTGGCAGTGCGCCAGGGCGTCGACGCGGTGCCCCGCGCTACGCTCGTCGCGTGCCTTCGCCATCAGTGCGTCGCGTTCGGAAGGCGCGGCGGCGGCCAGGGCCAGAGGCCCGTGCAGAGCCAGCGCCAGCGCGAGGCACAAGCGTGCCCGGGGCACGCGCGCGGTGCGCGGCGGTGTCATCGAATTGATTCCCATCCTGCCAACATGACCTGTATCAGCCCCTGCGAATGTCCATTCCCGGCAAGTGGCGGTGAGCGTTTGAGGCACCGAATCCCGTTCGCGCCGGCGCAGCCTGCCAATGGTAAAGGCAAGCTGCATGCCAAGTGATGCATCAAGTACCGGATCAGCCGGTCGTTCGGCGTCGCGCGTTCAGGTGCACGATGTTCGAGGACACGTCAGCGGAAGCGACGCCGTGATGGCCGTCACCGTCGACGTGACGTACGGCCCGGCCACTGTTTTGGATGCGCACGGCTTCGCCGGTGGTTGCCGACGTGCGTGGGCAGTACGGGGCGACCTTGCAAGTGGAGGGGGGGCCTCGATCGCCTTGCGGAGGCGGGGACTATCGTTATTCCAGGCCGGTCACGTTTCGCGGGCGGGGACGACTAGCAGCCCTTTGCATGAGGCTCGATAATGACCATAAGTTCGCTCGCGCGAATAATCTCTCACGGATAAGAGAATCTTATGATTCAACCGCAATGGCTGGAGACCTTCCGGCAGCTTGCCGACCTCGGTAACTTTACCCGTGTCGCTGAGCGACTGGGTGTCACTCAGGCCGCCATCAGCCAGCACATCCGTCAGCTCGAGGACCGGCTGGGGCCCCTGGTGATTCGCCGGCCCCGAAGCATCGAACTGATGCCAGCCGGCCTCGCCCTACTGGACTACTGCCGTGACGTGGACCGCGCCGACAAGGCGCTGAAGCTGCGCCTGTCGGATGTCGACGCGCTGGAGGGCGAGGTCAGTCTGATTACGCCTGGAAGCATTGGCTTGTCGCTGTATCCGCTATTGCTGGATCTGCAGCAGGCGAATCCGGGGCTTGTCATTCGCCATCGCTTTGCCCCGGACAGCGAAGTTCGCGCGGCGGTGATGGAAAGCCGCTATGAAATCGGTCTGATGAGCCTGCGGCCCGATGACGAATCGCTGGCCGCCGAGCCGTTTACGACTGAGGCGCTGGAACTGGTCGCTCCTGCCGACCGCGATGTGAAGGGTTGGAAGGATCTCGTCCAGATCGGCTTTATTGACCATCCCGACGGTCAGGCGATGGCGACGCGGCTCCTGGCGCGTCAGTTTCCCGGTGCCGGTGGTCTTAAGGGTGTTCCCGTCGCAGGGTTCAGTAATCAGATCGGGCTGATTCTTGAGCCGGTAGCGCGCGGACTTGGCTTCACGGTGATTCCGGAGCATGCGCGTCGTGCGTTTGCGCGGCAGGAGGCTATCCAGGTGGTGCGGGGCACGGATCCTGTCGTCGATACGCTTTGGCTGGTGTGTCGGGCGGAGTGGGCGTTGTCGATGCGGGCGATGCGGGTGGTGACGTATTTGCGCGAACGCCTGGATGCGTCGAGTCGCTGACCGCCCGGCGAAGTATCAGACGCCCAGTTTTCCGAGTGTGCTGTCGAGCGGGGCGAGGTACGAGCCGCCGAACAAGCGCACATGCATCAACAGCGGATACAGCTGGTAGAGGTGCCGCCTCGTCGTCATGAATCTGCGTTCGAGCGGCCTGATCTCGGTATACCCCTTGAAGAACGCCGGCCCGACACTGCCAAACAGCGTCGCCAGCGCAAGGTCGACCTCACCATCACCGCGATAGATGGCCGGATCGATAAAGCAGGCGCCGCCATGCGCGGTCGCCAGCATATTGCCTCCCCACAGATCGCCATGTACGAGCGACGGCTGCACCGCCGGATCGATCCACTCGCCAAGACGCTGGGCCACCTTGTCGATACGGTGACGAAACGACGAAGGCAATTCGCCGGCTTCATCCGCGAGTCCCGCCATATAAAGCAGGCGCCGGTCGCGAAAGAACGCGATCCAATCGTGATCGAACGTATTCGGTTGCGGGATGCTGCCCACCACCGTGTCGTGCCTGTATCCGAACTCATCGCCCACGGGCTGCGCATGCATGGTTGCGATAGCGCGACCGGCGGCGCGCTGCACCTCGTCGTCGAAGCCACGGCCGCCATCGTCGACCCACGCCAGTACGAGTGCATCGTCATCGACCGCCAGCGTCTCGGGCACGGGGAGCCCGGCGGCACGCAAGTCATCGAGCATGCTCGCCTCGAGCGTCAGCGCGACTTGTCCCGGTCGACGGAACTTGGCCATGACGTGGCTGCCATCCTGCCGCTCGACACGAACGCTGCGCGCGATGTCGCCACCGGAGAGCGTATGCAGGCGGGCAGGGCGCTCGCCTAGCAGCTGTCCGAGATGGTCGAGTTCCGAAACGGTCACCGTGCGGCGGGCTCTCGGAGCTTACGAATCACGCCATCGACGCCACGCTCGATCATGTCGAACGCGTGCACGAAATCCTTCGCCGAGCCGTACCACGGATCGGGCACGTCGAGGCCTTTCGGACCGTCCGCATAGTCCATCAGCAGCCCGACCTTGTCCGCCGCGTCGGGTGCGACGCGGCGGAGGGCATCGATGTGTGACCCGGTCATGCCCAGCACGAGGTCGTAGTCCTCGAAGTCCCTGGCGGTGACGCGGCGCGCGCGATGTGTCGGCATGGCGACGCCACGTCGACGCAACTCGGTCAGCGCGCGCGAGTCGGGTGGATTGCCGATCTCTTCACCGCTGACGGCCGCGCTGTCGACGCGGACGTCCCAGCCCAGTTCGGCCGCCTTGTGCATGAGCAGGGCATGGGCGGTGGGCGACCGGCAGATATTGCCGGTGCAGATGAAAAGGACGGAAGGCGTGGTTTTGAGGTCGGAAGTCATCCCATGACCATAAAGCAAAACCGGTCAGACCTGTGTCATGCCGCCGTCGATGCACAGTTCCGCGCCCGCGATGAAGCTGCTCTCGGACGAGGCCAGGAACAACGCCGCCGCAGCGACCTCATCGGGTCTGCCCATACGGCCGAGGGGTATGCGGGCGGTCAGCGTCTCGCGCACCTCATCGGAAGCGGCAGCCATCATGTCGGTGTCGACCGGGCCCGGGCTGAGCGTGTTGACGCGGATGCCGCGGCTGACCAGCTCGGCGGTCCAGGTGCGGGCATACGAGCGCAGCGCCGCCTTGCTTGCGGCGTAGGTGCCGTAGCCATACACGCCGATCGCATCCGCGATGGAGCCGATCAGCACGATGGTGCCGCCCGGGGGCATGTGCGGCACCGCTTTCTGCACGGTGAATGCCGCGGCGCGGACGTTGAGGTCGAAGATGCCGTCGAAGTGCGCTTCGGTGATGTCGTCGACCAGGCTGTATTCGCTGATGCCCGAGTTGACCACGAGGGTGTCGACGCGACCCTTGCGTGCGACGACCGCGGCGAAGACGCGGTCCAGCTGGACGGCGTCGGTAACGTCGGCCTGCACGGCTTCGGCGTTGGCGCCGAGGCCGGCGATGGCGTCATCGAGTGTCGCCTGGCGGCGGCCGACGATGAAGACATAGGCACCTTCGTTGACGAAGCGCTGGGCGATGGCGAGCCCGATCCCGCTGCCACCACCGGTAACGACGGCGATTTTTCCACTGAGTTGCGACATGACGATGCTCCGGAAGGACTTGAAGCATCATGGTATACGGCGTATATCTACGGTCAATTATGCACTTTGAAGTGCGTAGGTATACGCGAGGTTATCTCCATGCCGCCCAGGCTTCCGCTCCCCGACGACGAAGTCGCGCTGATCGACGTGCGCGAAACCAAACCGATCCTCGACCAGATCGCCAACAAGTGGTCGGTGATGATCCTCAGCGTGGTCTGCGAAAACCCCGTGCGATTCAATCAGCTGCTGCGCCGGCTGGAAGGGATCACGCATAAGGCTCTGACCGAGGCGCTGCGACGGCTGGAGCGTAACGGTCTGGTCGCGCGGCGCGTGCTGCCGCTGTCGCCCGTCGCGGTGGAGTACTCGATCACCCCGCTGGGGCGTACGCTGAAGGATCCGTTCGATGCGCTGTGTATCTGGGCCGGCCGACACGGGCAGGCGATGGCGCAGGCGCAGTCGGACTACGACGAACGCCGGCTGGACCACGAGGCCTCGTAAAGCAAAACAGCGCGAGGTGCCGAAGCACCACGCGCTGTTTTGTCGGTATCGGATTGGTGGAGCCTGGGGGGATCGAACCCCCGACCTCGTCATTGCGAACGACGCGCTCTCCCAGCTGAGCTAAGGCCCCACACGAGCCACAAATGTTAGCAGGGGAACAGCGGGTCGCCAAGTCCTTGGCGACGGCGTCAGGTCCGGTCGGGCAACAACGCCGACAACCGGTCGTAAAGCACCTCACGACGCCAGCCTTCCAGCGCCTCGGGCCACAGGCCGCCGCTCATCACGAACTCTTCCATCGAGCGGCGTGCGCAGAGCAGGCCGGGCGGAAGGTCGAGTTGGGTGGCCAGCGTATCGATGGCGCTGCGCATCTCGTTGATGGCGCGCTTGGCGTCGCCCATCGGATGGCCGGTAATTCTCACCGTCGTCTCGATTTCCGTGGCGTCGACCGGAACACGCAACAGGTCGAACAATTCCTGGCGCTGCGCCGAACGCAGGGCGCGCGTCCCACGGACACGCTCGTCGAGTTCGGCGGGCATCTGGGGGATTTTCGACACCAGGTCGAGTGCATGGTTGTCTTCGAGCAGCCAGGAGCGGGGCTTGTCGAGGGCACGTGCGGCGGCTTCACGCCAGCGCAGCACGCGGCGCAGCAGCGCCTGGTTCTCCGGCACCCACTCGCTGGCCGCCTTGAACCCCCGCTGGGGCTGCGGATCGCCCTCGCGCTGGCTGGCGCGGCGCTTCATGCGTGCGCAGTCTTCCGCGTGCCATCCGTCGCGGCCGCGCGCGGCCAGTCGTTCGCTGAGGATCGCGTGGACCGGATGCAGGTGCACCACGTCTAGCGTGGCGTACAACTTCTGTGAGTCGGTCAGAGGCCGCTGCAGCCAGTCGCTGCGTGTCTCGCCCTTGTCCAGCTCGGCGCCGACCAGCTCGGCGACGAGCGCGCGATAGCTGATGCCCAGTCCCATACCGACGAAAGCGGCGGCGATCTGCGTGTCGAACAGGGTGTGCGGGCCATCGGGCAGGCACGGCGCCATGGCTTCCAGGTCTTCGCCCGCGCTGTGCATGACCGTGACGACGGGCTGGTCGGCGAACGTCGGTGCGAGTGCGTCCTCCAGCGGCACGGCAAGCGGATCGATGAGCGCGTAGCGGCCTTCATGCGCAAGCTGGAGCAGGGCGAGCTGAGGATAGAACGTGTTGCGCCGCATGAACTCGGTATCGAGTCCGACGACGGCGGCGGGGGCGATCGGGGCGAGCCATGTGTCGAGAACCTCGCGGTTGTCGATCCAGGGAGCGGTGTGAGCGATGTCGCTCGTTGTCATGCATGCGTCCTTGTTCGGTCAGGGGTCACGTCGACGCATCGTGTTGCCCTGTCGAGCGCGATTCCCTATGGTTGCAACGCACGATAGCAGGCTCGCACGGAACCGCCCACCATGCCCAACACCGAAACCGTCCAGCGACAGCGCGCCATCGGCGGCGCGTTGGGTGTGGCCGTGCTCGGTTTCGCCTTGTTCTATCACTTCTTTCCGCAGCTTCTTCACGTCTCGCCGACGCAGAACACCCCGCGTTCGCCCATGCGCGGCCAGCCGACGACGATGGGTTTCGACCAGCGTCCGCAGGCCGCGACGCCGGCCGTCGTGTCCGAGATCGACGCCGGGCCGCCGATCATGCTGGCGCCCGCGGCGGTCATCGCCGCCCGCCGCCGCGACAAATCGCCCGAGGTACCGTTGCCGGCGCAGAAGAGCCCGGACACGCCCGAGATCACCGCCGCGCTCGACCGGGGTGACAAGGCGTTGGCCGCCGATCGTCTGGTCGGAGGCAAGGACAGCGCGGCCTCGCTATTCGCCGCCGTGCTCAAGGAAAAAGCGGACAGTCAGCGCGCGCTCGCGGGCATGGACGAGGTGCGCGCACGCCTTGCGGCCGAGATCGAGCAGGACATCGCACTGGGCGATGCCGACGCGGCGCGTGAGTCATTGACGGCGCTGAAGGGTCTGCCGGACAGCACCGCCGACGTCGCCCCGCTGCAACAGAAACTCGCCGTGCTGGACAAGGTGCGGCCGCTGCTGGGCAAGGCCGCCGCGCAGTTGCAGGAGGGCAAGGCCGACCTCCCGCACGGCGACAGCGCCCTCGACACCTACCGCGAAGTGCTGCAGCTGGATGCGGACAACGCCGTGGCGGAACAGGGCATTACGCAGGTGCAACGCACCGTGCTGGACAAGGCGCTGGCCGCGGTGGCGCAGAACGACTTTGCGGCGGCGGACACCGCGCTGGCGGAGGCGGCGGCGATCCAGCCGGAATCGCAAGGCCTGCAGGACACCCGTGGCCGCATCGAAGGCATGCGTCGGCAGAGCGCCACGGCGATGCTCGCGCAGGCGCGTTCCGCGCTGGACTCGGGCAATCTCGAACTGGCGCGGCAACTGGCGGACAAGGCTCAGCAGATCAGTGCCGATCTCGCCGGTCTGGATGATTTCAACGAACGGCTGACCAACGCCCGGCTCTATGCGAGCTACAAGCCGGGCCAGGTCTTCGCCGACCGCTTCGTCGACTCGACGGGCCAGGCGCCCGCCATGGTAGTCGTGCCGACCGGCAAGTTCCTCATGGGTTCGCCCGATGGCGAGCGTGGACACGACGCCAACGAAGCGCCGGTGCACGAGGTGCAGATCGACAAGGGCTTCGCCATGGCGCGCAGCGCGGTCACCATCGGTCAGTTCCGCGACTTCGTACGCGCCACCGGTTACGTGCCGCAGTCGCAGTCGCTGCAGGGCGGCAGCGTATACGACGAACAGAGCGGGGGCCTGCGCGATGACGATGCGGCCACCTGGCAGGACGATTACGCAGGCAAACCCGGGCAGGAGCGTCTGCCCGTGATCAACGTCTCCTGGAACGATGCGAAGGCCTACGCGGACTGGCTGTCTCAGCGCACCGGCAAGAAATACCGCCTGGCCAGCGAGGCGGAGTTCGAATACAGCCTGCGTGCCGGCAGCACCTCCCGCTACTGGTGGGGCGACGACACGCCGACGTCACGCGTCGAAAACCTCACGGGCGGGAACGATCGTTCCGGTTCGGGCCGCCGCTGGAGCAACGCCTTCAACGGCTACAAGGATGGCTTCTGGGGGCCGGCGCCGGTGATGAGCTTCACGCCGAACGCGTTCGGCCTGTACGACATGGGCGGAAACGTTTCCGAGTGGGTCGGCGACTGCTGGCACGACAACTACATCCGTGCGCCACGTTCGGCCGATGCCTGGGTCAATCCCGGGTGCGGACGCCGGGTGATCCGCGGCGGCTCCTGGGGCAGCGCGCCGGAGATGGTTCGCTCGGCATACCGGCAGGGCGCCTCGGCGGATCTGCGCAGCGCGCGCGTCGGCTTCCGCATCGTGCGCGAGCTCTGATGCACACTGCCGGATCCGCTTAGCGGATCGCTTGACGCGGCCGTCGTAAAGGAAACAATGCTCCGAGGCGACCTTCGCAAGCGAGGCATCACTTGGCCACTTCCATCATCGTCGGCTACCGACCGTTTCCGGGCCGCACCGACCTGGTCGTATCGATCCTTCACGAGGTCTACGAGGTGATGCAGCGCGCCGGCCTCATTACCGCCAGACGCCCCTGGATCATGCGCAGCGGCGACGGCGACGTGGTCGCCGTGTTCGACATGACCAACGAGTATTCCTACGCGGCCTCCGAGAAAATCCGCGAAGTGAGCATGCTCCGCGCCCGCCTCATGGGGGTCGCGGAACGTGTGCCGCTGTCCGGCCTGCGCGAGAGCAGCGAACCGTACGCCGAGTTCGAGACGACTAACGACTACCCCGCGTCGAACGCGAATGGCTGACCGTCAGCGGTTTCCGTAGACCGCCTCGAGCTGCGAGACGGCGGCGTTGACCCGCTGGATTCCGGAGGACTGGCGCTCGGCGCTTTCACTGATGGCCCCGGTGACCTGGGTGACGTTGCCGATGGCGGCAAGGATTTCTTCCATCGTGTGTCCCGCGGTACCGACCAGGCTCGCTCCTTCGTCCACGCGGCCGCGGGCGTCGCCGATCAGCTGATGAATCTGCTTGGACGCCTCGGCGCTGCGTACCGCGAGCCGGCGCACCTCCTCGGCCACCACGGCGAACGCCTTGCCGCTCTCGCCCGCGCGCGCCGCCTCGATGGCCGCATTGAGCGAGAGCAGGTTGGTCTGGAACGACAGCGAGTCGATCAGCTCGAGGATTTCTTCGATGGAGCGCGTGCCTTCCTGGATGCCGCCCATGGTGCGGACGACATCGCGCATCACCGCTCCGCCGCGCTCGGCCGCATGCCGCGCGCCGCCCGCGAGGGCCTCGGCCTTGCCGGCCTTGTCCGCGTTGTCGACGACCGCGCCCGACAGCGACACGACTTCGCGCTGCAGCGTCTGCGCGGCGAGCGTCTGCGCCGTGATGTCGGTGGCGTACTTGATGATTTTCATCGGTACGCCGTTGAAGTCGAAGATGGGGTTGTAGGTGGCCTGGATCCACACCACGCGCCCGTCGCGACCGAGCCGACGATAGAGCGCGGCGTCGTGACGGCCTTCGCGCAGTCGTGCCCAGAAGGTCTGATATCCGGGCGAGGAGGCTTCGGTCGGATCGACGAACATCCGGTGATGACGACCGATCACTTCGTCACGCGTATAGCCCATGGCGCCAAGGAAGTTGTCGTTGGCCTCGAGGATGGTGCCGTCCAGATCGAATTCGATCGTCGCCTGCGCGCGATCGATCGCCTGGAGACGCCCGTCCATGTCCGCGGCGGTGAGACGCTGAGCGGTGACGTCGGTCGCGTATTTGATGACCCCGATGACATTCCCGTGGCGGTCGGTCAGGGGGTTGTAGGACGACTGCAGCCACACGTCGCCTCCGTCCTTGCGTCGGCGGCGATACAGTCCAGTGTCGCCATGGCCCTCACGAAGGCCGCGCCAGAACGCTTCGTAGGCCGGGCTGTCGGCATCGGCCGGTGTGACGAACAGCCGGTGGTGGACGCCGCGGATCTCGTCCAGGCGATAGCCCATCGTCTGCAGGAACAGGGTGTTGGCGTGACGCACATGGCCGTCGGCGGTGAACTCGACGATCGCCTGAACCTTGTCCAGCGCGGCGAGCTTACCCCGCGACGCGCGGTTTCTGTCGATCCAGTGACGAAGCATGCGATGGCCCGGAAAATGTGATCTCCATCACATCGGCGGGCAAATCGGTTACTTGAGCAAAAGTGACGAAATCGGTTCAGCTGGCATCCATGAAACCGACGATGTCAGGCCCGTTGCTCCCGTTTGGCGGCGATCGCCTCGTAGACATGGCTCAACGCCTGTTCCGCCACGGTGTCGGGAGCCTGCGTCGCGTCGATGACGACCGTATGCGGAAGGTCCAGGTCGCGGAAGATCGAGCGGCAACGGTCGAGGTTGTCCGACGTCTCGAAATGATTCGGTTTGTCGCCGCGCTTACGGATGCGCTCCAGACCTACCCGGGGTTCCAGGTCCAGCAGCAGCAGCAGGTCGGGGCGAGGAGCGAAGGCGTTGGCTTCCAGCAAGGCGCCGGTGTCGAGCCCGGCCGCGCCCTGATAGGCCACATTGGACGGGAAATAGCGGTCGAGGATGACGATCTCGCCACGGGCCAGCGCGGGGCCGATCAGTTCGGCCACGTGCTCTTTCCGGTCGAGAATCAGGAGGCGAAGTTCTTCATCCGCCGTCAGTCGCCCGGTGGACGCGGACGCGCGCATCCGCATGCCCCACTGGCCGGTCGTCGGCTCCTTGCTCAGGGCCACGGGGGTGCCGGCCGGAGCAAGCGTGTCGCGCAACGTATGGGCGAGTGTCGTCTTGCCTGCACCATCGATGCCTTCGATGGCAACGAGCAGGCCACCGGGAATAGGGAGAGGTGCCATGGGCGGGGACTTTACCGGATCGTACCCGGACTTTCACCACCGTCAGGCCCGGCGCGCTACGTCCGCGGCGACGCGAGCGTCACGTGTCAGCAGGTCGAACATACGCTTACCCGGTGCCGTGGCGCTCCAGTAACCGAATTCGTCCTGCGAGGCGAGCCCACGGCGCAGGAGTCGGACGCACGCGGTTTCATTGAGGCTGCTCACGGCAAGGAACGCCGTGGAACACAGTTGCTGGAGCGCGAAACGCGCTTCCGGATCGAGTGTCGGTTCGTGTCGCGTTCTTTCGTCTGTGTGCACGTCATTCCCCCCGTTGATACCCCGTTGGCGATTCTGAAGCTTCCCTCGGTTAAGGCCCTGTGAGCGAATACTTACGTACGCTCCCCCCGCTGGCTGGGCAGGCGTCGTTCTCCGTGCAGTGCGCGCGTCCCCCAGGGCTACCCCGGTCGCAGGTTTGCAGAAGGCTGGCAGCGGCATGACGACAATTTCGGCCACACGATGGACATCCTTCGATGGCTCTTGCGCGTGTTCGACAATGGGCCTCCTCCGCAAGGTAGGTCCGTCACATGGGTGAAGACGAGCGCGCGGGCATGCATAAAAAAACCCGCCACGAGGGCGGGTTTTTGCGAAGCGTGGTGCCGAAAGAGGGACTCGAACCCTCACTGTATCACTACAAACGGATTTTGAGTCCGCCGCGTCTACCGGTTCCGCCATTTCGGCACGGGCCCGGGATTATGCGGGAATCAATGGATCTGGTCGAGACCCAGTTTGCGTTCGGCGCGCTGGTACCAGTCGTCGCCTTCTGGGTTGAAAACGGCGCACTGCGTCATGCGGCCCGAATAGATGTGCAGGCTGACCGCAACCGCGTCCTCGCTGGGATTGCGGATGGTGTGGTATTCGTGCGGCGGGATCAGGCTGCCGGCGGAGCCGGGGCCGGCCTGGATCGAGCCGACCGGGCGGAAGTGGTAGCGCTCCGCCTCGTGGCCCAGCAGCTCGTACTGGACGATTTCGAGCGCGCCGTTCCATACGCCTTCGACGCACCACATGCCGCTGTGGTCGTGGATCAGGGTGCCCTGACCGGGACCCCAGGTCATGGCTACGACGCTGTAACCGTGTTCTTCGCTGCGATAGAGCTCGCGGCGGGCGTAGTGGTCGCCGGCGGTCTCGAAGACGCAGGCGGGCAGGATGACTTCCTGCGAACGGATCAGCCGGCACAGCGCGTTGCGCAGGTTGTCGGTGATCGCCGGTGTGCTCGGCTGCGCGACGGAAGCGTCGATCGCATCGATGAGCTTGCGGCTGCCCTGGAAATCGACCGTGATCATGCGTGGTACCTCTGGAGGCGATGGTGGCGTGGGGACGCCGGGTCGCTTCCGATCATAGCAGGGCAGGGGGATCGGGGGCGTCAGCGACCTGCCGCCGCACCCGGCTGACGTGGGCGCGTGGCGTCAGAGCGAGCCGAGGAAGCCGCCGATGGCCTTGCTGTAGTTGGCGATGTCGACGAGGAAGGCATCGTGGCCCTGGGGCGAGTCCAGCGCGACGAACTCGACCGCCGCGCCCGCGGCTTCCAGCCCTTTGGCGATGGTTTCCTGCTGCTCCAGGGGAAACAGGATGTCCGTGCTCACGCCGATCACCATGGCACGTTCGACCTTGATTCGCCCAAGCCCGCGCATGACGTCACCCTCGCCGTGCTCGGCGATGTCGAACCAGTCGCTGGCGCGCGAGAGGTAAAGGTAGCTGTTCGGGTCGAACTGGCGGTTGAACCTGCGCGCATGACCTTCGAGATACGACTCGACCTGGAACTCGAAGCCGAACGGTTCGTTTTCTTCACGCTGCTCCGCGTCGAGACGGATGCGCGCGAAGCGGCCGTTCCACTCCATCGCGGAGCGATAGGTAATCACACCCAGCTTACGCGCGATGCTCATGCCGTGTTCGGGCCATTCGTCGCCTTCGTATTGTCCGCCCTTCCAGTGCGGATCGAGGCGGATGGCCTCGCGCTGGAGCGAGCGGATGGCGATGGCGAACGGTTGCGCCTGCGGTGCGGTGTCGACGCTGATGTGCGTGCGCACCGAGGCCGGGTGCAGCAGCATGTACGCGAGTGCGCTCATGCCGCCCATCGAGCAGCCGACGAGACAGGCGAGCTGTGAGATACCGAGGCCGGTGATGGCTTCGTGCGCCGCATTCGCCACGTCTTCCAGCGACAGCTCGGGAAACGTCAGGCGGTAGGGTGCGCCGGTGGCGGGATCGACCGACGCGGGGCAGGTCGAGCCTTTATCGCTGCCCAGCGAGTTGACGCAGACGACGAACCAGCGATCGGTATCGAAGGCCTTGCCGGGCCCGATCATGTCCTGCCACCAGCCGGGCGAGGGATCCTCGTCGTTGGATGCCGCGTGCGCACTGGGCGACAAGCCCGTCAGAATGAGGACGGCATTGCCGCGCGACGCATCGAGGGTACCCCACGTCTCGAAGGCGACGCGCGCGCCATGCAGTTCACCGCCCCTCTTCATGCGGAACGGTGAGGACAGCTGGTGGTAGCGACGGGCGTCACCCATGGGTCATTCCTTAGGTTTGCCACCGACGCGCTTGTCGGCTTCGGCGATCTGTTGTGCCACCGCATGCGCCACGTTCGAATCCGGATCCAGCAGCGGCTGCAGTTTTTTCCAGGTGGCCGACGCATCCGCGAAGTGCTCCTGCTGAAATTGCGCGATGCCCAGCAACCACAGTGCCTTCTGGTTCTGCGGATTGTCGGCGACGGCGGCCTGCAGCAGGTCGAACGCGCGTCCGACGATCAGGTGATCGCCACGCACGAGCGAGTCCGCCTCGGCCCAGCCGACCATTGCCGGGCCGTTCTTAGGGTCGGCTTTGAGCGCACCGTCGTAGGCTTCGCGGGCATCCGCCGGCTGCTTCAGCATGGCGTAGGTCTGGCCGAGCAGCAGCCAGCCCTGCGTATCGTCCGGATGCTCTTTCAGTCGCGCCTGCAGCGCGGCGATGGCCTGGCCGACGTCCATTTCCTTCGGTGGCTCGACGCCGCCGAGCGTGGCCGGCGTGCCGACCAGCAGGTAGATGCCGGCGCTGCCCAGAGGCACCAGCACGGCCACTGCGACGACGAGCACGAACACGCCCTTCGAGCGCCCGTGTACCCGGCCCTGACGAATGAGCGGCACGAGGATGAGGGCGAGAGCGACGGCGAGCATCGCCCCGGCGGCAAGATAGAACGGAAGGGTCACCAGTCGTCCTCGGTGTCGTTCGCCGGCACGTTGCCGACGGGGTTCTGGCGCGCACGGCGGCGTACCTGGATGGCCACGACGAGGCCACCCAGGGCAAGCACGATCAGCGGACCGAACCAGAGCAGCCAGGTCTTCGGTTCCACCGGTGGCTTGTACAGCACGAAATCCGAGTAGCGGTCGACCAGATACGCCTTGATCTCGGCGTCGCTCCGGCCTGCCTGCATCATTTCGAAAATCTGACGGCGCAGGTCGTGGGCGATCGGCGCGTTGGAATCCGCCAGGGTTTCGTTCTGGCACATCGGGCAGCGCAGTTCGGCGCTGAGATGCTGGAAGCGAAGTTCTTCGGCGTGGTCGCGGAAGGGCAGCGGCTGGATGGCCTGGGCGATCGAGAGCAGCGGCAGGAGAAGCATGAAGGCAATCGCGAGGAGCTGTCGCGCGCGGGGCGCGCTCCTACCTTCTGCGGCAGGACCCTGACCGTTACCGGCACGCTGTAGGAGCGCGCCCCGCGCGCGACCGTACCTGCTCACTCGCCACCTTCCTTGGCCAGCGCGGCCAGCGCAGGGCGGAATTCCCTGTGGACCACTTCAGGCGTAATCGGCCCGACATGCTTGTAGCGAATCACACCCTTGCCATCGATGAGGAAGGTTTCCGGCGCGCCATACACGCCGAAATCGATACCTGCGCGCCCGTCACGGTCGGTGATGACGAGGTCGAACGGGTTGCCGTGTTCGCGGAGCCAGTTCATCGCGTCGGACGGTTCGTCCTTGTAGTTCAGGCCAACCAGGCGCAGGCCCAGCGACTTCACCTCGCCCGACAACACCGTATGCTCATGCACGCATTCGATGCACCAGCTGCCGAACACATTGAGGAAATACGGCTTGCCCAGCAGCGAGGCCTTGCCGACCATGCTCATGGGCCGACCCAGTTCGGGCAGCAGGAAGTCCGGCGCTGGTTTGTCGATCAGCGGCGAGACGATCTCGTGCTGATCGTGCTGCGTGTTCCACCAGATGCCGAAGCCGAACAGGCCGCACAGCGCGAGGAACACGAACAAGGGCATCAGGCGACTCATGCGAGCGATTCCTTCGCGGGCACGGGGGCGGTCGCGGCGGCTTTCTTCGAGCGGAAGCGGCGCTCGCCCGCGGCGAGGAATCCGCCAAGCATCATGAACAGGCCGCCGAGCCAGATCCAGCGGACGAACGGCTTGTAGTACAGCCGCAACGCCCAGGCGCCCTCGACATCCGTCGCCTGCATCGGCTCGCCGAGCGCGACGTAGATATCGCGGAACAAGCCCGCGTCGATGGCGGATTCGGTCTGTACCTGGCCGCGCGAATACGTGCGTTTCTGCGGCTTCACGGTCGCCATCGTCGTGCCATCGCGCTGGATGGTGACCGTGCCTTCATCGGCGCGCCAGTTCGGTCCCTGGGTTTCGTGCACACCATCGAAGCGGAACACATAGCCACCGATGGCCTGCGTGTCGCCGGGCGCCATACGTACGTCGCGCTCGACGCTCAGCGACTCCGACAGCATCACGCCGATGATGAAGATGGCGACACCGGTGTGAGCGACCAGCATGCCGGCCATCTCGGCCGGATAGCGACGCCCGCGCGGCATCTCGCGCCAGCGCTTGAGGATGTACGACAGGGTGCCCGCGGCCACCCAGACGGCGCCCGCGATGCCGGCGATCGCACGCAGGTGACCCTGAGCGACGAAGGCGGCGACGATGGCGCAGATCACGGCGGCGAGACCGGCACGCAGGGCGAGCGTCGTCAGCTGACGGCCCTCGGCGCTGCCCCAGCGCAGGTAGGGGCCGAACGGAAGCAGGAGGACCGCGGGCGCCATCAGCGCGATGAACAGAAAACTGAAGTAGGGTGGCCCGACCGAGATGCGGCCGAGATTGAGCGCGTCGCCGATCAGCGGGAACAGTGTGCCCAGCAGCACCATGGCCGCCGCCGTGGTGAACAGCAGGTTGGCGATCATGATGCCGGTCTCGCGCGACAGCGCCGCGAACGGCTTGCCCGTCGCCACCCTGGGCGCGCGGATCGCATACAGCAGCAGCGAGCCGCCGATCACCACGATCAGGAAGCCGAGGATGTACAGGCCGCGACGCGGATCCGAAGCGAACGCATGTACCGAGGTCAGCACACCCGAGCGCACGAGGAAGGTGCCGAGCAGCGACAGCGAAAACGCGAACAACGACAGCAGCACCGTCCATGCGGGGAGTGAGCCCCGCTTCTCGGTCACCGCCTGGGCGTGGATCAGCGCGACGCCGACCAGCCAGGGCATGAAGGACGCGTTCTCGACCGGGTCCCAGAACCACCAGCCGCCCCAGCCCAGCTCGGCGTATGCCCACCAGCTGCCGGCGACGATGCCCATGGTGAGGAAAGCCCACGAGACGTTGGTCCATGGGCGAGCCCAGCGCACCCAGGCCTGCTCGAGCTCGCCACCCAGCAGCGCCGCGATGGAAAACGCGAACGCCACCGAGAAACCCACGTAGCCCATGTAGAGCACGGGCGGGTGGAAGGTCATGCCGGGATCCTGCAGCACCGGGTTGAGGTCGCCGCCGTCGGAAGGCATCGGCAGCTCGCGCAGAAACGGATTCGAGGTAAACAGGATGAAGGCCAGGAAGCCGACGCCGATGAGGCCGAGCACGCCGAGTACGCGGGAGACGAAAGGCGTCGGCAGGTGACGGCTCAGCACCGCCAGCGCGAGCGACCAGACGTTGAGGATGAAGACCCACAGCAGCATCGAGCCTTCGTGCGCGCCCCACACCGCGGTGATGCGGTAGTACCAGGGCAGTGCGAGGTTCGAGTTGTCGGCGACATAGGCCACCGAGAAGTCGTAGACGAGAAACGCGTGGATCAGCACGCCCATCGCCAGGAACACGAACACGGCCTGGCCGGCGGCGGCGGGTCGCGCCACGGCCATCAGCGCGGCGTTGCCACGCCACGCGCCGACGATGGGCAGGATGCCCTGGACCAGCGCCAGCAACAGCGCGAGGACGAGCGCGAACTGGCCAAGCTCCGGAATCATTTCGGCGTACCCGGTGCCGTGGCCTTGTCAGTCATGGCCTGATCGCCCATGCCCTTGTCGTCGATCTTGCGGTTCTCATGCGCCTTGGCCATGGCGTCCTTGAGTTCCTTCGGCATGTAGTTCTCGTCGTGCTTGGCGAGCACTTCGCTGGCGATGAAACGGGCATCGTCCATGCGACCCGTCGCGATGACCGACTGGTTGTCGCGGAACAGGTCCGGCAGGATCCCGGTGTATTCCACCGGCATGGCGCCCTGATCGTCGACGACGATGAAGCTGACCTTCAGGCTGTCCTTCGCGCGCTGGATCGAACCCGCCTTGACCATGCCGCCCAGCCGGAAGCTGCCGTACTGCGTGGCCTGGCCTTGCTGCACCTGGCTCGGGGTAAAGAGATAATTCATGTTTCGCTGCAATGCGAACACGGTCAGACCGACCGCCACGATGGCGGCGGCGATCACCGAGATCACGATGGCGAGGCGACGCTTACGGGTGGGATTCATTACGGGGAGCGGTTCCGGGACGGCGGCGGTTCTCCTGGCGCGCGAGGCGCGCACGGAGATCGCGCAGGTTGCGTCGACGCCTCGCCAGTGGCGCGAGGGTGTCGATCAGAAGGACGAGGAAGAAAACGGCGAGCGAGGTCCAGACGTAGAAGCCGTACTGGCCCATGGCGAGGGCGGCGGTCATGCGGCGTCGTTCCCCGGCGTGTTCAGGGCGAGATCGCGCACCCAGCCCTTGCCGCTTTCCGCAACGATGAAGTCGGCGCGCACGCGTGCGAACAGGCTGGCGACGTAATACAGCTTGGTGGCCGCCATCATCGTCAGCAGGGGCCACAGCATGCTGGCATCGATATGCGAGGGCCCGAGCAGACGCACCGTCGAACCCTGGTGCAGCGTGTTCCACCAGTTCACCGAGAAATGCACGATCGGCACGTTGACCGCGCCGACCAGCACCAGAAACGACGCGGCACGCGCGCCCTGACGCCGGTCCTCGAAGGAGTGATACAGACCGACGATGCCAAGGTAGATGAAAAGCAGCACCAGCTCGGACGTGAGGCGCGCGTCCCAGGTCCACCAGGTGCCCCACATCGGCTTGCCCCAAAGCGAGCCGGTGACCAGCGTGATCAGGGTGAACGCGGCGCCGACGGGGGCGGACTCCATCGCCACGGTTTCGGCGAGCTTGATCCGCCAGACCAGGCCGATGAACGCGGCGACGGCCATCACGCCGTAGATGAAAAGGCTCATCCAGGCGCTGGGTACGTGGATGAAGATGATCCGGTACGCGTCGCCCTGCTGGTAATCGGCCGGCGCGACGAACAGGCCGCCATAGAGCGCCACACCGCCGAGCAGCAGCGCGATGCCCAGCGCCCACGGTCGGACGGCGCCCGCGAAACGGTAGAACACCGGCGGTGAGCTGAGGCGGTGCAGCCAGAGGGGAACCCAGTTAGCCATCGGTCCTCGTTGCCGTTTGGTGCGAGAAGGGGTGAGTCCGGATTCCGGTCCGTACGGTTGTGCGCTTCATGAGTCCATCGCGATGCGCAGCGCCGCGGCACACGCCAGAGGTGCCAGCACCAGCGCCAGGACCAGTCCGGCGCCGAGCCACGCCACCGGGGCGACCCAGGGGAGGCCTTCCTGCGCGGCCGACACAGCCCCCGCAGCGAAGATGACGACCGGCACGCAAAGCGGCAGAAGCATGAGCGCAAGCAGCATACCAGAGCGTCGCGACCCGGCCGTCAGCGCGACCAGAATCGCGCCCAGCAGGCACAGCAACGGCGTGGACAACGCAAGGGTCGCCACGAGCACGGGCATGGCCGGTGCGGGCAGCTTCAGCATGCTGGCAAGCAACGGCGCGACGACGATCAGCGGTAGCGACGAGACGATCCAGTGGGCGAGGATCTTGACGCCCACCAGCAAGGCCAGCGGCTGCGGCGCGAGCATCAGCAGCTCCATCGAGCCGTCTTCGATATCGCCACGAAAAAGGTTGTCGAGCGAAAGCAGGATCGCGAGCACGACCGTGACCAGCACGACGCCACCGGCGATGCGGGCGAGCAGGGCAGGCTCGGGTCCGAGGGCAAACGGGAACAGCGTCGCGACGATCACCGCGTAGAGCACGGGCATGGCGATATCGCCGCGCCGGCGCCAGGCCAGGGTCAGGTCGCGCCGCAGCAGGGCGGCGCAGGCGGCGGGTGTGCTTCCTGGCGTCATGCGTGCAGCCGGATGCGGCGCGGCGAGTCGCCCGCGAAAGAGACCGCCCCGTGGCTCGTCACCAGGGCCGCACCACCTCGCGCCGCATGGCGCTCCAGCAGGCGATTGACCAGCGCGATGCCTTCACGGTCGAGATTGGCGTAGGGCTCGTCGAGCAGCCATACGCGTGCCGGCAGGATCAGCAAGCGGGCGAGCGCCACACGCTTCTTCTGGCCGGCGGAGAGGCGACGCACGGACTCATCTTCGTATCCGGCGAGGCCTACCTCGCCGAGGGACACATCGATATCGGCGCCGCCGCGCAGGCCGTACAGTCCGGCGGCGACACGCAGATTCTCGCGAGGCGAGAGGTCGAGTTTGAGGCCGGGGTGGTGGCCGAGAAAGACCACGGCCCCGGCGACGGTATCGAGCGAAAACGGGGCGCCGTCGAGCAGGACCTCCCCCGAACCGGGGCGAAGCATGCCGGTAAGCACCCGCATCAGCGTGGTTTTACCACTGCCGTTGTCGCCTTCGATCAGTGCGATTTCGCCCTCGCGCAGTGCGAAATCCACCGGACCGAAGACCGGCTCATCCTGGCGCAGGAAGCACAGGGAGCGCGCTTCAAGCAGGACGGCGTTGGCGGCGGCGACGGTCATTCCGACGATTGTCCGGGCCATGCGGCAGCTTGTCCATGCGTGACTGTGTCGCGGCTTCCTCAGCCCCGATCGAACGCCTCGGCCGGCAACGGAGGCAAGGTCGCCTGTAGTGCCCGCACAGCCGCCTCGATATCCACCGACGCCACGCTTTCATGCCCCAGCAGGAGCTGCTCCACCAGCACGTCCTGCGCCTGCCCGCGCTCCAGCGCGTAGCGGTAAGGCAGATGCGTAAACGTCACCATCCGGTAGCGCGGCAGGTAGTGCGTCGGGCAACGCTCCGTCAGCAGCGCACCCAGTTCGCGCTTGCGCAGGAACACGGGATCCGCGACCTTGTCGCGCATCTCCACGTAATTCTCCAGGGCCATTCGTGCGATCGCGTCGGCATTGGGCTTGCGCGTCGCTTCGAAGGCGGCGAACACGGCCGCCGGATCGGACGGATTCGCCGCGAACAGGTCCGCCAGCTCGGCCGCGTCTTCGAATCCGCAGTTCATACCCTGACCGTGAAACGGCACGATCGCGTGCGCGGCGTCGCCGATCAGCAGGGCACGGCCACCGATATGCCAGCGATCCAGGTAAAGCGTCGCCAGCGTGCCGACCGGATGGGCCGCCCAGTCGTTCGTGAACTCGGGCATCAGCGCCAGCGCATCGGGAAATTCCGTGCGGAAAAAGCCCTCGGCGGCGGCCGCGCCTGCGATCGTACGGAAGCTGGGGTGCTCGCCATCGTTGGGCAGGAACAGCGTTACCGTGAAGCTGCCCTCGCGGTTCGGGAGGGCGATGCACATGTAATGGCCGCGCGGCCAGATATGCAGCGCGTTGCGTTCGATGGCGAAAGGCGCGGAGGGATCCTTGCCAGGAGGAATCTCGAGTTCCTTGTAGCCGTGACCCAGCTCCTCGATCCGTTCGCCGAGCGGCGAATGTCGGTGCATCTCGGCGCGCAATGCCGACCCGGCGCCATCGGCACCGATGATGACGGGCGCGTCGATGCTGCGCTCGGTTCCGTCCATGCTGCGCAGCATGAGTCTGCCCGCGTCCAGATCGGCCCCGGCCAGGCCCTGATCGAAATGGATGGTCGCGCCGGCGGCTTCGGCGGCATCGAGCATCAGGTTATTCAGGCCACCTCGCGACACCGACCAGATCACTTCGGAATCGTCCACCCCATAGCGCTGCAGGCCGCTGTGGCCGGCCGGATCGTGCACCATGCGGCCGCGCATCATGACCGCCTGTTCGAGCACCTGCCCGGCGAGACCGGTGGCGCGCAACGCATGCAGGCCGCGTTCGGCCAGGGCGAGATTGATCGAACGGCCGCCCTGAAAGCCCGCCTTGCGGGGATCGGAGCGCTTCTCGAAGACGGAGACGCGGAAACCGCGCTGGGTCAGCAGGGTGGCGACCATGGCGCCGACCAGTCCGGCGCCGACCACGGCGATGTCGTTACGGGGCATGGCGGCCTGTTTTTGCTGCGCAATATTGCGGGGCAGCGCATCGTGCGCCGCAGCGCCGCCGGGAGCAAGTCCCCGGCGGCGGGATGCGTCAGCTTGCCTTCTTACCCGGCCGCGACGTCTGGCTCTGGCGCGAGGCGGGCTCGGGCGGCTTGGCCGTGGCGGCATCGAGGAAACCGCGCTGCATCGACTTCCAGACGTCGAGGTTGCGCTCGGTCATTTCGTTGAGCATGGACCACGGGGTCTGGCCCATCAGGCTGTTGAGCTGGGTACGGAACTGCTGCTGCTGGTCGAGGAAGACCTGCAGGCTGCGCTCCAGATACGGGCCCATGAAGCCCTGCAGGGAGTCGCCGTAGAACCGGATGATGTGCGACAGCAGCTGCGGGGAGAGCATCGGCTGACCGTGCTCTTCGTGTTCGGAGATGATCTGCAGCAGGACGGATCGGGTCAGGTCGTCACCGGACTTGGCGTCGCGGACTTCGAAAGTTTCCCCGTCGAGGACCAGCTGGCGGACTTCTTCCAGCGTGATGTAGCTCGAGATCTCCGTGTCATACAGACGACGGTTCGGATACTTCTTAATGATGCGTAGGGATTGTGCCATGCGGCGAAAGCTACCACGTGGTATTGCGTCGCACCAGTTGTCGCACCGTCTTGTAAACGTTTGCGGTTTCACATATGGGATTGGAACGATTTAAATAACGCCGATTTAATATTCGGAGGTGCGGCGTCAGTGCGCCGCCGCTCCTCCGGCATTTCCGAACGGCGGCTTCGCCAGCCAGAGAATCGGTATCAGTGCCAGGAAAAGGATTCCGCACAGCCAGAAGACGTCGTTGACGGCCAGGGTCAGCGCCTCCCGGTTGACCACCTGATCCAGTACGGTTCGCTGTGCCTGCCCGTGCAGGTTCATCATCTGCAGGCGGTCGACATAGCCCATCGCCGCCGGTGACGCCGGATTGACGTATTCGGTCAGCGACGCGTGGTGCGCTTCGCCGCGATGCTGCCAGATCGTCACCGTGAGCGCGGTCGACACGCTCGACGCGAGCGTGCGGCAGAAGTTGGCCAGTCCCGATGCACCGGCGATCTGATCGGGTCGCAGGCCGGACAGGAAGATCTGGTTCAGCGGAATGAAGAAGCACGCGATGCCGATGCCCATGACGAAGCGAGGCAGCACCAAGGTGGCGAACGACGCGCCGCTATTGAAGGTCGAAAACCAGAACGCGGTGAACGCGAACACGAGGAAGGCGAAGGTCACCACCGCGCGCAGTTCCAGCCGCTGGATGTTCTTGCCGATGATGGGCGACATGAGGAACGCGAGGATGCCGACGGGCGCGGTCGCCAGGCCGGCCCATGTCGCGGTATAGCCCAGCGTCGTCTGCAGCCACAGCGGGAACACCACGGTGATGCCGAAGAAACCCAGCATGCCCAGCGACAACGCGCTGACGCCCACGGCGAAATTGCGCCGCGTGAACAGCGACAGATCCACCACCGGATACTTCGCGGTGAGCTCCCAGATGACCAGGAACGTCAGCGCGACCACCGCGATGAGGCCGAGCGTCAGGATCAGCGGCGAAGCGAACCAGTCGTGGTCGTTGCCGTTGTCCAGCATGAACTGCAGGCAGCCCACACCGAGCACCAGCAGGAACAGGCCTACCGAATCGATCGGTGCGCGCACGATCTTCGTTTCACGGGTGCGCAGGATCGCCCAGGTGATCACGCCCGCCGCGGCGCCCACCGGTACGTTGATGTAGAAAATCCACGGCCAAGAGAAATTGTCCGTGAGGTAGCCGCCGAGGATCGGGCCGAAGATCGGCGCGACGACCACGGTCATCGCCCACATCGCCAGCGCGATGCCTTGTTTGTCCTTTGGATAGCTCGCCAGCAGCAGCGACAGCGACAATGCCACCATCGGGCCGGAGCCCGCACCCTGCAGCAGGCGGAACAGCACCAGCATCGGCATGCTGGTGGCCAGGCCGCACAGCATCGAGAACGCGACGAACAGCGCGACGGAGAAGCAGAAGGTCTTCACTTCGCCGAAGCGCTTGGCGATCCATCCGGTCAGCGGCTGCATCACCGCGCTGGCCAGCGCGTACGAACTGATCGCCCACGTGCCCTCGTTCGAACTCACGCCCAGGCTGCCCGCGATATGCGGCACGGCCACGTTGACGATCGTCATGTCGAGAATCTCCATGAACGTGGAGAACGCGACGGCGATGGTCAACAGGACCAGCTGCATGCCCTGCAGGGGTTTCGGGCCCGCCGGTGCGGGCGCGGCGTCCGGAATGGCGACGGCGTCGCTCAAGGCGCACTGGCTCCGAGGTTCTTGCGCACGATCTCGTCAGCGGCGGCATCGGCCTTCGCGGCTACCTCGTCGTAAACGGTGGTCTGCGCGACCGGCGTCGTCGACGGAGCCCTGGCCAGAACGTCGCCATCGTCGTTGGAGATATCGAGCGTCACGGCGGTGGACAGGCCGATACGCAGCGGGTGCTTGTCGAGGTCCTTCGCATCCAGCGCGATGCGAACCGGGATGCGCTGCACCACCTTGATCCAGTTGCCGGTGGCGTTCTGCGCGGGCAGCAGCGAGAACGCGCTGCCGGTACCGGCGCCGAGACCGATCACGTGCCCGTGGTATTCCACACCGCCACCGTAGATGTCGGCTTCGATCTTCGCCGGCTGGCCGATGCGCACGTGGCGCAGCTGGCTCTCCTTGAAATTCGCCTCGACCCACAGGTCGTGCAGAGGAATCACCGTCATCAGCTGCTGGCCGGGCTGCACGCTGTTGCCCACCTGGACGCTGCGCTGCGCGACGTAGCCGTCGATGGGCGCGACGATCGCGTTGCGTTGCGACGCGACCCAGGCCTGACGGAAGTTGGCGCGTGCCTGTTCGACCGCCGGATTGGATTCGACATCGCTGCCGTCGATCAGCGCGCGCGACGCATCGGCCTGACGCTGTGCGGATTCCAGTGCGGACTGCGCGGTGTCCACCGCGTCGCGGGCGTGCTGCACTTCTTCCGGTGCGACGGCTTTTTCGGCGAGCAGGGGCAGGCGACGCTTCAGGTCGTCCTGCGCACGCTTCAGATCGTTGCGGCGTGCGCCGAGCGCGGCGTCCGCGCTGGCGGCCGACTGCGTCTGCTGGCGGACCTGACGAACCGCCTGCGCCAGGGCGCTGCTGGCTTTGCGCAAGGCCACATCGGCGTCGGTAGCGTCCAGGCGGACGAGCACCTGACCCGCGTTGACCCGCTGCGTGTCGTCGGCGAACACGCCGGTGACGATGCCGGGCACCTGCGCCGAGATACCCACCTGGTTACCGCCCACATAGGCGTCATCGGTGGTCTCGCGGGTCGAGAACACGAACAGCCACAGCAGGAACCACGTCGCCGCGGCCAGGAGGAAGACGATCAGGGCGATCAGCAGCGCACGGCCTCGCTCGCGCTTGTCCCTGGGCGCGTTGCCGCTTTCCACCGGGGCGCGCTGGGTATCGGTCGGGTTGGCGCTCATGGGCTCTGGGTTCCGTTCGTGCTGGGCGTGGAAGAGGTGTCGACGGGTTCGGCGCGATAGCCGCCCCCGAGGGATTTGATCAGGGCGACATCGGTGGACAAGGCCTGGCCCTGAAGGTCGGCGTCCATATCCAGCTGCTGCGCCAGCGAGGCTTCGGTGGCAAGCGACTCGCGGTCGTCACGCACGCCGCGTGCCGCCCGCGCCTTCGCGCTGGCGAGCAGGGTATTGGCGGCATCGATCTGCGCGGCTTGCTCGGTGCGTCGGGCGGCGATCTGCTGTGCACCGAGCGCCTGTGTGGCGACGTCGCGTGCGGCCGAGGCCACGGTGGCGTTGTACTGAGCGACGGCGGCGCCGAGCTGCGCCTGGCTGACGCCGTGGTTCGCCTCGAGCGTCCCGCCTTCGAAGATCGGCAGGTGCAGTGCGGGCGTCAGCGAGAACACGCGGCTGCTCGCGGAGAAGAGCTTGTCCATGTCGATGCTGGACAAGCCCGCCATGCCCGACAGGCTCACATCTGGGAAAAACTGGGCGCGTGCGGCGTCGGTCTGCCGTAGCGCGGCTTCGACCTGCCAGCGGCTGGCCGCGATGTCCGGCCGGCGTGCCATCAGGTCGGTGCCGACGTTCGCCGGCAGGCCGGGGGCGACGGCGGGAAGCGCACGCGGCGTTAGCGCGGGCAGCTGCCCAGGCGAGACGCCGACCAGCGTGGCCAGCGAGGCACGGCGGATGTCCGCCGATCCCTGCAACGCCACACGCTGCTGGCGGGCACCGGACAGCTCGGCACGTGCCTGCTGCACGGTATCGGGTACGTCCACGCCCTGTTTCACACGAAGGTCGGCGATACGCAGCGCGCGTTCGCGGACGGCGATGAGCCGGTCCGCGATGGCCACGCGCGACATGTCCGCGAGCCAGCCGAAGTAGGTGTCCGCGACGACCGCCTGGATCGCGAGGGACGACGCCGAGCGCTCCGCTTCCGCCGCCCGCGCGCTGTCGATCGCGGACTCGAGGGTAAAGCGCTTCTTGCCCCACCAGTCGAAGTCGTAGCTGACCTGCACGCCGATGTCGGCCTGGTTGTACCAGGTGAATCCGAGGAACTGCGCCGGAATCAGGCCGTGCTCGCTCATGCGCTGGCGTGCGACCTGCGCGCTGCCGTCCACGCGCAGGCCCGCCTGCGCCGCGGCCACGCGAATGTTCTGCTGCGCGCTGTCGACGCGTGTCTTCGCCTGGGCGAGATCGGGCGCGCCGCGCAGGGCCATGTCCATCAGCACGTCGAGCTGTGGGTCGCCGTACGCACGCCACCATTCGGCGGCGGGCCAGCCCGGGCGCTGGTCGGTCACGAGGCCGGCCAGCGGCACGTCGTCGCGCAGGGCAGGGCGGTCGATCTTCGCGGGCACGTGGCAGGCCGCGAGCGACACGGCCAGCATGCCCGCCAGCAGCGTGGGGCGGAACGGTAAGGATTTCATGGGGTTTCCGCGGTATCCAGATGCAGGGCCAGTTTTTTCAGCAGCCCTTCGAAGGTCTTTCGTTCCGTAGCGCTGAAGCAGGCGAACTTCGACACCACGTCGGGGAACATCGGCGGGAGCAGCGTGCGCACGAACTGCCTGCCTTCCGTCGTGATCGTCAGCACGACCTGACGGCGGTCCTGCGTGGCGTGCGAGCGGGTGATCAGGCCGCGTTTGGCGAGCAGATTGGTGATGCGGGTCATGTTGGTCGGCTTCTGCTCGGCCAGCGCGCAGAGCTCGCTGGGCGTCGAACTGCCGTTCCGGGATGAATACAGCATCATCAGCGTGCGGAAATCGCTGTCGTTGAGGTCGAACGGCCTGAGCCTGGTCTCCACGTTGCGCTGCAGGGCTTCGCCCGTCAGCAAAAGCAGGCGGATGAGCAGCACCTCGCATTTCGGCAAGCCGTCGATGTTCTCGGCGACCCGGTCGACGCCCTCGTAGAGGGCATCGACGCATGGTTTCAGGGTGGACATTACGCTGGCTAATAGTTCGCTGGTGAACTATTAGCCTAGCAAGCAGTGGCTTCAGGCAACAAGTGCCTTCGTGCCCCGGACCGCCTTGGCGACTAAGCGCGCCCTATCAGCCACATCGGGCGCAGCTGCCGAATGCGGATGACGAAATAAATCGACATCATCGTCGGGCGGCTGTTCGTCGACTCCTGCGAAGCGCATAGTCACCGTGCATGAGGACCATGCAGCCATGGGAAAAGGAGAGCCATATGACGACGGACAAGCCATCGAACACGACCGACACTGCCAAAGCCCCGCAAGATCGCTGGACCATCGCTATGCCTTCCGGGCCGGAAGAGAACGCCAATCCGAGGCGGGGGCGCGACCGGGTCCCGGAGCCCGTATCGGCGGCGGCGTCCTTCCCTGCCGGCGGTGACGGTTCCTCAAGGGTATCGAAGCTCAGGCCGGGCGGGCGCGATCCCATCCATGTCGATCCCGGTGCGTGGATTGCTGATCGCGGCGTGGTCGCCACCGACCCCGATGGTAGCCTGGTAGGCGGAGAACTCATCGCGTGGCAAATCGAGCCCGGCGACCCTCATGCGGAAGCGCAGCCACATTTCCTCATCGACGGTCGCCCGTCAAAATACGCCAGCACCTACACCGATTCCGGTGGTCGGGCGGTACCGCCGGTGCCGCTTATCGCATCGGGGTTGCCGGGTGATAACTTCACGGTCCGGGCATTCACGGTGAACGCGCCCATCGATCGCAAGGTCGAACACGAATTCTTCGTCCGTGTCGCGTCGAACGTGCCGACCACGCTCGAAGGAGAGTTTTATGGCACGCGTAAGCTGGCTGCGGGTATGACGCACGATCTCGCGGGAATCTTCGAGCTCAAGGATCAGGACGGGAAATATTACGATTTCGGATCGCTCGTCTTCGAAATTCTCGACCCATACAATGCGCCGGCGTTTTTCGGGTTCGCGCCTGGCTCGCTCGCCGGTGTCGCGCTGACCGGGACAAAGCTGAAGCTCGAGGGAAGGCCTCAGGTGCACGTGTGGCCGGCCACCGTCGAATCGCCCTTCATCATCCGGGTGAGTCGCTATGGGCTGCTTCCAAAGGATTTTCAGTTCTGGTCCGTTCCGCGCTAGCGAGCGTCGTCGACTCGTGCGCGCCCGAGCGAGAAGAGACGACCGGCGTTGCGTGTCGTGACCTCCGCGACCTCCTCGCGGCTGATGCCGCGCAGGACCGCCACGGTGTCCACGACATCGGTCATGAACGCCGGCTCGTTGCGTAGCCCGCGACGATGCATACAGGGCTGATCGGGCGCATCTGTTTCGAGCAGAAGCCACTCCGCCGGCATGGTCGCGACGACGCGTTGGATACGGTGAGCCCGGTCGTAGGTGACCGGGCCGCCGATGCCGATGTGGAAGCCAAGGTCGAAGAGTTGCCGGGCTTGCTCCTCGCTTCCCGAGAAGCTGTGCACCACGCCACGCAATCCGCCGACCCGGCGAAGCGTATGGATGACCTCCTCGAACGCCCGGCGTGCATGCACGATCACCGGAAGGCCGTGCTCCTTCGCGATGCCCAGCTGGCGGATGAACACGTCGCGCTGCCGCTCCGGATCCAGTCCTTCGACGTACCAGTCCAGCCCGATCTCGCCCACGGCCACGGCGCCGTGGCCATCGAGCCAGTCGGGCAGTTCGGCGAGGTGCTCGTCGCGGTGCCGGTCGATGAACAAGGGATGCAGTCCGTAGGCGGGAAAAACGCCGTCCCTCTCACCGGCGAGTCGTTCGATCGTTTCCCAGTTGCCGCGATCGATCGCCGGCACGATCCAGCGGCGAACGCCCGCCGCGGCTGCGCGTTCGTACATCTCATGCCGGTCGCTGTCGAACGACGCGTCGTCCAGATGTGCGTGGGTGTCGACCAGATCGACCATGTAAGCGTGATGCCTGAATGAAGGTAGCGACAGTCTAAGGCCTCATTCAGTTTAACGAATGTCAAATGTCCTCCGAGGCGACTTCCGGGAGATGGGGCTCATGCGCCATCGAGGTCGCGGACCTTCGTTAGGAGAGTAGGGTTATGAGCAGTCTGAAGATTTCCGTCCTGAACATCGCGTTGGGCGCGGCGCTGGTGTGCGGCCTGTCCGCGTGCAACCGCGACGCGAATGCCGATGTGTCCTACCGTGGCGACGGCGCCGCGGCCTCTGCTCCCGCGCCCGCACCGGCCGGCCCGAAGTACGGCCGCGTGGTCAGCGTCGATCCGGTCCGCGAGGCGGCCTCGTCGCCGCAGCGCGAGTGCCACGATGAGGTGGTGACGCGCCATGTGCCGGTCAGGGACCAGCATCAGATTGCCGGAACGGCCATCGGCGCGGTCGCCGGCGGTCTGCTCGGCAACCAGATCGGCGGTGGAAAGGGGCGCACGCTGGCGACGGTGGCCGGCGCGGTGGGTGGCGGCTATGCGGGCCACGAGATCCAGGAGCGTCGCCAGGAAACGAATACCACCACGAGCACGGTGCGCAAGTGCAGCACCGTGGCTGGCACGTCGGGTGACAAGATCGTCGCCTATGACGTTCGCTACGAATACAACGGCGTGACGCGTTCGGTGCGTATGGATCACGATCCGGGCGATCGCGTCGAGGTACAGGAAGGCGTGTCGGTCGTCTCCGACGCACGCTGATTCTCCAACGCGTTCCCAGAGGCTTCATCCATGTACAGCATTGTCCGCAAGTCCGGCCTCGTCGCCGCCGCCGTCGCCACGCTGTCGTTGACCGCGTGCTATGAGCAGCCACGTCGTGTGTATCGCGAGGATCGCGTCGTATATCAGGGCGCACCGCGTGGGTGCGAGCAGTGCGGCGTCGTGGACGACGTCGAGCAGGTCTATACACAGCGCGACTCGTCGCCGCTGGGTGCCGTCATCGGCGCGGTCGCCGGTGGTTTGCTGGGCAACACCATCGGCAAGGGTGACGGTCGTTCGGCCGCCACCGTCGGCGGCGCGGTGGTCGGCGGCGTGGTCGGTAATCAGGTCGGCAAGCGCAATGGTGCCGATCAGGTCGCCTTCCGCGTGAGCATCCGTCTGGACGACGGTCGCCGGGCCACGGTGACCCAGGTGGAAGATCCCCAGCTGCGTCGCGGCGATTACGTCGAGGTGCGCGGGGATCGTGTCTATCGGCGTTGATCGTTTAGACGTATGGACGGCTAAATAAAAAACCCGCTTCGGCGGGTTTTTTTATGATCGACGAGAAAATCGGGCGCAAAAAAAGACCCTCATCCGAGGGCCCCTTTTCCCGGGAAAGCACAAGCTGCCCGCTCTGCCTTCCTTTTCCCCGCACGTTGTGAGGCCGTTGTCAGTTCACGGCGTAGAACGCGTGGTCGCCGATCTTGCGAACGATACGGCTTGCGGACCAGTTCGGCGAAACGGCAGCCGTGGCGAAGTGGTCGGCCTGCGGAACATAAACGAGTCGTTCACTCTTTGGCAGGCTCCAGTTATTGAGGGAGTCGCCTGCCACCTTCCATGCCTTGGACCAGGAGACGAGATCCGTGATCTCGAAATCCTTCGGCGTGGTGGTGATCGCGAACTGATGTGGCGCCGAAACGACGTCGCACACCTTGTCGCCGCCCATGCCGCGGTCGCGGCGTCGAAGGGCGACTTCCGCCACAGCGTACTGGCCGATGGTGGGTTCGCTACGTGCTTCGAGGTATACCGTCGTCGCCAGGCACGTCTGGTCGGCGAGGTGGCTCGGGAGGACGGACGCCATCCAGAGCAGCGCGGAAAGTTTCATGTGTATCTGCCTCCAACGAGCTTTTCCGTCACTTGCGGCTTTCTTTCGGAAAGAGCCATGGGGGACGTATGAGCGGTAGACGGGCGGGCAGGCCGTTACTACCTGGACCAACCGACGACATCCGATGTTGTGTTTGGAGAAACACGGATGAGGCGGGCGTCACACACTGTGACTGTACTGGGCGACTGTCCGGAGTCGCCCGGTATGGGGGTGCACCGAAAGGGAGCGGCTCGCAAAGGCGGCGGCTCCGTCGGCTGACTACGCGCTACTCATGGGCTGCGCGTTGCTTCAATCTCCGGCTTTCGCCGGGTCGCGCCAGAACCGTCATCATCGACGGATCGTCGCGGGTGTAACCGTGGAGAAACACCACGACCACTTAAATTGGATCGGCGGAGCCTAGTGGCGCTGCACGAATTCTGCAAGTGCGTGAGCTGTCCGGTTCAGCTTTAACTCACACATTGCGTGAGACACATTCTTGCGAACCTGCGAAAGATCACGCTTCGAATGTCGATAAGATGTGTAGGTGCTTGTCATCTATTTCAAGAGTCTCTGCCGATGCAATGCCGTCGTCGAGTACGACAAGCGATATAGATGAAGGTTGCGATGCCGCATGCATCAGCACGATACCTATATCGCGGCCGTTAACGCGTAGCGTCTCGCCCTCGCGCAACGTGTCATCGCTTCGCACGACGTGCAGATGCTTTTTGTGACCGCCCAGAAAATGCAGTCGCGCAGCGATTTCCTGGCCAGGGAAACAGCCCTTGTCGAATGCGACGGCAACCAGTCGCTCCATCGACAAAGCGGGCGGAAGCAGCGCGTCGGTCGCCTCGTCGGGAAGCCACGCATATCCTTTCCGTATGTGACGCGCGTACCACGTGTCTCCACCTTGCATCGTATTTATACGTGTCGATGTATCGCCTTCACCGAAATACAAGGCGTCATCTTCTTCGCGTATGTCGCCATCGCCGATCGCGTCACCGTCGGATACATGCAGTACATCGGATACCGCGATCTTCACCTTCGAACGAAACACGAAACGCCTGAGATCGGACGCCAGCATCTCCGCGTCGCCACCGCGCGGAACGACGACGAATCGCTCGTTGTCGGGGCGCGCGATCTGGAGCAGGGCACGAACCCGCCCCTTGGGGTCGAGCCAGCCGCTCCACTGCCAGCGACCCACCCCGAGAGAGAGCACGGCGCTGCCGAACTGGGCGTTGGCGAATGCGGCCGCGTCGGGGCCGGTCAGGGTGATCGTGCGAGTGGTACGGCTCGGCATGGGGAGGCGCAAGTCGGGGCGGAGGCGTAGGATATACGGTCGGCCCAAGGCCAAACCAAGGTTCCGCCCGATCGTCAAGGTTGTGCTGATTTGCCACAGGTATTACCCTTTTGGGGCTTTATAACCATGTCCGACAATCCCTCCGAGTCCAAAGGCCCGAACGATTCCGCCCCGGCGAAGCCGCTCGTACCGCCAGTCGTCCCCACGAACGGCGAGCCAAAGGTCGATAAGGCGCCGCTGGACCCCACGCGTTATGGCGACTGGGAAAAGAACGGACGCTGTATCGACTTCTGAGTTCAGGAAGGCAAGGGTAGGTGCGTCGGGCATCAGCGATTCCAATCCAGGATAGCCGCCATGGCACAAACGGGACGACCGCTCTCACCGCATCTCCAGGTCTACAAATGGCAAGTGCAGATGGCTACCTCCATCCTGCATCGCGCCGCGGGGATCATCCTCGCCGTAGGTAGCCTGATCATTGTCTGGGGGCTGTGCGCCCTCGCCGCTGGCCCCGACGCCTTCTCGACGTTCTCGGCCTGCGCCGGCAGCCTCGTCGGCACGCTGGTCATGATCGGCTGGACCCTGGCCTTCTTCTATCACCTCGCCAACGGCATCCGTCACCTGGTGCAGGACACGGGGAAGGGCTACGCGATCGCGTCCTTCGTCCGCTCCAGCTGGCTGTCTATCATCGCCGCCATCGTGCTGACCGTGCTCGTCTGGGCGTATCTGCTGCTCGGAGGTCACGCATGAGCAAGGATCTGCGTAACCCGCTCGCCCGTGCCCGCGGCCTGGGCTCCGCGAAGGACGGTGTCGGACACTGGATGCAGCAGCGCACCACCGCGCTGGCGCTGGTGTTCCTGACGATCTGGTTCGTCCTCGTGGTGCTGAGCCTGGTCCACACCGACTACGCCACGGCCCGCGCCACTATCGCCAGGCCCTGGAACGCGGTCCTGCTCATCGCTCTCATCGTCACGATGTTCAGGCATGCCGTCCTCGGCCTGCAGGTCGTGATTGAAGATTACGTCCACACGCGCTGGCTCGAAGTCGCGTCGCTGGTGGCCATCAAGTTCATCGCCGTACTCGCCGCGCTCTCGGGCGTGCTGGCCGTGCTGCGCATCGCGCTCGGAAACTGATCGATGGAAGCCTATAAGGTTCAGCAACACAAATACGACGTGATCGTGGTCGGCGCCGGTGGCGCAGGCCTTCGCGCCACCTTCGGTCTGGCCGAGAAGGGCCTCAAGGCCGCGTGCATCACCAAGGTCTTCCCGACCCGTTCGCACACCGTGGCGGCGCAGGGCGGCATTTCCGCCGCGCTCGGCAACATGGGTGAAGACGACTGGCGTTTCCACTTCTACGACACGATCAAGGGCTCCGACTGGCTCGGCGATCAGGATGCCATCGAGTACATGTGTCGTGAGGCCATCCCGGCCATCATCGAGCTCGAACACTATGGCGTGCCGTTCTCGCGTACCGAGGAAGGCAAGATCTACCAGCGTCCGTTCGGCGGCATGACCACGCACTACGGTCAGGGCACCGCGCAGCGCACCTGCGCCGCGGCCGACCGTACCGGTCACGCCATCCTGCACACGCTTTACCAGCAGGCCCTGGCGCACGACGCCACGTTCTTCATCGAATACTTCGCTATCGACCTGGTGTTCGAGGATGGCAAGTGCGTGGGCGTACTTGCCCTCGACATGAACGAAGGCACCCTGCACCTGTTCCGTGGCCATGCCGTGGTCATGGCCACGGGCGGCTACGGTCGCGCGTACTTCAGCGCCACCTCCGCGCATACCTGCACGGGCGATGGCGGCGGCATGGTGCTGCGCGCCGGTCTGCCGCTGCAGGATATGGAGTTCGTGCAGTTCCACCCGACGGGCATTTACGGTGCCGGCTGCCTGATCACCGAGGGTGTCCGCGGCGAAGGTGGTTACCTCACCAACTCCGACGGTGAGCGCTTCATGGAGCGCTACGCGCCCAACGCGAAGGACCTCGCTTCGCGCGACGTCGTCAGCCGCGCCATGACCATCGAGATCCGCGAAGGCCGCGGCGTGGGCCCGAACAAGGACCACATCCATCTCAACCTGATGCACCTCGGTCCCGAGGTCATCAACGAGCGCCTGCCGGGTATCGCCGAGTCCGCGCGTATTTTCGCCGGCGTCGACGTCACCAAGGAGCCGATTCCGGTGCTCCCGACCGTCCACTACAACATGGGCGGCATTCCGACCAACTATCACGGCGAAGTCGTGACCAAGCGCGACGACGATCCGGATTCGATCGTCCCGGGTCTGTTCGCGATCGGCGAAGCGGCCTGTGTGTCGGTGCATGGCGCCAACCGTCTGGGTTCCAACTCGCTGCTCGATCTGGTGGTGTTCGGTCGCGCCGTGGCGCATCGCTGCGCCGAGCTCATCAAGACGGGCACGCCGCACAAGGATCTCCCGGCCAACGCGCTGGACAAGATCCTCGGTCGCTTCGACGCGCTGCGTAACGCGGACGGCACGCTGCCGACCGCCGCGATCCGCGCCGAGATGCAGAAGACCATGCAGTCCGACGCCGCCGTGTTCCGCACGGGCGAGACGCTGAAGGAAGGCAAGGCCAAAATCTCCGAGGTCTTCACCTCGTTCGAGCAGGTCAAGGTCAGCGACCGCTCGCTGGTCTGGAACTCCGACCTGATCGAAACGCTGGAGCTCTCCAACCTGCTCGCGCAGGCGGTGGCTACCATGCATTCGGCCGAACAACGTCCGGAAAGCCGCGGCGCGCATGCCCGCGAGGATTTCCCGGATCGTGACGACCATGACTGGCAGAAGCACACCCTGGTGTGGATCGACGAGGCCGGCAAGTCCAGCTTCGACTTCCGTCCGGTGCACATGTACACCCTGACGGACGACGTCGAAGTCGTGCCGCCGAAAAAGCGCGTTTACTGATACCGGACCGGAGAGGCAATCGTGGCAGAGTTCACGCTACCCAAGAATTCCAAGATTACGGCCGGCAAGCATTTCCCGGCGAAGGGCGCGAAGAACACGCGTACCTTCAAGATTTATCGCTGGACGCCGGACGACGGCCAGAACCCGCGCACCGACACGTACGAGGTCGATCTCGACACGTGCGGTCCGATGGTTCTCGACGCCCTGCTCAAGATCAAGAACGAGATCGACTCGACCTTGTCGCTGCGTCGTTCGTGCCGTGAAGGCATCTGCGGTTCGTGCGCCATGAATATCGACGGCACCAACACGCTGGCGTGTACGCGCGCCATCGAGGAGTGCGGCGGCGGTACGGTCAACATCTATCCGCTGCCGCACATGCCGGTGGTGAAGGATCTGGTGCCCGATCTCACGCACTTCTACGCCCAGTTCGCGTCGATCAAGCCGTGGATGCGTACGCAGAGCCCGGCGCCGGCCGACAAGGAGCGCCTGCAGTCGCCGGAAGACCGCAAGAAGCTCGACGGTCTGTACGAGTGCATTCTCTGCGCCTGCTGCTCGACCTCGTGCCCGAGCTACTGGTGGAACGGCGACCGTTACCTCGGTCCCGCCATTCTGCTCCAGGCTTACCGCTGGATCGTCGACAGCCGTGACGAAGACACCGGTAACCGTCTCGACGACCTCGAAGATCCGTTCAAGCTCTACCGTTGCCACACGATCATGAACTGCGCGCGCACCTGCCCGAAGGGTCTCAACCCGGCCAAGGCGATCGCGGAGATCAAGAAGCTGATCGTGCAAAGGCGGTCGGCCTAAAAGGCACCTGTAGGAGCGCGCCCCGCGCGCGATGGGTTTGCGATATCCCCCGAGGAAATCGCCAGATCCATCGCGCGCGGGGCGCGCTCCTACACGAAGCCGTTGCCCGCTATGGAAGACGCCCGCCTCAAACGCCTCCGCTGGCGTACCCGACGTGGTACCCGCGAACTCGATCGCCTGTTCGGGTGGTGGCTGGAAGTGCGTTTCGCTGACGCCGATGAAGCGGGGAAGACGGCATTCGATGCGCTTCTGGACGTGCAGGATCCCGATCTCTGGGATTGGGTGATGGGCCATGCCCGCGCCCCTCGCGACGACTGGCAGGCGATCATCGATGACATCCGCGCAAGGCATGAGCTTTGACATAAAGCCCTCGACCACGCTGACCGCATGGCTTGTCCTGGTGGTCGGTCTGGCCACTCTCGCACCGTTATTCACCTCGCTGCCGTTGTTCGCCCGCTGGTCGTCGATGACGGTTATCGGCGTATTCGGCATGCGTCGGGTCCACCGGTATCGGCACCCGCGGCTACGTCGGTTGCATTGGGCGGTCGATGGCGTCTGGAGCGTGACGGATCGCCGCGGGTTCGCCATGCCGGCGGAACTGTTGCACGTCCGCCGGGTCGGATTGGCGATGTTTCTCCGGTTTCGCTGGCGCGGCGGGGCAGGGCATGTGTTACTGATGCCAGACAGCACGTCGACGGAACACCTCCGTCTTTTGCGCGGCCGTTTGAAACCGGCGTGAGGGCCCGTAAGCGTATCCCGGCGAAAGCTGAAGGATATCTGCCCGGTCTACTGTTCCAGCTTGCCCCGACGGGCCGCATCGGGCACTCTGCCGCGCGGTGGCTGCCTTTCGCGTTGGCCCCCTCATTCAAGGCTGCGATCGACAGGTATGTTCAGACCCCTCGAACTTTTCATCGGACTGCGCTACACGCGCGCCAAGCGTCGCAACCAGTTCATTTCGTTCATTTCCACGGTGTCGATCGTCTGCATCGCCATCAGTGTGACCGCGCTCATCACGGTCATGTCGGTGATGAACGGCTTCGATAACGAATTGCGTAACCGCATCCTGGGTGCCGTTTCGCATATCACCGTGTCCGGTATCGACGACACGGTGCAGAACTGGCAGACGGCGGTGAAGACCGCCGAAGCCACGAAGCACGTGAAGGGCGCCGCGCCCTATGTCGAAATCCAGGCGTTTCTGCAGGCCCGCCGGCCCAGCGGCGCCCTGATCCGCGGCATCGTGCCGTCGCTGGAGCCGAAGGTCTCCGACATCGATACGCATATGGTCGAAGGCAAGATGACCGACCTGACCGATCGCAGCTGGAAGATCGCCCTGGGGCGCGAACTGGCCATGACGCTCGGTGTGCAGGTGGGCGACAAGGTGACGGTCGTGGTGCCTCAGTTCACGGCGACGCCCATGGGTGCCGTGCCCAAGTTGCGCAGTTTCACGGTCAGCGGCATCTTCGAGCTGGGCATGCAGGAATACGATGCCAACCTCGCCCTGATTTCCATGGAAGACGCCCAGCGTCTCAACGGCCTCAATGGTCCGACCGGTATCCGCCTCAAGCTGGACGACCTGCGTGCCGCCTGGCCGGTGGCGCAGGACCTGGTCAACAAACTCGGCCAGACGTACCGCGTCGAAACCTGGATGGATACCCACGCCAACTTCTTCCGCGCGATCGACATGGAGAAGACGGTGATGTTCGTGATCCTCTCGCTGATCATCCTGGTCGCGGTGATCAACCTCATTTCCATGCTGATGATGCTGGTAACGGACAAGCAGGCGGACATCGCCATCCTGCGCACGCTCGGCTCGACGCCGCGCAGCATCATGGGCATGTTCATGGTGCAGGGCCTGCTGGTCGGCATCGTCGGCATCGGCGCGGGCGTCGCGCTCGGCGCGCTGCTGTCGTACAACCTGCCGGCCATCGTGAAGTGGATCGAGCACGTCACGGGGCAGAATTTTCTCTCGCCCGACGTGTACTACATCAGCGAGCTGCCCAGTCAGCTGCTCTGGTCCGACGTGGGCTGGGTGGTGCTGGTGACCTTCGCTTTCTCGCTGCTGGCCACGCTTTATCCGGCGTGGCGTGCGTCGCGCACGCAGCCCGCCCAGGCGCTCCGTTATGAATAAGCCCAACGACGATATCGTCCTGCGCGCCACGGGCGTCGCCAAGGTCTATGAAGAGGGCGACCTGCGTACGGGCGTCCTGTCCAACGTCAATTTCGCCCTGCGTCGCGGCGAGACGATGTCCATCGTCGGCGCATCGGGCTCGGGCAAGTCGACCCTGCTTCACATCATCGGTGGGCTCGATACGCTCACGGCCGGCAAGGTCGAGGTGAACGGTCGCGTGCTGTCCGAACTGTCGGACGCCGAGCGCGGTCGTGAGCGCAATCGCTCACTGGGCTTCATCTACCAGTTCCATCATCTGCTGCCGGAGTTCACGGCGCTGGAAAACGTGTGCATGCCGCTGCTGATTCGCGGCGTGTCGATTGCGCAGGCGCAGAAGGAAGCGACCGCGTTGCTCGAGCGCGTGGGGCTGTCGTCGCGGCTGCGGCATCGTCCGGCGGAGATGTCCGGCGGTGAGCGTCAGCGCTGCGCGGTGGCGCGTGCGCTGGTGACGCGTCCGGCGTGCGTGCTGGGCGATGAGCCGACCGGCAACCTGGACGAAGCCAATGCGGCTCACGTCTACGAGTTGATGCTCGAGCTCAACCGGGAGATCGGGACCAGCTTCGTGCTGGTGACGCATGACACGCGGCTGGCGGGGCGGATGGATCGGACCCTTGAGCTGCACAACGGGGAATTGCAGGAGCGCTGAGGTCCGTCGTCGTCCTGTCGGGCGGATCGCCGGGAGGGTTGGCGCCGACCGGGCGCGGGTGCCGGATCGCTCGTCAGATCGTTCTGGCCGTCATGCGCTGAGCGGCGGCTCGGCCGGCTTCATCGGCCATGGCAACCACGGCGTAGTTATGGTCGCCTTGTGACCAGTAGTCGGCCAGCAGGCCGCTGTCTTCACGGGTGCCTCGCGGCAACAGGTGCCGGGCGACCCCCGGGGGCCTGACGTAGAAACTCACCGTGTGGCCGCTGCCGTCGTCATAGAGGACCATGGCCGCCGGACCCTGGTCGGTCGCGAACAGGCGGCCGCCGATCGGACGGAAGCCGGCATCGGCGAGGTCGGGCAGGCGGACGCTGGAGCCGACGCGGCCGGCCAGCCAGGAGCGCAGGTCGCCCTCGTTGGCCGTCGTGATGTCCATGCCCACACCGTGATCCAGCGCCAGCAGGCGATAGGCCTGCATCGCATCGGCCATGGGCTTCATGGCGCCCGGACCCATGCCGCGCGCGGCCCAGCCGGCCATGCCGCCCACGGCGAGACAGAACAGAAGGCTGGCCGCCATGGCCAGACGAACGATGCGACGGCGCCCGGCGCGCGCTCTGACCAGGGCGGGATCGAAGGCCGGGGCAGGGGCGAGATCGCCCGCCAGCAGGGTCCGCAGCTGCTGGGCGTCCTGCCGCCAGCCCTGTACTTCGTCAGCGCGCTCGGGATGACGGGCGAGATACCGTTCCACCTCGCTACGGTGCGGCGAGTCCAGGTGACCGTCGACGTAGGCGTGGATGTCGTGTTCGCTGGGGGGCGTGTGGGTCATTTCAGCAGTCGCAGGGCAGGTGTTTCGGGGACGCCCTCGCCCAGCCGGCGCAGCGCGCGGCGGGCCCGGGACAGTCGGGACATGACGGTGCCGATCGGCACTTCGAGGATGTCGGCTACCTCCTGGTAGCTCATGCCTTCGACGGTGATCCAGATCAGCAGGCTCCGTTGCTCGACCGGCAGCGAGGCGAACGCGCCCAGGGTCGAGTGCGCCACGGCGACCCGCTCGGCCGACGGCCAGGTCGGTTCTTCCCGGCCCAGCATGCTCAGCAGGCGGGCGTAACGGCCGGACCGTCGCTTCCCGTCGAGGAACAGCCGGTACAAGATCGAGAACAGCCATGCCCGCAGACTCTCGTCGTCGCGTCGCGCATGCCATTTCGACAGCGCGCGCTCGATCGTGGACTGGACCAGATCGTCGGCCGCGTGTTCGTCGCGGGCAAGCCACAGCGCGAAGCGCCGCAGGCGCGGCAGCATCGAGCGTAGTGCTTCGTCGATCTTGGGGTCGGACATGCCGGACCTCGGGCGGGGTGTCAGGCGTTAGACGCCCGGTTCGAAGAAATATTCCCCTGACCGGGAATAAAAGTCGTGGACGTACGTCCCACCTTGAGCACGACCACCCTGGAATTGGAGAGATACGCATGCAAGACACCGAGAATCGGCGCCCTCCGGCGCACGTCGGTTGGCGCTGGGCCCTGATCGGACTGGCGGTCGCCGGCTCCGCCGTCGCTTTTGGTTACGTCGGTGGCTGGCTGGCACCGGAGCGCCTGTCGCCGAAGAAGATCGTCGATTCCCTGGAGGCCAATGGCGGCGCGCACCCCGGATACCGTCGCAACCATGCCAAGGGCATATGCGTCGGCGGCTATTTCGAAGGCAGCGGCGCGCTGCAGAGTTTTTCCCGTTCGGCCGTCTTCGCGAAGGAAAGGACACCGGTCGTCGGCCGGCTGGCCATTCCCGGCGGAAATCCCTATGCGGCGGACAGCTCGATTCCCATCCGCAGCTTCGCGCTGCGCTTCGATCTGGCCGATGGCGAGCAGTGGCGCACCGGCATGAACGCGATGCCGGTCTTCCCGGTGTCGACCCCGCAGGCGTTCTACGACCTTCAGGTCGCCACCCATCCCGATCCGAAGACCGGCAAACCGGATCCGGCGAAGGCCGGTGCGTTCTTCGGCGCGCATCCGGAGACGGGTGCCTTTCTCGGCTGGGCGAAGACGGCGAAGCCGCCGGCCAGCTACGCCACGGAGACCTACCAGAGCATCAACGCGTTCTACCTGCGCGACCCTGCGGGTGAGCGCCGTGCGGTGCGCTGGAAGATGGTGCCCGAGACGCCGGAGACCGGCGACGGCTCGCCAGCGGCCGGCGACACCGACTACCTTGCCGCCGATCTTTCGAAGCGGCTTGCGGCAGGTCCCCTTCGCTGGCATCTGATCATGACGTTCGCCGGCGACGGCGATCCCATCGACGACGCCGCGAAAGCCTGGCCGGATGACCGCAAATCGGTGGACGCGGGCACGCTGGTGATCGACAGCTGGCAGGATCAGGCGACCGGTCCGTGCCGCGACGTGAATTACGATCCCACGATCCTGCCGAAGGGCATCGAAACATCGAACGATCCGCTGCTGGCGGCACGTTCCGCGGCGTACGCCGATTCGTACCTGCGTCGAACCAGCGAAGAGGGCCATCTCCCCGGTGCCGCCCGTCCCAAGGAGGCCAAGTGATGAGCCGCGATCAGACGTTCCACCCCTTCGCACGCGCCTTGCACTGGCTGATGTCGATCATGGTGCTGTCGATGCTTTTCATCGGCGCGGGCATGGTCAGTACCGTGGCCGAAAAGCACGACTGGCTGCTGACGATCCACCGTCCGCTGGGCATCGTGATCTTCGTGCTGGCACTGATCCGGCTTGCCTTCCGCCTGACGCATCCCGCCCCGCCGCTGCCGGCGGATCTGCCTCTGTGGCAGAAGCTGGCCGCACATGGCTCGCACGTGCTGCTCTACGCCCTCATGATCGCGATGCCGTTGATCGGCTGGGGCATGCTTTCGGCGGGTAACTATCCGGTGACGATGTTCGCTGGCGTGCATCTGCCGAAGATCCTGCCGACCGATCCCGCGTTGTTCGCGTGGTTGCGCGAGTCGCACCGGTATCTGGCCTGGTTGTTCTTCCTGACCTTCGTTGCGCACATGGGTGCGGCGTTGATGCATGGCCTGATTCGTCGCGATGGCGTGCTGCAGAGCATGACCGGGGGCAAGGCCCCCCGCTGACGCGGCCGCGCCCGGCCTGGGTAGGAGCGAGCTCTGCTCGCGATGGGGGCTCGCCGCGACGTTGGTCGCGAGCGGGGCTCGCTCCTACATCGTTTACGGCAGAATGGGGTATGCGCCTATCCCACATCGTCGTTGTCCTGCTCACCACACTCACCGGCTGCCGCTCGCTTGGTTACTACGCGCATGTCGCGCACGGTCAGGCGTCGCTGCTCGCCGGGCGACGGCCGATCGCGAACGTGCTGCGCGATCCCAAAACACCGGAGAAAACACGCCACCGCCTGGAACTCGCCAGCGAGGCCCGGCGGTTCGCCTCGGCGAACCTCGGCTTGCCCGACAATCGCAGCTACACCTATTTCGTCCAGCTCGATCGTCCGTGGGTGGCCTGGAACGTCTTCGCCGCACCGGAACTGTCCGTTGCGCCTGTCACGCATTGTTTTCCGATTGCAGGCTGCGTCGCGTACCGGGGGTACTTCCGCAAGGACCTCGCGGACCGGGAGGCGGCCCGGCTGAAGGCGGCGGGGGACGACGTGGCGCTGGGTGAGGTCCCCGCGTATTCCACACTGGGCTGGTTCGCCGATCCGATCATCAGCAGCATGCTTTACTGGGATGACGATACCCTCGCGGGTACGATCTTCCATGAGCTGGCTCATCAGCAGTTCTACGTGAAAGACGATTCGTCGTTCAACGAATCGTATGCGAGCTTCGTCGAGGAGGAAGGTGTGCGTGAGTGGCGCACCGCCCGGGGGCTACCGCCGCCGGGCGAGAAGGATGGCGAGCTCGACGGCTCTTTTACGGCCCGTGTTCTTGCGCTGCGCGACCGGCTCGGCTCGATCTATGCGACGCAGGACAGCGACGAGACGAAGCGTGTCGCCAAGGCGGAAGCTTTCGAGATGTTTCGTGGTGACTATGTCGAGTGGCGGGCGACGGTCGCCGGTGGCGATCGCCGGTATGACCGATGGATGGCGAGGCCGCTCAATAATGCCGCGCTGTTGCCGTTTGGGCTTTATGACACGTGGAAACCATCGTTCGCCGCGCTGTTTGAACGATGCGGGCGAAGGTGGCCGGTCTTCTTTGCGAGGGTGAAGGAGCTTGGGAAGAAGGCGCCGGCTGACCGGACGCGTGAACTCGAGACGTTGAAGTCGTCAGCACGCTGACGCCAGCAGGGTTCGCTTCCGACGACGGAGCCAACCCTGCTCGCGATGGACCGGCGGCGACTTACCTGGCAAACGCCGGATAATCCGTATAACCCTCCGCACCGCCCCCATAGAGCGTCTTCGGGTTCGGCTTAGCCAGCGGGTACCCTTCACGCAGCCGGTCGACCAGGTCCGGGTTGGCGATAAACGGACGTCCGAACGCCACCAGGTCGGCGTGCCCGCTGCGCACCGCATCGACGGCCATGGCACGGTCGTAACCGTTGTTGACCATCCAGGTCCCGCCGTGCCGCACCCGGAAGGCGTCGTAGTCGAACGGAAGGACGTCGCGAGGGCCGCCCGTGGCGCCTTCGATCACATGGGTGTAAGCCAGATTCCGTGCTTTCAGGTCGTCGATCACCGCATTGAACAGCTTCGTCGGCTCGGAATCGGCGATGTCGTTCGCCGGCGTCGTCGGCGAGATGCGGATGCCCGTACGGCCGCTGCCTGCCACACCGATGACGGCGTCCAGTACGGCGCGAAGGAAACGTAGCCGGTTGGGGATACTGCCGCCCCAGGCATCGTCGCGACGATTGGTCTTGTCGCGCAGAAACTGGTCGATCAGGTAACCATTGGCGGCGTGCACTTCGACGCCGTCGAACCCGGCGTCGAGAGCGAGTTCGGTGGCGCGGCGGTAGTCATTGACGATCAGGGGAATCTCACCGGCCGTGAGCGCTCGTGGCGCGGAGACCGGTTCCATCCCGTGGGCCGTGAAGGTCTTGCCATCGGCGCGAATCGCTGACGGTGCGACAGGTGCTTTACCGCCGGGTTGAAGGCTGGTGTGTGAAATGCGGCCGACGTGCCACAGCTGGAGAACGATTTTCCCTCCGCGGGCGTGCACGGCGTCGGTAACGCGTTTCCAGCCGCGGACCTGGGCGCTGTTGTAGATACCCGGCGTATCGAGATAGCCCTGACCCTGCGGTGAAATCTGCGTCGCCTCGGATACGATGAGCCCGGCGGTGCTGCGCTGGGCGTAATATTCGACCGCGAGTGCACGCGGCACGCGATCCGGACCCGATCGGTCGCGGGTCAACGGCGCCATGACGATGCGGTTGGCGAGTTCGATGTCGCCAGCACGAAAGGGCTGGAAAAGCACGTTCTGGTCGGTCATGTATGCTCCTTCGAGGTATATCAACCCCTCAGCGTTCGCGAGAGGAAACACAGCGTTCGGGATTGGCCGTCCAGACGGCTACTCCGCGTTGTATCGTGATTCATTGCCCTTGCCTGGCACGTCTCATGTCCTTGTTCACATCGTGGTTCCGCGTCCGCTTCTGGAAGCGGGTAGCGGCGGGTTTCGTCCTCGGCGCGCTGGCCGGCTGGGCCATCGGGCCCGACGCCGCGACATGGTTCGGCCCGCTTGGCACGCTCTATGTCACGCTGATCAAGATGATCGCCGTGCCTCTGGTGTTCTTCGCCGTACTACACAGCGTGTCGAGCCTGCACGGCGTGAAGGATGTCGCTGCCCTGGGTGGACGCACGTTCGCGTGGTTCGCCGCGACGGCGAGTCTGGCGGTGTTCGTTGGATTACTCGTTGCGCATGTCCTGCAGCCGGGACTCGGTGTCGAAGGTCTGACGACGCCGACCGGCTGGCATCCGAAGGACGTGCCCGAGCCGGTGAAGGTGCTGCTCGACATCGTGCCCGCGAACCCGTTCAGGGCCCTGAGCGAAGGGAAAATTCTGCAGGTCATCTTCTTCGCCGGCCTGCTTGGCCTTGCGCTCGTGAAGGTCGGCGAGAAGTCGGCCGGGCTGCGTGCACTGGCGGGCGAAGCGAATGACGGCATGATCCAGGTCACGCGCTTCGTGCTCGAGGTGACGCCGATCGGCACCTTCGGTCTCATCGCCGCGTTGGTGGGCAGTTACGGCTTCGAGAAGCTGCTGCCCCTGGCGACCTTCGTCGGCGCGCTGTATCTCGCCTGCGCGCTGCAGATCGTCTTCGTCTACGGTGGCCTGTTGCTGACGCACGGACTCAATCCGGTGAGATTTTTCCGTGCCGCCTTCCCGGCGATGCAGGTGGCCTTCACCTCGTCGTCGAGCTTCGCCGCCATGCCCATCGCGCTGCGTAGCGTCGTGCGCAACATGGGCGTAAAGGAGGAATACGCTGCATTCGCGGTGCCGCTGGGCGCGAGCATCAAGATGGATGGGTGCGGAGCGATCTACCCGGCGATCTCGGCGGTCTTCATCGCGCAGTATTTCCATCTCGACCTGCAGCCCGCGCAGTACGTGGTGATCCTGCTGGCCTCGGTGCTGGGCTCATTCGGCACGGCGGGGGTGCCAGGTACGGCGACGGTCATGGTGACGCTGGTGCTGAGTTCGGCCGGCTTGCCACTGGAGGGTATCGGCTACCTGGTCGCCATCGATCGCATTCTGGACATGATGCGTACGATGACCAACGTGACCGGGCAGATGGTGGTGCCGGTGCTCGTGGCCCGGGAGCGCGGGATTCTCGATCTCGAGGTTTATCACCGGGCGTCGAGCGAGTTGATCGTGGAGGGTAAGCCGGCGGCGTGACGCCGTCGTTCAGGGCGCGGCCTTTCTCCCCGCCATATGCTTCAGATACGCCACCAGATCGTCCAGGTCGGCATCGGAGAGCGTATCGCGGTCGAACCCCGGCATTTTCGCCTGCGGCCAGTGACGCAGGTCCTGCGGGTTGCGGACGAGTACGCGGAACAGGTCGTCGCGCAGGTATTCGGTCGGGCTGTGCGGGACATTCAGATCCGGCCCGAGTTTCGCGTCGCCCTGGCCATTGAGCGTGTGGCAGGTGATGCAGTCGCGCTGGAACACCGCGAACCCTCGCATCACCGGATCGCTGGTGGCAAGGCCGGGCGCCGGGCGCATCTTCGGGAACCGGGACGCCGGGTCCGCCAGCACGCGGATCGTCGCCACCTGATAGGGCCACTGCTCGGAGCCGACGTGGCCCGCCTCCGGATGCAGCCAGACCAGGTAGAACGGGCCAGCGCCTGGCTTGTCGGGGCCCAGCTTCGGCCAGGGCGCGTCGGCAGGCTCGATCGCCAGCCAGGCCTCGGCGCGGGCCTGCAGCGCCAGCGCCGCGGGAATCTCGGCCGCGAAGCCGTCCAGGGCGACGAACTGAAGATGCGCCGCGGGATCCACCCCGCCCAGCAGGGCCTTCAGCGGTATGGCCCGATAATGCATGGTCGCGTGGTACGACACGTCGCCAGGCACGTCGATGGCGCGCACGTCGGGCCGGCCCAGAAGCTGCTCCGTGGTGATCCGCTGAGGCCCCTTGCCCGTATCCAGGGTCAGCGTGGCCGCCTGAGTGAGCGAGGCGGTGAGGAGCAGGGCAAGACCGATGAAAGCGCGCACGGGGAATCCTTGGCGGTTGTACCCTCGGATTATCCCCTCATCGTCCCCACCTCGGGGGATCGACCCGATCACGGATTCACCATGGCCGACACCACCGTTCCCCGCTTCTTCGAACAGTTCCCGATGCAGAAGGTGGTCGATACCGCCCTCGACGCCGAGCTGGCGACCGACGACAACCGCATCGCGATCCTGTTCCTGTGGGGGCGCGATTGTCCGAACTGCGACATCGCCAAGCGACAGATGCTGCTTACGCCCGAAAGCTTCAGCTGGCCGCAGGTGCGCTGGCTGCACGACAACGTCTATGACGATCCGACGATGGCCACGCGTTTCGGGCTGCATGGCATTCCGGCGTTCTTCCTCTTCCATCGCGGCCGGAAGCTGGGACGGATTACGTCGTGGCCCGGTACGGAAGCCTTCGTGGACGCGGTCGACAAACAGATCGGGCTGACCGGGGCGAGCGCATGATCGTCACCTCGCTGCTGGACACCGACCTCTACAAGTTCACGATGATGCAGGTGGTGCTGCATCAGTACCCGGCGGCTCAGGTGGAATATCGCTTTCGCTGCCGCACGCCGGGCGTCGATCTGGTCCCGCTGATCGGTCGTATCCGCGAGGAGCTCGACGGCCTGTGCGCGCTGCGCTTCACCGACGCGGAACTGGATTATCTGCGTGGTCTGCGCTTCATCGAGAGCGACTTCGTCGACTTCCTCGGTCTCTTCCACCTCAACGCCAAGTATGTGTCGGTCGCGCCCGCGGCGGAGGCCCATGGCGAGATCGATATCGTGATCGAGGGCCCGTGGCTGCACACGATCATGTTCGAGGTGCCGCTGCTGGCGATCGTGAACGAGCTGTACTACCGCGCGACACAGCCGGACATCGATCTGACGGAGGGCAGGGCGCGCCTGGAGGCGAAAATCGCGCTGCTGCGCGACACCCCGGGCTTCGAGCGCGTACGCATCGCCGACTACGGCACCCGTCGTCGGTTCTCGCAGGCATGGCATGAGGAGATGCTGGCGACGCTCGCCAGGGGGCTGGGTCCGCAACTGGCGGGTACGAGCAATGTGTGGCTGGCGATGCGGCAGGGTCTTGTACCCATTGGCAGCATGGCGCACGAATACCTGCAGGCGTTTCAGTCGCTGGGGCCGCGTCTGCGCGACTCGCAGACCGCCGCGCTGGAGGCGTGGGCCCGCGAATACCGTGGCGATCTCGGCATCGCGCTTTCCGACGTCTACGGACTGGAGGCGTTCCTGCGTGACTTCGACATGTATTTCTGCAAACTGTTCGACGGTGCGCGCCACGACTCCGGGGACCCCTTCGTATGGGGCGACCGCGTACTGGCTCATTACGTGGCGAACCGTGTGGACCCGCGGACCAAGACGCTCGTCTTCAGCGACAGCCTGGACATTCCGCGTGTGATGGACCTGTACCGTCATTTCGACGGTCGCTGTCTGCTCTCGTTCGGCGTCGGCACCAACCTCACGAACGACGTGGGGCCGGCGCCGATCAACATCGTCATCAAGATGACCCGATGCAATGGTCAGCCCGTGGCGAAGATTTCAGACTCGCCGGGCAAGAACATGAGCGACGACCTGGAGTACGTCGCTTACCTGCGCAAGGTGTTCGATATGCCGGTTCAGAACGCCGGCAGCACGGCGCCGCCGTAGTTCTTCTCGATGAAGGCCTTCACCTCGGGCGAGGTGAGGGCCGCGGCGAGCTTCTGCACGCGCGGATCGTCCTTGTTGTCGGCACGGCTGACCAGGAAGTTCACGTACGGCGAGTTCTTGTCCTCGATCAGCAGCGCGTCCTTGACCGGGTTGAGCTTGGCGGCCAGCGCGTAGTTGGTGTTGATCAGGGCGAGGTCGACCTGGTCGAGCACGCGCGGCAGCATGGCGGCTTCGAGCTCGCGGAACTTCAGGTGCTTCGGGTTCTCGACCACGTCTTTCAGCGTGGCGAGGCGGTCATCCGGATTCTTCAGCTTGACCAGGCCATGCCTGGCCAGGAGCAGCAGCGCGCGGCTGTTATTGCTGGGATCGTTGGGGATGACGACATCGGCGCCGTCCGGCAGCTGGTCGATCGAGGTGAACTTCTTCGAATACGCGCCGAAAGGCTCGATATGCACGCCCACCACCTTGACCAGGTGGGTACCGCGCTCTTTATTGAAAGCGTCGAGATACGGCTCGGTCTGGAAGAAGTTGGCGTCGATCTGCTTCTGCGCGACCTGCATGTTCGGCTGGACGTAATCGGTGAACACCTTGATCTCGATGTTCACACCCTCACGGGCAAGCAGGGGCTTGATCTCCTTGAGGATCTCCGCATGCGGCACGGGTGTGGCCGCGATGGTGAGCGTCGCCGAAGGATCCGCCTTGCCGCCGTCCGCGCTGCCTGAACAGCCCGCGACGAAAACGGCGAGGGCGGCGGTAAGGGGCAGCAGGTACTTCTTCATGATGGACGTCCGTGGCGGATGGTGCGGTGCGCCAGCATAGACGTCCATACCGCCGTATGCAAAGAACGACTCAGCGACGGGTATAGCGAAGCACCAGGCGGTCGCCCAGCGACTGCAGAATCTGCACCAGCACCACGAGCAGGGCCACCGTGACCAGCATGTAGTCGGGTTTGTAGCCGTTATAGCCGTACTGATAGGCCAGGGCGCCCAGACCACCCGCGCCCACGATACCGCCCATCGCGGTATAGCCGACCAGGGCCACGGCGGTGACCGTCGTCGCGGCGATCAGCCCCGGACGTGCCTCGGGCAGAAGTACGCGCGTGACGATCTGGATCGTCGTGGCGCCCATGGCCTGGCTGGCTTCGATAACGCCGCGCTCCACTTCGCGCAGCGCGGTCTCCACGAGACGGGCGAAGAACGGTGCGGCGCCGATCACCAGCGGCACGATGGCGCCGCGGATGCCGATGCTGACGCCCGTGATCGCCTGAGTCAGCGGGATCAGCAGGATCATCAGGATGATGAAGGGGATCGAGCGCAGGACATTCACCACCAGCGACAGCGCCGAGTACAGTTTTGGCCGGGCGTGGAGCTGGCCGCGGGCGCTCAGGAACAGCCAGATACCCAGTGGCAGCCCCAGCACCAGCGTGAACAGCAGGGAGCCGCCCAGCATCAGCAGGGTGTCGACGCAGGCCTGGCCGATTTCCGGCCAGTCGATGTTGGGAAACAGGGTCTGCATGGGGCTCATCGGGCCACCTCCTCGATGTCGACGCCCGCGGCGCGGATCTGCGCCAGCGCGTCCTCCAGACGTTCGCCGTTCATGGCCAGGGTGAGCTGGCCGTAAGGTGTGTCCTTGATCCGGTCTACGCGACCGGAGAGCAGGTTGTATTCGATGCCGGTATCGCGCACCACGCGAGAGAGCAGGGGCGAGTAGGTCGCGTCGCCACGGAACGAAAGGCGGAACAGGCGCCCGTCGACACCCGGGAATTCCGGACTGCGGCCTTCACGATGGTCGGCTTCCGCGACGAAGCGTCGTGTGGTGGGATGTTGCGGATGCAGGAAGACATCGGCGACATCGCCGACTTCCACGACGCGTCCCGCATCGAGCACCGCGACGCGGTCGCACACGCGACGGATCACGTCCATCTCGTGTGTGATCAGTACGACGGTCAGGTTGAGGCGACGGTTGATGTCGGCCAGCAGTTCCAGCACGGATGCCGTGGTCTGCGGGTCGAGCGCGCTGGTCGCTTCGTCGCAAAGCAGGATGGATGGCTTGCTGGCCAGCGCGCGCGCGATGCCGACGCGCTGCTTCTGGCCACCGGAAAGCTGCGCGGGGAATTTCCGCGCATGTGCGGTCAGACCCACCAGCGAAAGCAGTTCGTCGACGCGTGCGGCGATCTCGGCGTCGCTCATGCCACCGTGCAGGCGCAGCGGGAACGCGACGTTGTCCGCCACCGTCCGCGACGACAGCAGATTGAAGTGCTGGAAGATCATGCCGATGCCCGCGCGAAGGCGACGCAGGTCGGCACCCTCGGCGTGCGTGACGTCACGGTCCTCGATGAAGACCTGGCCGGCGGTGGGCTGTTCGAGCAGGTTGATCAGGCGCAGCATGGTGGATTTGCCGGCGCCGGAATGACCGATGATGCCGAACACCTCGCCGCGCTCGATGGTGAGATCGACGGGCTCGAGCGCGGGGACGAGCGCTCCCTCGACACGATAGGACTTGGAAGCGGCGGCAAAACGGATCACGGGGCGTCAGGCTCCAGCCGGAAAGACGTCCATGGTAGCCCAAGCCAGCCCATGGCCGGAGCGGCCGGCGTAGACTTGGCGGGTCCATTCCCTTTCAAGGAAAGCCCGCATGACCAGCATCTATGATTTTTCGGCCCGCGATATCGACGGCAACGAGCGGTCGCTGGCGGAGTTCAAAGGCAAGGCCTTGCTGGTCGTCAACGTGGCTTCGAAGTGCGGCTTCACGCCGCAGTACAAGGGCCTGGAGTCCCTGCAGAAGGAATATGCCGCGCGCGGCTTCGAGGTTCTGGGTTTTCCGTGCGATCAGTTCGGTCATCAGGAGCCCGGCGACGAAGCCGAGATCCGCGACTTCTGCTCGCTGACCTATGACGTCAGCTTTCCGATGTTCGCGAAGGTCGAAGTCAACGGTGAGCATGCGCATCCGCTCTATCGGTGGCTGAAGGCGGAGAAAAAGGGCTTGCTGGGGACCGAAGGCATCAAGTGGAACTTCACCAAGTTTCTGGTGAATCGCGAGGGGCAGGTGGTCGAGCGCTACGCGCCGACGGACACACCGGAGAAGATCGGGAAGGATCTGCCCAACGTGCTGGGCTGAGGCGGCCGCCGACGGGCATCGCTAACGGCATTCGCTTCCGCCGGGTCACGGTGCAAGGGTGCGAGCCGGTTCCCAAGCTGGTCACGGATTGCCCTCGGCCTCCGCCAGCATCACCGCAACCGCATCGACCTCGGACGAGACCGGAGGTACCGTCTCCGCGCTATGCGGCGGTGCCCGGTAGTTGTTGAGCATGATGGCGAAGGCCAGCCGCTTTCCGCTTCGGGTCGTGACGTAGCCGGCCAGCGTGTTGACGAAGCTCATGCTCCCGGTCTTCGCCTGTACGTTGGCTTCAGCCGCCGTCCCGCGCATGCGGTTGACGAGCGTGCCGTCGACCCCTGCGACGGGCAGCAGATCGCGCCATGCGGCGGCCTGCGCAGATCTGTCCATGACGGTCAGGAGTCGCGCCAGGGAAGCGGGGGTGGTCAGGTCGTGGCGGGAGAGACCGGTGCCTTCGTCGAGCGTGGTGGAGGACGGGCCAATGGCTTTGGTGGATAGCCAGTGGGTGAGGGCTTCGGCGGCGAGGTCTTCTTTGGGGACTGTGGCAAGGTTGTTTCGCCAGCAGGGCTGGCTCCTGCCTGAGCCGGGGCCATCGGACGAGTTGGCGGGGGAAGTCTGAGCGCTACAGGCCTCCGCGGTTTCCAGCCCGGTGAGCAGGAAGACGCTCTGCAGGTAGAGATTCTGCGAACGTTTCAGGCCTGCGCGGAGGATGTCCCCCAGGGATGGCGACGGGACGCTCGCGATGGTTTCGCCCGTGGGTGCGGCGACAGGCCAGTGGACGCTTCGTGCTTCGCCATCGACACGGATGCCTTGCCTGATCAGCGCGGCTTGCAGGCGCCGCGCCGCGCTGAGCGCCGGGTCGGGCAGGGACAGGCGGATGCGCTTCGTGGCACCGCCCTCGGCGACGCCGCCGAGCACGTGAACCGTCGACGAGCCCGGCGCCCGGTAAAGCTCCAGGCCGTCCCGTGTCTGGGCGGCGACGGTGACGGCCGCGTCGGCGGGTGCGACGTCCACACCGCTTTGCGAGAGGGCGACCGTCATCGTGTTTTCGTCGACGTCCAGCCCACCCGCCGCCGCGCCGTACGCCGCCTGAAGGTCGGATGCTTCCCAGCCCGATCCGATCGCGGGCCCCGAGAAAGCGGTGTCGTCGCCGATCACCGCACCATCCACGCGGCGGATCCCGCGTTCGCCGATCCGGGCCGCCAGTCGCTCGGCCCACTCGTCGCCGGACAGGGTCGGGTCGCCCCGACCGCGCAGGACGAGTGAGCCATGCAGGCGCCCGCGTGCGATCGAGCCTGCGGCGAGGACATCGGTATGCGTGCGGTAATCCGTGCCAAGGCGATCCAGAGCGAACGCCGCCGTGTAGAGCTTGGCCGTCGACGCGGGCAGTAGCAGGCGCCCTTCGTCGTGCGCGTATACGGTATGCCCGTCCTCCAGCGAGACCACCGCGATGCCCCACGATGCCGCGGCGAAGCGTGGCTGGGCGATATGGGCGTCGATCCGCTCGGTGAGGCTTTCCGCCGCGATGCAGGGGGCGGCGGCCAGCAGGATGGTCGCGATGCCGTAACGGATCAGCGCAACCAAGACGGAGATGCCTTGTCGAGGAAGGCGGACAGTCCGTCCTGCCCCTCGGCGGAAACGCGCAGTTTCGCAATGAGTGCCGCGTTGACCGCGTCGGTCTTTTCCATAGCTTCCGGCGACTGACCGCCCATGCGCAGGGCGAGGCTTTTCGCCTCACGCTGCGCGGCGGGGCCACCCTTGCTCAGCAAGCCGACAAGCCGGTCCACCGCGCCGTCGAGGTCGTTGCCCGGGACGACTTCATGCACCAGCCCGTGCGCCAGCGCGGCGGCGCTGTCGAAGATCTCGCCGGTCAGGAACAGACGACGCGACTGGCGCAGGCCGATCGCCGCGACGACATACGGCGAGATCACCGCGGGGACGAGGCCGAGCTTCACCTCGGACAGCGCGAAGCGTGCGCCGTCGACCGCCACGGCGATGTCGCAGCAGGCGATCAGGCCCACGCCGCCGCCGAACGCCGCGCCGTTGATCCGCGCGATGGTCGGCTTCGAAAGAAATTGCAGCCGGCGCATGAGCGTCGCCAGCCGCAGCGAGTCGGCGAGATTGTCCGCCTCGCTGGCGGCCGCCATGCCGCGCATCCAGTGGAGGTCGGCACCGGCGGAGAAGCTCGCTCCGGCGCCGGTCAGCACGACGGCACGCACGCTGCCGTCGCGGTCGAGCTCGTCGATCGCGGCGGTCAGGTCCGCGATCAGACCGTCGTCGAAGGCGTTATGCACCTCGGGCCGGTTCATGACGAGCCGGGCGGTGCTGCCTTCGCGGGTGAGTTCGACAGATGACATGGGCGTTCTCCGGGGACTGAGGCGCAAGATCATAAACGCCTGACTCCCGATCCTGCGCATTGTGCAGCCTTCGCGCTAAAGGCATACAATGCGAACAGTTCTTATTTGAGTAATCCCAGTGCGCCTCTCCGACGCGCCGAAAGGTGCCAAAGCCGTGGTCCAGTCCGTCACCGATGCCCATCCCGCCGACCCCATCGCCCAGCGCCTGCGCGACCTGGGCTTCGTGTCCGGTGAGCCGGTGCGCCTCGTGGCGCGGGGCCCTCTCGGCGGAGACCCGCTGTTGATCCAGATCGGTTCGACCCGTTTCGCCTTGCGCCGTACCGAGGCCGAGCGCGTGATGATCGCCGTGGACGGTGCCGCATGAGCGCTTCCACAATGCGCATCGCCCTCGTGGGCAACCCCAACTGCGGCAAGACGGCGCTGTTCAACCAGCTCACCGGCGGTCGGCAGAAGGTGGCCAACTACGCCGGTGTGACCGTCGAGCGCAAGGAGGGGCGCTTCGTCGCACCTTCCGGTCGCACGCTGCATATCCTCGATTTGCCCGGCACGTACAGCTTCGATGCGACCAGCCCCGACGAGGCGATCACGCGCGACGTCTGCTATGGCCGTTATCCCGGTGAAGCGCCGCCGGATCTGATCGTCTGCGTGGCCGATGCCACCAACCTGCGCCTGCACCTGCGTTTCGTGCTCGAAGTGCGCCGCCTGGGTCGCCCCGTGGTGCTCGCACTCAACATGATGGACGCGGCGCGCCGTCGCGGCATGGTCATCGACGTGGACGCGCTATCGCGCCGGCTCGGCGTGCCCGTGGTCGAAACGGTCGCGATCAGGCGTGGTGGCGCACAGGCCCTGATCCAGCGCATCGACACCTCGGTGCCGGCGATCGAGCCGGCCGACATCGACAACGCCGGGATCGAGCAACTGCATGCCGAAGTGCGGTCCATTCTCGCCGATACGGTCACGTTGCCGCGAGATACCGCCGCCGTCGACGACGCGATCGACCGCTGGGTGCTGCACCCGGCGTTCGGTCTGCTGATTCTCGCCGGCCTGATGTTCATGATCTTCCAGGCGGTGTTCTCCTGGGCGCAGCCGGTCATGGATGGCATCCAGGCGGGCATCGCCGCGCTGGGCACGGCGGTGACGGGTTTCCTCCCCGAGGACAGCGCGTTGCACAGCCTGCTCAACGACGGTCTGTTCGCGGGGCTGGGCGCGGTGCTGGTGTTCCTGCCGCAGATCCTGATCCTGTTCCTCTTCATCCTCGTGCTGGAAGAATCGGGTTATCTGCCGCGCGCGGCCTTCCTTCTCGACCGCATGATGTTCCGCGTCGGCCTGACGGGCAGGGCGTTCATTCCGCTGCTGTCGAGCTTCGCCTGCGCGATTCCCGGCATCATGGCCACGCGCAGTATTCAGGATCCGCGCGATCGCCTGACCACGATCCTCGTCGCGCCGCTGATGACCTGCTCGGCCCGCCTCCCGGTGTATACGCTGCTGATCGCCGCGTTCATCCCCGACCGGACGGTGTGGGGCATCTTCAACCTGCAGGGCGTGGTGCTTTTCACGCTGTACTTCGCGGGTATCTTCAGCGCCTTGCTGGTCGCCTTCGTGATCAAGCGCCTGCGCAAGGATCGCAGCGAGCACGCGCTGATCATGGAATTGCCGTCCTACCGCCTGCCCAACGTGCGGGACATCGGCCTGGGTCTGTGGGAGCGCGCGCTGATCTTCCTCAAGCGCGTCGGCGGCATCATCCTCGCGCTCACCGTGTTGCTGTGGTTCCTCTCCAGTTTCCCCGGACCGCCGGAAGGAGCCACGGGGCCCGCCATCGATTACAGCCTGGCCGGCCGCCTCGGCAGGCTGCTCGAATACGTGTTCGCACCGATCGGCTTCAACTGGCAGATCTGCATCGCGCTGGTGCCCGGCCTTGCCGCGCGCGAAGTGGCGGTGGCGGCACTCGGCACGGTGTATGCCATGTCGGGAAGCGACGATGCGGTCGCCTCGCAGCTCGGGCCCGTGATCGCGCACTCGTGGTCGCTGGCCACGGCGTTGTCGTTGCTCGCGTGGTACGTGTTCGCGCCGCAGTGCATGTCGACGCTGGCGGTCATCCGCCGCGAAACCAATTCCTGGCGCAACGTGGCGGTGGCCGCGGGCTATCTGTTCGGCCTGGCATATCTCGCTTCGCTCGCCACTTACCAGATCGCGAGGGCGCTTTCATGAGCACGTTCGAACTGTTTCAGGGCTTCGTTATCGGCGTGGCTGTCGCGGTCGCGGCGTATGTGGCGTTCCGGAAGCTGCTGCCGAAGACGTCGACGCGGGTGCTGGCGCGGGTGTCGGCATGGCTCAATCGCGACGGCAGGCCGGTGATGGTCCGGTCGCTGGGAAAGCGTGTGCAACCTGCCGCGGCGACCGGAAGTTGCGGGGACGGGTGCGGGTCGTGTGGGAGCTGTGGGCCTGTGGCGCCGAAGAGTGCGGCGCAGCCGCTGGAGTTCCGGCCGCGCGGCTGATCGCCTTGCCATGAGCGTCGACGATGGCTGGTCAATCTTCGTGCGGCGCTTCCGTGGCGGCCTTCGCCACGCGCTTGCGGCGCAGTGTCCACCAGCTCACTGAAAGATTGACGGTAAACCATGCGCCGATCAGAGCCAGCGGCCATGCGATCACCGCGGGCCAGAGGATGGCGACGAGGGTCAGCACCGCTGCCGCGATGAAGCCTGCCAGCAACGGCCCGGTTTCGGTATCGCCCAGCACGCGATGCTGCGAGATGGCCGCGCCCACGGTATTGGCGATGCGCAGGGCCCCCGCGGCGGCGCGGCTCGAACTTCCACCACCGTGACGCGGCCTGGGCGGGTGCGGGGCACGGCTGCGGACGCGCTCGTTTCCGGAGCGGCGGCGCCTGGGATGCAGCAGGATCTCGGTCGCGTTCTCCAGGTCCTTCTCGTACTGCGCCTCCAGTTGCGTCGCGAAGCCGACGTCCTCGATAGCCACGTCGATCTCGCGGTTGCTCAGCCAGCTGGCGATGTTGAGATTGGACGAGCCCACGCGTGCCCAGCGGCCATCGGCCACGGCCGTCTTGGCGTGCAGCATCGTGCCGTTCCATTCGAAGACGCGGATGCCCGCCTTCAGCAGGGGGCGGTAGCCCGACCGCGACATCCCGGCGACCATGGGAATGTCGCTGGTGCCGGGCACGAGCAGCCTGACGTCGACACCGTCGCGAGCGGCGGCGGAAAGGGCCTGCACATAGGGCGCCACGCCGACGAAATAGGCGTCGGTGAGCCACAGCGTCTTCGTCGCCATCGCCGCGACCATCTGATCGAGGCGATACATGCCGGCGGTGCTGGGCTGGGTCGCGATGACGCGCAAGGACACCTCGCCGGCGTGGGTGGCGCCGGCGACAGGCGACAGCCGGGGGTCGTCGGGCAGCGGGTCCCCGGCTTCACGCCAGCTGTCCGCGAAGGCCTGTTCGATCTCGGCGACGGCGGGACCGCGCAGGGCGACGCCGGTGTCGCGCCACGGCGGCACGTCGTTGGCGGGGTCGCCCAGCCATTTTTCGCTGAGACAGACGCCGGACAGGAAGCCGACTTCGCCGTCGACCACCAGAACCTTGCGATGGTCGCGGCTGATCCAGCCGAACGAGCTGCCCAGCTGTGGCGGGTTGTAGATCCGTACCTGTCCGCCGGCTTCACGCAGGGCCGCCCAGAACGACGAGCGTGACTGGCCGAGACAGCCGCCCCAGTCGCCGATCACCGCGACGAAGACGCCGGCCTTCGCGCGTTCGACCAGCGCGTCGCGGAAAGCCTGGCCGATCCGGTCGTCGCGGATGATGTAGTTCTCGAGGAAGACATGGCGCTTCGCGTTGGCGATGGCCTTGAGCCAGGCGTCGAAGTGAGCCTGGGCATCGATCAGCAGCTCGACGGCGTTCCCCCCGATGAGGGGGGCGCCGGCGCTGCGGCTGAGGGCCTGTTCGGCGAAGAGGCGGCTCGAGAAGCCGTGGGTGCGGTGACGTGCGTTCATGGGGGGCGAGTTTATCGGGCCGGAGGATGAGCAGGGGGTGAGGCGGGTCGAATCGCCGACCGGGCAGGACGCCCACCGCCGGATTGCCGCAGCCAGTCGGATTCCAGTCACACCATTGCGCTAAAATGTTCCGCTATGACCGAAGACCTTCTCAGCCGCCCGCGTCCCGCGGAAGCCGGCGCCCGCCGTCCCAGCACCGGTGTTTCCGTCGACCGTATCCGGGTCGGCGGCGGCGCGCCCATCGTCGTCCAGTCGATGACCAACACGGACACCGAGGATGCCGTGTCCACGACCAGGCAGGTCGCGGAACTGGCCCGTGCCGGCTCCGAAATGGTCCGGATCACCGTGAACACGCCGGCCGCGGCCGCGGCCGTGCCGCGGATTCGCGAACGGCTGGACATGATGGGCGTGTCGGTCCCGCTGATCGGCGACTTCCATTACAACGGTCACCAGCTGCTCGAAGGCGAGCCGGCCTGCGCCGAGGCCCTGGCCAAGTACCGTATCAATCCGGGCAACGTCGGCTTCGGCAAGAAGAAGGACGCCCAGTTCGCTTCGATCATCCAGATGGCGATCCGCTACGACAAGCCGGTCCGCATCGGCGCCAACTGGGGTTCGCTCGACCAGAGCATGGTCGCGGCGCTGATGGACGAGAACGCCGGCCGCGCCGATCCCTGGGACGCCGGCCATGTCGCCCGTGAGGCGCTGATCCGCTCCGCGCTGGATTCCGCCGCCCGCGCCGAGGACCTCGGCCTGTCCCGCGACCGCATCATCCTGTCGTGCAAGGTCTCCGGCGTGCAGGAGCTGATCGCCGTCTATCGCGATCTCGCCCGCCGCGGCGATTACGCCCTGCACCTGGGCCTGACCGAGGCCGGCATGGGCTCGAAGGGGATCACCGCGTCCAGCGCCGCGCTGGGCGTGCTCCTGCAGGAAGGCATCGGCGACACCATCCGTATCTCGCTGACGCCCGAACCGGGCCAGTCGCGTACCGCCGAGGTCATCGTCGCGCAGGAACTCCTGCAGACGATGGGCCTGCGCGCGTTCACGCCGCTGGTCACCGCGTGTCCGGGTTGCGGCCGGACCACGAGCGAATTTTTCCAGGAACTGGCGAAGACCGTGCAGGCACATGTGCGCGAGCAGATGCCCGTGTGGCGCGTGAAGTACGACGGCGTCGAAAACCTCACCCTCGCCGTGATGGGTTGCATCGTCAACGGTCCCGGCGAATCCAAGCACGCCAATATCGGTATTTCGCTGCCAGGTAACGGCGAAGCTCCGTCCGCGCCGGTTTTCATCGACGGTGAAAAGGCCATGACCCTGCGCGGCGAACACATCGCCGACGAGTTCGTGGCCATCCTCGACAACTACGTCGAAACGCACTACGCCAGCCGCGGCGACTGACCCGTCACGCGTTGAATGCGGGGCCGCCGTCATGATATCGGGCGGTTCCCCGCAGGAGATGACGCATGACCTCTACCGTTCCGGTCCTCGACCTCAACGACGGCAACAAGGCACCGCAGCTCGGCTTCGGTGTCTTCCAGATTCCCGACGGCGAGACCGCCGACGCCGTATCCGCCGCGCTGGCGGCCGGTTATCGCTCGATCGATACCGCAGCCATCTACAAGAACGAAGCCGGCGTACGCCAGGGCATCGAACGCTCCGGCGTCGCCCGCGGCGATATCTTCCTGACGACCAAGCTCTGGAACTCGGAGCAGGGCTTCGACGCCACGCTCAAGGCCTTCGATGCGAGCATCGCGAAGCTCGGCACCGACTATGTCGACATGTATCTGATCCACTGGCCGACGCCCAAGCACGACCGCTACGTGGACACCTGGAAGGCGTTCATCCGTCTGCGCGAAGAAGGCCGCATCCGCTCGATCGGCGTGTCCAATTTCCAGCCCGCGCATCTGGAGCGCATCGTGAAGGAAACCGGTGTGGCGCCGGTGGTGAACCAGATCGAACTGCATCCCGATTTCGCGCAGCGCGATGTCGTCGCGGCGAACGCGAAGCACAACGTCATCACCGAGGCGTGGAGCCCGCTGGGTCAGGGCGGCGACTTGCTGAAGAACGAGACCCTCGTCTCGATCGGCAAGACGCATGGCAAGTCACCGGCCCAGGTGGTGCTGCGCTGGCACGTGCAGCTCGGCCACATGGTGATTCCCAAGTCGGCGACGCCGGATCGCATCAAGTCGAACATCGATGTGTTCGACTTCGAACTGTCGGCCGATGAGATGAAGTCCATCGCCGCGCTCGATGCGGGCAAGCGCATGGGCCCGGACCCCGACGAACTGAACTGAGCTTCAGTCCATCGTGACGTCGATCTCCAGCGGATAGGGGGTCGGCGTCTTCGGCGGTTTTGGCAGGGTCCAGGTGGCGAACTGCCCGGCAAAGCAGGTCGCCACCGTCGACTTCGGCCGTACGTCGACATCGCTGCTGCGCCCGTCCGCGGCCACGCGGGCCACCAGGGTGAAGGGACGGCGGTCGGCCGCCGGCATATTGCTGGCGATGCAGCCCTTCAGCGCGTCCGTCGCGGGATTGCCGATGCTGTCCCACAGTCTGCCCTGCCAGAGTTTCCCTTCGGCGTTGTTTTCGAGCATCTTCGCGGTATGGACACGCGTGTCGAAGGCGTTGTCGGTGGCCAGGGCGAGGGCAAGGGCAAGCAGCATTCCAGGTCTCCGAAGCGGGATCGTGGAAGCCTAACAGGGACGCGCGGGCTTCACACCGGAGGGGTTAGCGTGGATCTGTCACGCGCCGCTGTTGGCGCATCGAGGAAACGCCATGCGTCCGCGTCCCATGTTCCTGCTATCCCTGGTCTTCGCCGCCACGGCCGCCATGGCACAGACGGCGACGAATCCGCCCTCGTCGCAGACAGGGAATCCGGCCAGCGCGCCCGCTCCCAAACCGGTGACGGCACCCGCGTCGTCATCGGCGCCTCTGGTCGGCTCACCGGGCATGCTGCACCAGGCGAATCCCGCGGCTGCCGCGGTGCCTGCACGTTCGGAGGCGGGTGCGACGGAGCGGGGCCTGAATACCACCGGTGCTGCCGGCACCGCGGCAGGCACGGATGGCGCGGCGACGGGCGTAACCCAGCGGGTTCAGCGTGCGAATGCCCACGGCGTCGATGCGCAGGGACATACGCTGGATGCGCACGGCAAGCCGGTCGGTCAGGCCGCCGTCCCGATGCCAGCTCCCGCGACCACTGTTCGTTGATCCGGCGAGGTCGCATGGACTTGCGCCGGTGCGTTACCATCCGGTGAATGCCGACCCATGCGAGGTATGCGAGTGAGGATGAAGCAGGCGATCGTCGTGGCCGTCCTCGCCCTGGGGGTCGCCGGTTGTGCGGGCATGGCGTCGAAGGTCGCCCGGCTCGACGTGGGAATGCCCCGTGACGAGGTGCTGGATCGACTCGGCCCGGCCGATTCCGATCGCACGATCATCGGCTACGAGGTGATGAGCTGGCTGGACCGCCGTCCCGGCCGCTTCTCCTTCTCCCATAGGGACTACACCGTTGTGCTGAAGGACGGAAAGGTCACCCAGTTCGGTCCGGGGCTCGTTCGTCGTGACAGCAAGACGTCACTGCAGATCGAGACAGGCGACCGCTGAGAGCGCCGGACCGCTACGGGCTATATCCATTGGCGGCGTTCGTAGATCCATAAGGCCACATACTCGTGCAGAGCACGAGCGGTCAGGGTGAGCGCGCCGCGCGTTGGAATCCATGGTGGCGCCGCGGCCAACATGGCATGACGGTCGTCGGCGGCCACAGGCGTCACCTCGATACCCTCACGCCGGAAGCATCCGGCTGCCCGGCGCATGTGAACCGCCGAGGTCACCAGCAGTATATGGTGCAGGCCTTCCGCCTCGAGGATGGCGGCCGAGTTGCGCGCGTTCTCGTGCGTGTTCCGGCTGGTCGCTTCGATGCGCAGATCGCCATCCGGCATGCCCGAGTGTCCGAAGCCCTGCGCGAGGTCCATCGCCTGATCGCTGCCCGACACCAGCACCAGCGGTGCCCATCCGGCTCGCCATAACGACAGTCCCATGCCTGCCCGGGTCGTCGTGTGTGACCAGTCCCCGACCGGAAGCTTGCCGCCGCCAAGCACGACGATCGCATCGGCGTGCCGCGGCGTCTCCGCTGCACCGGCCACCAGTCCATCGCGCAGACGCAACGCCAGCGCCGGCGTCGCGGCCAGCCAGATCCATATCAGCGCGATCGCTGCGAGTGCGCACGCCGCACGCGGACGCCGACACAGCACGAACGCCGTCGAACACAGAGCCAGCAGCAACGCTTGCACGGCAGGATGGAGGAGGCGTGCGGCGATATCCATGTTGGACGCGATCATGGCGTAAAACGCCGAGGATCACCCGTCGGTCGAATGGCATAGGCGGGCTGTTGAATGGACGCGGCCCCCGGTTGAAATGACGATACGGACCGAGCGAAGTCACAGGGGTAGGTGTCCGTATGAAGCGTTGGAATCGCGTCGCCGCCGTCGCAGCCACTCTCTGGCTGACGGCCTGCGCCACCGGGGGAAGCAACCTTCCGCCACCGAAGATGGACGCGACCAGCCCGGTCGTCGCGTCCTATCTGATCGGCGTGGACGACCAGTTGCAGATCACCGTCTGGCATAACCCGGACCTGAGCGTCAGCGTGCCGGTCCGTCCCGACGGCAAGATCACCGTGCCGCTGGTCGGCGACATCGCCGCCGGTGGGCGTACGACCGATCAGGTCGGTGCGGAAATTCAGCAGAAGCTGGTGCAGTACATCCGCGATCCTCAGGTCGCCGTGATCCTTACCGCATTGCGCAGCCATGAGTACCTGTCCCGTGTGAGGGTGACGGGCGCCGTGCGCAGCCCGATCTCCATGCCGTACCGGCAGGGCATGACGGTGCTGGATGCGGTACTCGCCGCCGGCGGAACCACCGAATTCGCGGCGCCCGATCGCACCGAGCTCTATCGGCACAACGAGGCCGGTGCCACCCAGGCATACGCCGTGCGGCTGGAAAAGATCCTGCAGCAGGGCGATCTGGCCAACAACTACCCGGTACAGCCCGGCGACGTGATCACCGTGCCGCAACGCGCGTTTTAAGGGGTACATCGATGAGCGGGGAACTCGTTCCTTTCGCGGGCATGCTGCCCGCACTGATCGGCGAGGCGCGCAGACGGCGCGTCGCGATGGGCGTCACCTTCGCGGTGATCGCGCTGGCCGCGCTGGGTATCGGTGCGGTATGGCCGAAAAAGTACGAAGCATCCACGACCATCCTCGCGCAGGACGCGAGCATCATCACGCCGCTGATGGAAGGCGCGGCGTCGGCGACGGCGAACAAGAACCGCGCCGGCATGGCACGCGACGTGATCTTCAGTCGCCGCGTGCTCGATGAGGTGTTGCGGACCGGCGGGTGGCTGGCCTCTTCACCGTCCCCCATCGAGCGCGACAGGCTCATCGAGAGCATCAAGGCACGCACGAAGATCGTCAACAACCGCGAGAATCTGATCACCATCAGCTATTTCGACTCCGACCCGCGGCGTGCCTTCGAGGTGACCCGTGCCTTCGGCCAGCTGTTCATCAGCGAGAGCCTGCTCTCCAAGCAGCGGGAAAGCCGCGACGCCTACGAGTTCATCAACAGCCAGGTCGAGGCCTATCGCGGCAAGCTCACCGACGCCGAGGACAAGCTGAAGGCGTATCGCGACGCCAATGCCGATGCGCGTCCCGGTAGCGATATCGACACCAATTCCCGCATCAGCGCCCTGCGTACGCAGATCGAGAACAACCGCATGGACGCGATGCAGAAGCATTCCCAGGCCGCGGCGCTGAATGCGCAACTCAGCGGCGAGTCCGAGGTCAACGCCGTGCAGACCGTCGGTGGCATCTACCAGGCCCAGCTGGCCGAGATGCAGTCGCAGCTCGACAAGCTCCTGCTCACCTATACGGACTCCTACCCGGACGTCGTCCGCCTGCGTCACCAGATCGAGGATGTGCGGACGCAGATGCAGAGCGCCGATGCAAGCCGTGCGGTGGGTGGCGGCACGGTCGACCGGATGGTCACCATGAATCCGGTCAACCAGCAGATGCGCGTGCAGCTGGCGACGATCCGCAGCGATGCCGCCGCCGCCTCGGCCCGGGTGAGCGCCAGCGAGTCGATGCTTCAGTCCGAGCTGGAGCGCAGCAAGCGCATCGCCAACTCGGAAAACGTGACCGCCGAGCTGACGCGCGACTACACGGTCAATCGCGACGTCTATCAGGATCTGCTCAAGCGGCGCGAGAACGCGCGCGTCTCCATGAATCTCGACGCCGAGCAGCGCGGACTGACCTTTCAGGTGCAGGACCCGGCCGTGTTGCCACTGGTGCCGTCGGGCCTGCGTTTCATGCACTTCGGTCTGGCGGGTGTCGCCTTGTCGCTGGCGGTTCCGTTCGGTCTGCTGTTCGCGGTGGCGCGTTTCGATCCCCGCGTGCGTTCGGTCGGCCAGCTCGAGCGGGCCACGGGCTTTCCCGTGCTGGCCACCATTCCGTTCTATCCCACGCCGCGCGACCGCCGCCGTGAGCACCTGCAGAACATGCTGCTGGCGCTCATCGTCACCGGCGTCGGTGCCGTCTACCTGCTGCTGTTCTGGTTGAGGATGAAGGGCTGACTCATGAACAAACTGGCCGCCGAACCGATCGAACCCGGGCATGCCGAGCACCCGCACGTCGACCCGCGTGCCACGCCGGGTCACTCCATAGCGCGCATGCGCGAGGCGGACGGGGCGCTGGCGCCGATCGACTGCGAGCGCAAACGCCTCATCCATCGCGAGGAGTCCGTCCGACAGCAGTCGGATGCCTTCCGGGGCATCCGCACGCGGTTGCTGGAAATGGCGGGCGAAAACAACTTCATCACCCTGGTCGTCGCGGTGAGCCCGCGGTCGGGTGCGAGCTTCGTGACGCGCAATCTGGCCACCGCGTTCGCTTTCGACGAGTCGAAGACGAGCCTGCTGGTCGACTGCAACCTGCGCTACCCGAATCAGCACAAGGCGTTCGGTATCGAGCCACGCACGGGCGGTCTTATCGATTTCCTCGAACATCCGTCGCGCGGCATCGCTTCGATCATGTATCCGACCGGCGTGCCGCGGATGCGCCTGATTCCCGCCGGCAGGTCGCGCGAGAACAGCGGCGAATACTTCTCGTCGTTCCGCATGCGCGCCGTGCTGGACTCGCTGCGTTGTCGCTACAGCGACCGCTACCTGTTCCTGGACGGTCCGTCGGTCAGGGGTTCACCCGACGCGCGCATCCTGGCCGACCTCGCCGACTTCGTGGTGGTGGTCGCGGGCTACGGACGCGATACGCCCGCGGCGATCAATCAGGCGGTGGCGAATTTCGATCCGGCCAAGCTGGCGGGCGTCGTCTTCAATCAGTCGCCGTGACGTGGACCGAAGGGCAGGGGGAGGGATCATGCCGGCATCGACCAGGCTCGCGCAGGCCATCGTGATCGGACTCACGGTCGCACCGACGGCGGTGCTTGCCGGGACCTTCGATTACACCCTGTATGGCGGGATCGAGCACAGCAACAACATCGCCTTGTCGTCGGACCGGCCCCTGAGCGAGAACGTGCTAACGCCTGGAGGGACATTCCAGTTCACGCAGCTGGGTTCGACGTTTCAGGCCAACGTGGCGGGAACCTTCGAATACCGTAAGTATCTCGAAAACCACTTCGATTCGCAGACGCAGACACAGCTCGGCGCGCAGGCCAACTGGACGATCGCTCCGGAGCGGCTGGATTTTTCGGTCGAGGACTACGCGGGCGTGCAGCCGGTGGATCAGCTGTCGGCCGACTCGCCCGACAACCAGCAGCAGACCAACGTGATCGTGCTCGGCCCTACGCTGCGCATGCGCTTCGGCGATGCGGCGCGCGGTCAGTTCGAATTGCGGTATATCAACAGCTACGCATCGAAAGTGGATGAATTCGATTCGTCCCGCGGCATGGCGGCTTTTCGTGTCTATCGCGATCTGAGCCCGACCGATCAGCTCTCCGGCAACGTGGAGTTTCAGCGGGTCGGTTTCACCCATCAGCCGAGCACGGCCGACTACGATCGCAAAGAGGCCTTCGTGCGTTACACGAGCACGCTGGCGCATTTCGATGCGGACGTGCTGGTAGGCGGGACGCGACTGTCGTTCGACCAGGGACGCAGCACGTCGGCTCCCGTCGTACGCCTGCAGGTCGGCTGGCAGCCGACCCTGCGCAACGCGCTGACCGTGGCGGGCGCTTATCAATATGCGGACGCCGCGCAGGATCTGATCACGACGCCGGGTGCCTACGGTGCGGGCCTGACCGCCGACCGCGCCGAAGCGATCGATCCGTTCGCCAACACGGGCGGACTGGGAAGGGGGGCGACCGGCACGGGCATCGGCGTGGGCAGCGCGGTGATCGGCTCGGAGGTGTACAAGGAGCGCCGTCTCGAAGCGACCTGGAACTGGCGCGGTGAGCGGCTGACCATGACGGTGTCGCCGGCCCTGAACAAGCTGAGTTATCTGGACGACCCCACCTTCGATCAGACGGGACGCGGGCTGAGCGTGGGTATCGGCTACCGGCTCAACCCCACGCTGACGCTCTCGGGCTTCGCCACCTATGACCGCGTCACCTACGACACGCTCAGCCGTAAGGACAACACGGTCCGGCTGGGCCTGGATCTGGGCAAACAGATCAATCGGCACTGGAGCTGGCACGCCTCCGTCGCACGCGAGCGGCGTACGAGCGACGCCGTGGGCCAGAGCTATCGCGAGGCGGAATTCTTCATCGGCGTGGTCTACCGGAGATGAGCATGCATGGCGACCTCGACCTGCCGTTCTTTTTCGGTGCCGACGACGGCCTGTTCGGCATGTATCACGCGGGTACGCCGACGGCGCGTCGCGCGTTGCTGATGTGCCCCTCGCTGGGGCAGGACCTGATCCGCTGCCATCGCCTGTATCGTCAGCTCGCGCAAGCGCTGGCGATGCAGGGAGTCCCCGTGTTGCGCTTCGACTACCACGGTACCGGCGACGCCGCTGGCGGCAGTGGCGAGGTGGACTGGTCGCGCTGCGTCGAGGACACCGTGACGGCCGCCGCGGAGTTGCGCAGACGCGCCGGTATCGATCGCGTCGTCGCCTTCGGTGCACGGCTGGGTGGCAGCATCGCCATGGCCGCGGCGGGTCGGGCCGGTTTCACGGAAGTCATCGCATGGGATCCCGTGCTCGATGGAGGCGATTACGTGGCGGCGCTGGACGCCATGCAGGCCGCCCTGCGCGAGGACGGCGAGCGCTTTACGCGACCGCGCAGCCACGCCGATGTGGCTGAGCAATGGCTGGGCTTCGACATCGGCGACAGCTTGCGGCGTCAGCTCGGCGCGTTACGCGTCGCCACGCCGGCCGTGCCTACGCTCGTGCTGGATGCGCAGTCGCTGGGTCAGTCCACCCCATGGAACGACTTGCGGCGACTCGAGACCGCGATCCTGTCGCAGCCGCTCATCCAGGCGGTCACCGGTCGCCTGAAGGAGGTCGCGTGATGCGTGAGGAAGCTCATCGATTCGGTCGTGCACGGCACCTGGTCGGTATCGCGGGTGTGCCGGAAGGCGCGCGCGGAGAGACCGGGGTCATCGTGCTGAACGCGGGACTGGTGCATCGCATCGGTCCCTTCCGGCTGCACGTGGAACTGACCCGCCAGCTCAACGCGGCTGGCTACCCGACACTTCGATTCGACATGTCGACGCTTGGCGACAGCGGTGCCACGGGCGGCGGCATGACCCGTACCCAGCAGGTCTGCGCGGATCTCGACGACGCGATGGTTCTGATGAAAAACCGGGCGGGTTGCGAGCGTTTCGTGCTGGTTGGCCTGTGTTCGGGCGCGCAGAACGCACATGTCGTGGCATCGACCGATCCGCGTGTCTCGGGAGCGGTATTCCTCGACGGATACGCGTATCGCACGCTCGGCTACAAGCTTCGTCACTACCTGCCGCGTGTGGCGGATCCCGGCCGCTGGGCGCGCTGGCTGCGCGGGCGTCCGGGTGGCGGGGGTACCGACAAGGCGGCACCCGAGCCCGTGTTCGCGGTGGCACCCGCGCCCCGCGATCAGGTGATCGCCGATTTCACCGGCATGGTGGGGCGGGGCATGAAGCTCTACCTCGTCTACTCGGGTGGCATCAGCAACTATTTCAATCACGCGCGTCAGTTCCGCGAGTGCTTTGGCAAGGTGATGAGCCATCCGTCGGTCACCACGCGGTACCTGGCCGAGACCGACCACACGTACATCCTCACCGGCGACCGCGCCCGTCTGCTCGACGGCATCGGCGGCTGGCTCGCCCGCAACTTCCCACCGGCCACGGCCGGGAGGTCTCCATGAATACGGTCCTGGTCACCGGCGGTGCCGGTTATATCGGCAGCCACACGGTGCAGCAGCTGGTCGCGCGGGGCGACCGGGTCGTCGTGATCGACAACCTCTCCACGGGATTCCGCGAGGCCGTGCGCGGCGCGTCCCTGGTCGAAGGCGATGTGGGCGACGGCGACCTCGTCTCGCGGGTTCTGGAAGCGCATCGCGTCGATGCGGTCCTGCACTTCGCGGCACATACGGTGGTGCCGGAGTCGGTCAGCGATCCGCTGAAGTACTACGGCAACAACACCTGCAATACCCGCAACCTGCTGGCGGCGTGTGCGGCGGCCGGCGTGGACAAGTTCATCTTTTCGTCGACGGCGGCGGTCTACGGTGCCACGGAAGCCGGCGTCGCCGATGAAACGACGCCGACGTGTCCCGCCAATCCTTACGGCACATCGAAGCTGATGTCCGAAACGATGTTGCGCGACTGGTGCGCAACGGGAGCGATGCGGCACGTCATCCTGCGCTACTTCAATGTCGCCGGTTGCGACCCGCTCGGACGCATCGGCCACAGCACTCCGCTGGCCACGTTGCTGATCAAAGTGGCGTGCGAACACGCCGTGGGCAAGCGTCAGTGCGTGTCCATCTACGGCACCGACTACGACACGCCGGACGGCACGGGCGTGCGTGACTACATCCACGTCGACGATCTGGCCGCCGCTCATCTGAGCGCGCTGGATCATCTGCGCGACGGTGGCGATTCACTCACCCTGAACTGCGGCTACGGGCACGGCTACAGCGTGCGCGAGGTCGTCGATGCCGTGGCGCGCGCGGGCGGCCATGCGCTCAACGTGCTGGAACTGCCGCGCCGGCCCGGAGACATCGGCAAGCTCATCGCGTGCAGCGACCGGCTGCGCGACGTGCTCGGCTGGCGACCGCGCCACGACGATCTCGACTTCATCGTCCGTACCGCCCTGGACTGGGAGTACCGCCTGGCGGGGTTGCACGCGCCTGTCGCGTCGGTCGCATGAACGCACGTTCCTTCCAGCGTCGGCGCGGCTGGCACGGGGTCGTGCGCGAGACACGGCGGGCGACGCCGGGCGCATCTCAAGCGATGTCCCGCCACGTGCTCATCGTCATCGGCCTTCTGCTTGCCGCCGTCGCGGCGGGCCTGTCACCCGTCAGCGGCGCGTCACCCGCTCCGGCAGGAGCGACCCTGGTCGCGAAACAACCCGGCCCCGGTACCCAGCAAATCACGGTAACCCGCCGCACTTCCGACACGACCCCCGTCCAGGTCACCGTAGGCATCCCTTTCCCACCCGACACCCTCCGCGACCCCAGGCTTCTTCGCATCGTCGACGTCAAAGGCAACGAAGTCCCCGCGTCCGTCATCCCGACCCTCCAGTGGCACACCGGCGCCGGCGGCATCCGCGCCGTCCGCGTCCAGTTCCGCGCCACCGCCGGGATTTATCGCTTCGAACTCGGCACACCTCGCGCGATGGACGCTCCCGGCTGGCCCTACGCGCAAGGCCTGATCGACGACAGGCCCAAAGCGATCGCCGTGCTCACGCCCGAATGGCTCACCGCCTCACTGATCGCCGGCCCGCAGTCGGTGGCCGCCCGCGACGAAGCCTACGCGCGCTACGTGGATGCGCAGTTCCGCTGGGCGAAGGAACTCCCGGTCAAGGACAGCACCGCCTGGCTCTTCGACCGGCCTTCCACATTGTTCAAAGCGTACGTGCGCACCGGCCGCGCCGATTATCTCGAGGCGGCCGAGGCGAGCTATCGCTGGTACATGGCGGGCATCAAGCGTGACGGCGTTCCAGTCAGCCCGTCATGCGCCGGGGGATGGCTGCCCGACGGCAAACCGTGCGACGTGAAGTACGTCTATATCGAACCCATCCTGCTCGCGGTCGCGCTGAGCGGAGACGACTCGATGCACGACGCCGCCCTAGTCGGCAAGATGGCCGACCTCTGGCACAGCGGCGGCTGGAACGGACCGCCAGGTCCATACCGGCACCCGACTGACTACTTCACCGAGCGACTTGCCGGCCTGGGTCTCATCGAGACCGTTGCCGCGTACGAGCTCACGGGCGATGCACGTTATCGCGATCGCGTACTCGCTCGCGTCGGCTGGCTCGACGAGCAGCAACGACATAACCCCGACGGGCTCGGCGACGACGGCTCCTGGCGCAACAGCTGGAACGTGCATGAAAACGATCCCGACGGTGCCGATGACGTACGCGGTGCCTCGCCCTGGATGAGCGAGAACATCGTGGACGGTCTCTGGCATGCATGGCTGGCGACGCAGGATCCGCGCATCCCCGCGATGATCACCGCCTTCGGACGCTACCTCGAACGTTACGGCTGGATCGACCCGGCGTTGCTCGTGCATCCGCACGACTGGCGCAATGAATGCTCGGGGCCGGGCGGGCAGATCGCCTGGTACTGGTCGTCATCGAAGGCGACACCGGCAGCCCTGATGAAGATCCAGGAGTCGGAAGGCTGGTACAGCGACGGGCACAACGTCGAACTTGGCCTCCCCGTCGCGGCCGCCTACTACTTCGAGACGGATCCGGCGCAGGCTGCGCTGCTGAAGAAGCGGTTTGCCGCCTTGTCGTCATCGTACGCCCCCGCATGCGCCGCCATCTCGGACACGTTGCGCCGGTTCAACTGGAACAACCGCGGTGCGGGGGTGGCGCAGTGGATGATGCGCCAGCCGGCGGGCGCGGGGCTGACCGACTCGCTTGCGCGGACGTCGCCATGACCCGCCGCCTCGATGTCCTGCGCAGCGTGGGCATCGTCACCGTGTCCACGTATATCGAGTACGCGCTTGGGCTGCTGATGAGCGTGTGGATCGCTCGCGCCCTGGGTCCGGGCGACTTCGGCCGCTATGCGTTCACCGTGTGGCTGTGTGGTTGGCTGATCGTCTGCTCCAACCATGCGCTGACCACGTCATCGACCAAGTTCATCGCCGAGGCGGATGGCATGGGCGACCCCGGGCTCGCGTCCAGTCTCGCGGCGCGCTTTTCACGCATCCAGACGTGGAGTTCGGCGAGCGTCATCGGTCTATTCCTCGTGATCGGCTGGTTGTTCCGGCCCGCCGAGTGGGATGCGTCCCTTCTACCGATCATGGCGCTGGTCGTCGTGGCCGTGGTCGCCAAGGCCAACTACGCGATGCTGGTGGCCATCGGCAAAGGACAGGAACGCTTCGAGCCCGAAGCGGTGGCGACGGTGATCGGCGGCATCCTGGGGATGTCGCTCGTGCTTGCGGCCATGCTCATGCATGCCGACCTGCTATCGTTTGTCGCGCTGTTCGCGGTGGCGTGCCTGATCCTCAACCTGGTCAACCGGCTGGTCTACCGCCGTTATTGCCGGGATTTCGCTTCCGGACCGATTCCTCCCACGCTGAATGCGCGGGTGAACCGCCACCTGAAACTCACGGCCGTGCTGGTGCTGATGGGCTCGTTTCGTGTGGGAACGATCGAGATCTTTCTGCTCAACACGTTCTCGGGATCGGTCGCGGTGGGTTACTTCGCGATTGCGGGCACGCTGACGCGCGGCGCGGTGCAGTTGTTCTCGGTCGGGCTCACGTCGACGCTGCTTCCCTACATGGCCAAGTCGTACGGGGAGAGCGGCAGTGCGCGCGCGGCGCGTTTTCTTGCCGAGGCGACGCGGTTCTACTGGGCGGTGGGCATCGCCATCGCCGGGCTCGGCCTCGTCACGACGCCCGAGATCGTGCGCCTCATGTACGGCACGCGCTACCTCGATGCGATTCCCACGATCGAGGCCACGCTGGTGCTGGGTGGGCTGCTGTTGATCGGCAACGGTATCGCGGCCTTTCAGACCGTGGTGGACCGACAGGATGACCGTGTACGCATCGCCACCGTCGCGCTCGTCGCCAACGCGGTTCTCGGTGTGGCGCTGATCCCCGTTCTCGGGCTATCCGGCGCAGTCGTGACTTACGCGGGGACACGTGTCGTCGAGATGGTGCTTGCGGTGCACTACCTGCGCAAGGCGACCAGCGGCGCGCTGCCGGTGGCGGCCATGGCCCGCCTGTTCGCCGTGGGCAGCGTGGCGACGCTGGCGGCATGGGCGACCACCGCCGCCATACCGTCACGCGTCGGCTTCCTCGGCGGCTGCGCCGTGTTCGTTGTGCTTTACGTGCCGGGTAGCGTGCTGGTCCGTTACTGGACCGGAGACGACGTGCAGCTGATGGCCGGCATCGGCCGACGCCTCGGCCGGCCGGGTCGCTGGTTGATCCGTGCCCTCGAATTCATCCCGCCGGCAGTGTCCAAGGCCAGCCCATGAGCTACGTCTGTTGCATCGTACGTTCCCTCGAAACCTTGCGCGGCTACCGCGATGAACTGGCCCGCGTCGCTGAAGGGCCCGGCGCGGCCAGCGGTATCGTGCAGCATCCGGACTGGATCGCGTATGAGGTCGAGAGTCGCCGGGATGGCACCGTGCCGCATCTGATCGTGGTGCGCGATGCCGGGGGGAGGGTGGTCGGCTATGCACCGTTGCTTGCGATCGAACACACGGCGCGGCTGGATCTCGCGGGGCGGCGTGTGCGCCTCTATCGCGGGGCGGCGTTGCGATTGCTTGGGTCTGGCGTCGTGGCCGGGGAGGCCGAGCGCGGCGTCGTCAGCGTCGCCGTGTCACGCCAGCTGGCGGGGGACAGCAGCGTCCGTGTGGTGCGCGTGCAGGAGGCGGACCTGCCCAATCCGTTTGCGGACTCACTAACTCGCGGCGGGTTTCGTACGGTGGCTGCGCATCTGCTGGATCAGCTGCACTGGTCGATCGATCCGCAGGTTTCGTCGGAAGCGTGGCTCTCGGCGATGGACAAGAAGAAGCGCACGGATCTGACCCAGCGTGTGGGCCGCGCCTATCGGAAGCTCGGCGGCGACGCGGCCTTGCGCACGTTCGACCGGCCCGAAGACATGCCCGAATACTGTCGCCTGATGAACGAGGTGTACGCGAAGACCTGGCACCATGCCGACCTGCCGATGGACTGGGAGGCGCCTGAGCGGGTCGCGCTGTTCGAAAGGCTCGCTGCCGCCAGGCAATTGATCGGTCATGTCGTGCTGCGCGACGGCAGGCCGCTGGCTTATGTCCACGGTTATCGCCTCGGTGGGACCTACCTCGTCGACGACCTTGGCTATGACGAAGAGGTGGCGAAGGTCGGCATCGGGTCGGTGGCCGTGTTTCAGGCAGTGCGCGCGCTGCTCGATCGTTTCCCCGGCGAGCGGATCAGCTTCGGCTACGGAGATAACCAGTACAAGCGACTGCTGGCGACGCGCGCGGAGGCTTGTGGCTCGTTGTACGCCGTGCGCGCGACCCGTGCGACGGCGGGCTTCCGGATGTATGCGCCGGTGCGATGGATTTACCGGGGACTGCATCGCGTTCGCTCGGATCTGCGGGCACGCCGCAAGGGCTGAATTGGGCAGGCTTGCGATGCTGGCATAGGTGCCAGTGGTCGGCGGCCGGCCCGTTGGCGATTCCGCATCACAAAGAAACGGTAGCCGTCTCATACAGGCATCTGGAGGCGGCTCTTGTGGGTGGAATTCCCCGGTCGATGAGGCAGATTTCTCGGTCGCATACATTTTCATCAAAAATCAGAATATTCGTATGTATTACGGATAAAGCTCTACCTACCCTTGCACCTCATCTAATGCGGCGACCTCTAGGCCGCCTCACGAGGGAGAGTTCTGTGGTGGAGAGAAGCAAAGGATTGCGGTTTACAGGTCGCATCGCTGCATGCGCCATGTTGAGTGCATCGATATTTACGGGCGTCGGTAGATCCGCCTCTTCGACGACGGCTGATATCGCCGCCTACAAAGACGGCTATTGGGTTTATCTGGAAGACGGAGCTTTTCATTATAGGGAAGTTGCGGATGCTGCGACGTCAGCCGTGGAATTTAGATGTCGGCATCCTCAGGGCTATTTGTCCGGTTCTAATCACCGAAACTGCACGGTGTCTTCGATCAACGTTGAGAATCACTCTGCTTCAAATGATGGCAGTGGTCTCGATGAATACGATCTGGTTTGGATTACAATGCGCTACGAAACCGATCAGCATCCTGAAGGGGTGTTTCAGTCCAATTATTGGGGAGCTCACGCTGTTCGGTCTTGCCCATCTGGATAAGCTGACATATCTGTACGACGAGCCGTCGTATGTAGTGTATGCCAATCGGTTCCTGACGGGAGTTATCGGGCCCGATGGACGTCGCTGGGCGACATTTTCATATGATTTCAATGGGCATGCGACGCGAACGACGCACGCTGGCGGGGCAGGCCTCGCCGTGGTCGAAGCAGGGCTGTCCGGTTCATCATCCAGCACCATAGCCGGTGGTGGAACCACCTCCTACCTATTCGCGGATGTCGCGGGACAGCCGCGCTTGACGCAGTTGACGACGCCAGCTGTGGCGGGCAGGACGCGAGCATCCCTATCAGTGACCTACAACGATGACGGAACACCTGCGACGGTCAAGGATCTCGATGGTTCGGTTACGACATACGCTTACGATCCGAAGACGCACCTAGAGACTGCCCGTGTGGAGGGCTTCGGCTCGTTGGTCGCGCGGACGATACGAACGGCATGGGATCCTGGCTTGCGATTGCCTGTTCGTATCGAGGCGCCCGGGATGTGGGAGGAGATGCGATACAACGGCGATGGGCAACTTCTTGAATATCGTAAAGGTAGCGCTGACGACTCGTCTTCGGCGGATGGAGAAAGGACTACTCGCTTTGCGTACCGCGGCGACGGCTCGATACTTAGCGTTGATGGACCGCGTGAAGGGGATGATGACACTTACAGGTTCGAATATTTCGAGGTCGACGCGCCTGGCTGCACGAATGATCCGAAAAACTGCACTTGGCGTGCGGGTGACATGAAGTCGGTCACGAGCCCGTTAGGGAATGTGCGACAGGTGCTCGCTTACGATGGCGCTGGTCGCGCGCTGTCTGTCTTGGACGAAAATGACGTACGTATCGATATCACCTATGACATTCTAGGTAGGATTACTTCCAAGTCCCGAGAATCAGGCGGTTCCTCGAATGATCCCAAGGCAGGCGTCGGCTATTCGTACGACGCAGCAGGTAACCTCGCGGAGATCGTTGACGCTGACAACGTGAAAACGAAGCTCGTCTACGACGACGCTAGGCGCCTTACGAGTATCGAATTGGCGAACGGTAGCCGCGTCGTTTACCAGCTTGATGCGCGCGGACTTAAGACGAAAGAGACAGTCTTTGACGCGAATGCAGAGATCGTCGGGGATCGATCGAGGATATTCGATGCACTCGGGCGCGTTCGCACGAAGGTCGATGCGAAGGCGCAAAAAACCGAGTTTACCTACGACGCGGCGGGCAGGCTTGCGAGTTGGAGAGACCCATTAGGTAGAGTCGTAACACGAACTTATGACGCGCTCGGAAGGCTCTCTAGGCAGGTGGCCGACCCCTCCGACAGTGCTTCTGGACTAAGCCTCGCATACGACGGTCTGGATAGGCTTTCGTCGTTTACGGACCCCAAGGGCCTGGAGACGATCTACCTACGGAACGGTCTCGGTGACTTGCTCCGTGAATCGAGTCAAGATTCTGGCGAATCGACGTTTGTTCACGATAATACGGGCGCGCTTCTTCGCAAGGGAACTGCCGATGGGCACAGCATGTTGCATAGGTACGATGTCGAAGGGCGGCTAGTCGGCATCACGGTGGATGGCTCTGTCTCAAAGACGTTCGACTATCACTCACCGCCAGCTTATTGCGGTGTCGATGAGAGGCATTCGGTAGGTCGGCTCGCGACTGCTACCGATGGTCTTGGCCATACCTCATATTGTTACAACGCTGCAGGACAGATTACGCGAAAGGTTTAAAGTGTTCGTGGACGAGATTTCTCAATACGGTATGCCTATTCGCCGGCCGGTCGCCTCAGGGCGATAACCTATCCCGATGGATCCACAGTCTCCTATGATCGGGATGCTTCCGGCAACGTCGTGAAGGTTTCGCTGAATATGATTCAGTACGGCGATTTCCCCATATTGACTGGCGTGCGTTGGAATGCGCTAGGAAAACCTCTTGAGTGGAGTTTTATGCCTGGAAGGAGAGTGATTCGCGAGTACGATTTGAATGGTAGAACGACGTCTATCCGATCGATAGGCACTAGCGGCCTTGATCTACGTTACGAGTATGATGCCGCAGGGCAGTTGGTGAGGACGCGTGATCGTGATGCCGAAGTTCAATGGAAATACGATCGTCTCGGACGCTTGGTCGAATCCAGTGATATCGCAGGGCCCGTCCAGAAGTATGCATACGATCTCACGGGAAATCGAACATCATTCACCGATGCCGCTGGGGTCCTTTCGTACGAATACCCCGTCGCCAGCCATCGACTCGTGCGTGCTGGGGATAGCGCGAGAGAATATGATGCATCAGGTCGTACTTCTACCGCCGGGGATGCACGGTTCACTTATAACGCTGACGGTCAAGTCGAAGACGCGTATGTTGGTGGGAAGCTAGTTGCTTCGTACGGTTACAACTCATGGGGTGAGCGCGTCTTAACCCGCCGGGGTTCGACTGAAACGATCACGGTCTATGACGAGAACGGTCACTGGATAGGCGACTACGCGCCAGATGGAAGGGCCCTTCGTCAGATCATCTGGATGGGTGATCATCCAGTAACGATTATGGATGGGACAAGGCTATACGCGATCGAGACTGATCATGCAGGTACGCCTCGCTCTGTCTACGACCGCCTACTTCGAAAAACGGTGTGGAGTTGGCCCGCGTCCGGGGAGGCGTTTGGCATGGATCCGCCGAACGAAGACCCCGACGGCGATGGGATTTCGTTCTCGCTCGATATGCGTTTTCCTGGGCAGCGATACGACGGATCCACTGGAGTCACTTACAATCACCTGCGCGACTACGATGCAAGCACGGGGAGATATCTCCAAAGCGATCCCCTCGGGGTTATGGGAGGTGCGAGCACCTATTCATACGCCTATGGTAGCCCGCTGGCGGGTAGTGATCCTCACGGGTTGCTGGTCAAGGCGACGTATTCGATTTCGGATAATGAGCTGACGGTTGAGGACCTGGATCACCCTGGCCGGATGTATTCGGTAGATGCGAGTTCTGGCGGAACGTTTGTTCGGTCCGGGTGGTTTGATGGCCGTCCCGAGCAACAGATTCCGGTCGGCCAGTATCAAATTCTCTCCCACAGGAGAGATGACTGGTTTCGTCTGGATCCTGTTGACGAGTTTCTCATGGATGATGTTCACCAGCCCTCGGGTCGACAGGCATTCAGGCTTCATCCGGGAACGAATAGCGTGGGGTGCATAACCGTGAATTCGCTTTCTCCGGAAGCTCTTTTTTATGGGGATGTCGTTGCGCCGATGATTCGAAACACATCCAGCGTTCAAATGACAGATTATTCTTCCAGGTCACTCATCCCAGGCGCTTTTCCGATACGTTACGGTGGCCCGGTTGAGACGCCAATCGACTATCTGGGAACTCTGGAGGTGAAGCCGTGAGGCAGGATGGCGCGATGGCATTCATTGGGACGGCGGCACTGTGGTTTACGCACGCGCTAGCGTTATTGGCTGTCGCCGTGTACGTGCTTTTTGTTGTCGCTAACTGGTTCGGTGCCTCGACAGCGTACTGGAAGGGCGCGCCGGCCGAGTACGGATGGCAAGCATGCGTTGTCCTCTATGTTCTTCCGATTTTTGGCCTCGCATTGATAAATGCAGTCAGATCCTACTTTCCGAGCTTAGTCGACAGTCGCGTCGCATCGCTCGTTAACTGGTTCGGGTCGCTTGGTGTGGCGTCGGCTGCCGTGTTGGTCTCGCTGCCGATTGCGTCCGTGAACGTGAGCTTCGGACATTGATGTCGCAAGCTGCGAATAATGTGTCCGGATACTCGCCTGGTTTGCATCGAGTCTGGTGAATCAGCCGCGCGTCATGACTAATCGGTGGGAGCCAACTTTGTCGGCGGTGGGACCTTGCGGCAAGCGTCCCAGTCGCCAATAGGGTTGGCTCCCACCAGAGCCGGCAATTCTCCCGCCACAGCCGGTAATTCTTCCACCATAGCGGGTAATTCTGCCACCGGAGAAGGACTCTTTACCGGCGTCGGGATCTCGCCTCCATCCACTCGTAGACCACGGGCAAGAGCACCAGCGTCAGCAGCGTCGAGGTGATCAGCCCGCCGGCAACGACGGTAGCCAGAGGTCGCTGGGTCTCGGCGCCGACGCCGCTGGACAGCAACATCGGAAGCAACCCCAGGATCGCTACGGTGGCGGTCATCAGCACGGGGCGCAGACGTAACGTGCTCCCTCGAAGCACGGCTTCGCGAAGGTCACCACCGGCGTCACGCTGCCGGTCCAGAAAGCTGACCAGCACGATGCCGTTGAGCATGGCCACGCCGAACACCGCGATGAAGCCGACCGCCGAAGGTACGGACAGATACTGCCCGGTGATGAACAAGCCGATGACGCCGCCGATGACCGCGAACGGCACGTTGGCAAGAATCAGCGCCGCATGCCGGAACGAGCTGAACGCGGTGTAGAGCAGCACGAAGATGCAGAAGATCGTCAGCGGCACGATCAGTGCCAGACGCTTCATGGCCCGTTGCTGATTTTCGAACGCGCCGCCCCACTCGGTGTAATAGCCTGTCGGCAGGGTGAGTTCCGAGGCCAGCCGTGCCTCCGCCTCACGCACGAACCCGTCGATATCCCGGCCGCGTACATCCAGTCCGATGACGGCGAAGCGTTGCAGCGCCTCGCGGCGGATGAACGAATACCCCTCGGCCTGGGTGACGCGGGCGACCTGGGACAACTGCACCAGCGCGCCGGTCGGCGTGCGTAGCGGAATGCGCCCGATCGTTCCCGGCGAGGCCTTGCTGGCGTCGTCCAGTCGCACCGCGATGTCGAAACGGCGTACACCGTCGATAAGGCTGCTGACGGGTTCGCCACCGATACCGTTGCGAACCACGGTGAGTACATCGTCGGCATTGAGTCCGTAGCGAGCCAGGGCGGTGCGGTCGACCTCGATGCGCAGCTGCGGTTTGCCGAGGTTGGCTTCGAGCGCCAGGTCGGTTGCGCCCGGTACCGTCGCCAGTACGTCGCGCGCCCGGGCACTGAGCCGGTCGAGTGTGGCCAGATCGTCACCGTAGATCTTCAGCGCAAGGGTGGCGCGGACGCCGGAAATCAGCTCTTCGATGCGCATCTGGATGGGCTGGGTGTAGCTGACGACCGCGGTAGGCAGCGCGTCGGTCAGCTCCTGCTGCATCGCCGCCTCGATGGACTCGAGCGTCTGGCCGTCGCGCCATGCCGACGCGGGCTTGAGCGGGGTGTAGACCTCCATGTAGTTCACGTCCGCGGTTTCGCCTTTCTCGGCGCGTCCGATCATGGCCAGCGTCGTTTCGACCTCGGGTACGTTGGCCTTGATCCGCTCGGCAACCTGACGCGAAAGGTCGATCGACTCCTCGAGAGAGGAAGAAGGGATCGACGTGATCCGCCACATGATGGCGCCCTCGCGCAGGTTGGGCATGAACTCCTTGCCGAGGAAGGGGATAAGGGCGAATGTGCCCAGAAGCACGACCACGGCGCCGCCCAGGACGATGCGCCGGTGGTCGAGCGACCAGTGCAGCAGACGCCCGTAGCGGCTCTTGAGCCAGCCGACGAGCCTCGTATCCCGCTCCGGTCCCGGCTTCAGAAGCAGAGCGGCGAGGACGGGGACCAGCGTCAGGGCGAGCACCAGCGAGCCCGCCATGGCGAAGCCGATGTTGAACGCCATCGGACGAAACATTTTTCCTTCCAGGCCCTGCAGCCCGAACAGCGGAAGAAAAACCACGATGATGATGAGGATCGCGAAGGCGACCGGTGTCGCCACTTCGCGAGCGGCCTTCAGCACAGCGGCGCCCCGGTCAACCGTGTCGCCCTGCGCGGCACGCTCGCCCATGATGCGGTGAGCGTTCTCCACCATGACCACCGCGCCGTCCACCATCATGCCGATACCGATGGCCAGCCCCGCGAGCGACATGAGGTTGGCGGACAATCCCCACCGTTCCATGCCGATGAAGGCGATCAGCATCGCCAGGGGCAGGGTCGCGACGACGATCAGGGCGCTTCGCAGCTCGCCCAGGAAGAGAAACAGCACGACGGCGACCAGCAGGGCGCCTTCCAGCAAGGCGCGCGATGCCGTACCGACCGCCGCGTCCACGAGGTCCGTGCGCTCGTAGACCGGTTTGACGACGGTGCCGGGAGGCAGCGCGCGACGCACCGTATCGAGCTTCGCCTTGACGGCGTCGACCACGCTCTTCGCGTTTTCGTCGGTGCGCGCCAGTGCCTGGCCCAGGACGACCTCCTTGCCATCGCGCGTGACCGCGCCGGTCCGGGGCGCGCCTGCCTCCACGACGGACGCCACGTCACGGATGTATACGGGAGTGCCATCGTCGCTCTTCAGCACGATGGAGCCGATGTCCTCCGCGTTGCGCAGCAAACCGACGCCTCGCACGAGGTATTGCTCCCGGCCGATGTCGATCGCGTTGCCGCCGACCTGTGCATTGTTCGATTCGACGGCCTGCATCACGTCCCTGAGTGCGAGTCGGTGCGCGACCAGGCGCATCGGATCGACGCGGACCTGAAACTGTCGCTCCTGCCCGCCCCACGATGTCACGTCGTCGACACCGGGTGCCGTGCGCAGCACCAGGCGGACGGTCCAGTCCTGCAACGCACGCAGGTCCATGTCGGATGCGCTGCCGTCGTCGGTCTCGACGGTGTACCAGAAGACCTGTCCCAGGCCCGAGGTATTCGGACCCATCTCGGGCTTGCCGTAGCCCTCGGGTAAACGTGCGGCGACCTGTTGCAGCCGTTCGTTCACGAGCTGGCGGGCGAAGTAGATGTCGGTGTCGTCATCGAAGTAGACGGCGACGTACGACAGCCCGAACAGACTCACCGAACGGATGGTTTCCACGCGGGGCAATCCGGCGAGGGCCGCTTCCACGGGGGTGGTCAGCAGGCGCTCCACGTCCTCGGCGGCGAGTCCGGAGGCCTCGGTGTAGACGTTGACCTGCACCGGCGTGACATCGGGGAAGGCATCGATGGGGAGCCGCTTCAGTGAGGCGACGCCAAGGGCGGCAATCGTCAGAACGCCCAGGATCACCAGCAGTTTGTAACGGAGGGAGAGTTCGACGAGACGGACGAGCATCAGTCGTCTCCCAGCTGCGAGCGCAGGAGGCGTGCTTTCAGGGCGAAGGCGCCTTTGCTGACGTAAGCGGCTCCCGCGGTCAGGCCACGGCGCACGACGGTCCAGCCCTCGCGTGTTTCGCCGACGTCCACCGCCATGGGCTCGAACGTTCCGGCCTCCTTGCCGCGCACGAACACCGTCGGTTCGTTTTTCAGCAGCACCACGGCTTCCGCGGGCACGGCGAGAACGCTGGCGTTCGCCGATGTGGCGATACGCGTTTCCACGAGTTCCCCCGGGTGGAGCAGGTCGTCCCGGTTGTCGACACGAAGGCGCACGCTGGTGGTGCGTGTGGCCTCGTCGGTCCGATGCGCGCGCTGGATGACGCTGCCGGGCCGTTCCGTTCCGTGCGCGACGATGGTTGCGGCCGCGCCGGGCCGTATCGCATCCGCGGCAGCGGGCGGGAGACGCGCTTCGACCCAGACGGTGTCCTCGGTGACCAGCGTGAACAGCGGTTTTCCCGCTTCGATGCGCTCGCCCACGAGGAAGTCGTCGGTCGTAATACGGCCGGCCTTCGGTGCGATGAGCTCGAACTGGCCGTCCGCGGCCGCTGAACCCCGCGCGACGATACGAGCGATCTGTCCGTCGGTCAGTCCGTAGGCGCGTAACGCGGCGCGCGCCTGGTCCCGGGCGATCTTCGCTTCGCCGTAGCGACGCCCCGAAACGGCCTGAGGACCCAGCGCGGAGACGCGTGCCCAGTCCTGGCTGGCGACGATGAGGCGGCCCTGGGTTTCCGCGACCTCGATGCTCGACAACACGACCAGCGGGGTGCCGGCGGCGACGACGTCGCCGAGCTTCGCCTTTCGCTCGACGACCTGGACGGCGACGCGTGGCGAGACGATCAGGGTGGAATAGGCGTCGACCCTGACTTCGCCCGGGGCGGTGAGGGTGTCGGTCAGCTGGCGGGAGCGAAGCGTGTCGACGACGATGCCGGCATCGGCGATGGCCCGCGCGTCGAGTTTCAGCGGGTTTGCCGCTTCTTCGGCGCGTGCGGGTAAGAGGGACAGTGCCATCGCGAGCGCGAAAGCGGTCTTCAGAACGGGTCGATTCATGGGGTGGCATCCGTTGCGGGGCCGTCGATCCACTCGGGAAGACGGCCGGCGGCGGCGAGGTAATCGAACCAGGCCTGCCAGGTCTGCGCTTCCAGCGTGAGCGTGGACAGCGCGGTATCGAGGTTCTGCTTGAGCTGGACGAGGTAGTCGGAGGTGTCGAGTTCACCGGCCTGCCAGAGGCGTTCGAGTAGCGCGGCGCGCTCGCCCAGGGCTCCCGTTCGGGCTTTGCGCAGTGTTTCCGCGGTGCTTCGTAATACGCGATAGGTCATGGCGGTCTGACGTAGCGTCGCTTCCGCTTTCCATGCGGTCGCCTGTCGATCGGCGAGCGCGGCATCCGCTTCCGCCTGCGCCGCCATCACCTCGGCGCGGCCGGTGTTGCGCACCGGCAGCGGCATCGAGACGCTGATGCCGATGACCGGATCGCTGCGGCTACCGCTGCGGACCCGCCCGCCCGTGAGACTGATCGTGGGATCGGACAGTCGCGTGCGGCGGGCCACGGTGACGGCCGCATCGAGGCGTTGCTGCTCGGCACGGGCCTGCCGCAGTTCGAGGCGGTCGTCGAGGGCCTGTGCATCGATGCGATCGGGGCTAGGGGGCAGCGCCTCGGATAGCGCAGGCCATCCGGCGGCCTGCCCGTCGTCTCGTTCGCCGCCGATAGCCGTCACCGAGGCCAGCGCCGCCGCGAGTTGCCCCTCGATAGCGGCTTGTTCGATGCGCGCCTCGGCCAGTGCCTGCGCGGCCAGATCCCGCTCCGGTGCGCTGATGTCACCGACACGCAGACGGTCCGCGGCGAGATGGTCGAAGCGTGTCATCGCCACGACGCGTTCCTCGCCAAGGCTGCGCTGCCGCCGTGCGAGTTCGGCCGAGGCCCACGCCTTGAGCCATTCGGCGGCGATATCGCGACGGCGCAGCGCGTAGGCGGCCTCGCTGACGCGTAAGGCGGCTTCGCTTTCGTCGACCCGGGCGCGTCGCTTGTCGCTCAGATCCAGCGACAGGCTGGCCGATGCCGTGCGGCGATCCACATCGGCGTTCTCGCCCTCGAGGGACAGCGTAGGGTTGTAGACGGGCTGCGCCGCGGCGCGGACACGGGCTTCGGCGGCGCGTCGCTGGGCGTCCGCCGCCTGGATGGCTGGGTTGTCGGCCCACAACGCGTGGATGCGGTCACGCACGGCGGGCGATGCGCGGTCGAGCGGCGGAGCGCTCGCGTGGCCCGCGGCGCACAGGCACACGCACGCGGCGCCGGAAAGCGCGATGCGTAGAGAAAACATGGATGGATCTCCGGAAGAACGGACGCGAATCGACGCGACCGCTCAGGCGGTCGGCATCGCACGGTGGCGTTCGTCAGGCGATAGGGGGGCGGAGCGGGGAGCGCTCGTAGGTCGGCGTCACACCGGTACGGAGCGTCGCGGTCAGGTGTACGTGCGGCACGCCGGCGAGCAGGGCGGGCATCGTCGAGGGTACGGCCACGTTATGGGCGCAGCTGCAGTGGCAGCCGCCGCCTTCGTTCAGAACGCAGGTATCGCCCGGTGCGGTGTCGCTGGTGGCGATGGCGGTCGTGGCACCCGCCGTGTCGACGGACGCGGACGTCGGTCCGTCGAGCAGGCAGAACGTCGCCATGGTCAGCTTGAACATCAGCACGGCCAGCGCGAGCACCCACACGCCGCGATGGCGGCGAAGTCGGGTGAACAGGCGGGGCGTGGCGAGATGCATGGGCTGCGATGCTACTGGACGACGCGGCTGTTAGACAATTTCAGGCGTGGGGGCGGCCTGTTGGGCGGTGGCGTTGCCGGCCTGGGGGTCGCGCGCAGGCGCGCTCCTACATGGTGGTTGCGGCGGTCTCGTGGGCGACCGGCTGCTTGCCCGGCTTCGGCAGCTCGAAGTCGCGATAGCGGCCGGGGTCGCCGGCGAGGCCGGCTTCGGCGGCTTTGGCGATGTTGTACATCTCGCGGGCGGTGACGTAGTGGAGTACGTAGTGCACACCATCGTTGTAGACCGCCTCGAGGTGGTCGTGCATGGTATCGGCGGGAGCGCCGAGCAGCGTGTCCATGTCGCGTTCCTGGGTGCCGTGGGTGTGCACCTTGACGAAGACCCACTCGGGGCGGCCTTCGACGTGGATGCCCGTATCCACCCATTGATCGACACGCGAGGGCGTCGGTGGGCAGCCTTTGCGCACATCGGAGTTCTCGATACGCGGGATGACGCCGAAGCGCCGGTCTTTCCAGTTGAGGCCCAGCGGCCCCTGGATGATCAGCAGGTCGCCACTCGGTTTGCCGCCCACGCGCATCGGCACGCCGGTGTCGTGCGATTTGCAGCGCTGCGGGTCGTCGGTGGCGTAGTAGATCGCATTGGACATCCGCGTCTGCGTGTCGCTGGGGGCGGAGGGCAGGGTGAAGTCCGCGTAGCAACCCAGCTCGCGCAACAGGATCAGCTCGTTGTCGATGCCGCACCAGCGGCCGTCGGCGCGTGAGTTGTCCAGGCACCAGTTACCGTGGATGAAGGCGAACCGCAGCTGGCCGGTGACGGGATCGCGCGGCAAGGCATCGTGCCTGTCGTGCAGAAGGCGGTTGAAGCGGTCGATGGTGGCGACGAAGTTGGCTTCCGTGTCGTTGTCGTGATGCAGATGGATTTCGATCTCACCGTACCCGTCGGCACAAAGCGACTGCAGCTTGTCCAGGTGCTCCTCGACGTATTCCTCTTCCGGATAGAAGAAGCTGTGCTGTGGCACGCGGCCGTCCGCGTCCCGATGGCGCGCCGCCAGTGCGCGATAGTCGCTGCACCAGCGGTCTACGCGACGCCGCTGCGTATCCATGTCCACGCGCCCCCAGTTCGGCTCGAAATGGTCGACGAAGCAGAACAGCACGTGTTTCGGTCCTGCCACCTTCGGCGGCTTGCGCCGGGTCAGGTATCCCCACAGCCAGTACTGCATGTTGCGTGCGCGGATGGCCACGGTGCCCGCCGCGGCGACCAGCAGGAGCAGGACGAGCAGGGCGATGACGATCACATTCAGGCTCCGGCCGGGACGAGGGTGAGCAGCTGCGCGGCGTTGTTGCGCCACTGCCGCTCGCTGGCGATGTAGTCGCGGGCGGCGTCGCCCACGCGCTGGCGTTCGTCGGCATGGCGCGCCAGCGCGAGCACGCGATCGACGCAGGCGGCGGCGTCACCGTGCGGAAACAGCCAGCCCGTGCGGCCATCGTCGATCACTTCCGCCACCGGCGCGTAGTCGGGCGCGACCACCGCCACACCCATACCCATGAACTCGAACAGTTTCATGGGAGACCCGTAGTGATTGGAATTCGGCAGCACGGCATAGTCCATACAGGCGATCCAGCTGGCGACCTCGTCGTGCGGCACCCGACCCGGCAGCAATACCCGGTCGGCCAGACCGCGATCCGCGATCAGCGCCCGGACCGCGGGCAGCGTCCTGCCATCGCCGACGAATACGAGGGCCAGTTCCGGCACGGCATCCAGCTGCCCGGCGATGGCTTCGACGAAACCATCCACACCGTGCCAGTGGGCGAAGGCGCCGATATGGCCGCACACCACCCGGCCGGTCAGGCCGCGCGAGGCGCGCAGTGCGGCGACATCGAAGCGCGATGGATCGAAACGCGGCAGGTCGACCGCATTGGGCGAGACCACACTGGGGGCGATAGCGCCGTATGCGTCGCGCGCGACGTCACGAAAGTACGTGGAGATGAAGACCAGACCCGTCGCACGCCGCAGGCACCAGCCCTCGATGCGCCGGGCCAGCCCTTTCATCGTCAACGGGCGCACCCGGTCGACCAGCGCCGAGTCGTTGATCTCCAGCACCAGGGGGATGCCGCGCCGACGTGCGAGCCAGATGGTGGCGAACAGGAACAGGGAGTAGCGTTCGTAGATCAGTGCGGGCGGCGCCTTGCGCCAGGCGCGTGCCATACGAAACCACGTGACCACGTTGTAAAGCAGCTCGAACATCTCGAAGACGACGCCAGGCAAGCGCGTCACCAGCGTGGCGATGCGACCCCGCTTGCCGGGCGAGGCGTCCTCGACCTCCCGCTCGGGATCGGCGCCGGGGAAAGACATGACGGAAACGTCGTGCCCGAGCTCACGCAGCGCCTGCACGATACCGCGGATATGCACTCCCTCGACGTGGCGACCGCGCGTGCGGTGGTGATACAGGATCTTCATGGCGCCGACCCTTCCAGTGCCGCGAAGCCGAAGCCCTGCGACAGCCACTCAGGCAGCATCACGTCGAGTGCCTCGGTCGCCTTGTCGCTGTCGTCGTGCATGAGCACGATGTCGCCGGGCACGGGCGGGTCGTTGCGCAGGCGGGCGATCAGCGTCTCCACCGGGGCATCCTGATAGTCGAGACTGTCGTAGGACCAGTAGACCAGATTGCGCTTGCGCCGCGCGAAGTGCAGCAGCAACTGCGCGCCCACGTAACCGCTGGGCGGGCGCATCCGGTGATGCGGGCGGTCGTCGAACAGCCGCAGCAGTGCGTCGGTGCGATACACCTCGTCCAGCTGTTTCGTGAGGGTCATGTTGCTGAAAGACCAGTGGCTGTACGAGTGATTGCCGATCATGTGGCCCTCGGCGACGATCCGCTGCACGATCTCCGGGTACTGCTCGATCTTCTCGCCGACAAGGAAGAAGCTGGCTTTGACGCCGTGCCTCGCGAGGGTGTCGAGCAGGCGCGGCGTGTGGCCTGGCTCGGGGCCGTCGTCGAAGCTGAGGTAGCGCAGGCAGGCGTCGCGCGTCCGGGTCATCACCAGGGTTTCGGGGAGAAGCCCGAGGAGTTCAAGTTTTCTGGGTTTTCGGATCATGGTGTCGGCGGATGGCGAGGGTGGGCGCGTGCCGCGAGGTGGGGGCCGCGCGCGTGGCGCGCTCCCACATGGGCGACGTGGGCGAGGATGCGCTCGAGGCGGTCGATGTTTTCGTCCCAGCGGAACGTGGCGGCATGGTCGGCGATGGCGGCTGCGTCGAAGTGGCGTTCCAGGGCTTCGATCAGTGCGGTTCCCAGTTCGTGCGGCTGATGGGGCGGAACGAGGATGCCGGCGTGTTCGGGGACCACTTCGGGGATGCCACCCACATGGGTGGCGACGATGGGCGTGCCGCAGGCCATCGCTTCCAGTATCACGTTGGGAACGCCTTCGTTGTGACTGGGCAGGCAGAGGACATCCGCCGCACGGAACCAGTCGGCGGTGGCTGCGTGGTCCACCGCACCCTCGAAATGCACGGCGGTGGCACAACACAGCGACGCCGCGCGATCTTCGAGGTGAGCGCGGCTCGCACCGCTGCCGACGAAGACCAGACGTGCGTCGCGATGACGCCCGACCAGCTGCGGAAAGGCGTCGATCAGATCGTGGCAGCCCTTCGTCGCCTTGAGGTTGCCGACATAAAGGACGAGCGGTACCTCGGGCGGCAGCCCCAGCCGAAGCCGCGCGGCGGTGCGATCGCCGCTATGAAACACCCGCGTGTCGACCCCGTTGTACAGCGTCTCGACGGTGTCGGCGTGCGCACCCAGGGACACCGCGCGCGCGGCGAGCGCACGACTGACCGCGACGACGCCGGCCGCGCCACGCAGAGCCTGCCGGATCTGCGGACGCCGGAGACGTGCCTCCGCCTGCACGTTGAGGTCGCTGCCGTGCACCTTGACCACGTACGGTATACCGAGCAGCCGCGCGATCCACGCGCCGGCCACCGCATCCGGGAAGGCCCAGCTGGCGAGCAGCACGTCGTAGTGCGCGCTACGGATCTCGCGTCCGCGCTGCCACATGACGCAGGCGAAGAAGCACAACGCGTTGAGGAAGCGGCCGAAGCCCGGCGGGTGATAAAAGGTGAACCAGTCTTCGCGGATTCCCGACACACGCGTTTCGCCCTGGCGCCCCGCCATGCGCTCGCGAAATTCCACCGCGGTGAGTACATCCACGTCGTGACGCTCGCCGAGGCGCTGGAACTGCTGCCGGTTGAACGTGCCGCGCCGCGGATCCCACGGCGTGGGGAACAGGTTGGTCAGGACGAGGACTTTCACGTCACGGCCTCCCTGTCGCCGAAGTACAGGCGGCCATAGCGCGCCGCCATCGCGTCGAGCGAGCCATGCGCCTCGACCCAGTCGCGCGCGGCACGGCCCAGACGCGACGCGCGCTGCGATTCATGGAGCAGACCGAGCATCGCTTCGGCCAGTGCCGGGGGATCGCAGGCGGGCACGATATTCCCCGTCGCCCCGTCGCTGACGATCTCCGCGTTGCCGCCGACGTCGGTGGCGACGATGGGCAGGCCGGTGGCGCAGGCCTCCAGCAAGGCCATGGAGTAGCCCTCCGTGATCGAGGGCAGCACGAACAGGTCCAGGCCCTGCAGTAGTTCGCGTACGTCGTCGCGGTCGCCGAGAAAATGCACGCAGCCGGCGACGCCTTCATCGTACGCGCAGGCGCGTAAGGTCTCGCGAAGCTCGCCGTCGCCGATCAGCACGAGCGCGGTATCGGATCGCTTGTGGCGCACCAGGCGGAACGCGCGGATCAGGCTGGCCTGATCCTTCGCCCAGTTGAGCCGTCCCACGGTGCCGATGATCCGGGTGGCGTCGGGAATCTTCAAAAGGTTGGTCAGGCGTTCGTGCATGGCGTCGGACGCCACGTCGAAGCCTTCGACGACGATCCCGTTCGGCACTACGCAGGTTTTCCTGGCCGGCGCGACGCCGCGGCGTACCGCGTCGCGACGGGCGGCTTCGCATACCGCCACGACCGCGTCGGTCGCCTTCAGGGCGCGGCGAAACAACCATTCGCGGCGGCCACCCTTGCGGTTGGCACCGCCCATGCCATGGCGCGTGTTCACCACCTGGCGGATGCCCATACCCGCGCTGGCCAGCACCGCCTGGTAGTGCGCCACCGCGTTATGCGTGTGCAGCACCTCGGTGTAGTGCCCGGCGATGAACTGCCGTGCGCACGCGAGCGCACGGAGGTCCAGTCCCGTCTTCTTGCCGCAGGCATGTACCGGAATGCCCAGCCGGTCGAGCTCGCCGGCCAGCGAGCCGCGCTCGAACAGGCAGACCACCTGGACCTTGTCACCCTGACGATGCTGGGCCTTCACCAGGTCGATGACCATGCGTTCGAGGCCGCCGCGGTTGAGGTTCTCGACGAAGTGCGTGATGTTCACGAGGCAAGCTCCGAGACGGTGACACGCAACTTGCCGCTGCGGGTGAGCGGAATGTCGTCGACGAAATGGCAGTGCAGTTCGGCGCTGTCGCCGATGACCTTGCCCACTTCATGACGGATATAGGCGAGCGAGGCGTCGTCGAAGCCATCGCCACGCACGATGGAAAGATCGAGCCGGTCGAGACGGCGTTGTACCAGCTGAAAGCGCTGCAGCCCCGGCACGTCCTTAAGCATGTGCGGAAAGAATTCTCCCGGCAGGACGTGACCGGCGGGGGTGCGAATGGCGTCGAGCTTGCGGCCGTCGACCGACGCGAGCATCGGCAGGCCGCGTCCGCAGGGGCAGCGGCGCGTGGCGTGGGTCGCCATGTCACCGTTGACGTAGCGAATGAAGGGCATGCCGCGATTGAACAGGTCGGTGATGGCTACTTCGCCGCTGCCGTGGGTGACCGGATGGCCATCGACGAGTGTCTCCACCACGAGGTGGTCCGCATTCACATGCAGCCCGTCGCGGTGCTCGCACTCGGAGGCGATCAGCATGAACTCGCGGCAGCCGTAGGTGTTGAAGGCCGGTGCGCCGAACGCGCGTTCGATGATCTCGCGCTGAAACGGATGCAGGGCCTCGGCCGCGCCGATGATCGAGGCGGGCCGCGCGATCTGTCGGCCGGTCGCAAGCAGCCATTCGGCGAGACGTACCAGCGGGCCGACGTAGCCGACGAGTACTTCCGGCTTATAGGCGTCGATGGCGTCCGCGTAGGAGGCGAGGTTGGTCTCGCTCATGTGGAAGCTGTCGAGCAGCTTGCGCGCGAACACCGCGTTGTAGATCCGGTCTTTGATCCGGTGCGCCGTCGAGGGGCTGCCCACCGCTCCGCCCCAGAGGAACAGCGTGCGCCGCCCCATGCGCGATCCGGCCCAGCCGTAGCCGCGCCACATCACCGCGACGCGGCGGTCGTTACTCTCGCGGGTGAAGCCGAAGCGCAGCGGTTCGCCGGTCGAGCCGCCCGTCGCCTTGTAGCCGAGGGTGTCTTTCAGCAAACTCGCCTTCAGTTCGTCCGCATGGTGGCGGATATCCGCCTTGGTCAGTACGGGAAGCATCGCGAAGTCGGCCATGCTGCGGATGTCGCCCGGCCGCATGCCGATCTCGGTCCAGCGGCGGCGGTAATAAGGCACCTCGTGCCAGCACCAGTCCAGCAGCGAGCGCAGCCGGTCCATCTGCAACGCCTCGAGCCGCTCCGGTGTGAGCCACTGGTCACGTTCGTAGGCACGCACATGTCCAGGGGTATCCCGCCGCCGAAGGCCGCCTTCGTAGGCGGGCCAGACGACGCGGCGAAGCAGGTTTTCGTAGATGGCGCTCATACGGTCCTCAGCAGCACGGCAACGAGGACGAAAAAGCCCGCGATGGTGCCCATCGCAGCGGGGACCCAACGCCAGCCGCCGTCGGACAGACGGAAGAAGGGGAGCTCCGGCCAGCGGCGACGCGCACCCACGTAGTGGCCGGCGACCATGGCGGCGATGAGGTACATGACGATCATGTAGCTGCGGCTGAGGAAGAACGCCGAGGCAAACAGCCCGCAAAGCGACAGCAACAGCGTCAGCGCCATCTGCCGCTCGGTTGCCCAGTCGGCTTCGACGGCCGCGTCCTTCCCGGGCACGCGCACATGCCGCACGATGGTCAACATCATCCAGAAGCCATACCCGACGAAGGCAAGCCACAACACGAAGCCGACGAACCCGGTTTCCGCGATGACCAGCACGAACGAGTTATGAGCGGTGAGCTCGTTGTACTCGGTGAAGTTGCCGGCGCCGACGCCAAAGATCGGGTTGTCGCGGAACATCTCGAGTCCCGCGTACCAGGCGTCCACGCGACCGGCGGCGGACTCCTCGCCGGCATCCAGCTCGTCCATGCGCGACGAGAGCAGCTTCATGACGGTGAGACCGATCACGCCGAGCACGCCGGCGAAGGCGATGCCACGCCGGTACCAGACATAGCAGCCGGCGACGACGAGCACCGCGAGCATCGCACCGCGCGAGTTGGTGAGAAAGATCCCGTACAGAAGCAGTGCGGCGGCGCCGAGCCAGACAAGGCGCATCGCGCCCGCACCCGGGCGGCCCAGAAACATCGCCATCGGCAGCGTGGCGGCGAAGAGCAGGCCCAGATCGTTGGGGTCGTTGAAGATGCCGACATACTGGATGCGGCCGCCTTCGCCGATCGGGATGCCGGTCCAGCCCATGCCGGTCTTCGCCTGTTCGATGCCGTGCAGCGCGAGCACCGCCGCGCAGATGACGAACACGGTCATCGCCGTCCGCACGCGCTTCTGCGTGCTGCATGCGGCACCGAGGACGAAGAACGCGATGACGGCCGGGCCGAACCTGGCGAGCTCGTCGACCGCGCCACCGGTCCATCCGTTGGCGACTTCCGAGACCATCAGGATCAGCAGGAAGGCCGGGAGGATGATGAATTGCGGCGCCTGGAAGGTCTTGTCGCGCGAGATCAGCCACGCGCCGAACGCCAGCATCAGTACCACGGGCAGGATAGGCACGAGATCCAGCCCCGGCACGTAATCCTGCGGCCGGATGATGGTGAGCACCACATAGACCAGGATCAGAGGGAACATGGTCGCGCCTGTGGTCCGGTGGCTTCGTGTGCGGCGGTGGGATAACTCATGAGCTGCGGCAGCGCGAGCATCGCCGCGAACCAGCCCGGTCCCATGTTCGCCTCCACCGGCAGACGGTGCAGGGCGTAGCGATTCTCGCTGGGCTCCGGGTTGGTGCCGCAGACATAGCTGCACGCGAGCCGGAACCCCGCATTGCGTGTGGCTGCGATCACGGCTTCGTTGTAAGCACGATCGCCGCCGACCGGATAAGACATCAGGATCGACGGGTGGCGCAGCTCGCGGTCGAGCGTCGCTTTCGAGGCCCGGATCTCGCGCTCCATTTCATCTTCCGGCAGCCGGGCCAGCATGCGGTGATGCACGCCATGCGAACCGAACTCGTGGCCGCTGGCCTCCATCTCCCGCGCCTGGTCCCAGGTCATCGGGCGGCAGTCGGGCGGTCGCGCGTCGGCGGATGGCATGTTCCATTCCTGCTCGAGCCGTTCGGTCATCGCGGTCTGACCCAGGGCATCGAGCCATTTCATGCGCAGCAACACGTTGCCGGCGATGCGTCGACGCGAGGCGCGATCCGGCGGCAGGACGATGTCGATACCGAGTTCGGGCAACTGCAGGCGTGGCGCGCCGGTCACCAGAATCATGTGGACGAGCCAGTCGTATCCATACGGGCGACCGGTATCGAGATGTCCGGTGGAGACGAAGAAGGTCGCAGGCACGCCCACCTCATCGAGGATGGGTGCCGCGATACGGTAGTTGTCGTCGTAGCCGTCGTCGAAGGTGATCGCCACCGTATCCGGCGGTAAGGCCTCGCCGGCGTCGAGCGCCGCGACGATGTCGGTGAGGCGCATCGGCCGGAAGAATTTCCTGATCCGGATCATCTGCTCGCGGAACTCCGCGGGCGGCGTGCTGATCAGTTCGAGGTCGAACTCGTAGGTATCCGGATCCGGCAGCGGCATCACCCGGTGATAGGCGAGGATGCGCAGGTCGCGCTGCCACCATGCCCGTACGCGTTGCAACGGATGCAGCAGGCCACTGGAGTAGCAGAGTTCGCCGAGTCTGCCCCGGATACCGGGTGCACCACGAAGGGGCATATCGATCACCATAAGTGCAGCCTTCGGTTACGGGCGAAGGCAACGAGCGCCTGCGCCGCGAAGAGGTTGAGATAGAAGAACGCCAGCGCGATACGCAGCGGAAACCAGCGTCCCACGGGGGGACGGAACTTCGCGAGCGCGACCATGGCGGCACAGACGACCAGTCCGCCGAAGGCCACCGCGTACATCGGATGCCGTGTCACCAGCAGGCCGGTGCTGCAGGTGAGCGCAACGAGCAACCATGGCGCCAGCAGCCGCAACACCTTGTGGCTGACAAAGCGGAACCACAGCGGATTGGCCCAGGGCAGCAGCAGCCACGGCGCCAGCTGGATCAGCTGGAAATTGCCGGCGAGCGTACGGATCTTGCGGCGCTTCTCGTCCTCCGCTCCCTGCGACGGCTGGTCCCAGGCCATCGCCCTGGGTTCGAACACCACACGTTTGCCCTGCGCGGCGACCCGCATCGGCACCAGCACGTCGTCGAGCACGGTACCGGCTGGAAGCGGCCGGAACAGGTGGCGGCGCATGGCGTACAGCGCGCCACTGACGCCGATGGTCGAGCCGGACAAGGCCTCCGCATGGCGTATGCCTTTCTCGTAACGCCAGTAAAAATCCACACCCTGGGCGAAGCCGGTGCGCACGTTCTCCATGTGCAGTTCACCGCCCACCGCGCCGACGGTCGGGTCGGCCAGGTTGGCGACCAGCTCCTTCAGGGCGACCGGTGAGAGTTTCTGGCGGACATCGGTGAACAGCAGCACCTCGCCTCGCGTGAGGCCGACGGCGTCGTTGAGGCAGGCGGCCTTGCCGCGACGGTTCGGGAAATCGAGCACGGTCAGCCGTGGATCCGTCGAACGCCGCGCGAGCAGGACGGTCGCGTCATGGCAACCGTCGCAGGCGATCACGATGTCGATCAGCTCGGCGGGGTAGTCGAGTTGCTGCAGGCTGGCCAGCTTGGCGCGGATAAACCCGGCACCGTCGTGCACGGCGACGACGATGCTCACGGTCGGCAGGATGCCGCGTTTCGCCACCGGGAGCGGACGCAGGCGCGAGAGCAACCAGACCCACAGCGGATAGCCCACGAAGACGTGGACCAGCAGGATGGACGATGTCCAGCAGACGATCCAGGCGAGATGCGTCATGGCGTGCTGCGTCCGAGCAGGCGACTGAAAAGGCCGCGCTTTGCCGTGATCGCCGGTGCGGGCGTGGCGATGGCGAGTTCGGCGGCAAGCGTGCCGAGGGTGCCGTTGGCGATATCCAGCAGATTGAGCTGGATACCGCTCAGCTTCTGCACGCGCTGCGCCATGTCGACCGCTAGCAGGGAGTGGCCGCCGACATCGAAGAAGTTGTCGCTGGTGCGGACGCGGCCCACGCCCAGCAGCTCCCGCCAGACACTGGCGAGGAGACGCTCGCTCTCGGTATGCGGTTCACTGTCCACCGTGCGTCCACCGGGCGCGCCGTTGTCGGGCACCGGCAGCGACGCGATATCCGGCTCGCCGGTGGGTAACAGCGGCAGCGCGTCCAGCATGGTGATGTGAGCCGGCATCGAGGACGCCGGCAGGGACGTCGCGAGCGAGGCACGCAGGTCGTCGGTGTCCGGCGAGTAGCCCGGAGCGGCCAGTGCGTATACGTCGATGCGCATCAGACCGTCGCGGTCGCGACGCGGCACGGCGATGGCACGCACGATGCCCGGCTGGGCGAGCGTGAGGGCTTCGATGGCCGTCGGTTCGACGTCGAGGCCATGGCGGCGAAAGCGACGGTCCTCCCGGTCGAGCACCTGCAACTGGCCGTCGGCCAGCCAGCGTCCGCGGTAGCCCGTCCTTGCCAGCCGGCCGTCGGTCGGCTGGCGGTCGGCCTGCGCACGGTTGCCGAACGGCATGGCCAGCGCGAGGCCGGCCACGGCGACCTGGCCCGTCGCGCCGATGGGGCAGGGTTCGCCGCTATCGTCGAGGATCCAGGCCTCGCTGTTGGCAAGCGGCCGGCCTTCGTGCAGGGCGTCGGCCGCGCGCTCCACCTGACCGCATGCCGCGACGGGCGCGGACATGGCGTCGCCGAACAGGGTCCACAGGCCGGCGGTGGCGCCCGCGACATGCGTGGCCAGTTCGGCGGTGGGCAGGCCCCCGGCGACCACGGCGCGCATGCCCGGATCGCCGGACCAGCCCTGGCGCACGAGTGCGTGCCAGGTTTCAGGTGTGGCGATGAAGACGTCCATGGCATCCAGGCGTCCGTGAGCGAGATCGTGGGCGTCCTGCTCGAACCAGGTGGCGCCGTGGGCGAGCGCGAGCAGGGGCTCGACGACGGACATCGCATCGGAAGGCGACGCGTCGCCGGCGATGCGCTTGCCGGGACGCACGCCCAACGTGCCGGCCAGTGCCTGCAGCGTGTTGGCGAGCGCACGATGCGACAACGCCGCACCGCGTGCCTTGCCCTCGACATCCGGAGCGTAAAAGGCGATCGCCGCATCGTCGGGCGAGGGCCGTACGGCAAACGGCGCAACGTTCCACGTCGCGACGTCCGGTTCTCCCTCGTGCAGGTCGAGCCACACGGCACAGGCGCGCGGCCAGTCGAGCATGGCCTCGAGCGCCGCGTCGCCCACCATCACCGTGGCCCGTGCGTCGGCAAGGATGTCGCGCAGGCGGGCCGCCGGGTCGGCGCGATCGAGCAGCAGCGCCGTCGCACCGGTCAGTCCGATAGCGAGCAGGGCCGCCACGCGGTCCGCACCCGGATTCACGCACAGGCCGACGACCTCGCCCGCATGCGCACCCCGCTCGTGCAGCAGCGCCGCGATCCGTGAAGCACGCTCCAGAAGCGCGTCGTAGCGGAGCGTGCGCGTATGCTGGACGATCGCTACGGCGTCCGGGTTCGTCTTAGCCGCCGCCGCGACCATGCCATACAGGTCGACAGGCAGGACGATGTCGGTATCCGTCGCGTTCCAGTGACGCATGCGCTCGCGCTCGGCCGGGGTCGCAGCCGTGAGTGCGCCGACCGCGATGGCGGGATCGGCCGCGACCGTACGCATCATGTCGAGGTAACGCTCGCGCATCAGCCGCGCCGTGGCGGCCTGCAGCAGGTCGGCGTTGTAGGTCACGCCGCCGACCATGCCGGCGTGGCTCTCGAGGAACCACAGGCCGAGGTCTTCCGTGGCGCCACTCTGGAAGAGCAGGATCTGCTCGTGCTCCAGACCGCCCCAGTCGACCGCACGCTGGCGGGCGTCCTGGAACGAGAACAGCGCCTGGTACAGCGTGGCGCCCGCTCCTTGTCCGATTTTCAGCTCACGCTGCAGGTATTCCAGGGGGACGTCCGGATGGCCGAAGGCCTCGATCGCCTTGCGCCTGACCAGACGTACGAACTCGAGGAACGACAGCGCGGGATCGACCGACACGTGCAGCGGCAGCAGATTGTTGAAGTAGCCCATGACCGATTCGACCTCGGTCTGGTTACGGCCACGGACCGGTGTGCCGACCACGAGTTCCCGTTGCCCAGCCGAGCTGGACAGCATCGCGAAGTACAGCGCGAGCAGCGTCATGTTGAGGGTGGCGTCGGCCTGCCGTGCCACGTCGTGCATGGCGTCGGTCTCGGCGCGCGACACGCGGATCCACTCGGTGCGTCCCAGTCCGGACATGCCGGGCCGGCGCGGATGGTCGGTCGGCAGCGCCCGGACGTCGCCCATCTGTGCAAGACGTTCGCGCCAGAAGCCCAGCTGCGCCTGGAACGCCGCGGACTCCAGCCAGTGCGCGTGCCATTCGGCGAAGTCGCCGTAGCTCACCGGGAGGGCGACCAGCGGCGAGGGCAGACCGGCCACGAAGCTGCGATACAGCGCCGACAATTCGTTGTACAGGATGTCGAACGACCAGCCGTCCCAGATGATGTGGTGCGGCATGAAGAACAGCGCGTGCTCGGTATCGCCCAGGCGGAACAGGCGCGCACTGAACAGCGGTGCGCGGCGGAGGTCGAACGGCGTGTCCGTCAGCTGCTGCAGACGCGCCATCAGCGTCGCTTCGCGCTCGTCGTCCGGCAGGTGACTGAGATCCTCCGCCGGGAACAACGGGTACGTCAGTTGCGGCTCGATCACCTGGACGATGTCGTTGCCCACGTCGCGGAACGCCGTCCGCATGCTGGACTGCCGCTGGATCAGGGCCTGGAAGGCCATGTCGAAGGCATGTTCGTCCAGACGCCCGCGAAGCCGGTGCGCCGATGGCGCGTTATACGTGACCCGACCGGGATGCATGCGCTCCAGCGCCCACAGGCGCCGCTGCATCAGCGACAGCGGCGCGTGGTGCTGATCGCTGCGGTGGCCGATCGGCTCCGCGGCGGGCGCCGAGCCGCTGGCGACCTGCGATCCGATGGCGGCGGCCAGTTGCTCGATCGTGGGAGCGTCGAACAGCGTCCGGAACGACAGGCTCACGCCGAACTCGCGGTTGAGCTTCGCCGTGAGCTGCGCGGCCAGCAGGGAGTGCCCTCCGAGGGCGAAGAAGTCGTCGCGCACGTCGAGGTCCGGCAGGCAGAGCACTGCTTCCATCGCGAGGGCGACCCGTCGCTCGTCGTCGTTGCGCGGCGCGACGCGCGCACCCGGTGTCGCGACGGAGTGCGCGATCGGCGGCGGCAACGCCTTGCGGTCGGTCTTGCCGTTGGGCAGCAGCGGCACGCTGTCCAGCACGAGGATGTGCTGGGGCACCATGTAGTCGGGCAGGCGCGAGCGCAGGTACGACCGTAGCGATTCCTCCTCCGGGGCGATGCCGTCGCGGCCCACCACGTAGGCCACGAGGCGTACGTCGCCGGGACGGTCTTCACGCGCGATGACGACGGCGCGGGCGACCGCCGGCACGTCGGCAAGCACGCTTTCGATCTCGCCGGGCTCGATGCGATACCCGCGCACCTTCACCTGAAAGTCGAGGCGACCCAGATGTTCCAGGACGCCTTTCGCGGTCCACCGGCCACGATCGCCCGTGCGGTACATGCGGGAATCGGGCGCCTCCGACCAGGGATCGGCGATGAATTTCTCGGCGGTGAGTTCGGGGCGGTCGAGATAGCCGAGGGTAACGCCCGCGCCGCCGATGTGGATTTCGCCCGGTACGCCGAGCGGGCAATGATGGCCGCGCTCGTCGAGGATATGCACCGTGGTGTTGGCGATGGGGCGGCCGATGTAGATTCCCTCGCGCGGATCGGAGACACGCCAGTAGGTGGAGTAGACCGTCGTCTCGGTCGGGCCGTAGCCGTTCCAGACCTCGCCACAGCGGTCCAGCAGCGCCTCGGCGAGATCGACGGGCAGCGGTTCGCCGCCGGAAACGGCACGGAAAGCGGGACGACCGTGCCACCCCGCGTCGATCAGCAGTCGCCACCCGGCTGGCGTGGCCTGCATCATCGTGGCGTCGCAGTCCTCGATCAGGCGCCGCAGCTGTCCGCCATCGCGCACGTCGTCGCGACCGGCGATGACGACTTCGGCGCCGCTGGTGAGCGGCAACATCATTTCCATGAAGGCGATATCGAAGGACAGGGTGGTCACGGCGACCAGACGGTCGTCCGGCGCGATGCCCGGCACACGCTGCATGCTGGTGAGGAAGTTCGCAGCCGCGCGGTGCGGTACGCGTACACCCTTCGGCCGTCCGGTCGATCCGGAGGTGAAGATCACATAGGCCACGGAATCCGGCGTGCCCGCGCGCCGGTCGCGTGCGGGGCGGTCGAACGACGCGTGGACCACCTCGTCGCTGTTCAGTGCGATGACGCGGCGTGCATCGAACTCGAACGCCAGGGGTGTTTCGTCATCGACGACCAGCGCGGCAAGCCGCGCGTCCTCGGCCATGAAGGCCAGGCGTTCGGCGGGGAAGGCCGGGTCGAGGGGCACATAGCCCGCGCCGGATTTGAGTACGCCCAGCACGGAGGCCAGCATGTCGAGTCCACGGCCGAGCGACAGCCCGACCAGGGCACCGTGGCTGACGTCGCGTGCGCGCAGTGCGTTGGCGACGCGGTTGGACCGTGACTCCAGCGCCGCATAGGTCAGCGTACGGTCGGCGTGACGTACGGCGATGCGCTCCGGCGCGCGGTCGCACTGCTGCTCGAAGAACTCGTGCGCGAGGCGCAGTTCCGGAAACGGCGTCGGTGCCGGTTGCAGACCGGCGAGTTCGCGATAGACGGCGTCGGAGACGACCGGCAGTGCGACCGCTTCGGTCATGGGCGCACGCGCCGCGTGACGCAGCAAGGTGGCATAGGCGTCGAGCCAGCCCTGCACGGTGGCGGCGTCGAACAGATCGGCGTTGTACTGGCACTCGAGACGAACTCCGCCCTGGACCTGCACGGCGTTGACGAACAGTTCGAAGTTCTCGAACTCGCGCGGGATGGCGTCCACGTCGAAACGAAGGTCCGGGAAAGCTGCCGTCGTCTCATCGAGCTGCGCATCCAGATTGAACAGCACGGCGACCAGCGGCAGGCGCGACGGATCGCGTGTAAGGGAGAGGCGGGCAAGCAGACTGCCCAGCGTGTAGCGCTGATGATCGAACGCGTCGAGCAGGTGGCCGCGTACGTCCCCGAGAACGTCCGCGAAGCTCGCGCCATCGTCGATGCGTGCCCGCAGGGGCAGCACGTTGACGCAGTGGCCCACGAGCGTGTCCAGTCCCTCGCCGGCCTGGCCCGCCGACGGTATGCCGATCACCACATCGTCCTGGCCCCCGACGCGGCGGAGCAGCACAGCGAATGCGGCGACCAGCGTGGCGTGGAAGCTGGCCCGGTGCGTCGCGCCCAGGCGCTTGATGGACTCGACATCCGCGGTGTCCAGCAGACGGTCTTCGCGCCGGGAGGTGAACGTACGACGACGGGGACGGGGCCGGTCCACGGGAAGGTCCAGTGCGGGCGGCGTGTCGGCGAAGCGGCCTAGCCAGTACTGTTCGTCCGCGCGGGCGGCCACGCTGCCGACGTGCGTGGCTTCGTTCAGCGCGAAGGTCGAGAACGCGCATACCGGCGCCGGACCGGCGCCCTTGCCCAGGCGTTGCGCGTAAAGCGCGGCGAGATCGCGGACGATCACGCCGAACGACCAGCCGTCGCACACGATGTGGTGCGCGGCGATGGTCAGCAGATGACGGTCGGCGGCCAGGCGAAAGATCTCCGCGCGGACCAGCGGGCCGTGTTCGAGATCGAAGGGTGTCGTGACGATGCGCGAGAATGCCGCCTGTAAACGTGCGTCGCTCTCGAACGGCGGCAACGGCGAAAGATCGTGACTCGCGATGGGCAGCGTCGTGTGGTCGGCGACGAGCATCCCTTCGCCGTCGCGGCTGAGCGTGGCCCTGAGGGCCTCGTGACGGTCGACCACCGCCTGCAGTGCCCACATGAGGGCCGCTACGTCGAGCAAGCCCTTGAACGTCAGCGAGACCGCTTCGTTGTACGCCAGCGAGGCTTCCGGCTCCAGCCGGGATGCCAGCCACACCTCGCGTTGGGGTTCGGTCGTCGGCAGCACGCGCGACAGCGGCGCGGCGGCGAACGGATCGTAGTCGACCGCTGTGGCGGCGGCCAGCTCGTTCGATATCATGCGGTCACCCTCAGGTACTTGCCCGGCGCATCCGGGTTGGGAACGAACCACGCGGGATGGCCTTCGGGATCCTTGCCCAGACGTGCGCCCGGGACGGGTGGGCGCTCAGCGTCGAAGGATGCGGTCTCGCGGCGGCGCGGCAGGAATTCGGCTTCCTGCATTTCGAGAATCGATTCGCGGAACGCGGTGGCGATGGCGGCGAAGTCGGCCTCGCCGTGTGCGGTCGTGAAGAAGCAGGGGAAGTTGTCGAGGATGTGGATGCCACGGCTGCGCATCATCGCGAACAGCAGATCCTGCAACGGATGGTCTTCCGCGAAGGTGGTCTTCCAGACGGAAGCGAAGTGCACGACGCGCACCGGCGCACCGACGCTCGCGCAGAAGGCGTTGAGCTCCTCCGCCATGGCGGTGACCTTCGCATTGAGGGTGGCCTGCAACTGGCCGCCTTCCTTCGCCAGATGCGTGAGCACGGCGTGCGCGGCCGCCAGGGCCAGCGGATGACGCACGAAAGTGCCGGCGAAATATGTGACGCCGACGGTCGGCGTGGAGTCATCACCGAACTGCCAGTGACCGCCGTCGAGCGCATCCATGAAACGACGCTTGCCCGCGATGACGCCGATGGGGAAACCGCCGCCGACGACCTTGCCGTACGACGCCATGTCGGCATCGATGCCGAGTACGGCCTGTGCACCGCGTGGATGGGCGCGGAAACCGGTGACCACCTCGTCGAAGATCAGTAGTGAACCCGATTCTTCAGTGATCGCGCGCAGCTCCTGCAGGAACTCCACGGGCTGGAAGTCCGGTCGACGGCTCTGCACCGGCTCGACCAGTACCGCGGCGATCTCGTGGGCGCGCTCGCGGATGATCCGTAGCGCTTCCGGTGTGCCGTAGTCGAGGACCAACACATGTTCGGAGGTATTGCGCAGGATGCCCGGCGCGGCCGGTACGGACTTCAGTTTCTTCGTGCCACGAACGATCACCTCGTCGAAGATGCCGTGGTACGAGCCGGTGAAAATGACCAGGGTGTCGCGACCGGTCACCGTGCGCGCCACACGCACGCAGCCCATGACCGCCTCGGAACCGGTGTTGCACAGCGCCGCGCGATCGAAGCCGGTGAGGTCGCAGACCTGTTTCGCCACGATGCCGGCCAGCGGATGCTGCGGGCCGATCTCGTATCCCTCGTCGAGTTGCTTGCGCACGGTGTCGAGGACGAAGTCCGGCTGCCAGCCGAACAGATTCATGCCGAAGCCGTTCAGCGCGTCGACGTAGCGATTGCCATCGAGGTCCCAGACGTTGGCGCCTTTGGAGCGCTCGATCACGATCTGGTAGATGATTTCCTTCAACAGCGGGCGAAAGCCGTTGACCACCCGCGGATCGGCCAGATGTGGTCGGTGTTCTTCCGTATACGCCTTGGAGGCTTTGGTGCGCTCGATGTACCGGCGCATGAAGGCATCCAGCCGCGCACGCTGGCGGGCGCTGAGGTCCGTCCCACCGTGGTGAATCCGTGCGATGGCGCCGAAGGCCTTCCTGACGTCGTACGTGGTATGCGCAAGCGCGGCCTCTTCGCCGTCGTTGGCCGCCACGGTTGCCTCAGTCGGTCCTTGCGCTCTGCCAGGAGCCGGGGCAGGCCCTGCCACAGGGCCTGCGGTTCCCGCCAGCAACGCCAACTGCTCCCGCATGATCTGCATCTGCTGGGTAATGATGTCCTGTACCAGTCCAGCCCCCGCGGTGCTCGGCGCCGCCGCTCCGGTAGGAGCCAGCCCCGCTGGCGACCCGGCAAAGCCGGCCAGACTGACGCCAGACCCACCGCCGGCCACGCTGGCTCCTGCAACAGCCTTTGCATCGGGCTCCGCCATTGCCTCAGCCGGCAACAACCGGTCGATATGCGCCGCCAGGCTTTCGAACGACGAACACCCATCCATCAGTTCACGGAAGGTGATCTTCAACGCGTACGTCCTCTGCAGCTGCAACGCCACCTGGGTGAGCGACAGCGAGTCGAGCCCCAGCTCAACGAAGTTCGACGCGCGATCGACGCCCTCGAGTTCAGCCCCCGAGACATCCTCGAACAGGGCGAGCAGCTCACCGACAAGGCGCTGGGGACGGGCGGATACGGGCGAATTGGGCATGGAGAGCTCCAGGGACTGGGGCGAGACGATGTCGTGATGGTCTGCTTCGTTGGGCGAGGTGGTGTCCGGGTCGCGCGCGGGGCGCGCTCCTGCGGAGGGGAGTGCCTCGGATAGCTGTGCAATGCCGGCCATGCCGGCGGCAACTTGCGAAAGCGACACCCCCGCTGCGATCGCCGTCACCGAGGCCGCCACCCGCGCCTCCACCCAGTGCCGCTTCCGCTCGAACGGATACGTCGGCAAACGCACACGCCGCCGTTGCGCGCGGTGGTCGAGCGCCGCGATGGCGACCGTCACACCCGCGCTCCACAGCGCACCGGCGGCGCCGAGCAGGGCGGCGCGCTCATCGGAAGGGCCATCCCCCAGACTCGGAACGATCGTGCGACCGCGTGCCTGTGCATGTTGGCGACCCAGCACCGCGAGGCTCGGCCGGGGACCGACTTCGAGAAAGGCCGTCGAGGTGTCTTCCAGTGCATGCAGAAGAGCCGGCGAGAACCGCACGCTCTCACGCAGATGACGCGTCCAGTAGTCGGGTGAGGTCGCCTCGGCGTCGGTCAGCGGGACGCCGGTCAGTGTCGACACGATAGCGATGGTGGGTGAGGAAAGCGGCACCGCCGCAACCTCCGCATGAAACGCATCGAGCACCGGATCCATCATGCCCGAGTGGAACGCGTGCGAGGTGTGCAGAAGCCGGCAAGCGATCCCTTCCGCGTCGAGCCCGGCCCGGAACGCCTCGATCTCGCCGGAGGGCCCTGAAACGACGCTCGCGTTAGGCGCATTCTCCGCCGCAAGGGACAACGTGCCCGGAAGCCGCGCATGCAGTTCCGCCGCTCCCAGACGAACCGAAAGCATGCTGCCTGCGGGTAATGCCTGCATCATCCGCCCGCGACGCGCGACGAGGCGCGCGGCCTCGGCCAGCGGTATCACACCTGCCAGTGCGGCCGCGGTGAATTCGCCTACGCTGTGCCCGATCATGGCGACGGGATGGACGCCCAGGCTCATCCACAGGCGGGCGAGCGCGTATTCAAGCGCAAACGTCGCAGGCTGCGTGAGTGCCGTCGCCTTCAGGGCATCCGCATCGTCGTCGAACATCCGCTCCCGCAGATCGAAGCCCAGTTCGTCGCGCAAGGCGCAGGTGACCTCGTCCAGTGCCGCACGAAACACCGGCTCCGTCGCATGCAGTTCGCGACCCATGCCGGCGTACTGCGAGCCCTGGCCCGGGAACAGGAACACGATGCCGGGCGACGGATCGCTGCTGGTACGGCAGATCGCGGCAGCTGCCACGTCACGAAGCTGCGCTTCGGCTTCGCCATGCGACACCGCGACGACGTGCGTACGCTGTCCGAAGGATTTGCGGCCGCTGGCCAATGTCCAGGCCGTGTCGGCGAGATTGCTGTCCGGATGCATGGCGATGTGGTCGGCCAGCCGCGCCGCGGCGGCGGCGAGGGCGGCCGGCGTGCGCGCGGACAAGGTCAGCAACTGCGGGCCGGTCGCGGCATCCGACGGTGCACGCGCCGGCGCTTCGCCAAGGATCACGTGGGCATTCGTGCCGCCCACGCCGAACGAGCTGACGCCGGCCAGCAGCGGACCGGCGCTCTGCCACGGCCGCAGCGTATCGTTGACGACGAACGGCGATGCCGCGAGATTGAGCCGGGGATTGGGGGCGGTGAAATGCAGCGACGGCGGAAGACGACGCTCGCTCAGCGCCAGGGCCGTCTTGATGACGCCGGCCGCCCCGGCGGCCATGACCAGGTGGCCGACGTTGCTCTTCAGCGACCCGATCGCGCAGAAGCCCGTATCGTTCGTGGTCTGCCGGAAGGCCTCGGTAAGCCCTTCGATCTCGATGGGATCGCCCAGTGGCGTGGCCGTACCATGGGCTTCGATGTACGAAATATCACGCGCGGCCACGCCGGCGTCGTTAAGCGCCATCGTGATGACGGCTGCCTGGCCCGCGGCGTTGGGTGCGGTGAAGCTGGCCTTGACCGCGCCATCGTTATTCACCGCCGCGCCGCGAATGGTGGCGTAGATGGGGTCGCCGTCGCGCACCGCGTCCGACAGCCGCTTTAGTAAGACGACTGCCGCGCCATCGCTGAACACGGTGCCCCGTGCGTTCACATCGAACGTCCGCGTATGGCCGTCGGGCGAAAGCATCGAGCCCTCCTGAGCAAGGTAGCCGCTGTTCGGCGGGCAGGCGATCGACGAACCGCCGGCCAGCGCCATAGCGCAGCGACCGGCGCGCAGTGCGTCGAACGCCTGCACGATCGCTACCAGTGACGTGGAGCAGGCCGTGTTGAGACTGATGGCCGGGCCGGTGAGATTGAGTTTGTGCGCGACACGCGAGGCGACGTAATCCTTTTCGTTGCCCAGCATCACCTGGAAGGCACCGAGCTTTTCGATCAGGTCGGGGCGGCCGCTGATGTGCTTCTGAAAGTACGTCGCATTGTGCATACCGCCGAAGATGCCGACGGGTGCCTCTTGCCCATCCGGTACATAGCCGGCGCGCTCCATGCACTCCCAGCACAGTTCCATGAAGAGGCGCTGCTGCGGGTCGGTCAGCTCGGCTTCGCGCGGCGACATGCCGAAGAACGAGGCGTCGAAGTCGCCCACGCCGTCGAGGACGCCGCGCGCCGGGACGTAGCCTGGATCGTCGCGCTCCGAGGCAGGTATCGCGGCATCGAGTTCGTCGGGCGCGAAGAAGCGGATCGTTTCGCGACCTTCGCACAAGTTGTCCCAGAACGACTCCACATCGGGCGCGCCCGGAAACCGGCCGGCCATGGCGATAATCGCCACCGGCTCGCCTGCCGTCGACGTACCGCTGGCGAGCCGGCTCGACAGTGCGTGCCGCGAGGCGCGCCCACCGATCACCGCGGCGACCGCGGCGGGCGTGGGTTCCGCGAAAAAACCGACGAGCGTTGGTACGGCGGACAACGCGTTGTGAATGCGCGTCATGACGCGCGTCGCCAGCAGCGAATTGCCGCCGAGGTCGAAGAAATTGTCGTCGCGGCCCACGCGCTCCACGCCGAGCGTCGCGGCGAAAAGATCGCACAGCGCGCTTTCGACATCGCCACGCGGTGCGACAAAGGTGGCAGCCAGTTCAGGACGCGAACGATCCGGGGCGGGCAGGGCATGCCGGTCCAGCTTGCCATTGCCGTTGATCGGCAGCGCATCCATCCGCACCCATGCCGTCGGAATCATGTAGGCCGGCAAAAGGACGCTGAGCTGATCGCGCAGGGCACGTGCGGCGATGCCCGTGCCCTGGCTTTGGTAGGAGCGAGCCTGCTCGTGATCGCAGATGCGGTCACCTCCCACCACGTAATAAGCCACCAACCGCCGATCCCCTGGCTCATCCTCGCGAGCCACCACGGCCGCGGTAGCCACCCCAGGCAACCCACGCAATGCGAACTCCACCTCACCACACTCGATCCGGTATCCGCGAATCTTCACCTGCCCATCGGCCCGTCCTATGAAGGCGAGATTCCCATCGGGAAGAAAGCGAACCAGATCGCCCGTGCGATAAAGGGTCCCGTGCTTCGATGAGACAAAGCGCTCGGCCGTCAGCTCGGGGCGGTTGAGGTAACCGCTGGCGACGCCCGAGCCACCGATATACAGCTCACCGATGTCCCCGTCGGCCACCGGTTCACCCTGTTCGTTCCACACATGCAGCGAGGTCGCGCCGATCGCGCGCCCGATGGGAATCGCACCGGCATCCCCCGGAAGGTCACGCGGAATGCGATAGGTCGTAGCGAAGGTGGTGCATTCGGTCGGGCCGTAGCCATTGATCAGCGTGGTCGCCGGGAGAGCCGCGAGCGCCCTGCGTACATGAGGCACCGATAAGGCTTCGCCACCCGTAAGGACGCAGCGCAGCCCGGCAAGATACGATGCATCGTCATCGACGATCGCGTTGAACAAGGCCGCGGTCAGCCAGGCCACCTCGGCACCGTGTCGTTCGACGGTGCGCGCGATGCCGCAGCCTGTCGGAACCCGGTCTCCATAAACCACACAGGTGCCGCCGTTCAACAGCGGCCCGAAGATCTCCAGCGTCGACGCATCGAAACCCAGCGGCGCCGCATGTAGCATTTTCAGGGCGTCGAAGTCGAGATAATGGGACTTCAGCACGAGCCGAAGAATCGACTCATGCCGGATCTCCACGCCCTTCGGCTTCCCCGTCGACCCCGAGGTAAACATGCAATAAGCCAGCGAGCTCTCCTGTAGGAGCGCGCCCCGCGCGCGACCGAAAACCGGGCCACCCACAAGATCCCTCAAGCCGAACACCGGAACCTCATCCAGCCCCGTCGTCCCGGGCCGATCCGCGATCACGGCGGCGACGTCCGCGTCCGTCAGCGCGAAGCGAATGCGATCCTCGGGCCACGAACCATCGATCGGCAGATAGGCCGCACCCGCCTTCAACACGCCAAGGATCGCAACGATCGCTTCCGCCGACCGCTCCATCAGTAACGCGACATAGCTCCCGGATGCAACGCCGGCGGACCTCAGCCCGGCGGCGACCCGATCGCTTTGCGCGTCCAGTTCGGCATAACTCAGGCTCAGTTCGTCGGAGGCGACGGCAAGATGCTGCGGATAGAGCGCGGCAATACGCACGAAGCGCGCATGTACCGTGGTATCGGGATTATCGGGGAAAATCGCATCATTCATGACCATGCCCTGCGCAGGTGGACGTCCGGCGCAATGGCATAGGCCGAACGGCCAGGGTCGAAGTGGTACGGCCGGCCTTGCCGGCTGGCGCGCCACCTTGCATCCCTTTTCCCCTCGTGCTCCACGCCATCCTGTCGGCCTTCATGCGATCCCCCGTGAACTACCGCAGGGCCAGAGGCACCTGCATTCGCGAGATCATTTATAGGCTTTGGAAAGCGCGGGGCCTATACAACCAGCGTGCTAGCCGGGTGAGGCATTTGGCCGATAAGCCAATGAAGACAACCCGCCGTATGGGCGGGTTGTCCTGGTCTTGTCGATCACCTCTTGAACTTGAAGAAGTCGACGTGGATCGAGTCCTTGCAGACAATTTCTATCCACTTGACCTTCTTCCCGGCAACGACGTCATTTCTCACTTCGGCGTACTGGCCGTTGCCGCTCCCCGCGTTGAGTGTCTTTTTTCCGCCGATGATGCTGCCCGATGCATCCTTGAACGAGATGTACACCGGATCGTCCATCGAACTGACCGCGAAGCGCACTTCCGTCCATTCCTCGAACAAGTTGAAGAGGACGGTTTTTAAGATAAGCTCGTTGTTTGTCGGGTGTCCGATCCAGAGGATGTCGCCCTTGTAGTAGTCGTCGAGGCCAGCGCCAGAGTAGGGCTTGACGCCGATGAACTGCTCTTTCTCGACATGGTGGTTCCTGTCGAACATGACGTGGAACACTTTGTCGAACTCAAGTTTGTCTTTCGTCTCGGACGATACGCTTCGCGTTTGCTCGCCGTCGAAATCGAACGTCGCATCCCATTGCTCGCCTCCTGCCGTGACGAACACGCTGAGCGGCGCGGAGACAGGTAAAGTCGTGCCGGCGCGCGTCACGGTGTACGTGCTCACCACGGTCCTGCCGCGCTCCGCCGCGATCATGGCGGCGGTGATCTTAAACGGATCCAGGGTCGGCGAGGCCGTCTTTGTCGGCAAGGCATGGGTACCGAATGACGCGGCTACGCTGTCACCGCTCAGCAAGGGCGCGGTGGGCGGGACCTCCAGGTCCGCGGACGTTCTGTTGCCGTCGAGCCGCGACGCGATGGCCTGCGGAATGACCGGCGCCGGGAAGGCCGGTGGCGCGACCGTGGCACGAACCGTATAGGCCAGCGAAGTGAATTTTCGTGCCGTCGCCTGCGCACCGCCATCGAAGGCGACTTCCAGTGTGAGGACGAGCGTTGTCTGGTCGGAGAGGGTGTTCAGCCACAGGCGCGGCAGCGGCTCCGAGAACGCGCTCCCGCCGGTGACCGGTTTGGCCGTGGCAATGACTTGCGAACCGTTTGCCGTCGACGCCGTAAGCCAGTACAGCTGCCCGGTGGCCATCAATGGCCATTTGGGTACGTCGATCAGCGCGTCGCCGACGAACTGGTTCAGATCGATCACGCTGGTACCGAGCGCTTGCCGGATGACCGGCTTGCCGACGCGCGGGTCGTTCGGCTGGAAGTCGAGCACGTTGAAGTTTGCGATGGGCGAGGACTTCGCTGCGCCGCCGGCCTTGGGCGTGACGCTGTATTGCACCGTGATCGCATGGGCCAGGTTCTTCGCCACGACTGCCGGCCCGATGTCGATCTTCATGCCTGACGGGTTGCCGCTTTGCGCGGCGGTGGTCTCCTGCCCACCTGGACCCGCCACGGTTACGATTACATCGTCGCTCGCGCGGATGTCGGAGGACGCCGGAATGGAGGCGGTGATTCCGTTGGGCGCCACAGCCGGATCGATCTGGCCGGCGACCGCTTCGACGATGCCGGGAAGGGGAAGGTTCGGCACCGCAGGGGGCAGGATGCCGAATTGATAGGGAAGCGACGTCGCGGAGTAGTTGGGCCCGGTTACCGTATACGTCGCCGTGGCAGGCGAGCCCGCATTCGGCGCGATGAACGCCGTTCCCGTCAGCGTGAAGTCAGGGGGTTTCGACGGATCGCTCATGGGTTTGGAATCTGTGAACGGCACAGGCGCGGCGATATTGGCGGTGACCTGGTTGCCCCTCGTCTGCGGCGGGATGACCAGGTGGGCGACGCCAAGTTCGGCGGGGATCGTGTAGTTGATCGCCTCATCCACCTTAGGAGCGGGTAGCTCGCTGCTCGCGCCGATGACACGCAGATCCCTGCGTTTCGACTGAACCGGCGTATCGCCAGGATTGGTCCGCTTGTACGCGATACTTGCCCTACCGCCGCCGGCCGTGCCGCCTAGCGCGGCGACTTCGGCATTCGGGATGATGAATTCAGGTACCTGGTAGTCGTAGGTGAGCAACTGGGGCGGCGGCGAATACGGGCGCGGCGTGGTCCCGTCTTCGGCCACGCCCGTCCATGTCACCGTGATGCTCGCGCCCTTCAGGCCGCCGTTGTTGACAGGCTGGACGGTAACGTCACCGGTACCCAGCGTGCCCAGGTCGATAACCGTCTGATCGGTGTCGGCTTCCTTCACGCGAGGCGCGGGCAGCGCACCCGGATCGGGCAGGGGCACCTCCACCTGCGTATGCGGCGCCCACTTCGAACTGTTGGTCACGCGGTCGAGGATGCGGTACGTGACGGTCGCCGTACCCGCGCCGATCTGCCTGATCTCGTCCTCGGGTATCGCTATTTCGAACGACGGCTTCGCCACGTCCGCTGACGACAGCGTGATCTCATGCTGGAAGCCATGCCACGAAGCCGTGATCCTGTCGCCTGCTTCGATGTTGAGATACCTGGCCACGACGATGCGCACATTGCTCAGGTCCGCCCCCAGCGGCCAGGGGACGACTTCCGGCGGCTTGAGTCCCTCATTGATGGTTTCGGTGCTCGGGTCGGGGTCGAGGCCGCCCGGGACGCTCAGTTTGACTTCGACCGACAGGGAGGGTGAGTAAACCACCGTCCCCGATGCGCCCACATTTTCGTGCACTACATCGAAGGTGCCGGCGCCGATGGCATGGATGGCCGAAGCACGAACGGTGACCGGAATGGCCTTGCCGTTGTCCTCGGCGTTGATGAGCCGGCTCCCGACGACCGGTCCCGTCGTGCCGCCCCAGCGGATACGGGCGATGTCTCCATCGACGAAGCCGTCCCACGGGCCGACGATCACGCCAATGCTTCCCGCCGCGTTAGGGCCCACCAGGTCGTACCCGAGGCCGCCGTTGGCGTCGACCTCGTGAATGAGCGGGGGAGGTGGCGCCGCATCTGGCAGGATCGCGTGCGTGGCGGCACCACCGTCGTCGAGCCGCGGTGAATCCGGGTGTTCGTGTTCGGTTTGCATGGAACCTCCTTGATCCACCGTCGCTCGTACCGCATCAGTTTCCCGTGCGTACGTCCATCAGCACGTTGTCCTGAACGGCGTCTACCTCGCCGGCCTGGTTTTCGATCGTATAGTCGAAATAACCGTGACCGAAATTGACGGGCAGAAGAACGCCCGGGGCCAGCATGATGTCGACGAAAGCACGCTTCTCCGTGATCGATTTTGCCGGTGGCTTGGGAAGCGAACTGTCGTCTCTTTCGACGAGATCGTTCTTTGTGATGATGTGCGATCCGCTGTCGCTTGTCGGCGCTCCCGGCGTGCCGACATCCGGCGTTCCCACGAATTCCCACGCGATGGTATCCCCTTCGCCGACATTGGTCTGGTCCAGGCGAATGCGCACGGGTGTCCCGTTTCGGGCGTCGTCAATGTTGATGCCATACGCCCGCCTGCCCGCGGCCTTCACGAAGGTGGCGGCATAAAGCGTGCCTCCTCCGGGCAGTTCGCCGGCCGTCTTGATGTTGATGGCCTGCGACGGGGAGAACGCCGTGACTTCCTCGCCGCTCTCGAGGATGCGGGTCGCACCGTAATAAAACTGGTGCGCGCCGGAATGGCTCTGGAGGTCGGCACGCTCAACCGTGATCTTGAGATCGGCAGCCTTGGTGACGTCGTCGCCGGTAACGGTGCGTGCGGCACCCACGGCGCCGCCGTCTTTCGCATCGATGTAGAGCTGAATGACATCGCCTTCCTTGAACGCTGCCACCGGCGTAGCGGAAAGGTCGAGCCAGGGCACGATGCCGGTAGCGTCCTTCTCGGCATCGTCCGCCGGAAGATCGTTGTCCGCGCCGCTCTCACCCCTGAGGGTAGGCCGTTGCAGATTCTCGTTGGGATTGTCAGGCAGGCCTGGCTCCGGGTTCGGCAGCGGGTCAGGATTGGGGTCGGGATTGCCGGGCAATGAAAGATCGAAGTCCACCGGTTTGATCTCGGACGGACTCGACAGACCGCTTCGCATGACCTGATAACGGACATCGGCGGTGAAAATCGGTGCGGGCGGGGTGCCATCGCCGGTGGACGGAAACAGCAGCGTGTAAGGGAAACCCAGCTCGAGTAACGGATCGTTGCCGATGTCTGAAGCCTTCAGCGGGCTGGTGACGACGCTTTGGTCGCCGACACTGACGATGAAGTAATCGCCTTCCTTAGGCGTTGGCGTGTACCTGGGAATCTGAATCACCATGGCGGGTCGAGCGTCGGGATCGGTGATCAGCTTGTCGTCTTCGGGGTCGAAGCGGGGGACAAGCGGTGCCGGAACAGTCTCCGGAGCGTCCTTGATCAGCATGTTGACCGGGGTTCCGGGAGCCGGCCCGTGTTGATTGCCGACGTCGTCCGTCGCGGCATAGTAAAAATCGACAATACCGGCCCCATCGACCTTCTCGAGTACCGTACGGTCGTAGGTGACCTTCGTGCCACTGCTTTTACTCGTGGTGACGACGGTTCCGGCGTCAATCTGAATGCCGTCACTACGAAGCTTCATGAAGAGGTTGATGGTGTCGCCTTCCTCCTGAAATTCGTAGCTGGGGATCGTACCTTCGAGCACACCACCGAGCTCACCGAGCAACTTGGCGAGTGTCAGGCCGTTATTGTCGATGTCCTCATCGAAATCGATCGCAGGCGGCAGATCGCCGCCCGGTGGCTGCTTATCGAAAATGACATCGGTGCCCTTATAGAGGTAGTCGATGCCGAGCACCGTATTGACTTTTATGCGCAGCGGAATCAGCGAGACGGCCCCCTCGGGGAGAGCATCCATGAACTCCTTGGACACGTAGAGTTCGATGGGGTCTGGGTACGGTGGAGCCGAGGGAAGGTCCACAAAGGTGAGTTCCTCGTCGACAAACATGACGCTGTAGCGGTCCAGCGGTTTCGATTCGGGCCACAATTTGCAGCTGATCTTGAGTGGCGCCAGCATCTTGGCGCGAGGAATTTTGTGGTTGGGCAGCGCATCGGGCACTTCCGTGGGAAGATCGATGTCTTCCGCCTGGGGATCGACCGATGCGGGAGCCGCGCTGGTCACAAGCTGCGCGCGACGGGTGGCTTTCCCTTGTGGCTTTCCTTGCATTTCGTATCACTCCTGTGATTTCGGTGATGGCACGTCATCGAGCGTACTCCGCCGCGTCATGCGGCTTCGATAGTCCGGACGTTGTAGGCGCAGCATGTCCGGAATCGGCAATGTGCGAAGCCAGGTGACAAAGCCCTGTGCGTTTCACATCGCGTGTACGCCTGCGTCGATAAGGATGCGACTCTTGCCGGATCACGCGCCGGAACCGCGCCCGGTCATCGCAACGAGATCGGAAAGGCTGGGAGGGCCGTACCACACCGCATCCACTTTTAGGACCACGCCCAATAGCGAGGTCGGCCGCGAGTGGCTGTAATGCCCTCTCTCGTGGCGTCGACCTGTGTCCGCCGCGTCCGTCGTCTGGCTCTATAGCCGTCGATTCCTTGTCTTGGTTCCGAAGCAGGAAAACGCCATGCATTGCACTTTGTCCCGAGTTGCGCGCCGCGCGACGCTTTCGGCCGCGATCGTCGCGGCACTTTCGACGTCCTCCTATGCGATCGCGCGCGATGTCGGCGCGGGTCAGACCGTCGTGCTCGACAACGAGAACGCCTCGCCGGAGGTCTTCAATGTGCGGGCTTTCGGTACGTTGCGTGTGTTGAATGGATCGACCGCCGGTGCCGTGCATACGACATACAGTACGCTCGTTATCGACCGCTCGACGATCGCGTCCGCGTCGGGCGTGGGCGTGGATGGATACAATGGATCGAATCTGACGATCACCGATTCCACGATTTCCCCGGGGACGACGGGTCGCTTCCAGCGAGGCCTCCTGCTGGCGGAAAGCAACCTGCCCGAAGGCAAGGGCATGGCGGCGCACGTGTCCGTCGCACGCAGCGTCATCAACGGAAACGACTACGCCGCCAGTATCGCGGGTAACGGTGTCATTGACGCTTCGGCCACCCGGTTCATCGGGCAGGGTGCCGGTTCCGCCGGTATCGCGATGTACAACGGCAGCCTGACACTGACCGACGGCAGTCTGGTGCAGGGGCAAGGTCAGGGCTTGCATGTCACGACAACGCGCGCTGTCTACGCGCCCTCCGTCGGCAGCACGCTCATCGTGGACGGCTCCACGGTACGTGGCCTGGGCGGCAGCGCCATCCAGGTGTTCAGTCAGGATGACACGCCAGTCGATCCGACGATCATTCTGCGTAACGGCGCATCGCTCGAAGGTGCCAACGGCGTCGCGCTGGGCATGAACGACGGGACGCACGCGACCATCCATCTGGACAATAGTCGAATCGCCGGTGACTTCCAGCTGGCGGGGAGTGCCTCCGCGGACGTTTCGCTGACCAATGCGGCGACGCTTACCGGTAGCGTGACGGGCGACGCGACGATGACGCTGGCATCGGGCACCGAGTGGGCCTCGACGGGAAATTCGACGATCGCTTCGCTGGCCCTGAACGGTGGCAGCGCATCCTTTACGCCGGTCAGCGGCGCGGCCTATCGAAGCACGACCGTGCGCGGCGACTTCTCGGGGAGCGGCGGCACCATCGGGCTCAACGTCCTCCTGAATGAGGGCGGCGCTTCGTCCCATCAGCAGACGGACCGGCTGTTGATCCTGGGTAACGTGACCACGACGGGCGTGACCGATATCGTTGTGACGCCGGGCGGCGTCGGCGCCGCTACCGACACCAACGGCAACGGGGTGATCGAAGCTGACGAGGGCATTTCACTGGTGCAGGTGGGCGGCGCTTCGCGGGCCGATGCGTTCAGGCTTCGCGGGGGCTACGTCGCCGTCGGTGCATTCCAGTACACCCTGCACGCGTTCGGCCCCGGGCAGGCCGATGCGGCGCAGAACCAGCTTGGTGGTGCACCCTTGAACTGGGACTACCGTCTCGCCAACCAGGTGGTGTGCGAAGGAGGCTGTACACCCGTGGATCCGGGTGGTCCGGGTCCTGGCGATGGCGGCGACCCGGGCAATCCCGAGAATCCCGGTATTCCGGGCGACGGCGGCGACCCCGGTATCCCCGAAACCCCGCGTGAGCGATTCGCCGTGGCTCCGCAGCTGCCTTCCTATCTCTCCGCCCCGGCCGCGCTGCTCACCTATGGCGACATGATGAACGACGGTCTGCACCAGCGGCTCGGCGACATTCGCCAGGGCGCATCGGACAACCCGGTCGGGGGCGAGGTATTCGCGCGCTACCTCGGTGGCCAGCTGCGCTACAGCTCCAACCTGTCGTTTCAGCGTTACGGCTACGACTTCGATCAGCAGATCAATGCGCTGCAGCTCGGCGGCAGCCTGATCGCGCTGGATGGCGACAATGGTTCGCTGCGTGCGGGCTGGGCCGCCGACAAGGGAACCACGCGCGTTACCCCCAACGCGGTCGATGGCAACAGCAGCGCGAAATACCATGCCAATGGCGTATCCGGCTGGATCACCTGGCAGCACGGCAACGGCTTCTGGGTAGACGGCGTCATCGGCGCCACGCGGTACCGCGGCGATGTAGGTACGGATCTGCGCGGCTCCGATGTCGGCAATCTCCGCGCGCACGGCTGGACCACGTCGATCGAGGCGGGTCTGCCGATCGCGATCGGTGGCGACTGGACGGTGGAGCCGCGGTTCCAGCTGAAGCACCAACAGCTGAACTTCCGGGACTTCAGCGACACCGATGGACTTGAGGTCCAACTGGGCACGGCGAAGCAGACCAGCGCCACGCTTGGCGGTCGTATTACCCGGACGGCGCAGCCGCGATTCATGCCCTATGCCAGCCTGGACCTGACACATACGAGCCATGGCGATCCGGGCGTGGACGTCTCCAGCGAAGCATTCAACACGGGCGACCGCTTCGGCTCGGGTCGTGTGGGCAATGCGTATCGTGTTGCCGCGGGTGCGGTCAGCCAGCTCGGTGAACATGTGCAACTGTATGGCGAAGGCACCTACCAGCACTTCGTCGGCAGCTACGGCATGCGCGGCTGGGCCGGCAACGTCGGTGTCCGCGTGTCGTTCTGACGCGCGGCCACAAAAGACCACGGCATGTCGCGTTGACGACATGCCGTGGAAGTATTGCGGTTCCCCAGTTCGATACCGCTAAACCGCTGACGAGCCACCCGGCGTCCGTCGCCTCTTCGTGATGCCCCGCGCCCTGCGCATCCCTGCACATCGTCGCCATCCTTCCGGCTTGCGCGGACGTGCTTCGTGCACGTCCTATGTCACATGTCACTCGCAGCGGTTCAGTGGTATCGAGGGGTCAGGCTATCTCTTTGTTCTGGCTATAAAAATAGGTCTTTGGTTGTAGGGGCGAACGTCCGGTTCCGGACACCTCGGCGCAAGTCTTGCCGTCTTCGCGGACACCGCGCCGGGGCACTTCAGCGGGGTCGCGAGGTTGCATCCGACTTGCCGTTTTTCACTGTCCGGATCCGGACGGTAAAACGCCGTCACTGGATGGCGATCAGCCACAACGCCGCGCCCTGAACCGGTGCCACGGTCCAGTGCACACGGTAGGTGCCCGCGGTCTCCACCTGTCGCCATGCCACCGCTCCCTGCACGCCGCTCTCGTCGGGCAACGTGACGAAGGCATCGATCAGCTGGAAGCCGTCGCCCGGACTCACGGTCATGCGCTTGACGCCACCGTCGCCCCACCAGAACGCCAGCAATGTGGCGGGTCCGTTCACCGTTACGGTGTCGCTGGCTACCTGCAAGGCGCCATCGGCGTAGGAACGTGCGACGGCAGCCACGCGTGTGCCGTGACGTACTTCGACGAAGGGCAGGGAGAGTTCGCCGCGGGGTTCGCCGCGTTTGTCGATCGATACCGAATGCGACGCGCCGCCTTTGCCGTCGGTGACGACATAGCCCTGTACCGTGAACCGGTCACCGTAGTTCGCGTAGGTCTGCGCCCGGCCCAGGGGCTTCCAACGGTTTCCGTAGGTATCGCGCGGCGTGGCATCGTTGCTGGCATACCCCGCGTTGAACGCGATGAACACGCTTCCACTGACCTGCGTGTCGACCGGCGCCGTGGTCGCGGGGGTAACCCCGAGACCTTCGCCCTGGCCGAGGAAAACGTGCGCGCCTAACGTGGGCGGCATGTCGGCGGCGGTGACGGCGCCGCTGCTCAGGACGAGCAGCAGCGTCGCGGGGAAGGCGACGCGATGGGGCAGGCGCATGCGTATTCTCCATAAGTTGTACTTGTCACGCCATGGTTGCTGCGCCACGCTCTTGGCTGCGGAGCGAAGGGAGCTCGACGGTGGCGGACGAAACCGATTTTCTGGATCTCTACACACGGCTCCGGCTGGAGCCTGGGTGCTCGCTGCCCGAGTTCAAGCAAGCCTACCGGCGCCATGTCGCACAGTGGCATCCGGACCGCCGTGCCGACGGGCATGCCGACGCGCTGGCGGCACGTCGCCTGCAACGGCTTACCAGGCAGTATGGCGCGGCCATGGAATTCCATCGGCGGCATGGCCGTCTGCCGGGGGGCGCACCGCTGCCAGGCGTAGCCGTCGCGACACCGGAACCCGCTGCCGCGATCGAGGACGGTACGCCGGCCACCACGGTGATCGCCGATACGGAGTCGTTGCCACGGCGACCGCTGGGCGCCTGGTGGTGGCTCGCGATCGGCGCGATCGGCGTCGCGGTGCTCGCCTGGTCGCTGATGCCCGCTGCCAGCGAACCCGACGCAGAAGACAACACGGAAGCGGCCACCGTTCGAACGACCGGCGTACCGGCGGCGAACTCCGCCTTTGCGGTCAGCGGACCGTTGTCGCTGGGCATGAGCGAAGACGAAGTCATCGCACTCGAGGGCGAACCCACGCAACGCGCGGACGGTCGCTGGGAATACGAACCCTCCTGGGTCCGCTTCGACAACCACGCGGTCAGTGACTGGTACAGCTCGCCACTTCGCGGTCTGCACAGCGAGAGCCCGCGCCCGCGTCACTAACGCGCACCACGGCCGAACAGCACCACCTCCACCGTCTCGATCAGGATCACCATGTCGAGGAAGAGGTTGTGGTTCTTCACGTAGAACAGGTCGTATTTCAGCTTCTCGGCAGCATCTTCTTCGGAAGCTCCGTAGGGATAGCTGAGCTGCGCCCAGCCCGCCAGGCCCGGTTTGATACTGTGCCGCAAGCTGTAATAGCGAATCTTGGTTTCCAGGTCCGAGACGAACTGCGGGCGCTCGGGTCGCGGGCCCACGATGCTCATGTCGCCACGGATCACGTTCCACAGCTGCGGCAGCTCGTCGAAACGAAGCTTGCGGCAGATGCGGCCCACGCGCGTCACGCGATCGTCGTTGCTCTTCGCCCAGCGTGCCACGCCGTCCATCTCCGCATCGGTGCGCATGCTGCGGAACTTGTACAGCCAGAAAGCACGACCGCGCTCGCCGACCCGCTCCTGGCGATAGAGGATCGGCTGCCCGCGACCGGACTCAATGCGGATGGCTGCGACCACCGCCAGCATGATCGGCCAGCAGAGCAGGGCGATCGTCAGCGATGCACCGATGTCGAACGCGCGTTTCACGAAGAGCGCGAAAGGCGACGCGTTGAAGCCGCCTGAAAACACCAGCCAGGACGGATCGAGCATGGTCAGCTGCACACGACCGGCTTCGCGCTCGACAAACGTGGTGAGATCGGTGATCTGCACGCCGAGCTGGCGGCAGGCCAGCAGGTCGTCCATGGGCAGGCTGCCACGCCGGTCGTCCACGCCGACGACGATTTCGTCAAGCTTCACACGGCGCGCATAGCCTGCCAGTGACTCACGTGTGTCGAGCAGCAGTTCGGCGGGCACCAGGACGTTTTCGTTGGGCCCTTGCACATATCCGAGCAGGCAGAAGCCTCGACGATCCGAGCGGCGGCGCATGCGATTATGGATCTGCGCCGCGCGTTGTCCGGCGCCCAGCACGATCACACGCCGTTTCAGGGCTTCCAGCTCGACCAGACGCATGAAAAGCGCACGAAACGCGGCCGTGGCGATAAAGCCCATCGCCAGCGCCATGCCGAGCACGCCGCGTCCCACGTACGCCTGCGGTACCACGTAATAACCGACCACAAGCACCAGGCCGCCCAGTGCGAAGGCGATGGCATGTCGCGCCAGCTGACCTCGCCAGCTCATGCGCAACGTGGACCGGTATTCGCCGAGTGCCGCCATGCCGAGGAAGATGACCAGCGCGAACATCACCGCGCGTGCGGTAAGCATCTGCATCGATGCTTCGAGGTCGTCCGGTGACGGTGCGAAGCGGATGTACGTGGCGACGTTGAGCGACGCGGCAAGCAGGAGCAGCTCGCATCCACCCATCAGGGTGAGCCAGCGTACGATCGGCTGTCGAAGCAAACGAATCATCGTGTTCCCCTTGCACGCCGCGTGTCGACGTGCCGATGACGGAAGGCTAGGCATGTGCGCCGGGAGTGTCGATTGCACTTCCGGTCGTGACGCGGCTAGGCCGTATGGCCGTGTGTAACGTCATCGTTACAGCGTGTGCAGACGAATGTCCCGGATTGCCGGCGGAGCGGCAAGGGCCGCGATCCAGCGATCGCAGCCCTCGAGGTTGCGCGTGATGCAGGGCGGGTAGTGCGCCGCCTCCGGGGGCGGGAGCAGAAGATGCGTCGCGGGCGCCGGTGTCGTGGCGGGATCGGTCAACAGTCCGACACCGAAGGCTTTCAGCAGCGCTTCTTTCCGCGTCCATAGTTCCATCTGTGCCCAGCGCCTCGCGACATCGTCGAGAACCGACAGCTGTGCGATTTCCGCTCGGGTACAGAACACCGGCATCAGCGTGTCCAGATCCACGCGCGGAGGGTACGTCTCGATGTCGACGCCGATCGTCGCCGCCGGCGAGACCGCCAGCGCCACCACATCGCCGCTATGGCTGAGGCTGGTCGACAACGCGGTGCCGGGCAGGCGGGGCTGCCCATCGGCGGTGCGTGCCAGCGGCACGTCCGATGGCGCCAGGCGCAGGCACTCGCCGAGCACGATACGCCACACGGCATGCGCAAGAACGTAGACGTCGCGATCGCGGGGGTAGTGGAAGCGAAGTGCCCGCGCCCGTTCGCTCCGGTCGAGCAGGGCGTTGGCATCGCACACCTCGTCGCGGAGAGCGAGGGCGTCGAACACGAGGACACAGGCCTGGTCGGCACGCGGCGCATCGAAGCCAATGTCGGCAAGGCGCGCTACGACCCGACCGGAGAGGGTGTCCCTTGGGGGCGCGTGGGCCAGTGCGGTCATCCGGCTATCCGAGTCCGCCCGTTTCGCAGGCTTGCAGCAAGGTCCGCAACTGACCGGCAAGACGCAGACTCAGCGCGATCAGCGTGAAGGTCGGAAACGCCCAGCCGCCGGTGGGGAAGACCGAGCTCCCCGCGACATGGAGATTGCCGACGCCGAACACCTTGCCGTTCGGGTCGACGACACCCTGAGCCGGATCGTTCGCCATGCGTGTGGTACCCATGTGGTGCGCCGTGCCATGTACATCCGGTGGCAGAGCGGGATCGATCGCCCACGCGGCCGGTTCGAACCGGCCGTCGCAGGCATGGGCCAGCCGGTCGCCGGTCAGCACGGTGAGCGTGCGATACGTGTGTCGGTCCAGGTCGGTGAGTCGCCAGTCCACGCTCACCCGTCGCAATCCGAGCGCGTCGCGGCTCGTATCCAGGGTGATCCGGCTGTCGCGGTTGGGCGCCTGCTCGAAGAAGCCGACCAGGGCGACGCGGTCGCTGTGGACTGTGGGGCGGTCGTTCGCCTTCTGGGCGACCGCCCGGACGATGTCGCCGATATGCAGGCCGAGGCGCATCGTGCTTAGCGCGAGGTTCTGCGGTGAGACGGCGACCGCGCCACCGGGCCCGTTCTGCAGCGCGGCGTTGAGACGGGCCTGGAGCAGCGAGCCTTCGTCGCGTACGGGACCACGTAAGGCGGCGCGAAGATCGCGCAGGGCGCGAATACCGCGCGGTACCTCGCCTTCCACCGCGAAGGGGTGCACGCGGCCGTTCAGGGTTTCGTGACGTTTCTGGGCCGCCATCGACAAGCCGATCTCGGGAGACACCGGTGCCCGTGCCTTGCCGATGGTGCGCTCGTAGGGCCGCGTGAGCCGGTCGGGCGTGTCGGAGCGGATGCTGCCGAGCGTGCCGCTGGGATGATCCATGAAATACCGTCCGACCAGATCGCGGTCGTTGCCCAGGCCGCCGGTCGCCACGCTGTCCGACAGCAGCAGGATGCGCGCATTCTCGATGCCGCCAGCGGCAAGGACGTAACGCCGCGCACGGATACGGCCACGGCGGCCGTCGAGCGAGCCGATGCGCGCCTCGGTCACGTGGCTCGCCGTGTCGTTGGAACGCAGCTCCATCACGTTGGCATGCAGCAGAACGGTGATGTTGGCCGCCTGGCCGAGCGGCTCGCGGTAGGCTTCCCCGAACAGGATCGGACTCCGCGCGAAGATGTAGTTGGTCATCACGTCGGGATCGAGGTCGAGCGGCTTGCGTGCCACCGGCCCCTCGAACGATCCCTGGCCGAAACGGTACGACGCGTCGATGTGACAGAAGGCTCGCGCCTTCTCGTACCAGGGTGTCAGCTCGGCGTAGCGCAGCGGCCACCCACTCCCGGGCACCCAGTCGCGCGGGGCCATGTCGTCGTCGCCGAGCGGTATGCAGCCGCCACCCCACAGGGTGCAGCTGCCGCCGAACACGCGCATGCGCGAGGTGCCGGCATCGAAAGGCATGTCGCCGGCCGAGCGGCCGTTGTAGAGGTCCTGGCTGCGATCCTCACCCATCAGGCCGCCGCCCTCGACGAGGCAGACGGTGATCGACGACCCGATGAAGGACTGCGCGATGGCGATACCGGCCGGTCCCGCGCCAATGACGCACAGGTCCGCCTGAAGATCGGCAGGTGCCGACGGGTCGAGGTAATCGATGAGCACGGCGCATCTCCCAGGAATGTCGCGTCGCGTTGGAAAGTCTTCGTAGCCGCGCTAGGCCCGGTAATACGCGCGGTACCAGTCGACGAAATGTCTGACGCCGGAGCGGACATCCACCCGCGGCGCGTACCCCGTGGCCTGCACCAGCGCCGAGACATTGGCTTCGGTGTCGGGTACGTCGCCGGCCTGCAAGGGCAACATCTCCATGCGTGCCTTTCGGTCGAGACACTCTTCCAACGTGTGGATGTACTGCAGCAGCTCCACCGGCTTCTCGTTGCCGATGTTGTAGATGCGGTAGGGCGCGACGCCGCTGCTGCCCGGGTCGGGGCGATCGCCCGACCACTGTTCGTTCCTGCCGGGCAGCTGATCGAGCGTGCGCAGGATCCCCTCGACGATGTCGTCCACGTAGGTGAAGCTGCGCTTGTGGTGCCCGTGATTGAACACCCGGATCGGCTCGCCCGCCAGGATGGCCTTGGTGAACAGGAACAGCGCCATGTCGGGTCGGCCCCAGGGGCCGTACACCGTGAAAAAGCGCAGGCCCGTGCAGGGCAGGCCATAGAGATGCGCGTAGCTGTGCGCCATCTGCTCATTGGCTTTCTTCGACGCGGCATACAGGGTCAGCGGGTGCTCGGTCGGCTGATGCTCGGAAAACGGCATCCGCGTGTCGGCGCCATAGACCGAACTGGTCGACGCGAACACGAGATGTTCCACGTCGTGATGGCGGCAGCCCTCCAGTACATGCAGAAAGCCGGTGACATTGCTGGACATGTACACGTGCGGATTGGTGGCGGCGTAACGTACGCCTGCCTGTGCCGCAAGGTTGACGACGCGTTGCGGGCGGTAGGTGGCGAAGATTTCTTCCACCGCGTCGCGGTCGGCGAGATCGGCGTGGATATGGGTGTAGCCCGGGTCGTCCGCGAAGCGTCGCAGACGTGCCTGCTTCAGCCCCACGTCGTAGTAGTCCGACAGGTTGTCCAGCCCGATCACCTCGTCGCCCCGCGCGAGGAGCCGTAAGGCGAGGTGGGAGCCGATGAAGCCCGCGGTGCCGGTGACGAGGACTCTCATGGATGCCGTCTCGTGGTCACAGGCGCCCGTCCACCGCGTCCCGCGGCAGTACGTACTTGACGTCGTAGACGACGGAGGCCGGCTTGCCGAACGCGCGGATGCCTTCCGCGCCCCATGCGATGAATTCCTTGTGGCCGACCGCGACCAGGACGGCGTCGTAGCTGCCCGCCTCAGGTACGTCGACCGGGGTGATTCCGTATTCGTGCCGCGCCTCGCTGGCCCGCACCCAGGGATCGTGTACGTCGACGTGCACGCCGTAGCTATCCAGTGCGCCTACGATGTCGACCACGCGTGTGTTGCGCAGGTCGGGGCAGTTTTCCTTGAAGGCGAGGCCCAGGATCAGCACGCGCGCCTGCACGGGGTTGATGCCCTTGCGGACCATCAGACGGACCAGCTCGCTGGCGATATACGGACCCATGCCGTCGTTGGTGCGGCGACCTGCCAGGATCACATCGGGGTGGTGGCCTACCTGTTGCGCCTTGTGGGTCAGGTAATACGGATCGACGCTGATGCAGTGCCCACCGACCAGGCCGGGGCGAAACGGCAGAAAATTCCACTTGGTACCGGCCGCTTCGAGGACTTCGAGCGTGTCGATACCCAGTTTGTTGAACAGGATGGCCAGGTCGTTGACCAGGGCGATATTCAGATCGCGCTGGGTGTTTTCGATGACCTTGGCGGCTTCGGCGACCTTGAGCGAACTCGCGCGGTGCGTGCCGGCGGTGATGACCGAGCGGTACAGCGCGTCGACGGTATCCGCGGTTTCCGGCGTCGAACCCGACGTGACTTTGAGAATACTGGTCACTCGGTGTGTCTTGTCACCCGGGTTGATACGTTCCGGGCTGTATCCGACGAAGAAGTCCTTGTTGAAGACGAGGCCCGACACGGCGGCGAGAATGGGAACGCAGATCTCTTCCGTGCAGCCGGGATACACCGTGGACTCGTAGACAACGATGTCGCCGCGCTTGAGAACTTTGCCCAATGTTTCGCTGGCACGGCGCAGTGGTGCGAGGTCGGGGCGACGCGCGTCGTCGATCGGCGTCGGGACGGTCACGATGTAGATGTCGCAATCGGCCAGTTCATCCAGCGCGTCCGAGAAGCGCAGGCGCTTCGAGGCCGCCAGTTCGCCCGCGTCGACTTCCAGCGTGACGTCGCAACCGGCGCGCAGTTCATCGATGCGGCGGGAATGGATGTCGAAACCGAGGGTTGCGTATTGCTTGCCGAATTCGACTGCCAGCGGGAGACCGACGTAGCCGAGGCCGACCACGCCGATGCGGGCGGTAGCCAGCGCGCGTGGTGGCGCGGTCTCCGCGTCGGAATAGGGGCGAGCTTCGGCCGACGCCTCGTGTACGGCGCTACCGGCCTGTCTGCGGCTAACGATGTCCATACGCGTCTTTCCCCTGATGGCCCGGAAACCCCGCGGAACGAGGCCAGATAAGGTTAGCAACGCGCCTTCGCCTTGCCTGTATGGCTTACGTGGGTGGACGAATGGCCGATGGCACCATGCCTGAACGTAGGGCTAGCGCGACGTCGATTGACGTGTGAAGCAAGCGTTTACAAGGCTCGGTCGCCGCGATATCTTGCCGTCGGTCCCACTACGTATCGGTGGGCGTATGACTACAAGCCTCTCCCCATCTGGTCCACTCATGTCCGCGCGAAGCTATCTGGGCTCGGTGCGCGTGGCCTTACTGGACGACCATGCGCTCGTCCTCAAAGGGCTGGTCGCGCAACTGGAGACGTCCCCCTCCATCGTGATTCTCGGCAGCTTTTCGAGCAGCCGGCCTTTCCGTGCCTTGCTGGCCGAGACGCCTGCGGACGTCGTGCTGCTCGACTATTCGCTGGCTTTCGACGATCTCGATGGTGTCGCGCTGATCCGGCTGCTGCGCAAGGCGTACCCGCGCATGAAAATTCTCATCGTCTCGGCGCATGACGAAGGCCTGATCGTGCGCAACCTGCTTCAGGCCGGCGCGGATGGCTTCGTGGCGAAAAGCCAGGATCCCTCGGAGATCATCCACGCGATCGACGTGGTGATGACGGGTGGCGTCTACCGGCCGCCGCAGCGTGTCGGCATACCGGGCGAGGGCGCCGCGGGCAGCAAGACGGGGAAGCAGCTGTCGCTGCGCGAGTGGGAGGTGGTCCGCTGCCTGCTCGACGGACTGGGCGTGACGCAGATCGCGGTGAAGTTCGGCCGTAGCATGAAGACGATCAGCGCACAGAAGTCGGCGGCGTACCAGAAACTCGGCGTCCGCTCGGACAGTGAGTTTCACAGCCTGAAGGAACACATCCGCGCGCTGGCGAACCAGCCGCCGTGATGCGCCGTTTCGCATGGATGCTGGTTGGCTGCATGGTCGCAGCGGTGGCGGTCGCCCAGGACGTGCCGGACGAGGAGGCGCGCGCGCGCTGGGTGAAAGCGCACCCCGTGCTGCGCATCGCCCTGGATCCTCAGCAGGGCGCCGAGATCGGTGCCGGCAAAGCGAACCCCCTGGTGACGGAGTACCTCGCGCTTGCGGCGCGTAAGGCGGGCATGCGCTTCGAGCCGGTACGCACGCGCTCCTGGGCGGAGTCGGTCGCCGCATTCAGGGCGCATCGGGTCGATGTGCTGCCGTCCACCGCCGATCGCCTGCTCACCGCCGATCTGGGCAGCTCGGCGCTGCTGTCGTCGCCTTTCTATGTCGGTCGTACGCTGATCGTAACGCGGACGGTCGGACCCGCCGAAATGGACCTCTGGCATCTGCAGGGGCGCACGGTGGCCTTCAAGGGCGGAGGCCAGTACGAGGCGTGGCTCGAGCGCGAGCATCCCTCCATCACCCGGCTTCCCCTGGCCGATATCCATCAGGTCCTGGCCGCCGTCGAGAGCGGCGTGGCCGATGCGGCGATCGGTGTGGACGTGGCCTATTACCCGATCGTGCGCCGCGATTACGCCATGAGCCTTCGCGTGGCGGGGACGGTGCCGGAGATGGCGGTGTCGGTCCGCGTCGCCGTCCAGCGCGACGAGCCCGAGCTGCTCGCCATTCTGGAGCAGAGCATGCGCGGGCTGTCCTCGGCGGACAACATGGCGGTGATCGAGCGGTGGCTCGAGACGGCGTATCTGCGTCAGCCCACCGTGTCGCAGGTGCTCTCGGCGTTTCGCGGCGAGCTGGGTCTGGGTGTCGCACTGATAGCCGCGCTGGTCTTCGCGCTCTGGCAGATGCGCCGTGCGCAGCTGGCGTCCCGTCGCGGCGAGCAGCAGAAGACCATGCTGCTCGCGGTGATGAGTCATGAAGTGCGCAACGCGGTGAACGCGGTCACGTCGTCGATCGACCTCATGGCACGCGAACCTCAGGATGGGCCCCAGCGTGACCTCATGGCGATCGCACAGGTCAGCAGCCGGAACCTGCAGAACCTTCTGAAGAGCGCCCTCGATTACACGCGCTCGGAAGTTGAGGGTTTCACCCCGGACCCGGTGCCCTGCGACGTGCAGGCGATCGCGCGTGACGCGATCGAGGCACAGCGGCTGGCGATCGAGGCCAAGAGCCTCGCGGTGCGTCTGGATCTGCCGATGGGGCCCTTGCCGTGGCTGCTGGTCGACGAAGTCCGGGTCAGGCAGCTTCTGGAAAACCTGTTCGCCAACGCGGTGAAGTTCACCGAGCGCGGCCACGTGGGAATCGCTCTCTGGCAGGGTGCCGGTGAAAACGAAGACGGGGTGCGTCGCCTGCTGATCGAGGTGTTCGACACGGGTATCGGTGTCCCCGCGAACCGGCAGCGTCAGCTGTTCAAGCCGTTCGCCCAGGTGCGTGGGCGTCTCGACGTCCGTCTTGGCGGCAGTGGCCTCGGCCTGGCGATCTGCAGGGATATCGCGACCAACCTGGGTGGCACCCTCGAATTCAACAGCGAAGCGGGCGTGGGTACGGCCGTCCGCGTCACCTTGCCGACGAGTCTGGTGCCCCGCACGACCTCGTCACCACCGTCGCCAGCCGCCGAAACGTCGATATGCGGCGAACCGGGCGGCATCGTGCTGCTGGTCGAGGATCACCCGGCCAACCGGCAGATCATCGTTGCCCAGCTCAAGTTCCTCGGTTACGCCACCGAAGCCGTGGATCATGGCCAGGCGGCTATCGACCGTTTCGTGCCCGGGCGCTTCGTGGGCGTTCTCCTGGACTGCGAGTTGCCCGACATGCAGGGTTACGACATCGCTTCCGAATTACGCGCGCGAGAGGCCGAGGCTCGCGTCACTCCCACCCGTTTTATCGCCATTTCGGCCAATCAGGGCAGCGACCATGTACGCCGCTGCGCGGAGAGCGGCATCGACATCGTGCTGGGAAAGCCGCTTTCGCTGGATGCGCTGAAATCGGCGCTGGCCGGTCCCGTCTCGCCCATGGCGGAGCAGGCGGTTTCCCCCACGCCCGCCATGCAGGCCGCCTTTCGTGACGAGACCCGGCACGATCTTGCGCTGACCTGCGATGCGCTCGAGCGGGGCGACTTCGCCCGAGCGCTGCATCACGTCCATCGCGTGAAAGGGGCCGCGCTGGTCTGCGGCATGGTGGCGATCGCGGGCATCGCCGAGGGGCTGGAAGAATCGCTGGGGGCGGGTGGGGGCCTTGCCGATGCCGAGCCCTTCATGGAAGCCATCGCGCGGCACCTCGACGGTGACTGAGCCGCCACCACGCCCTTTAAACGTCTCATCGCGTACCAATGTGTGTCTGTGACTTTCCTCGTTCCACTCATGGAGTCATACGATGACAACCCCCAACGCAGCAGCAAGCGGCACGTTCAGCATCGGCGGTGATCTCGAGGTCAATCGCCTCGGTTTCGGCGCCATGCGTATCACCGGCAAGGGCATCTGGGGCGACCCGGCGGATCCCGCCAAGGCGCGGGCCACGCTGGCGAAGCTTCCCGAACTCGGGGTCAACCTCATCGACACGGCGGACAGCTACGGCCCCTACGTCAGCGAGGATCTGATTCGCGAGGTCCTGCACCCGTACAAAGGCCTCGTTATCGCGACCAAGGGCGGCCTTACGCGTCACGGTCCCAACGTCTGGCCCCCGCTGGGCCGTCCGGAATATCTGCGCCAGTGCGTTCTGATGAGCCTGCGCCGTCTCGGCGTCGAGCGCATCGACCTCTGGCAGCTGCATCGCATCGACGCGAAGGTGCCGCGCGATGAGCAGTTCGGCGTGATCAGGGACATGCAGAACGAAGGGCTGATCCGCCACGTCGGCCTGTCCGAGGTCAACGTCGAGGAAATCGAAGCCGCCTCGAAATTCTTCAAGGTCGCGACGGTGCAGAACCTCTACAACCTCGGTAACCGCCAGAGCGAAGCGGTGCTCGACTACGCCGAGAAAAACGGCATCGGTTTCATTCCGTGGTACCCGCTGGCGGCGGGTGAGCTGGCGAAAGAGGGCTCGCTGCTGTCGAAGATCGCGAAGAAGCTCGGCGCGACGGACGGTCAGGTGGCTATTGCGTGGCTGCTGAAGCGTTCGAAGGTGATGCTGCCGATCCCGGGTACCGGCGATCCGGGCCACCTCGAGGAGAACGTCAAGGGTGCGAGCATCGAGCTGTCGCAGGAAGACTTCGAGGCGCTGGAGCACGCGGTGAAGTGACGTGCTTCGGGTGAGTTGAGGGATCCGGCCACCGCCAGCAGGACTGGCTTCCACCCAGGCCGCCCGGCCCAGGTGGAAGTCGGCTCCGCCATCGAAGCCCGCTGGCCTCAGTGCAACTTCACCGGAGGCAGCGTCGTGTTCCGCAGCCAGTCCGCCAGCCACAGTGCCGTCGCACGGGGCCAGCCGTGCAGCGTCGCGCGATGCCTCTGCTGCAGTGACACGTACACCAGCTTCGCCAGCCAGCCGCGCATCGGGATCACCGACTTATGGCGGCCCGACGGCAATTCGCCGGTCGCCTGGCGTACGCCGAGGGAGACGAGCGTCCCCTTCGAATGGAAGACGAACGCTGCGGGCGTTTCGCCTCGCGACACCTTGATCAGCGCGTCCGACAGATACGTCGCCTGCTGATGCGCGGCCTGTGCCGTCGGCGGCACGCTGCCTCCGTCGGGTGTGGCGGTGAACGCGCAGTCGCCGAGAGCGTAGATACCCTCGACGCCCTTCGCCGCGAGGTGCTCATCGACGACGATGCGCCGGTCGCGCGACAGCTCGAAATGGCCGAGGCCCTTGACCATGTCATGCCCGGTGACGCCCGCGGCCCAGACCTTGATGTCGCAGGGAATGACGCTGCCATCGGACAGGTGGAAAGCGTCCGACTCGACGGCGTTGACGCCGACGCCAAGGCGCAGGTTGACCTTCATGCGCTCCAGGATCTGCTGCGCGGAAGCCGACGTGTCCGGATCCACGGCGGGCAGCACGCGTGGCGCCATATCCATCAGGGTGACGTCGAGTTTCGCGGCGGAATCCAGTCCGCCATAGCGATGCATGTCGTTGAAGGCGTGGTGCAGCTCGGCCGCGAGCTCGACACCGGTGGCGCCCGCGCCGACGATGCCGACGCGGATGCGCTTGTCCGGGTCGCCCGCGCTACGCAGCGCGAGGGCCAGGATCTTGCGGCGTAACGCGATGGCCTGGGCCGGGCTGTCGAGCATGTCGCAGTTCTCGAGCACGCCAGGCGTGCCGAAGTCGTTCACGCGGCTGCCGAACGCCAGCACCAGGGTGTCGTACGTCAGGCTCCGCGGTGGCAGGATCAGCTCGTCCGTGTTGGGCAGGTGCACCGCCTCGAGGTCGATCGTTTTTTCCGCGGCGTTCAGGCCCAGCAGGGCCCCCGGTTCGAAGCGATAACCGTGCGCCTGCGCGTGCGCAAGAAAAGGCACCGCTTCTTCGCCGTCGCCCAGCAGGCCGGCGGCAAGCTCGTGCAGCCGCGGCTTCCAGAAATGGCTGGAATCGCGGTCGACGAGCGCGACATCGAAGGCCTGGCTCTTGCCCAGCCGGGTGGCCAGTTCGATGCCGGCGGCACCGCCGCCGACGATCACGACGCGATGTGCGCCGGGCCGCTTGGTTGAGTTCATTGCGAAGTCTCCGTATCAGTCTGAAACGAGCATACCCAGCGTATCGTTCGCGGCTTGCGAAGACCCACCGTGTCGTGTAAACAAAGCGCATGTCCCCGCGCATCCTTCTCCGACGACGAATCGCCCAGCTCGCACTGAGCTGAGCCGACGGCGCGCCATGCGCCGCCTTTCATCGTCCCTGGAGAAACCCATGTGCCTGTCCCCGGCGTCGCGGATCGACGTCCTGCTTACCGCTGCCTTCCTGTCGCTCGACCTGCCTGTGGCTCTCGCCAGGGCGGTGCCCGCCGCACGCCCGGACCTCGGCGATTTCCAGTGCAACGGCGCGCTTGCTGCCGCGGCGCTCGTCGGCCGGACGGGGCGCGCCATCGCGGAAGATATCGCCGTGTACCTGCGCCAGGAACCGGCTTTTGCCGAGGTTAGCGTTGCCGGTCCGGGTTTCATCAACCTGCGGCTATCCGCCGCGTTCATCGCGCAGGGTCTTGACGCCATGGCCGCGGATGACCGTCTGGGTATCCCGGATGAAGGCCGTGCGCGACGCGTCGTGCTCGACTTCGGTGGTCCCAACGTCGCGAAACCGCTGCACGTCGGGCATTTGCGCTCCCTCGTGCTTGGCGAGAGCCTGCGGCGGATTCATGCGGCACTGGGCTGGTCGACGCATGCGGATGCGCATCTCGGTGACTGGGGCTTGCAGATGGGCATGTTGAGCGCGGCGATACGCCGCACGGACCCGACCCTGGCGTTCTTCGATTCCGAGGCGGTGGCGCCGTTTCCCGCGACCGCGCCGGTCACGCTCCGTGAACTCGAACGGCTCTATCCCGAAGCCGCCGCGGCGTGCCGGGAGGACCCTGGCCGGATGGCTGAAGCCCGCGCGGATACGGCGGCCTTGCAGGCGGGCGACCCGGGACTCACGGCGTTATGGCGTTCGTTGCGTGCGCTTAGCCTGAGCTCTCAGGCAGCCGACTTCGAGCGGCTGGGCGTGCGCTTCGACGCTCTGGATGGCGAGAGCGACGTGCGGGATGCGATCGCGCCGCTGGTCGCCCGGCTGCGGTCGTGCGGTGTCGCGACAGCAAGTGAGGGCGCCGTAGTCATTGAAGTCGCCGAACCCACGGACAGCTCGCCGGTGCCGCCGTTGCTGCTGGCAAAGAGCGACGGCGCCGCCCTTTATGCGACGACCGATCTGGCAACGCTCGAGGCTCGTGCGTCGGTGCCCGGGTTGGCGCGTGTCGTATACGTCGTCGATCAACGGCAGGCACTGCATTTCGAGCAGGTCTTCCGCGCGGCACGCAAGGCGGGCATCGCGCACGATGTCGAACTGGTGCACGCCGGTTTCGGCACGGTGAACGGGCCTGACGGTAAACCCTTCAAAACGCGCTCGGGCGGCGTGGCGCGGTTGGCCGATCTGCTGGACGACGCCGTCGCCCGCGCCGCGGAGCGCCTTTCCTCTTCCGGCTACGGCATGGACCTGGACGGTGCGCAACGCGAGACGCTCACGCGCCAGGTGGGCATCGCCGCCGTGAAGTTCGCCGATCTGTCGGGGGATCGTCTCTCGGGGTATGTCTTCGACCCCGGGCGCATGGTCGCGTTCGAGGGGCGCACGGGTCCGTACCTGCAATACGCCTGCGTGCGCCTGCGGTCGTTGCTCGCCAGGGCCGCCGGTGAGGTCGTGGGGCCCGCGCAGGCGTCGGCGCCGGTGGAGCGCGACCTCGCGCTGCATTGCCTGTCATTCGGTGACACGGTGTCGGAAGCCGCCCGGCTGTATCAACCCGGCGTACTTGCGGCTTACGCGTATACGCTCGCCCAGCACTTCAGCCGGTTCTATGGCGAGTGCCCGGTGCGGGCCGAGCCAGATCCGGCCACGCGCGCTTCGCGGCTGGCCCTCTGCGTGCTGACCGAACGCGTGCTTACCCGCTGCCTCGACCTGCTGGGTATCGACGTGCCGCTGCGGATGTAGGAGGACCTATCGTCGCAGGCACCGCGCATCCGGCCTCCCCACGCGCGCGCGCCTGTTACCGTCCGTTCGACCTATCGCATCGGGGTAACTGAGATGACCGAGTTGCACGACGTCGCCACGCGCCACGGCTGCGTGGCCTGCGGGCTGCACGACGTCTGCCTGCCCGCCGGTATCGAGGGCGAGGCGCTCGCGCGCGTCGACCGTATGACCCGGGACCGCCGCACGCTGGTCCGGGGCGAGCCGCTGTTTCGTCAGGGCGAGGTGTTCCACTCGCTTTACGTCCTCCGATCGGGCGCGACGCGCAGCACCATTGCGGACGCCGAAGGCATGCATCAGGTCATCGGCTTCGGGTCGCCGGGCGATATTCTCGGCGTGGACGGGCTGCTCGACGAGGCGTACCGCACCGAGGCGATCGCGCTGGAGCGCAGCACGCTGTGCGAGGTACCGTTCGCCCGGATGGAAGCGGCTCTGACCGAAGTGCCGTCGTTGCACCGGCGCATGTTGCGCGTACTCAGCGGCGAGGTCGCCGCCGATCAGGATCATCTCGTGGCCATGGGGCGGCAGTCGGCCGTTGAACGCGTCGCCTTGTTCGTGCACGGCCTGGTCGAAAAGCAGGGCAGGTTGTCGCGGCAGGGCGATTGGCTCCGGCTGTCGATGTCACGTGCGGACATCGCCAATTACCTTGGTCTTGCCGTGGAAACCGTGAGTCGTGCGTTGGGGCGCATGGAGGAGACGGGGATGCTGCAGGCCAGTGGTCGCACGCTGCGCATCCTCGACCGCGCGATGCTGTCGGCGATGGTTTCCGCGGCGCCGTTGCGATCGCAGGAAAAACTGACCGCGATCAGGAAACGCGCGGCAATGAATTCCTAACCTTTGTCTGCCGACCGGTTGCGGTCGGGACAGAATGAAGGAGTTTTCCGTGCGTAACCTGAAGAACGTCGCCATCGCCGGCCTGCTGTGCATGGCTCCCGTCACCGGTACGATCGCCCAGTCCGTCGACAATCCCTGGATCCTGCACGTCGGAGCGCATGTCGTCGACCCGCGCTCCGACAATGGTCACCTCGCGGGCATGAAGGCCAGCGTCGGCAGCAGCACGCGTCCGACCCTTAGCCTCGAATACCTGTTCACGCCCGAATGGAGCGTCGACGTGCTCGCAGCCGTTCCGTTCCAGCACAGCGTCCGCCTCAACGGGCAGCGCGCCGCCACCGTGAAGCAGCTGCCGCCGACCGTCGGCGTGAATTATCACTTCCTCGCCGGACGCCCGGTCTCGCCCTTCGTCGGCGTCGGCGTGAACTACACGCGCTTCTTCGACACGAAGGGTCGTGGCGCCTTGCAGGGCGCCAACGTCGACCTCGACAGCAGCTGGGGCATCGCCTGGCACGGTGGCGTGGATATCACGCTCGACCCGCGCTGGACGCTCACGGTCGACGCCCGTTACATGGACATCGATTCAAAGGTGAAGGTCGGCGGCGCCTCGGTGGGTACCGCGCATATCGACCCATGGGTGTATGGCTTCAGCTTTGGGTATCACTTCTGACGACAAGATCCGGATGGCTGCCTCGCCGCCCGGATACTCCCCATCAGAGCTTGTAGTTGAGCCCGAACATAACCGTCCGCCCGTACGTATCGAACTCAAGCGGCCGTGCGACCTTCACGTTGTTCGGCAACGCGGCGATCTGCTGCGTCTTCATCGGCGAATCGGTCAGGTTGTTGACCTGAAGAAGAATCGACAGCCCGTTCCATGTGCCATGGTCGAAGGCGTAGCCGAGCTGCAGGTCAGTCTGCTTGTCCGCCAGCACCTGGGTGTATCCCAGCTGGTCGAACAGGGCGACGGCCTCACCGGTGAAGGACGAGCGGTAACGTTCCGCCACGCGTACCGACCAGCCGTACTTCTCGTAGTACAGAGCGAGGTTGGCGACTTTGCGGGACAAACCGGGCAGGGTCGACGGGCTGCCCGGGATGCTCGACACGGCGCTGACCGGCAGGGTGCTGTTGGTCAGCGAGAAATTGGCCTGCACGCCGAAGCCGTCGAGGGCCGGGGTGACGAGACCGCCTTCCAGCGACCCGGACAGTTCCAGGCCCTGCATCTTGCCGCCGGTACCATTTTCCGGGCGTGTGAACGAGCCGATGGTGCTGGTCGGCGTGAGTGTCGGGTTGTCGTTGACGTAACGCGAGAAGTCGTAATCCAGCGTGGTCTGGTTGTAGATGTAATTCAGCAGATTCTTGTTGAACACCGCGGCGGCGACGTAGCTCGCCGTGCCGAAGTATTTTTCCCATGACAGATCCGCACCCACGGCGATATACGGCTTGAGCTTCGGGTTGCCGCCGCTGCCGGACCAGAGCACCTGACCCGCGCCCGGACCGTCGAGGACTTCCGCAACGCCCGCCGAGGTGGCGACCTTTTCGTCGTCGATGCGTCCGCGCGCCATGGTCTTGGCCAGGCCGAAACGCAGGAACTGCTTGTCGGCGATCTCGGCGGCAAGGTTCAGGCTGGGCAGGATCTTGCTGTATTTCGCGCCATCGGAGATGCGGCCGACCAGCGTGTTGCCGTTGGTCTGGAGGGCTTCCGACGACTGATCGGTCTTTACGCCCTGCACGCCGACGTTGCCGCGCAGCGGAATGTCGCCCAGATGCGTGTCGATATTGAACTTGACGTAGGCGACAGGGACTTTCTCTTCGACCGAATAGTTGCGACTCCAGTCCGATTGACCGTTGCGCTGGGTCTTGTAGTACTGGCTGTTGAGGGCCTGCAATACGTCGTAGTTGACGACGCCGGGAAAGCCGCCATAGCTCAGATCGGTGATGCCGCTGAGCGCGGACGGATCGATGGGAGCCGCGAAACCGGGCAGGTAATCGGCCGACGTCGATCCGTTACCGTTGAGCCAGGCAAAGTACACGTCGGCCTGCTTGGTCTTCTTGCGATCGGAGTAGTTCACGCCGATGTTGACGTCGCTGAAGATCCAGCCCACGGGATGGCTCACTTCGAGGCGGAACGCCTTGATCGTGTCCTTCTGCTTGTCGAACTCTTCGCGGCCGTCATAGCCGTAGTTGTTGGGATCGGTGAAGAACATCGCCGAGGGATCGGCGAAATTCACCCCGGGACGAAAATCCGGAAAGTGCTCGTGGATCGGCGTAGCGAAATCGGTCGACGATGTCGCCTGATCCGGAAGGCCGGCGAACAGGTAGGCGTCGTGCAGGTCCTTCTTCGCGCTGGAATAAGACAGATCGGCCGTGAGGGCCCAGCCGTTGCCGAAGTCGTACTGGTTGTTCCAGCCCGCGGAGAAGAGCTTGTCGTGTTCTTTCGTGTAGTCGTTCTGCAGGATCGACTTGAGGCCGTCGATGTGACCGGTAGTAACGATCGGATAGGGCAGTGCGGGGACCACGCCCACATTCGAATACGAGACGTTGTCGTAAGGGCTGCTCGACCACTGCGCGCCGTTGAGATACGTCTTCTGATTGAACGTCGAGTAGTAAAGATCGAGCGTGGAGTGGTAGTGATCGTCCGGTGCCCACTCCAGCACGGTCATCAGGCCGTTGCGTAGCTGGTTCTCGGACTTCGCACGCAACTGCGCGCCTTCCTGTGAGAGCACGTTGTCCGGCAGGCCGGGCGTGCGCGGCGCGCCCCAGTTGTTCTCCGCGCCCTGCGATCCGTTGTTGAGACTCCACCACCACGCCTGATACTGCTTTTCCTGCACGGGCGAATCCAGCTGCGCGAAGCCGACCGCCAGTCCCAGCGTGTGGTCGAAGTACTGGTCGATATACGAGAAGCTGACGCGATGACCCGCATCGCCCACGCCGGAGCCGTGATTGAGGCTGCCGTTGGAATTTGTCTCCCCGCGCACGTTGGCGGCGAACGTCCGCTTGGGCAGATCCAGCGGCTTGATCGTGTGCAGATCGACGGTGCCGGAGAGACCCTGGCCGATGAGGCTCGCATCCGGTGTCTTGTAGACGGCGGCGCCGCTGATCAGTTCGGACGGATACTGGTCGAAATCGACACCTCGGTTTTCGCCGATCGTCGCCTGCTCGCGACCGTTCAGCGTGGTGCCGGCGAAGTCGGGCGACAGGCCGCGAATGGAGATCTGGTTCGCGCGCCCATCGACACGCTGCGTCGCAAGGCCGGACAGGCGCGCCAGACTCTCGGCGATGCTGCTGTCGGGAAGCTTGCCGATGTCCTCGGCGGAGATCGCTTCAATGATGTTGTCCGAATTGAGCTTGGCCTTGAGTGCGCTCTGGATGCTGCCCTGAATACCCGTGACGACCACCGCGTCGAGGTTGCTTGCGGCATCCGGATTGGCGGCGCGTTTGTCCTTGTCGCTCTGCGGAGCCTGCGCGGCGGTAGCTGACGTGGCTGCCGGCTTCGTTGCGGGATTCACGGCAGGCTTCGCCGTATCCTGCGCCGTGGGCGTTTGCTCGTGCGCGGTGGCGATGCCGCCGCACAGCAGCGAGAGCGCGGCGGCGCATGCGACGGCCAATGGCCGGCGTGGGGTGGCGGGCACGGCACGGCCCTGCGTCTGTCGACGATTCATCGAGATCCCTGCGATTACGTTGAGTGAGCGGCGCACCCCTGTTCACGCCGCCGCGCGAGAATGCGCGCCCCTTGCGTCGGTGTCATCGTGCGTCGCAGCAGAATCCTGCGGCCTGGTTCATACGGGCGCAAAGTCTCGTGGTGCGTTGCAATAGGCGGACGTCTATGCATTTTTGGCCGTTGACGCCCTTTTTACAGTGCGCTATATGTTGCTCCACGCGGTGCGTTCAACGAACGTCATACCGCGTATTCCTCCGGCATCCTTGGGGTATGCCGGCACGCAGCTCGCGATGAATGACGGACAGACCGCTACGATGCGTCGCCCCGATTCCAATCAGAACGCCAGCTGCGCCTTCGCAGGTCGTCCGTTCGTGCATGTGAGGGCCGATGGCCTTCCGATCCTTGCGCGAAACAAACTCAGCGCCCTGCGTTCCCGCGGCAAGTGTGTCGCCGGCTACTCGCCCCCGCGAATCTCCCTCTGATCGTCCGACCAAACTGATCGGCACGTTCACCCGTCCGTCGTGATGTCGACGCATGCCCGCTGACGTGAGCGTGCACGAGCCTCCATGTCCGGACCGCGCGACGAACCCGCTGGTCAGCCTTTTTCAGAGCACTTTCGGGGTGGGGGTGGATCGTGGGTATCGAAAAGGTTTTCAACAAGAAGTGTCTGGTCGTGGCCGTGTGTGCGGTACTGGCCAATGTGGCGTTTGCGCAGGACGCTGCGCCAGCGTCGTCAACGCCGCCGCCGGTCAAGGCGGCTACGGATACGAAGGACCCAGCCGCCAAGCCGGACAAGGCCGTGCAGATGAAGGCGCTCAGCGTGGTGGCCAACCGCTACGACGCCACAAACATGCGCATGGATTCCATCAACACGGTGGACGTGCTGTCGGCGGCCGACCTGCAGCACACCGCCGTGCACAACGTGGCGGAGGCGCTGGGCCTGATGTCGGGTGTCAACGTAACGACCACGGGCTCCGGCTACTTCGGCGGCATCGACGGCGCGGCGCGCGGCGAGGGCATGTTCACCTCGGTGCGCGGCCTGCCGTCCGAGTACAACGTCAACCTGGTGAACGGCAGCAACGTGGCCCAGGGCATGCCATATAGCCGCAGCGTCCAGCTGAGCCTGCTGCCACCGTCGGGCTTGCAGACTATCGTACTCAACAAGACCTCGACCGCCGACATGGACGGCGACGCGATCGGCGGGACGATCGACTTTCGCACGCCGAGCGCGTTCGACTTCAAAAAGGATTTCAGCGGCAGCGTCACCGCCAGCGGACGCGTGGAAAGCCGTGCGCGCGACTACGGCGGCAGCGGCCTCGGCAGCGGTCTGGCCGCAGAACTGCAAGGCAAGTTCGGTGCCGAGAAACAGTTCGGCATTTACGTAAGCGGCTATTACGACTACCGCAACATCGCCAACAGCGAGATCGGTGCGGCGGAAAGTGCGTCCAACGACGGTTCCTGGGCATTTCTTCACGCGACCGCGGAAGGCGACAGCGCGCCCGGGTACGACCCCGCTCACAACCTGACCAGCCTCGGCAGCAACGTCGGCATCGCGTCGGGGTTCGAGCGCCGCTACGGCGGCAATATCTCGTTCGACTGGAACGTGGACCCGACGCTCAAAGCCTATGCGCGAATGACTTACGCGTATGCGCTGACCGAGCAGAACACCACGTATAACCAGCTTTTGCCGCAGGACGTGACGTACGTACCGACCTCCACGCCAGGCGTGTACACGCCGAACATCGGACGCATCGCCAACCGCTTCTGGTTCGAGACCAACCCGGAGCGGGCAGACCTGGCCACGATCCAGTTCGGTGCGGACAAGACCGCCGGCGGATGGACGATTTCGCCCAATGTCTTCTGGAGCATCGGCCGCAACGACCGACCCGAGCACGTCGAGATCGACGGGCGCGAGGACAAGTATTCGCAGGACAACTTCGCGTATAACCGCAGTTCGCTGCTGAGCTACGGCGGCAACGGCTTCCCATACCCCGTGCTTGCGCCGGGTTTGCAGAACTCCGTCAACAACGTGCAGAACATGTACGCCAACGATTATGGCGAGGTCACCGACATCCGCTCCGGCCAGAAGCGCGGCGGCGCCAAACTCGATCTGCGCTATGACTTCGACAGCGGCGTGCTGCAGTCGGTCAAGTTCGGCGTGAAGTACAGCGACAGCTCGCGTGAGTTCACCAACCGCGACTGGTCGACCGGCGGCATCAACGACGGAACGACGACACTCGACGACCTCGGCATCTTCAAGGGCTATTACAATCAGATTTTTCCCGGCAAATTCGACTGGCGGACGCCGGAAGTCAGTCGTGCCGCGGTCGCCGCGCTCATCGCGGCCCACGTCCAGCCGTCGGATCTGGATACCTGCGGCCAGCTGGACTTCAACAACTACAACTGCGACACCATGCGCGGCACGGAAGCGGTCAGTGCCGCGTACGGCATGGCCACGTTCCAGAGCGGTCCGTGGGAGATCATTCCCGGTGTGCGCTTCGAGCACACCTCCATCCACAACACGTTCTGGACGACGCCGACCGACGCCGACGGCAACGAGGCGCCGGGCTACTTCTCCAATAACCGGACCATCTACAACGAGCCGCTCGGCAGCCTGTTCATCAATTTCCGCCCGGACGGCAACATCGTGTATCGCGGCGCGATCTGGCAGAGCTACACGCGACCGGCCTTCGTGCAGCTGGGCGGCGGTTCGCAGATCAGTGTGTCCGATGGCGTGACGACGATCACCAGCGGCAACCCGAACCTGAGCCCGATCAAGGCCACCAACGTGGATCTGGGCGCCGAGTGGACGACGCAGAGCGGCGGTTACGTGTCCCTGGCCAGCTACTACAAGAAGCTGCGCAACTACATCTACGACAGCGGCGGCGGCCAGGCCAATCCGAACACGTCCGGTGTGGGTACCGTCCTCACCAAGACGCCGACCAACGGCGGGGACGGGCATGTCTACGGTCTCGAAGCCACGTACAGGCAGAAGTTTCAGAATCTGCCTGAGCCCTTCGACGGCCTGGGCTTCAGCGTCAACGCCACGCGGCAGAATTCGAAGGTCGACCTGGGCCGCGACGGCTTCGAGAACGAACGGCTGCAGTCGGCTCCCCAGCGCATGGCCAACGCGGAGCTGTTCTACGAGAAGGCCGGTTTTTCGCTGAACCTCAGCTACCACTACACGGGCTCCTACCTGTCGACCTACGACTTCCTCAATCAGGGCAATCCGTGGGACGACCTGTGGATCCGTCCGATCCGCCGCGTCGACCTGCATGCGGGTTACCTCATGAATAACGGCCTGCAGTTCGATTTGCAGATCAGCAACCTGACCAAGCAGTACTCCTACTGGTCGCACATCGGCAGGAACAGTCTGGCCAACTCCGATATCGTGGATGCGGGCATGACCACCCTGTTGACCGTGAAGTACTCGTTCTGAGCATGCAACGACGTCGGTTCCTCGCTCTGTCCTTGCTCACGCCGCTGGCGTTCGCCGGTCGCGCGTGGGCGGGGCCGTCCGGTGCCGCCGCTTCGGCGGTGGCACCGGACGGGCGCGGACATGCGTTCGCCTTCGGCAAGCGTACGTTTCTCCTCGACGGGAAGCCGTTCCAGATACGCAGTGGCGAGATGCATCCGGCGCGGATCGCGCGTGAGCACTGGCGCCATCGCATCCGTATGGCGCGTGCAATGGGTCTCAATACCGTGGCGATCTACGTGATGTGGAATCACCACGAGCGCGAGCCCGGCGTGTTCGATTTCGAAAGCGACAATCGCGACATCGTGGCCTTCATCCGCTTGTGCGCGGAGGAGGGGATGTGGGTGTATCTGCGCCCGGGTCCGTACATCTGCGGTGAGTGGACGAACGGCGGTCTGCCGGCATGGCTCCTGCGCGATCCGGATACCCGCCTGCGCACGCGTGACGATCCCCGTTACATGGCGGCGGTGCGTCGCTATATCGCCGCGCTCGCACCGCGTATCGCTCCGCTGACGGCAGGGGCGGGTGGTCCCGTGCTGATGTTGCAGGTCGAGAACGAGTATTCGATGTTCGCCGACGATGTCGGCTATCTGGAGGCGCTGCGCGACCTGTGGCGGGAGCACGGCATCGCGGGACCGTTCTCCGTGTCGGATGGCTGGAAGGACCTGCAGCGGCGTAAGGCCTATCCGAAAGGCATGGCGCTTGGCCTCGACGGTGCGGACGTCGCGGACATGCTCAAGGGCCGGAGCTTCGCGGGCGAGTCGCCCGTGTGGCTGGGCGAGGGTTATCCCGGCTGGCTTACGCACTGGGGTGAGCCGGCCTTCGCGACCAGGGACCTCGTCGAGCCGCTTCGGGAGATCATGCGCGCCGGGTATTCCTTCAACCTGTATGTGGTGCACGGCGGGACCAACTTCGGTCTGACCGCGGGAGCCAATGCGGAGGACGACGGCTCGCAGTTCCAGCCCGTCATCACCAGCTACGACTACGGTGCACCCATCGATGAGCGGGGGCGTGCCACGCCGCACTACGCGGCGTTGCGCCGGGTGATCGTGGAGAGCGCGGGAGTCACGCCGCCCGCGATGCCCGAAGCTCCTCCCTCGGCAACGTTTTCACCGGTGACGCCTGTGCCGTTCGCGTCGCTCTGGGACAACCTTCCGGGCGAGCCGGTCAGGCTGCCATCGCCCGGTCCGAACGAGATCCTGTTCGGCCAGGATCAGGGACTGGTCGTTTATCGCAAGCGGATCGCCGCCGGCAGCGTTCTGCGGCTGGAGAACGTGCGCGATTATGCCGTCGTGCATGTCGATGGGCGTGAAACGGCTGTCGTGTCACGGGTCGAGCATGCGTCGCTCAATTCGCGGCCCGATGTGACGCTGCCTGCGCGTGCCTCGGGCGAGGCGACCGTCGAGGTCCTTGTCGATACCTTCGGCCACATCAATTTCGGGCCGCGGTTGGGTGACCACAAAGGGCTCATCGGGCCGGTGACGCTCGATGGTGTCGCCCTGCATGAGGTCGAGGCGTGGCCGTTGCCGCTGGACGATGCGTGGGTTCGCGGTCTCAAGCCGTTGAAGGCGGCACCGTCGCGAGGTGGGGTGTTCTTCAGGGCGGCGCTTCATGTGGATGTACCTGGCGACGTTTATCTCGACATGAGTGGGTGGGTGAAGGGGTATCTGTGGGTCAACGGGCGGTTGCTGGGGCGGTACTGGAGTGTCGGGCCGCAGCTTCGGTTGTTCTGTCCGGGTCCGTGGTTGAAGGCGGGGGAGAACGAGGTGCTGGTGTTGGATCTGCATCGGGTGGAGGGGGCGGTGATTGCTGCTGCCGATAGTTTGCATGGGGTGGGGCAGGCACCGGTCGCCAGCAGGGCTGGCTCCTACCAGGAGCAGGACCCCGCAGCCCGGTGGGAGCCGACCCTGTTGGCGTCAGGTGCTGGCCGAAGCTACTCAGAAACGGGCCGCGAATCATGAGAGCGACAGCCACCCCGACCGCGAACGCGGTAGCGCCAGGAACATCCGCCATACCGCCGCGAGCCATCGGCTTCTGGGGCGGGCTTTCCGCCAACGTCCTCAACATGATCGGCATCGGGCCGTTCGTGACCATCCCGCTCGCCCTCTCGGCCCTGGCGGGACCCTCGGTGCTGCTGGGCTGGGTCGCCGGCGCACTGCTGTGCCTCTGCGACGGCCTGGTCTGGGCCGAGCTCGGCTCCACCATTCCCGAATCCGGCGGTCCCTACCATTACCTGCGCGAGGCCTATGGCCGCGACAAAGCCGGCCGTCTGTTCGGTTTCCTCTACCTCTGGCAGACGCTGCTCACCGCGCCGCTTTCCATCGGTTCGGCGGCGGTGGGTTTCGCCCAATACGCGGGCTTCCTCATCCCGTCCCTGGGGGAAACGGGCAGGGCGCTCGTCGCCGCCGGCTTGTGTCTGCTCAACACGGCCGTGCTCTATCGGCGGGTGGGTCAGATCCAGCGGCTGTCCGTGCTGGTCAGCGCGATCGTCGTGATCGCGTGCGCATGGATCGTGATCAGTGGCATCAGGCACTTCGACATGACGATCGCAAGCCACTTCTTCCAGGCACACGTCGACTCATCTCACGGGTTCTGGCTGGGCCTCGGCGCGGTCGCCCTGATCGCGGTGTACGACTACGGCGGTTACAACAACGTCTGCATGCTGGGCGGTGAGGTGAAGCGGCCGCGGCGCACCATTCCGATGGCGGTGCTCGTTTCCATTCCGCTGGTGGCCGTGCTGTATCTGGGCCTCAACCTCAGCATTCTCGGCGTACTGCCCTGGGAGCAGGCGGCGCACTCGAAGGCCGTGGTCGCCGACTTCATGCAGGCGATCCACGGTCGCACGGGCGGCACGCTGGCCGTGCTCCTGATTCTTCTGGCCAGCTGGGGATCGGCGCTGGTGGTGTTGCTGGGCTACTCACGCGTGCCGTACGCGGCGGCGGCGGACGGCCAGTTCTTTCCCGTCTTCGCGCGCCTGCATCCGCGGGGCGGGTTTCCCACGGTGTCGCTCCTGTTCGTGGGTGCGACGTCCGCCGCGGCCTGCTTCCTGTCACTGGAGCATCTGATCGCGACGCTGATGGTCACGCAGATCCTGTTTCAGTACATCGCGCAGTGCTTCGCCGTGGTGGCCCTGCGTCGTCGCCGCGCCGACGCCGACGTGTTTCGCATGCCGCTGTATCCGCTGCCGCTGGTCGTCAGCGTCATCGGCTGGCTGTATCTCGTGGCGACGGCGGGCACCTCGTCCATCGTCGCCGCCGTGGTCGCGGTCCTCGCGGGCACGCTTCTTTTCCTGTGGCAAGCACGGAGGTCCCGCACGTGGCCATTTCCCCATCGCTGAAATCATGGGATGTCGCCGTCGTCGGAGAGATCTACGCCGATCACGTCTTCAGCGGCTTTCCCTCCTGGCCCGGCCCCGGCGAAGAAGTGATCGCCGAGAACTACGTGCGCGAACTCGGCGGCGGCACGATCAATACCGCCTGTGCCTTGTCGCGGCTCGGACGCCGTGTCCGCCTGGTCGGACTGATCGGCGATGCCGATCTCGACTGGTTCGAAGGCCGTCTGGGCGAATTCGGTGTCAGCATGGACGGTATCCGGCTGGGCAGCGACGGTACCGGCATCACCGTGAGCGTCTCGACGGTGGAGGATCGATCGTTTTTCACCTATCCCGGCGTCAACCGCTCGCTCCCGGAACTGCTGGCGACGTCGGAGATCGTGGCGGATCTGTCCGCCGCCCGTCATGTGCATTTCGCCATGCCGCTGCCGCGCGACCTTGCCTCGACCCTGCTTCCGCTGTTGCGTGAGGCGGGGTGTACGACCTCCCTCGACGTCGGCTACAGCCCGGCGTGGCTGCAAGACCCTGTCAACCGGCTCAGTTGCCGCGATGTCGACCTCTTCCTGCCCAACGACAAGGAAGTCGCGCTGTTATGCGGCGACGACGCCCCCTCGTCCTATGAGGCCTGGTCCGCCGCGGCCGGTATCGCTCGTGCCGTCATGAAACAGGGCGCCCGTGGTGCGTGGATCGCCGATGCACGCGGCCTGCGCCGGGTGCCGGCGCCGCGCATCGAAGCGGTCGACTCCACCGGTGCGGGCGATGCCTTCGACGCGGGCGTCATCGACGGGCTGCTCGATGGCGAGTCCATCGATGGCTGCGTCGAGCGCGGTTGCATCTGCGGGGCGTTGTGTACGACGGCCGCCGGCGCCCTTGAATCGCTTCCCCATCCCCAGCCATTAAGGACACTTCGTGAGCAAACGTACGGATCGTAAGATCGCATTGATCGGAGGCGGCGGTGTCCGGTCTCCGCTTGTCGTGTTCGGCGTCAACGAAGCCGCCGAGGCGCTCGGCGCGGCCGAAATGGTCCTCTACGACCCCGATCCCGAGCGGCTGCGGATCATGGTCGGCCTGGGCAATGCCGTGATCCGTCGCTCGGGCGGCGCGCTGCGGCTGCGTGGTGGCACCTCGATGGAAGACACCATCGAGGGCGCCGACTTCGTGCTCAACAGCATTCGTATCGGCGGTATCGCCGGCCGCGCCGCCGACGAACGCGCATCCATCGCGCAGGGATATCCCGGGCAGGAGACGACGGGCCCCGCCGGCGTCGCCATGGCCCTGCGCACTATTCCTGTCGCGATAGAACAGGCGAAACTCGTCGAAAAGCTGAGCCCGCAGGCGTGGCTGGTCAACTTCACCAACCCCGCCGGCCTGATCACGCAGGCCGTGACCGATCATAGCAAGGCCCGCATCGTCGGCATCTGCGATACGCCGACGGAGCTGTTTCACAACATCGCGCATGCGCTGGGTGAGCCGGCCGACGAGGTCGAGTGCGACTACGTCGGCCTGAACCACCTCGGCTGGGTACGCGGCGTGCGCGTTCGGGGCGAGGAGGTCATCGACACGCTGCTTGCCAGTGATGACCTGCTACGTCAGCTCTATCTTGCGCCGTTGTTCGACTTCGACATGATCCGCACGCTGCGGCTCATTCCCACGGAGTACCTTTTCTTCTACTACGAGCGGCAGCGCGCGCTGGACAACCAGCGCAGGCAGGGCGGGAGTCGCGGTGGCGAAATCCAGCGACTGAACGACGATCTGCTGGCGACGCTCACGGCGCGTCTGGACGCGGGCGACGGCGATGCAGCCGTGGATATTTACGCCGCGTACCTCAACCAGCGTTCCGGCTCGTACATGAAGCTCGAAGCCGAGGGTGGTTCCGCGTTCGATCAGGGGGTCAGCCTGCAGGTCGACCCCTTCCGTGTAGCGACCGGTTACCACCGCATCGCCATCGACGTGATGAGCGCGCTGACCGGTGCGAAACCGGCGCGTATCGTCGTCAACACGCGCAATCGTGGCGCCTTGCCCGATCTGCCCGATAACGACATCGTGGAGATCGCGTCGGATATCTCGCTGGACGCGATCGTGCCCCGTCCCATCGCGCCATTGCCGGATGCGGTGAACGGTCTGGTGCGCTCGGTCAAGGCGTACGAACGTGCCGCGATCGCATCGGTGCTCAACGACCGCCGTCTCGAAGCACGCAAGGCGATGCTGATTCATCCGGCCATCGGACAGTGGACGCCGTCCGGGGACTTGCTCGACGCCTTGCTGGGTCATGCGAACGAAGACGGCGAATGTCTCTGTCAGGGACCCGTCCATCGCCATATATGACGCGATTCATCTCATGCACACATTCGGATCATTAGCTTTTGTCGGTCTTTTTGTCTGGCATCGGCATGATCGAATCCTCCGCAAGGGAGCGCCTGGACGCGCTCATGGAAGGCAGCGGACGCCGCATCCTCGGCATCGCGGGACTACCGGGCGCCGGTAAATCCACCCTCGTGGCGCAATTGCTCGCATACGCCGGCGACATCGCCGTCGGCGTACCGATGGACGGGTTCCATCTCGCCAATGCCGAGCTCGCCCGCCTGGGCAGGGCCGCCCGTAAGGGCGCCTCCGATACGTTCGACGCGGCGGGCTATGTCGCCTTGCTGCGCCGCCTTAGCTCGCCGGTGCCGGGCGAGACGGTCTACGCACCGGCGTTTCATCGTGAAATCGAAGAGCCGATCGCCGGCGAGATCGCCGTGCCGTCCGATGTACGTCTGGTCATTACCGAAGGCAACTACCTGCTGCTCGATGAAGGTCCGTGGCAAGACGTCCAGGGCCTGCTCGACGAGGTCTGGTTCGTCGACGTCGACGACGCACAGCGCCATGAGCAATTGCTCGCGCGGCACATGCGCTACGGCCGCGACCGCCAGGCCGCGCTCGACTGGATCGAACACACCGACGAGCCGAATGCCCGCCGCATCGCTTTGACGGCACCGAAGGCGGATTTCCGTGTGCGCGTGAGCGTGGCGGCGTGATCTCTTTCAAGAACAACTCGCGGGGGCGAGGGCTTCTTCATCCTCCCAGGAGAAACGCATGCATGCGGTAACCCCATCCAAGGTCGACAGCGAGGGCGGCAGCACCGCCCTGGTCGTCGGTATCGCGGTCATCGCCGCGCTCGGCGGTCTTTTGTTCGGCTACGACACCGGCGTGATCGGCGTCGCGCTTCTGGGCCTCGGTCGTGAGTTCGCTCTGGACGACACCACTAAGCAGCTCGTCACCGGCGCGATCATCTTCGGTGCCTTGTTCGGTTGCCTCGGTACCGGCCCGCTGTCCGACCGGTTCGGTCGCCGACGCATGGTGATCTTCGTCGGCGTGCTGTTCGCGCTCGGCTCGATCGCCTCGGCCATGTCGGGCAGCGTCGAGATGCTGATCGCGGCGCGTTTCCTGCTCGGTCTGTCGGCCGGCAGCTCCACGCAGATCATTCCCGTCTACATCGCCGAGGTGTCGCCGCCGAAGCACCGGGGCAAGATGGTGGTGCTGTTTCAGTTCATGGTGGTGTTTGGCATCACCGTGGCGTACTTCACCGGATTCCTGCTCGGCGAACACTGGCGCTGGATGTTCGGTCTCGGCGTGGTTCCGGCGGTGATCCTGCTGGGCGGCATGTTCATTCTCCCGGAGAGCCCGCGCTGGCTGGTGACGCAGGGTCGCAAGAATGAAGCCATCGACGTGCTCGAGCGGGTTCGCGGCGACCGTCGCGCGGCCGAAGCGGAAGTCGTCGAGATCGAGGGCGTTTCCAATAACGAGGAAACCGGGCGCTGGAAGGATTTCGCCAAGCCCTGGATCCGTCCGGCCATCATCGTGGGCGCGAGCATCTCCATGTTCTCGCAGATCACCGGCAACAACGCGCTGATCTATTACGCGCCGACCATCCTCACCAAGGCCGGCTTCTCGGACAAATGGGCCGTGCTCGGCACCGGCGGCAGCACGCTGCTCGTGGTCGTCATGACGGTCATCGGAAGCATCCTGGTCGACAAGATCGGGCGCCGTCGTTACCTGCTGTGGATGATTCCCGGCTCGATCGTGGCGCTCGTGGTGATGGGCATCCTGTTCGAAGGGCAGGGGCCGCAGACCGACGTGAGCCGGGTGCTGGTGGTCGCCTGTCTGGCCGCTTACCTGATGCTGAACTGCGGTGGCTTCGGCGTCTGCATCTGGCTGATCAACTCCGAGGTATACCCGCTGTTCGTTCGCGGCAAGGGCGCGAGCCTGGGCGCCTTCAGTCACTGGTTCTTCGATCTGCTGGTCACCCTGAGCACGCTGTCGCTGGTCACCTGGCTGGGCGCGTCGCATACGTTCTGGCTCTACGCGGTGATCTCGCTCGGTGCCCTGGTCTTCATCTACTACCTCGTGCCCGAGACGATGGGCAAGAGCCTGGAGCAGATCGAGCACGAGCTGCGCGAGGAGCGGTTCTACCCGTTCCAGCAGAAGCGCTTGAAGAAGAGCTGATCCCCGTTTCCGGCAGCGGCTGTTGTAGGAGCCAGCCCTGCTGGCGATGGGTGCTCGCCGTACTCCCCCCATCGCCAGCAGGGCTGGCTCCTACAACAGCCGCTGCCGGCCAAAGCTCCCGCCGGCCCCCGATTTGCCACCAAAAACGCAGAACCATGCGGCAGCATGGCGCCCCGGTCATCCCCCCAAGGCGCTCCCCATGCTGAAGCACACCTTCCTCGCGTTATCGCTGGCCCTGGCCGCCGGCTCCGCCGCTGCGGCCGACAAGTCCGCGACCCTCCAGGCCTCCCTGCAAAAGCTCGCCGATCAGGCCAAGCCCGCCAAATTCGGCATCATCGTCGTCGATCTGGACGGCAGCGCCGCGGCGAAGGTCAACGACGACCGGGCCTATATGCTGATGAGCACTTTCAAGGCACCCGTGTCGGCCGCCGTTCTGCATCAGGTGGACACGGGCAAGCTCCGCCTCGACCAGAAAGTGCACGTCACACCGGCCGATGTCACGGCCGGTTCCGCCGTCCCGTCGATTGGCGCCCGCGCCGCGAAGGGCCCGATCGATGTCACCGTCAGCGAACTGATGACTGCCGCGGTTACGCAGAGCGACAACACGGCCGTGGACGCGCTATTGAAACTGGTCGGTGGCGGCCAGGTGGTCACGGCATACCTCAAGGACAAGGGCGTCGAGGGCATGCGCATCGACATGGATGAGCGCGCGGTGGGGCATGTGTTCGAAGGTCTGGCCCAAGGCGCGAAGCCACCTCTGCACGAAACGACCGTGCAAGAATCGGCGCGGCTGCTGAAGGGCTACGAGGCCGCGATCGTGATGCAGGAGAACACGACGACGCTGGACGGCGCCGCGACGTTCCTGCGCAAGTTGCAGGCTGGCGAGTTGCTCTCGGCTGCATCGACCAAGCGCCTGCTCGACATGATGCAAGCTCAGGTCATTCCGAATCGCATCCGCGCGGGGCTGCCGGCGGGCTTCAGCATCGCGGACAAGACGGGTACGGGTGCCAGCAATGGCGATCGTATCGCCGCGTGGAACGATATGGCGATCATTACCGCGCCCAACGGCAAGCGTGCCGTGGTCGGCGCCTTCCTCCGCGACACCACCTCAACGGATGAGCAACGCGCCGCGTGGTTCAAAGAGCTAGGTACCGTTGTTTCGAAGCAGCTGTAGTAGGAGCGAGCCCGCTCGCGAACCCTCACGGATAAACGTGGCGAATGAGGCTTTGCACCTCATTGCGCCAGCGTTATGCCCCGAGGGTTTCGCGGGCAGGGCCCGCTCCTACAGAAAGCGGGTGACGTCGGGCCCTTCGCGTCACGTCGGGCCCTTCGCGTCACATCAGGCCTTGATGAAGTCCAGCAGGTCTTTGTTGAGGACGTCCGCGTGGACGGTCAGCATGCCGTGCGGGTAGCCCTTGTACAGCTTCAGCTGCGCGCCCGGCACCAGCTTGGCGGAGAGTACGCCCGCGTCCTGGTAAGGAACGATCTGGTCGTCGTCGCCGTGCAGCACGAGCGTCGGCACCGTGATCGCCTTGAGGTCTTCGGTGAAGTCGGTTTCCGAGAAGGCCTTGATGCAGTCGTAGTGGGCCTTGGCACCGCCCATCATGCCCTGGCGCCACCAGTTGTCGACCACGCCGTCGAGGGTCTTCACGCCAGGACGGTTGAAGCCGTAGAACGGGATCGGCACTTCGCGGTAGAACTGCGCGCGGTTGTCGGCGAGCGCCTTGCGGAAGCCGTCGAACACCGAGATATCCAGGCCACCCGGGTTGGCGGCGGTCTTGACCATGATCGGCGGCACGGCGCTGACCAGCACGGCCTTGGCCACGCGGCCTTTGCCATGACGGGCGACGTAGCGCGCCACTTCGCCACCGCCGGTCGAGTGACCGATATGCACGGCGTTCTTCAGGTCGAGGTGCGCGGTGAGTTCCGCGACGTCGGCCGCATACGTGTCCATGTCGTTGCCGGTCGCGGTCTGCGACGAACGGCCGTGACCACGACGGTCATGCGCGATCACGCGGAAGCCATTGTTCAGGAAGAACATCATCTGGGCATCCCAGTCGTCCGAGCTCAGCGGCCAACCGTGATGGAAGACGATCGGCTGACCGGTACCCCAATCCTTGTAATAGATCTCGGTGCCGTCTTTGGTCGTGATGAAAGACATGTCGCCTACCTTCTTGCTGGTTTTGGAAGAGGAATGGGTTGTTGCGGCCGGGGCGGCATTGACGCCGGAGGCAAGCACGCTCGCGCCAACGAGCGTACCCGCGGCGAGGGTGCCCGCGCCGACGACGAAATTGCGGCGGCTGGCATCGTGGCCAGCGCCGAGGGAGGTTGAATCGCTCACGGGGTGTCTCCTTGATTGTCCCGTGACATCTTGCGGAAGCGGGAAACGTCCCGGCTAGAACGCAATTGCCTCCATTTTGACGAGGCGTGACTTTTGATCAACACAAAAGGATCGTCGCAGACGATCAGCGCTGGGCGAGGCGCTCGCGCTCGGCCATTTCCTCGACGGTGTAGCGGGTTTCCGGAACGGCTTCCAGACGCTCGCGCGGAATGGGCTCACCATTGCCATCCGAAATGCCATAGGTGCCATCGGCGATCTTCTCGAGGGCGCGGTTGATGTCGCCGAGGCGGTTTTCGTTATACGACAACAGGGCTTCGTCCGCATCCTGCTGGGCGAAGCGATCGCCGTCGTCGCCTTCGTCCTGCGGCTCGCCACCGGCGGCGGTCTGAAGCGCCGACTCGTCGGCCCCCGCCGCATCGCCTGTGGCGATCAGCTGGGCGCGCAGGTCTTCGAGGCGCTGTTTCTGGTGTTCGATAAAGGCGGCATCGAGCTTCGACATGAGTGGATCCTGTCCGTGTGGGAATTCTCCATGGTGTACCCCTTGCCGCGTTCAGGGATTGTGCAATCGTGCGTTTCAGCGGCTCGCCGGTCGGCCGCTTTGTCAACGCACCGCGGCGACCCCTCGATCCGAAAGGACGGTCGCTACGGCGGATACCCGCGTGGCGCTGACGAAACATCCAAGCCCGGGTGTGGTGCAATGCACGATCATTCACACGGCACCACCGACCCGGAGCTTTCACGATGAGTAACGCCACACAGGGCAGCGGCCTGCCGCGTAGCACCCTGTATGCCATGGCACTGGCCGCCGGCCTCGCCGTCGCCAACATCTACTACAACCAGCCGATGCTCGGCATCATGGGCCGCGACCTCCACGACGGGGCCGTCGAGCGCTGGGTGCCGATGCTGACGCAGCTGGGCTACGCGGCGGGGCTGTTGTTCCTCGTCCCGTTGGGTGACGCGTTCGAGCGCCGCCGCCTGATCGTCCTCCAGTTCATCCTGCTGGCGATCGCGCTGGTGATCGCCGCGCTGGCGCCCGGCCTTGCGACACTGGCCTTCGCCTCCGTGATCGTCGGTGCGGCCGCGACGGTGGCGCAGCAGATCGTTCCGTTCGCGACCATTCTGTCCGAGCCGTCGAAACGTGGTGCGGCGGTGGGCACAGTGATGAGCGGCCTGCTCACCGGCATCCTGTTGAGCCGGACGATCGCCGGCTTTGTGTCGAGCGCGGCCGGCTGGCGAGTGATGTTCTGGATCGCCGTGCCCATCGCGCTCCTGGCGGCCCTGCTCATGGCGCTGCGCCTGCCGGAGCACCGCCCGCCACGCCGTGTGGGTTTTGCCGAGCTGTTCGGTTCACTGGTCGGTCTGTGGCGCGGCGAACCGCTGCTGCGTCGTGCCGCACTCACGCAGGCCATGATCTTTGCCTCGTTCTCGGCGTTCTGGACGGTCCTTGCGCTCCGCCTAGAACAGCCGCCGCTCAATCTTGGCGCCGCCTCCGCCGGCTTGTTCGGCGTGGTCGGTGCCGTGGGTGTGGCGATGGCACCCCTTGCCGGACGCGTCGCGGATCGTAAAGGTCCGTGGATCGTCATCTCGCTGGGTGCGGCAGCGACGGTCGTGGCGTGGGGCATCTTCGCGATCTGGCCGACGCTTGCCGGTCTCATCATCGGCGTCATCGTGTTCGACTTCGGCGTGCAGATCGCGCTGGTGTCGCATCAGCACCTGATCTACGGTCTGCACCCCGAGTTCAAGAGCCGTCTCAACACGCTGTTCATGACCACCATGTTCGTTGGCGGAGCGATCGGTTCCTTCGCGTCCGCCGAGGCATGGCGCCGCGCCGGGTGGCCCGGCGTGTGCCTGCTCGGCGGTGGTTTCGCTTTGATCGCGCTGGTGGCGCGGCTGTTACATCGGCCGACATCTCTCCCAACGCATTGAAAGCGGTCCCATTCCATCTTTACATGGGCGCGCGCCGCACACTGTGCGCCCGCTCGCATCCGGATCAAGGCACAGGCTGCCTTCACCCACCGTTCCATACTTTTCCATCTCTGTCTCCCTGATGAGTGAGCACTAGACAGCTCTGGTGGGAGCCAGCCCTGCTGGCGATCCCACCCGCCCCGAGTGGTGGCATGCCTCAATTCCACAGACATGCCACCATCGCTCAAACGATGACTCTCATCGGCCTGCCCGAGACCGGGCACCGGGCGGTGTGATCGAGAAGTGGATTGCGACGTCCGTCACTGCCAGCCGGCCACACGGCTACGCGCCGGATGCTGTCGGCAAGAAAAACCTCAGTGACAACGTTCCGCGCTCTCACCGCTCTGAGCGATGGTTGCCTGCGATGCGTGGAATGCGATTCCGCAGGCAACAGGCATAAGCTAGTAAAAAAGCTACGCGGTGTATTGAGAATCGCGACCAATATTCCCTTTTTTCGTTCTTTGAGAATAGCTGTGTCAGCGTCCGCGGCTTGACGTGTTCCCATAGACTTCTTCATCCTTCAGCCCCTTGGAGAAAGGGAATGCACCGTACGCCGCGAGGCGACTGGAAAGGGATGAAGAAGTCCGAGTACAAATTCGCTACGTGGCCGCTTGCGTGCCTCCTGCTGTTCGCCAGTGCGTGCAGGCAAGAAACGACTGCACCAGCACCTGGGGATATGCCGGTACGGCGCGCGTTCTACCTCGACAAAGCCGGAAGCACATTGACGGTCGACTTCTGGCTGCGCGAAGGCGACGCTGACCTGTCACGACATTTCATGGTTGCTGTCGAACATCCGCACATACTGCGGAATGTTACGCGTCTCATTGGGACGACAACGCCTACAGTGCACGCGGAAATCTGGCGGGTGAGTGGCGAGAAACATGCGCCTATCGATATCTTCAACGCGGTGCCTCTCACGGGGGCTTGTCGCGTGAATGTGGCGAAGACGCGATTGCCATCGGGTTCATTTCCATCGGAATTGCACCTCCACCCCTTCGTTGGCGATGAGGTGCGTGAGGGGAGTGTCTTGGGCTCTTTCTGCGCCGACGGTTATGGTCACTACGTGGCACGAATCAAAACCGTGCTTGACTTGGATTGGTTGAAAAATGTACCTACAGAAATCGTGATTGGCCAGGCGTACAACACAGCGAAGTAGGAGATAGGGATGTCAGACACATCACTTAGAACTAGCCGTCGCACGCATTTATTTGGGAACCTTTTCTGCTGGTTAGTGGTTTTGATGCTTGGTGCACTTTGTGCTGGTTGCGGTAATCGTTCAGCAGCGCCGGTAGCTGGCGGCATACCCATAAGACAAGGCTTTTCCTTGGCCAAATCAGGGAACACAACGACGATCGATTTCTGGTTGCGTGAGGAAGAGGCGGATCTGAGTCGGCGCTTTATGCTGGCGGTCGAATTTCCGGTCGCGCATCAGGCAACGATTGAGTTTGTAAGAAAGGCGAGTCCCGCGATACGTGCTCAGGTGTGGAAGGTCGACGGTGATGTTTTATCGCCGATGAATGTCCTGGACATGAGCGGCATGTACGCTGCTTACGGCAAGTCGAGGCTATGGCATCCGTCGACGTCACGGCCAGTGCAGTCCCTGCTTCATCTTCAACCCGATGGCAACGACGGGAGCATGGAATACGTTGTTGCCGGAGGCTTTTACGCGGAAGGCTACGGGCACTACAGGGCGAGAGTGGAAACCGCCTTCGATTTGCCTGTCTTCGAAGGCGTTCATGCGGAGCTTGTAATCGATCAGTTCTACAACACAGGAAAGTAGGAGGAAATGGATGCCAGAAAGAAAGTATGCCGTGACGATTTATGTTGCGGCACCCGGAACGCCACTGTTGCTAGATGGCGGTACATCGTTGCCGGGACATATGTATTTCAGTACCGAGGACGCAACGGGTAACAAGAGAAGCTTTGGATTCGCGCCCATCGAGCATGGAAGCGCTTCAGGCCCGGGTCGCCGTTATGACAGCGATGTCGATAACTACAGCAAGCCGGTCTATGCAAGGACCATGGAGATCACAAAGGACCAGTTCGATCGCTTGAACGAGTTTGGCCATGATGCTGGAAAATTTGGTTTCAACATGCAATACCAGGACGTCCGAAACAACTGCGTCGACTTCACCTGGGCTGCCTTGAATCACGCCGGAATCCACCGCGAGAAGCATATTGTTTTACCCGGAAGTGGTGGCCCTGGCTCCGAAGTTCGGGTTCGTGCGCCGGTTGATGTGTCGGGAAAAAACGCACTTCGTCCCACCCATAATATCGAAGACATTCAGAGCATCGAGAATCCTGTGCCGCACAGCCCGGTGAACACGGAGAAGCGGAATCCGATGCCGAAGGACCAGTCTCCGATGCAGTGGCTTCTGAGCGATAAACACCGGCTCGACCAGCCCGCTCATCCAGCGAACGGTATGTTCCGCCAGGCGATGGATGGCGTCGCCAAGCTGAACGCGGAGCACGGTGTTGCGCCCAGCCCTCGCGATTCGCGCTTTGCAGGCTCACTGACCGTGGCCGCCACCGCGGAAGGCATGCGCGGGATCGATCACGTTATGCTGAGCGACGACGCGAGCCGGGCGTTCGCGGTGGAAGGCAACCTGCAAAGCGTGCATGGCCTCGACCGGAAGATGGCGTGGGTAGAGACGATGCAGGCTTTGGAGACGCCGTTGGATCGAAGCAGTGCGGCGTGGCCGCAGGCCGAAGAGCAGGGCAGGGCTCTGGTGCAGCAGCAGGAACAGCAGCAACAACAGGCTCAGCAGGAAATAGCGCAGGCATCGAAGGCGCCGGTCATGAGCCTGAGCTAAAACAAACTTTCCGCCTTGGCTCAGTAGTCCCCAAGGCGGACCTTCAGGTAAACCGGCTTCTGGCCCAGATTGATCCCATAGTCCGTCTCATCGCCGTTCCACCAGCGACGCGCCTTCCACGCCCCGCCTTCATAAGTGCCTTCCTCAACCCGCAGCACCTGACCCATCCGCTTGTCGGAACGATCCCGCTCGAACTCCACTCGTGCATGGAACCCAACGAGCAAATACTCGTCCTTACCCAGCGGAATAAACAGCACATGCCCATCGGCGGCGGGGTTACCCGGCAATTCCGGCGGTGCGTCTCCCCACGAAGGTGCCCCATACGACACATGCGCCGTCCAGCCACCGCCCAGCGCAACGTCCGACTTCGCCTGCCCACGTTGCTCGACGGCAGCTTTCAGTGTCCCGCGAAACGCTGCGTCGGCAACCAGCCCCTGAATCGGCCCAACCAGCGCGAAGTTCCGCGCATGCGCCTCGATAGCCGCCTTGACCTCAGGCGTATCCGCCGGATGATCGATACCGAAGATTGAAAAACCCACGCCGCCCTGCGCAAGTACATGAAACAGGTAAGGCGCATTCCCCGCCTCGAACCCCGTCTCGGATATCCACGGCGGATTGTCCGCCCGCGTGTACTGCCCGACGACCTTCGTAAACTCGTTGTAGTCGGTGCTGTAGAGATCGGTGCCGATGAAATCGATATGGGGCGCGCTGGCCTTCCAGGTGTCGAGCACGTTCCAGGTGGCGCCGCCGCTGGGGTAGTCGTAGCCGGGCATGTGTTTGCCTTTGTAGCGCAGCCATGTGTTGACGTACATCGGTAACGGGTAGCGCGCCTTCCCGGCGGTGGCGACCTGATCGATGTAGCGCGAGATGCCATAGGCGTTGAACTGCTCGTCGGCGTCGGCGCCGAACGTTGCCATCCAGTTGCCACCGGGAGGACGACGGAGCGCCCGCGTCAGTGCATCCGGCACCGGCGCGGCAAAGGCCTGCTCAGCGGCCGGCGAATGGTCCCGGATCGCACCGATGCTTCCCGGTTCGTTCTCCACCTGCACCATGATGACCGTATGCCGGTCGCCGTCGACCTTGCGCAGGTGATCCATGAGTGCGGCGAATGCCGTCTCATCAGCATGCAGGTTGGATTCCGCGTACGGCGACATGTCTTCCTGCGGCGTGCCGTGTTCGTCGAGCGCCCTTGGATAATGCACCGGGTCGGACTTCATCCATTCCGGCACATAGTGCATCTGCCCGTTCTTCCAGCTGCCGAACCAGAGCACTACCAGACGAAGCCCATGCGAGCGAGCGCCCGCGATAAGCGCATCTAGATTGGTCGTATCGTATTTGCCGGGAGATGGCTCGAACTGCTCCCAGTACACCGGCGCCTCAAGTGTATTGGGATGCAGGGCAAGCACGTCGTCCCAGACCTCGGGCAGCACCGCCGGCCACGCACTGGAGTTGTGCAGCTGCACGGCGAGCACCGTAAACGGCTTGCCGTCGACCTGCAGCGCGTGCCGCCCGTTCGCGTGTACGACGCTGGGCATATCCGTGGCGAGCGCGGAAGCGCTCGCCACGGCAAGGCAGCACCCAGCCAGAACGGTGCGGATCAAAACGACACCGTCGCGCGGACCCAGTAATAGCGGCCGAGCAGGTCGTAGGTGGCGACGTCGGTATTGGCGTTGGTCACGTTATTGGAATAGTAGAGGGGCGGCTGTTTGTCGGCGACGTTGTCGATACCCAGGTCGAAGCGGGTATGCCATGGCTGCACGTTATAGCCTACCTGGATGTTGTGGTAGACGTACGCGCCCACCTTACGCTCGACGCCCGCGACATCGGAGTCGGCCGAGAGACCCTGGGTCAGATCGTCGCTGCCGATCTGCGAGCGGCCGACGTAACGCATGCGCCATGACGCGCTCCAGTCACCCATCGACCAGTTGAGGGTGCCGAGGCCGCGCCACCGCGGGAAGTTGCCATACGAGTACGTGTACATGCCCGCGTTGTGGATCACCACCGAGCTGGGATCGGTCGTATCCGGGTTGACGTCGTAGCGCTTCATGTACGTGCCGTTGAGCGACGCGTTGAACTTGCCGAAGCTCGTTTCAGGAAAGCGATAGGCCAGGCCGAAATCGGTTCCCGCCGCCGACAGCTTGCCGAGATTGACGGTGGGCTCGGCGATGTAATTGATCGTACCGTTGCCGTTGCGGTGGATCAGGGCGCAGAACGCGCTGGACGGGTTGGAATAGCACTGGTTCATCACCGTCTGCGCGGACACCGTGGAAATCGTGTCTTTCAGGTTGATCTTCCAGCTGTCCACGCTGAAGGACAGGCCGTCGAGCCAGTGCGGATCGTAGACGAAGCCGACGTCGTACGAGCGACCGGTCTCCGGCTTGAGCTGATAGCCGGCGAGCACCGAGCCCGACGCCTTGCCTGAAACCTGGCCATCGGCCTGGCGGTACGAGCCGTCGGTCGGCACGTTGGCGCAGGCCGCCTCATGGCCGCCGGTATAGCCGTTGCAGGGGTCGTTGGCGGTTGCCGCGTCGCCGGCCACCCCCGCGTAGAGTTCACTGGTGTTGGGCGCACGGAACACCTGCGAGACCGTGCCGCGCAGCAGCAGGTCGTCGACCGGACGCCATTCGAGCGAGACCTTGCTGTTGGTCTTGCTGCCGACGGTGCTGTAATCGGACCAGCGCGAGCCCACGGTCAGATTCAGAGAGCGGATGCCGGGCAGGTCCGAAAGCAGAGGTACGAGGGCTTCGGCATAGGCTTCCTTGACGTTGAAACTGCCTGCCAGCGTGGACGCGCAGTACTCGATGACGCCGCAAAGCCCGTTTTCGTCGCCGGTCCAGAGGGAGTCGGCCGAGGTGGACGTGCTCTCCTTGCGGTACGAGAGGCCCGTCGCGAGGCTCACCGTACCGGCGGGCAGGTCGAAGAGATCGCCGTTCGCGTTGGCCTCGAACTGCTTCACGGTGTACACGCTGGTGACCGTCGGGTTGACGATCATCGACTGCAGCGTGGCGAGGCTGGACGCCGAATTGAGGTTGAAGATGTCCAGCGGCGTGCAGCCGGCGATGGCATTGCCCGCGGTACCGCAGCGCACGGTGCCGTCGCTATCGAGAAACGACGGGCCGACCGCCTGATTGAATGCGTCGTAATCGAGGAAGCCGTTGTTGCGCGAGATCTGACGCACGCGGCCATAGTTGATATCCGCGTCCCACTGCCAGCTGCTGTTGCCGAACGAGCCGCGCAGGCCGGGATTGAGCTGCAGGTTGTACGTGTTGTACTGGTAACTCCGGTTGCCGAGGACCGTGGCCCGCGAGTTGAGGTCGTTGTACGAGGTGCCGGTGGTACGGTCGGTACCGAAGTTCACGCCGTACGGGTTGTAGTAGCTGTCGGCCGAGACGAGAAAGTTGTCCCCGTTGGCGAAGATCGGAATCGGCGCGATCACCGACGACGACCTGGTCTTGCTGAAATAGCCGTTGACGTATGCCTGCACCGAGGGCGTGATCTGGTATTTGCCGAGCACGAAGGCATTCGTGCGTTTCTGCGGAGTCTGTAGCAAGTTATAGGGCTGGTAGTTGTACGAATCGCTACCGCCATAGCAGTGGAAGTCGCCCCGGCCGGTCGCGCCGGTCACACCCGGGTTGAGGGTGACGCGTGAGCAACCGGACGACGCGGCCAGGGCATCGGAAGCGGCGGAGCCGTCGTTGAAGTTGATCGAGCCGCCCGGCGTGGCCGACGAGCCTTGCTTCACCGACGCGCCGTCGATCAGGTAGAGCGCGTCCTTCGAATAGTCGCGCGCCGCGGCCGAGACCGCGTCGATGTCGCTGTAGGAGAGGCCGGCGATGATGCTGTAGTTGCTGCCGGTGTGGCCGGCGGTCAGCGAGAAGTTGCGCCGGTTGCCGTCGCTCTGCCGGCTGGTTCCGAAGTCGCTGGAGATCTGCACCCCATCGTAATGATCGCGCAGGATGAAGTTGACCACGCCGCCGATGGCATCCGAGCCGTAAACGGCCGAGGCGCCATCGCTGAGCACCTCCACGCGCTCGATCATGCTGGCGGGAATGGCGTTGACGTCGTTATAAGCGAGACGTACGCCGTTGACGAGGATCAGCGTGCGCTTGTCGCCGAGGCCGCGTAGCGAAACGGTGGACGCGCCCGTACCGCCGCCGTTGTTCGTGTTCGGGTTGGTCGCGTTGCCGGCGATCGAAGGGAGTTCCTGCACGAGATCGCCGAGGGTCGGCTTGCCGGTGGCTTCGATCGCCGCACGGTCCAGCGTGACCACGGGGTTGGCGGTTTCGGTATCGACGCGGCGGATCCGCGAACCGGTGACGGTCACGGCATCCAGTGTTTTGGCGTCGGAGCTCGTGGCGCCGGTGGTGTCCTGGGCAAACGTGGCGCCGCTGCTTCCCAGCAGGGCGAGACAAAGCGCGGCATGAAGCGTCGTGCCGGCGAAGCGCCTGGAGGAGGTCGGACAACACGAGCGGTCGTACCTGGTGCGATGACGTGAATACATGGCTTCCCTCGTTGGCGGTGGCGATAGGGTGCAAAACTCCGTCGGCCGGTCGGCAGACCGGTCGCTGGGCAGGTGGAGCGTTTCCCTGCGCGCGCTAGCGCGTCTCACCGGGCCCGGTGCGTTTCCTCGTCGAACGGCGTGTGGCCGTTCCCCCGGTTCAGCCAGCGTCGGTGGCGGACCCTTCGGTCTGCCAGTACACGGCGTAGCGTTCACCCTGGATCGTGTTGAGCGGTGCGACATCGACCACGCCGTGGCGTGTGGTGGCGCGGTAGGTCAGCGGCTTGTCCCCGGGGGCAAGCCATGCGAGCGGGTCAGCCTCGTCCGGCGCGATCTGCGGAGCGGGTTGCGGCTTCGGCTCGGGTGAGGGGCCCGCGTCGTAGCGGCCGTATTGCTGGTCGTGCGTGAGGCCTTTCGCGCCGAGGCGCGCGGCGAGCACGATCGGCCCGTATGTGATGGCCTGCAGATGATCGTCACCCGGCAGCGGCACACTGCGCAGGGTCATGGGCAGCGTCAGCGACACACGATCGCCGGACTGCCAGGTACGCTTGATGGTGAGGTAGCTGCCGGGCGAGGCGAAGGTGTCGAGGGCTTCGCCGTTCACTTCGACGCGCGCCCCGGGCGCGATCCACGAAGGGATGCGAAGGTTCAGCGCGATCTCGCGGGGCTGCGTCAGCGTGAAGCGGAGGCGCGTGGCGGCTTCTCGCGGAAAATCGGTCTCCTGGCGGAGCGTGAGACCCATCTCCGGCCACTCGAGTTCGGACGCGATGAACAGGTTGACGTGCAGCGCATCGTCGTCGCGGAAGTAGATCGCGTCGTTGAAGCGCGCGAACTCCTCGGCACCGCTTCCCGTACAACACCAGAACGAGTCGGTGGGGGAGTTGTAGAACTTGGCGCCGCCGGGGCGCAGCGAGTAGTAGTAGAGCTTCATGCCCTGCGCGTCCTGCGTGCCCAGGCGCGCGTTGTACAGGTTGCGCTCGTAGTAGTCGAAGGCGCGCGGGTCGCCGTTCCAGGCGTAGACGTGGCGCGTCAGCTTGAGCAGGTTGTACGCGACACAGCACTCGGCGGCATACAGTCCCAGCTGGCCCCTGAGGTCACCCGGACCGGTGTTCCAGAACTCGTCGTTGCTGGATCCGCCTGTCGCGTAGGTGCGGTTCTGCGTGACGGTCTCCCAGAAGAACTCGGCGATACGACGGTAGCGTGGTTCACCGGTCAGTTCGTAACGACGCGCCGCTCCGATGATCTTGGGGATCTGCGTGTTGCTGTGCAGTCCCTTGAGCTCGTCGCGATGCGAGGCGAGCGGTTCGAACAGAGAGGCCTGGTCGAAGCGGTGCGCGGCATCGAGATAGCGGCTGTTTCCGGTGATGGCGTAGAGATCCACCATCGACTCGTTCATGCCGCCGTATTCGGTTTTCAGAATGTGCGCCATGTCGGCGTCGGAAAAACCGTTGAGCCAGCGCACGGTCCAGTTGCCGATGCCGGTGGCCACGGCGAGCGCCTGCTTGTTGCCGGCCAGCCGGTACATGTCGAGCATGCCGGCCTGGATCTTATGGAGGGTGTAGAACGGCGCCCATACCTTTTCGCCGGCGCTGAGGCGATCGAAGAACGATTCGGGGAAGGCGCTGAGGTACCCGTTCGGGCGCTGGCAGCTGGCCAGGATGGCGACCAGTTCGTCGCCGCGCGCCTTCATCGTGGCGTCGCCCTGCGCGGCCCAGGCCAGCGCCGCGGCGGAGAGGTAGTGGCCACCGGTAAAGTGGCCGCGCAGTTCGCAGTCGGGTTTTTCCCAGCCGCCGAACGGTCTGGCCGAGGATGGCTGGCCCGCCTGCACACGGAAACTGTGCGCGAGCCGGTCGACCGGCAGACTATGCAGATACTCGAGGTTGATCGCCGCGGCACGGCTGAAGTCGCTGTCGAGTAAACGGACCTGATTCAGGGCGAAGGGTTGCATCCGGCATACCGGCTTTTCGCGTGCCGCGCTGGCGGCGACGCTGGCCGGGTCGGCGGTGTCGAAGGCGCGCACGCGGGGTACGGCGAGGGCGCTTGCGAAGGCCAGTGCCCCCGTCTTCAGAAACCGCCTGCGTTTGTCGGAACCCTGCATGCCACCCCCGATGCTTATGGAACGCACCCCCCGATGCGCTGTTTCATCGTGCCGTCACATGGACGGACCGTCTTGTGTCATTTGCGGTGCGTCGATGCGGAATCCCGCACACCGGTGTCATGAGAACTGAAGTGTGACCACGAGACGCTGCCCGGCACGCCCTCGCAGGCGAATCTCGTCGCCACGACGATCGGCGGCCGCCACCGCTTTGCCGTCGACGTGCGCGTTGCCGGCGGTGCGTCCTTCGGGTGCGCGCAGCGTGAGCCAGATCTCGCGCGGCGTGCCGCTGGCGGGGAGCGTGACCGACGCCGTCAGGCCATGCTTTTCTCGCCGGATCGCCAGGCCGCAACGTCCCCAGCGCGTCGGCGCATCGGCGATCGACAGCGGCTTCTCCTCCACCAGCCACGCCGAGGGAAGCGCACGACCGAGCAACAGGACGTCGCCCGCGCTGTCGTCGAACACGAAGGCCCAGCGCAGCAGCAACGGAATCGTCATCTGGGCGGGTATGCAGAACAGCGGCATGCCTCCGGTGATATCGGTGACCTCACCGGCGGTCCAGCTGCCCGGCGTGTGCGCGTGATAACGATGCGCGTAGAGGAACAGCAGATATTCGTCCACCCGGCCAAGGCGCAGCAGCTGTTGCGCGTAGCCATAGGAAATGAAGCCGAGGATGTCGCGACTTTTCGGATCGACCGGGCCGATGTTCGCGACCACGCCGAGACTGGTCGCACCATGGCCTCGCATCGCGTCGATCACGAGATGGGCGAGATCGTCGGGCAGGACATCCGCCTGCAGCAGTTCCGCATAAGCGCGATGCGGCCATTGCTGTTCGCTGGGGTGCTCTTCGGCCAGCGCTTCGCGGAACGTCCGGGTGACGCCCGGCAGCGGCCCGACGTAGGGAGGCTTGAGGTCGTGGCGTACGCTGACGCGGACGCTTTCGGTCACACGTTGGCGAAGCGTATCGGCTCGCCGGGTCCACAACGACGCGTTCGCCGCGTCGTCGGGTGCGATGCGCTGCCAGATGGCCGCGATGTCCGCGAGACCGCGCGCGGCGAGGGCGCTGTTGGCTAAGTAGGGTTTCCACCAGAGCGAAGGATCGGGGAACAGGCAGGCGTCCGACTCGTTCCATCCATGGATCAGGCCGTAGCCGGGTGCGCTCGCGGCGAGCTGCAGGGATGCGTCATGCAGTTCGATGAGGATGGCCGCGGTCGCTTCGATCTTGTGTCGATGTTTGCGGCACAGCGCGACGTCGCCGGTGTAGGCCACGTAACGTGCGATCAGCGACAGGGTCAGCCCGAACTGCGCCGTCTCGGCGCCGCGCATGTTGATCATGCCGTCGTCCTGGACGAAGTCGCTGAAGTAGCCATCGAACACCGCGGTGGCCTGGGCGAATCGGCCCCATTCGAGATTGGCGTAAAGCGAACTGGTGAAGGTGTCCTGGAAGCCGTCGTATTCGTTGCCGTAGTAGTCGCGATCGACGGCGCCGTATTTGGGGTAGGTGCCTTCCGGTCGCACCACCAGTTCGCGCGCGAAGGCGAAGCGCGCCATGTCGGCCCAGCCCGGTGCGGGGATCTCGGCCTGGGACGCGTCGGCCAGCTCGGCATGCCAGCGGTCGTGAAAGCGCAGCAGGGCAGCGTAGAACGCCTCCGCTCCGGGCGGTTCGCGCCGGGGCGGGTAAGCCGGGTAGCTGTGCCCGTAGACGACTTTCGTGATCGCGCCGCGCTCGACCAGCGCGGTACGGTGCCAGGTCTGTACGACGAAACGATCGCTGGCATCGACATCGGCGAAGACGATCACGTCGTACCAGCGATGCTGATCGAGCGGTACGACCTTGTGTACCGCGGGGAGCCAGCCGCCGAGGAGCCCCTCGCGGCGACGGGCGACCTTCTTCGGGTCATGCAGATCGGCGAAGACCTGATCGGCGTGGTACCCGCGCGTGCTGCCGGAGGTGTAGACCGGCATCGTATCCAGGCACTGCCGCGTGCCGACGAAGGTCGTCCACGGGAGACGGCCGTAGTAGTTTTCGGGGTCCAGTACCGACGCCGGGGGTGGGGCGGCGAGGCGTACTTTTGCTTCGTCGGGCTGGCCGGAGGCCAGCAGGCGGTCGGCGAGCAGATCCGGGCCGGCGACCGCGATGTCGGCAAGCGCGAGGCCGAGATAGGGCTTCGATGCTTCGTCCCAGGTGGCCTCGGTGCGCTTGTGCAGAACGACCGCTTGTTTGCCGTCGGTGATTATGAGCGCACCATCGGGATGGGTAAGGTCCTCTTCGACGTGCCAGGCCTGATTGTCGATCGAGAAACCGCCCAGGTGGGCGAAGCCTTTGCGAGGGACCTCATCGAGCGGGACGCGGGGAGCATGGCCAGCAGGGCTGGCTCCTGCATGAGCGGGTTGAGGATTCGTCGAAGCCGACGTATCCGCTGTTGTAGGAGCCAGCCCTGCTGGCGAACCCAGATCGCCCCGCAACCACCCTTCCGCCGAAACCGATCCCACCCCCACCGCGGCACTCGCCGCAGCGAGAGTCCGCATGAATTCCCGCCGACCCATCGCCGCTCGTTCGCTATCAATCATCGTCATCATCCAAAGCCAGCGCGGACGCAGGTAACCCTGTCGCTGCGCCCCAGTAATAAATGCCCAGCGACGCGACAAACACCGTGACGGAATCCCACGGATGCGCCACGACGCCGTTTCCGCCGAAGGTCCCGAACGCCGACACCAGCATGATCACGAGATAGAACCCGATCAGCCAAAGCGCCGAACGCACCTGCTGTGCGAGCACGTCACGCGCCGCGCCCACGGCGCGTTTCACCACGACATAGACAACGAACGCGGCGACCTGCAGTCCGAGCAACCACGACACCGTGTCCCAGCCGGACCAGTAGACGATCAAGCCGGCCACCGCGAACGACACCGGTCCGATCACCGCGAAACCGCGGACACGAAATGGCCGGTCGAGCTCAGGCGCGCTCCGGCGAAGCGCGGCGACCGTGACGGGGGCCACGGCATAACTGAGCACCAGCGCGGCGGACACCACCTGGATCAGCGCCTCCCACGACGGAAAGGGCAACGTCCAGAAGATGGACAGGGCCAGCGTAAGCCATAGCGCAGGACGCGGAATGCCCGACTTGAGGTCGATCCGCGTAAGCGAGGGCAGAAAGCCGCCACTGCGCGCCCAGCCGTAGACGATGCGCGGTGTGGCGTTCATGTAGATGTTGCCGGTGCCGCTGGGCGAAATCACCGCGTCGCAGACCACCAGCGTCGCCAGCCAGCCGAAACCGAGCGCGAGCGCGATGTCGTGATAGGGAAGGGCGAACGCCTTGTCCATACCGCTCCAGCCTCCCGACAGGAGGTCGGTCGGGATGCCACCGAGGAAGGCCAGCTGCAGCAGCACGTAGATCACTGTCGACAGCAGCACCGACAGGATCAACGCGATCGGAATCGTCCGTTGCGGCTCGCGCACCTCGCTGGCCACGGACACGATCGGCGTCAGGCCGAGGTAGGCGAAGATGATGCCGCCCGCCGACACGGCGGCTTCGACACCGGACAGCCCGTTCGGCATGAGGCCGTGAATGCTCAGGTTGCCCGGATGAAAGTGGGTCAGCAGCATCACGATGACCAGCACGGGTACCACGAACTTGAAGACGCTGATGATGTTGTTGGCTTTTGCGAAGGTCTTCACGCTGTAGTAGTTCAGCGCGAAGAAGAGCAGCAACAGGGCCAGCTGCACGAACCAGCCGAGGACGCTCGCATGGGTGCTGCCGGGCACGTTCAGCGCGGGAAGCCACGCGGCGGCGTACTGCCGGCATGCGACGGTCTCGATGGCGATCAGGCTGGAAAACGCGATCAGGGTGATGAAACCCATCAGGGAGCCGAGCAGCGCGCCGTGCGAGTACTCCGGGTAACGCACCGCACCGCCGGCTCGCGGCAGTGCCGCACCGAGTTCGCAGTAGACCAGACCGAGCAGCAGGACGGCGGCTCCCCCGATCAGCCAGGAAAGGATACCGGCGGGTCCCGCCAGTGCGGCCACATGCCCCGCCGCGAAGAGCCAGCCCGAGCCGAAGATCGCGCCCAGTCCGATGAAGGTGAGATCGACCAGTGTCAGTCGCTTCTGAAAATGGCCTTGTGCGTCGCGGGGTGTATCGCTCATGTCAGTGCGCACCCTCGGCATACGGTGATTTGCCGCCGCCCGCGATAAACGCGTCGATACGCTGGTTCAGCACCGGCAGCGGCACGGAACCGGTGGACAGCACCGTGTCGTGGAACGCGCGGATGTCGAAGTGTTCGCCCAGCGCCTTCGTCGCACGCTCGCGTCCGTCACGGATCGCCATCTCGCCGAGGTAGTACGAAAGCGCCTGCGCTGGCCAGGCTATGTAGCGATCCACCTCGGTGTCGATCTCGTGCTCCGCCAGCGCGGTGTTGTCGCGCAGGTACTGGCGTGCCTGCTCACGCGTCCAGTGCAGATGATGGATGCCGGTGTCGACGACCAGACGGGCGGCGCGCCACGCCTGATAGCTGAGATAACCGAAGCGCTCGTACGGCGTGTGATAGATGCCCATCTCCTGACCGAGATATTCGCAATAAAGCGCCCAGCCCTCGCCGTATGCCGAGATGTAGCTGAAACGGCGGTAGTCGGGCAGGCCGGTGGTCTCGGCGGCGAGAGGCATCTGCAAGGCGTGCCCCGGTGAGGATTCGTGCAGGGTCAGCGCGGGCAGGGAGTAAAGCGGGCGAGCGGGCAGGTTATACGTGTTGACCAGATAGATGCCCGGCCCGCCGCGGCCACCCGTGTAGATCGGTGCGAGATCGTCGGGCACGGGTTTGATCGCAAAGCGGCGGCGCGGCAGCAGCCCGATGTAATCGCCGACCACGGCGTCCACTTCCTTGGCGATCCACGCGGCATCCTTCAGTAGTTCGTCGGGCGTCTTCGCGTAAAAGCGCGGGTCCGTGCGCAGAAATTGCAGGAAGTCGGGAAAACTTCCCTTGAAGTCGACCTCTTTCATCACCGCAAGCATCTGGCCGTGGATGTCCGCCATTTCCTTGAGCCCCAGCGCGTGGATATCGTCGGGACTTCGGTCCAGCGTGGTGTACTCGAGGATCTGCGAACGGTAAAACGCCTTGCCGTCAGGCAGGTCCTCGGCGGCGAGACCGTCGCGCGCCTTCGGGTAATACTCATTCTTCATGAAGGCCAGCAGCTTCGCGTAAGCCGGGCGGACCTGCGCCGCGATCGTCTTCTTCGCTTCGTCGCGCAGACGTGCCTGCTCGGCGGCGGGAATCGTCGCCGGCATTTTCAGGAATGGCGTGTAAAAGAGATTGGCCTCGCCTTCCTCGTCCGCCACCGTGCGTATGCCGTCGTACTGACTGCTCACCACGAGCTTCGGCTGGCTGAAGCCACGGGCCAGGCCCAGCCGCATATCCGCGATCTGCTCGTCGAAATACCGCGGTACATCGCGCAGGCGCCCGAGATAGTTCCGGTACGCATCCGCGTCGGTGAACGTGGCGCGCGCGCTGAAGCCGAGGTTGCTCCAGAACGCCGAGTCCGCGTTGAACGGCATCTGCCACGTCCTGAAGCGCTGGTCGGCCAGCAGGACGTCGACCTGCTGGCGGAAGACCGCGTAGTTGACCGGGTCTTCGCCTTTCAGCTGCGCGGGATCGATCGCCTGGAGCTGTTCCACGACCTTCGTCCAGTAGGCCTCGCGTGCGGCTTGGGTGGCGGCGTCGACTTTGGGAAGGCGGTCGGCCGGTCTGGCCGGACCGTCTTCGTCATCCGCGCCGGCGAACTGGGCCTGGCGCCACGCGTACTCGCGGCTGGCTATCTCATGGAACCGTTGAGTCGCGTCGTCGGCGAGCACAGGGGCGGCGAAAGTGACGATGCCGAGCAGGCAGGCAAGACGGGCGGATGGACAGGCCATGAGGCTCTCCGATCAGTGCGAGGTGGGCTTTGCGGCCTTCTGTGCGGCGATCCATGCATCGGTGCGCGCATCCAGCAGTTCCAGCGGCATGGCGCCGCCCGAGAGCATTTCATCGTGGAAGGCGCGGATGTCGAAGGCGGTGCCGAGGGCCTTCTCGGCCCGCTGACGAAGCTCCAGGAACTTGAGCTGGCCGAGCTTGTAACCGAGCGCCTGGCCCGGCCACGCGATGTAACGGTCGGTCTCGGCCTGCATGCTCGGCTCGTCCTCGGCCGGATGGGCGTGGAAGAAGTCGATCATCTGCTTGCGCGTCCAGTGCAGCGCATGCACGCCGCTGTCGAGCACGAGACGGTCGGCGCGCAGCAGATCGCCGCTCAGACGCCCGTAGTCGTTGTACGGGTCTTTGTAGAAGCCGGCCTCTTTGGCGAGGCGCTCCGCATAAAGTGCCCATCCTTCGATGTACGCGTTGTACCCGGCCTGCTGACGGAACGGCGGTAGCGGCAGGCTCTGCGCAATCGAGATCTGCAGATGATGGCCCGGTACGCCTTCGTGATACGCGGTGTCTTCGATGGTGTAGAGCGTGCGCTGGGCGAAGTCGCCCGTGTTGACGAAGACCACGCCGGGACGCTTGCCGTCGGGCGTACCCTGATGGTATTCGGCGCCGGCGGCGTCTTTCTCGCGGTAGGCCTCCACGGCCTGCACGTACAGGGCCGTGGTCGGCAGATGGCCGAAGAGTTTCGGCAGTCCGGGCTGCATACCGGCAATGTACTTGCGGTAGCCGTCGAGAATCTGCTCGCGCGAGGTGGCGTAGCGTTTCGGGTCCTTTGCGACGGCGGCGCGGAAGGCGGGCAGGTCGGCGTAGCCGAGCTGTTTCGCGATGGCGGTCATCTCGCCTTCGATCCGCTTTACCTCATCCAGACCGATCTGATGGATGCGCTTCGGGTCGAGGTCGGTGGTGGTCTGTGTGTGGATGGCATAGCGATACCTTGCGTCACCGTCGGGCAGGGACCAGATCCCTTCCTGCGTACGGCCGTGCGGGGCGTAGTCGTTGGCGACGAAGTCCGCCAGTCTGCGATACGCGGGGCGCACCTCGTTGTCCACAGTGGCGAGGATCGCCTGTTTCAGCCGCGCCTTGTCTTTCGCTGGCACGCTGTCCGGGATATGCGCGGCCGGCTGGCCGAAGACGTTGGCTTCGCCCGCCGGATCGGCGATCTGCCGCGCCTGCACGGCGACCTTTTCGAGCAGGTAACGCGGCTGCATGAGCCCATCGGCCATGCCTGCTCGCGATGCGGCGATCAGCTGGTCGACGATGCCTGGGATCGCCCTGAGGCGGGCGAGGTAGTCCTCATAGTGGCGTGTGCTGTCGAACGGGATGGTCGGAACGAAGCCGGGAAGCTGAAGCTGCACGCCACCGATCTGATCCAGCACCATCTCGTGATTCTTGAGGCGGATGGCTTCGAGGCGGTCTTTCAGCTCGCGCACGGCCATGGCCTGACTGAGGCGGCGCTGCTCGTCGAGCTGGGACACGTCCACGGCTTCGAACCGGCGCAGGAAATCGGCGGTGGCCTTGCCGTCGACAGCGACGTGAGCCAGCGAATAATCGGTCCAGCGGTCGTTATAGCGGTAATCGCCGATGGTCGTGGCGAGTTCCGGACTTTCCTTCAGCTGGTATTCCCAGCGCTCGGCGACGAGCGCGTCGAAGGCCCTGGCAGGCGCGTCGGCCGCTTGAGCGGAGGCGTATGGCGCGGCCAGCAGGCACGCGAGAACGAGGCCGCGGACGGCTGGAAAACGGGTCATGCGATTCCCCTCTGGAACGTATCACCCGATGCTCGCGCGAGCGTCACCGGGCGGCTAGAAGACATTGCCCGGTGACGATGCGGCATTGTGCACAATCAGGCAAACGGTTGCTCGATCGAAGGCGACGGCGCAGTGAACCATGCGCCACCGTCGTCGGTGACGCAGAAATGGTCCTCGAGGCGGATGCCGAACCGGCCGGGAACGACGATCATGGGTTCGTCGCTGCAGCAGTTCCCCGGTGCGAGAGGTGCCGTGTTGCCACGGACGAGGTACGGCGCCTCGTGGATGGCCATTCCGCAGCCGTGGCCCGTACGATGCGGCAGACCCGGCAGGCGATAGTCCGGCCCCAGACCGCCGGCCTCGATCACACGTCGCGCGGCGGCGTCGATGTCCGCACAAGGCACGCCGGGGCGCACTGCGTCGAAAGCCGCCTGTTGTGCCGCGCGTTCCAGGTTCCAGATGCGCGACTGCTCGGCGTCCGGTGTGCCGAAGACGTAGGTACGTGTGATGTCCGACTGGTAGCCGGCCACGCTGCAACCCGTGTCGATCAGGACGACCTGGTCTTTCTCGAGGTACTGCTCGCCCGGCACGCCATGGGGATACGACGTGGCCACACCGAACTGCACGATGCAGAACGTGGAACCGTTGTCCGCGCCCAGCGCGCGATGGGCGCCGTCGATAAAGCGCTTCACGTCACCGGCCGCGATGCCCTCGTGCAGCATGCCGGCGGCGAGCGCCTGCACTTTCAGCGTCATCGCGCAGGCTTGCTTCATCAGGGCGAGTTCCGTCGCCGACTTGCGTGCCCGGCACCCGTCGATCACCGGTGTCGCATCGACGATATCGCGGTTCCCCAGTGTGCGCGCGAGCCCCGTGAACACGTTGAACGGCGCCGCGGGGTCCAGGGCCAGCGTACTCGCGCCGCGTGAGGCCATGCAAGCGGCGACCAGCGCGCAGGGGTCCTCGTGCTCTTCCCAGAACGCCATCGTCATCGGATGGGCCAGTTCGGCGCGCAGCGAACCTTCCTCGAACGCGGGGCAGATCAATACCGGCTCGCCCCGTCGCGGAAGCAGCATCGCGACGAGCCGCTCGGTGGCCCCCCAGGGGATCCCGGTGAAATAACGCAGCGACGTGCCGGCCGTGACCAGCAGCGCACCTGCACCAGCGGCATCGAGCAGGCATTGCGCGCGCTCCAGGCGAGCAAGGTACTCGTCCCGGCCGATGCGTGGCGCAAGTTGCGTCCACGGTGTGCAGGCCTCGCGGGCCTGCTCCGGGGTCAGGTGTCCGATCTGCGTGCTCATGCGGCGTTACCCACGTCCGCATCGGTCCAGCGGCCGTCGATGCGTCGCTGCACGCCGCCAGGATTGCGGTCGCGCAGTTCCGGCGGAAGCAGGGCATCGGGCACGTTGTCGTAGCTGTGCAGCGCCGTGAAGCGGTGAATCGCCGACGGCATGCCCACGGCGGTGAAGCCGGCGTTGCTCGTCGAGGGGAACGGGCCACCGTGATTCATGGCGGGGCTGACCGCCACGCCGGTCGGCATGCGATTGGCGATGAGGCGACCGACGCGCTCGCGCAGATGCCGGGCGATGGATTGCCACGACGCATCGTCGCTGCCATCCGTCGCGCGGTACATCGTTCCGGTGAGGTTGCCCTCGAAGGCTCGCGCGATGGCGGCGAAGTCGTCATCGCCGTCGGCACGTACGAGCAGACTGACCGGACCGAAAGCCTCCGTCTGCAAAGCACCTTTATCGGCGACGAAGGCCGCGGCATCGACGCTGAGCAGGGTCGGCTGGAAACGGTAACCCGCTTCGTCGCCGGTGGCGCCGCCGGCGAGCACGGTGGCGCCCGCTTTCTTCAACGCGCCAACGGCGCGCATCAGGCCCTCCTGCACACCGCGCGAAAACAGGACGCGGGGCGTCGCCGCGGCGAACTGCGCCGTGGCGCTGGCGACGAACGCATCGCCATCCTCACCGGTGGGCACGATGACGATGCCGGGGTTGGTGCAGAACTGGCCGCTGCCCATCGTGCAGGACGTGAAGAAGGCCGTGGCGAGTGCTTCGGCATCCTCCGCAAGCGCACCCGGCAGCAGGAACACCGGGTTGACGCTGGACATCTCGGCGTAGATGGGGACACCCGCGCCATCGGCGGCGGACTTCAGCGCGAGGCCACCGGCGCGGCTGCCGGTGAAACCGATCGCACCCAGCCGCGCGTCGGAAGCGAGGGCCGCGCCGATCGCGTTATCGAAGTGATACAGCATCTGCACCGATGCGGCCGGCAGGCCCGAGGCCAGGACCGCCTCGTGCGCCAGCTCGGCGAGCCGTTGCGAGGTCGCCGGGTGCGACGGGTGCGCCTTGGCAATCACGGGATTGCGTGCCGCGATGGCCGAGGCGAAGTCGCTGCCCGCGATCGCGTTGAAGGCGAACGGAAAATTGTTCGGTCCGAACACCAGTACCGGCTTGCCCAGCGGTGCGCGATGCGCTCGCAGACCACTGGCCGTGTCGATGACCGGATCGCTCCAGCTGTGTTCACGCACCGCGCGTGCCGCCTGACGCAGCTGTCCGCTGGCACGCGGGAGTTCGACCGAGCGCAGTCGCGGCTCGGCGGGAAGGGCCGTTTCCGCGGCGGCCAGAGACACGAGCGTTTCGGCATCGGCGTCGATCGCCGCCGCGTAGCGCTCGAGGAAATCGGCGATGCGCTCGGGCGGCACGGCGGCCAGTTCACCGGCGACCGCCGTGGCGGCGGCGAGCGCCGCCTCCACGTCGTCCGCGCCGCTGACGGGAAACGCCGGCCCGATGGCTTCACCACGCGTGGGATCTTCCGCGTGGAACGAGCCGGTGGGCGCGTCGGCGGCGCGCCACTGGCCACCGAGCAGAACCTGCGGCTGCTTGGCCATGGATCAGACTCCCGGCCGGGTGGCGATCGCGTGGTCGATCACCTTCATCGCCGCGTCGCGCTCGGCGCCGGCCACCGGCAGGCGCGGCGCGCGCACGGTTTCGCTGCCCATGCCGACGCGCGACTGCACCAGCTTGATCAGCTGTACGAAGGTCGGCACGGTATCGAGGCGGAGAAGCGGGAGGAACCAGGCATACAGGGATTCGGCGGCCTTGGCACCGCCATCGCGGGCCAGCTCGAACAGCTTCACCGATTCGGCCGGATACGCATTGACCAGGCCGGCGATCCAGCCGACCGCACCCATGCTGACGCCTTCGACCAGCGCATCGTCCATGCCGACAAGCAGTTCGAGACGATCGCCGGCGAGCGCACGGATGGCGGCGAAGCGCCGCACATCGGCGGAAGATTCCTTGACGGCCTGCAGGTTGGGGAACTGACCTGCCAGCTCGGCGATCTGCGCCGGCGTGAAGTCGGTCTTGTACGCCACCGGGTTGTTGTACAGCATGCACGGGAGGTCGGTCGCGGCGATCACGGCCTTCACGTGCGCGCTCATCTCCCGCCAGTCCGTGGAGTAGACGTATGGCGGCAACACCATGAGGGCCGAACAACCGATGGCCCTGGCGTCTTGCGCCAGACGTACGGCTTCGTCGGTGGAGAGCGAGGCGATACCCGGGATGACGGGGGCGCGGCCGTCGAGCGCCTTGACCAGCGTCCGCAGGATGGCCGTCTTCTCGTCGTAGCTCAGCGTGGCGGCTTCGCCGAGCGAGCCCAGCGGCACGATGCCCTTGCAGCCGGCGTCGATCATCTGCAGCGCATGTTTGGCGAGGAACTCGTGGTCGACCTGGCCATCGGCCTTGAATGGCGTGGTGATGGCGGGAAGGACGCCGTGCCAGAAAGTTGCGTTGCTCATGCTTGGATGCCTCTCGATGCAGGAAGGGAACTGGGAAAATCCGGCTCGCCCAGGGTGGACAGGCGGGCAGGGAAAAAGGGCGGGCGCGCATCGGTGCGCGCACCCAGACCGAGCTCGGTCATGGCCGCGCCGCATACGCGACCCTGGCAGGCCCCCATGCCGCAGCGCGTGGCGAGCTTGGTGCTGCGAGGGTCGCCATGGGCGTGGACGGCACCGAAGGACACGTCTTCACAGCGACATATCAGGGTGTCGTCGCGGGCGAGCTCACGGACGCGCGGTGACAACGCGAAATGCTCGCGCAACAGGGTCGCGAAGGCCCGCGCGTTATCGCGTCGACGCAGGAGCGCATCGGGTATCGCGACGCCGGCAGCGGCGAGCCCGGCGATCCGGCCTTCGAGACGCGCGCAGTCGCGGCCACCGATACCGCAGCTCTCGCCCGCGGCGAACGTATCGTCGAGGCTGGTGCGCTGATGGGTATCGACATCGACCTGAGGATGAAGCGTGTCGGCGCGCGTCGCGCAGCCGATCTGGCGGGCGAGCGTCAGATCCGGGACAAGACCGAAGCCCACCGCGAGTACGTCGCAGTCGACGCGTTGCACATGCCCAGCGCGCTCGATCAGTGCGGCCGACACGGCGTGCTCGCCGACGGCCTCGGTCACGACGCTGCCGTGGCGGTAGTCGATACCGCGAAGCGACACCTGCAAGGCGGCGGCCTGTGCGAGCTTCGCCGGCCAGCGCCAGAGGCTGCGGGCGAAGCGGTGAAGCTCACCGGTCGACGCCTGCTCATGAATGCCGGTGACGATGGCGCCGTGCTTTCGTGCCGTCGCCGCGGCGGCAAGAAGCAGCGGTCCGCTACCGGCGATCAGTACGCGTCGTCCACGCAGGGCCCAGCCTTGCTTGACCAGGGCCTGCAAACCACCCGCCCCGACCACACCCGGCAGCGTCCAGCCCGGAAAAGGCATGAGTAATTCGCGTGCGCCCGTCGCGATGATCAGCGAACGGTACGGCAGCAGGTAACCGCGTCGCGGATCCTGCAGCAGAAGATGGCTGGCTTCCGTGGCGATGACCTGCGTCTCGGCCAGCCAGGTCACACCACGCGATGACAAGGCCTCACGGATGCTGCGATCGGCCATGGCGGGATAGCCGTGTCGTACGTCGTGACGCCATACCTGGCCGCCGGGCTTCGGCTGGCTGTCGATCAGCACGACGCGCCGCCCGTGTGTGGCTGCGGCGGCCGCCGCGGCTAGACCCGCGGGACCCGCACCGACGATGGCGATGTCGAAGGTGTCGCTCATTCGCTGTCTACCGTCATGCCATCGCGGACCGTGACCTGGCAGGCGCGCTGTTGCGCGACGCCGTCGATACGCACGCGGCATTCGAAACAGACACCCATGCCGCACACGGCGGCACGGTGTTGACCGCTGACGGAGCGGCGGAACGGCAGGTCGAGGCTGAGCAGGGCGGCGGCGACAGTGATGCTGGCCGGTACACGCCTGATGACGCCGTCCACGATGAGACGTGCTTCCCGCGCCGTCATGAGGCCACCCGTGCTGGATCGTAAGGCGCGGCGTCGATGGCCGTCGGTCGCCCGAGCAGCTGATCGATGAGCAAGCGTGCGCTGCCAAGCGACGTGGTGACGCCCAGCCCCTCATGACCGGCCGCGACCCAGGTGTCGGCCATGCCAGGTACGCGGCCCAGGTACGGTAAGCCGTCGGTACTGACGGGACGGAAGCCCGTCCACACGCGCAGCGCATCGAGCTCGCGCAACCATGGAAGGAACCGGAAGCTTCGCTGCAGCATCATCCGGACCATATCCATCGAGACGTCCGCATCCGCCGCGTCGTATTCGCGGGAGGAACCGATGAGGATCTGCCCGGTCGGGCGCGGCTGCACGTTGAACGCCACGCTTGCCGCATCGGCACCGTGAGCGCTGTCCGCATAGCCGAGTTCGAGCAACTGGTGATTGACTCGCTGCCCGTAGCGTTCGGTAATCACCAGGTGACCTTTCCGCGCGCGGATCGGCAGTCCTGGCAGCAGTCTCGGCAAGGCGCACCCGGTGGCGACAAGTACCGGACCGTGCAGCTTGCCGCCGTCCTGCAGTACGACACCACCCGGTTGCAGCCGGAACGCGTATTGCCGATGCAGCGTGGCTCCACGTTCGAGCGCGAGGTCGACCAGATGCCGCGCGACGGCCGGTGGATAGACCACCGCTTCCCGCGAAATCAGCAGCCCGCCGCGCAGGCCGGCGGCGAGCATCGGCTCGAGTTCGTACAGACCGGCGGCGTCAACGGCTTCGGCGACGACGCCCGCGTCGGTCAGGCGTGCCAGCTTGTCGGGAATGCGTGCCAGTTCATCGTCGTTACTGGCCACCCACAATGTGCCGCAGCGGCTGAACTCCGCGGCGGGCAGTTCGGCAAAGGCTTCCCACAGACCGAGCGAATATCGCGACAGTGCGAATTCCGCCGGATCGTCGTCCATGGCCACGAGGTGACCCATGGCGGCTGCGGTGGCGCCGCCCCCGACGGTGGCGGGCTCGACGATCGCGACCTTGAGGCCTTCGGCGGTGGCCTGCTCGGCGCAGGCGGCGCCGACGATGCCGGCACCGATGACGATCAGATCGTACGTGCTCACGCGGCGCCGATGCCCCAGGCCAGCGGGTCGGCCTCGTCGATCAGGATGGTGCCCTGCATGGTCACGTGCGCGCTGCCCGTGATACGCGGAAGAACGCCGCGCTCGCCGTGCTTGTAAGTCGCCTCGAACAGGCTGCCGAGGATGCCGGCCTGGCGCCACACCTGACCCGGATCGAGCTCGCCATCGGCGGCCAGGCACGCGACCTTGGCGCTGGTGCCTGTGCCGCAGGGCGAACGGTCGTAGGCCATGCCGGGGCAGAGGACGAAGTTGCGTCCGTCGCCGCCGCTCTCCTCGTCCGGCCCGTTCAGCTCGATATGGTCGATTTCTTCGTCGTTCGCGCCGGTGACGCCGTCACGTTCCAGACCGGCGCGGATCGCTTCCGTGTACGCGGTCAGCGCCCGCTGGTTGGACAGCGTGAGGGGCAGGGGAGACTGGCTCGTGATGAAAAACCAGTTGCCGCCCCAGGCGACATCGCCCGTGACCGGGCCATGGCCTTCGACGTCCACCGATACGTTACGGCGATACCGGTAGCTCTCGACGTTGTCGATCGACACGCGTCCGTCGTCCAGCAGCTCGATACCGACGACGCCGACCGGCGTCTCGAGACGATGCCGGCCGGGGGCGATGCGGCCGAGATGCTGCAGTGTGCGGATGAGGCCGATGGTGCCGTGGCCGCACATGCCGAGGTAGCCGACATTGTTGAAAAAGATCACCGCTGCGCATGCCGACGGGTCGGTCGGTTCCAGCAGCAGCGCGCCGACCATCGTGTCCGAGCCGCGCGGCTCGCACGCGATCGCCTGGCGCCAGGCGTCGTGCCGTTCGCGCATGAGCTGACGGCGACCGGCCAGTGGGCCGTCACCCAGATCGGGAAAGCCGGAGAGGACGACCCGGGTAGGTTCGCCGCCAGTGTGTGAGTCGATGAATTCGATGTGATGCATGGCTTCCATGCTCACCGGGGCGGCCTGTCTGCGTATAGAAAGCTTTACCGATGACGGATGCGGAATTTGGCATAACGCCCGATCCGCCGCCGGCGACGGGGTGGAAACGCCGCGAGGCTTGCAATTCCCGGTTCTATCGGCTTTATGATGCGTTGCGGCATCTTTTCATTGCCGTGACAGGTCGCCGTTGCCGCCCCGGAGGAGCCCCAGGCCCATGAAGATTTCCGCCGATGAGCTCGAACCGCTTTTCGACGCGTTGCCCGACGTCGTGTTCTTCGTCAAAGACACCGAAGGGCGGTACACGCATGCCAATCTGACCCTCGTGAGACGTCTGGGGCTGAAGCGTCGGGGCGACATCATCGGCCGGGGAGTCACGGAATTGTTTCCGGCGATGATGGGCGGGTCGTATGCGGCTCAGGACCGGCGCGTGCTGGCGGGCGAAGTCATCGAGAACCAGCTGGAGGTGCACATCTTCAGCAACCGCGCGCCGGGGTGGTGTCTCACCTGTAAGCGCCCGCTGGTGTCGTCGCGTGGCGACATCCGCGGGGTGATCGGCATCTCACGCGATCTCGGTCTGCCGGACGGCAAGCATCCTACTTACGAACGGTTGCGACGCGTTCTTGCGTACATGCAGGAGCACCACGGCGAGGGGGTGCGCATCCCCACCCTGGCTGAGCTGGCAGGGTTGTCGGTCGCGCAGCTCGAGCGGCACTTCCGCCGCGTCTTCCAGCTGACACCGCAGCAGGTGCTGACCAAGCTGCGTATCGAAGCGGCCATGCGTCTCCTTGGCGGTGACGATAACGTGGCGTCGATCGGCATGGCCTGCGGCTTCGTCGATCAGAGCGCGTTTGCGCGCCAGTTCAAGGCGACTGTCGGTATGACGCCAAGCGACTACCGTGCGATGCAGGCGGCCGTGGGAAGCGCAACGCAACGTTGACGTGGGCATGGGCGCGCGTTTCCCCGTCGATACGCGTCATGGCGTCGACGTGGGGGTGGCGTCGGGGTGCGCATCCAGCCAGTCCAGTACGAAGGCCTCGAGCGTGACGCGCGGTGGCGGAAGGAGCTCCGCCTCACGCGTGAACTCCATCGCGGCCTTCAGGAAGGCCTGCTTCGCTCGCGCCGTCGCCTGCCGGGCCGCCGCCTGCCTTTGCCGCAGCTGGACGATGTGTGCCGAGGGCTGTCCCGGCCTGGCGAACTTCTGGTACCGCCGCAGTTCGTCGGCGGCCAGGGCGGTGTCACCGGCCGACTGAATCATGGCGGCTCGCGCCTCCACCAGCCGGGGCAGCCAGAGGCTGTTCTGAAAGGGCCTGGGTGCGGTCATGGAGAGTCCAGGCGAATACGGCGGACGAAAACGTCGCTGTGGCCGCTGAGCCAGAGCGCGACGTCCTTGAGGACATGTTGAGAGGGAAACACGCGGCCATAGCACAGTACGAAGATGGCCACCGCGCCCAACGCGAGGATGAGGATGCGCCGCCGTGCGTCGGAGCGCGAATCGTGGAGGGTCGGTTCAACGCCGCGTACGAACCAGGCCATGACGGCGGTTCCCAGCAGCGCGCCCAGCCAGACTTCCGAGGGACTGTGTACCTTCAGTACCAGTCGGGAGACGGCCACGCCTGCCCCGATCAGGCAACCCGCGGCGATCGCCGCGCGTCGTATGCGGATGTTGCCGTCCCGCGCGAGCAGGGCGCCCAGCGAGGGCCATACCAGTATCGCCAGCGTCGTATGACCGCTGAAGCCGGTGTAGTTGAGTCCGGGCGGTCCGATTCCCCAGGCCATGAACAGCAGCTTGGAGAGGCAGACGATGCCGCCCGCCATCGCGACGGCGAAGCCCCAGCGCCGGACATCCCGCCACTGGGGTGCCGGCACCAGCAGGCAGATACCGGTCCATGCAATCAGGGGAAGCAGTAGTGCGCTGTCGCCGAAACTGGTGATGGCTTGCCACAGGGTCATGCCATGCACTCGTGTGTCGCTATCATGTCGGTTGCGCTCATCGCTTATGTCTGTCTACGACCCGGAGTATCGCAGCACCTATGTTCGAACGGATACTGATTGTCTGTGTCGGCAACATCTGCCGCAGTCCCACCGCGGAATACCTGCTACGGCATCGCCTCGGTGGCGATCATCGCGCCCAGGTGAGCAGCGCCGGCCTCGGCGCACTCGTTGGCCACGCGATGGATGCGACCTCGCTGGAGTTGTTGCGTGAACACGGCGTGGATGGTGCGGCTCATCGCGCCCGTCAGGCCGATAACGCACTGCTGCGCCAATCCGATCTGATCCTTGCCATGGAGAAGCGACACATCGCGGAAATCGGTCGGATGGCGCCTGAGGTAAGCGGGAAGGTCTTTCTGCTGGATCGCTGGGGCGCGGGAGCCGACATTCCCGACCCCTACCGCCAACAACGCCCGGCCTTCGAACATGTATACAAACTGATCGATGGTGCCGTCAGCGGATGGTTGAAGTACTTATAGGCGCGCGTCGTGACGTCAGTCAGTTTTCAGTCCGCATCGGTCATGTAGTGTTCGTAGGGTAGATCCACTGTCAGTGTTGTCCTCGCATCGCCCCGTTCGCCATGACGCCGGGGCTCGACATTTACTTAACGGACCCATCACTGATTTTGGCTTGGCCTGAGACACAACGCGCCCGCGTCGCGCTAAGTTTTCTGTTCCCCGGTGGGTTCGCACTGGTGCTGGCGTTGCTCGCCGGTTGCTCGACGGTGTCGCTTGGCAGTGTCGAGAGTGTGCGTCTCGCGTTTCAGGGAGACAAAGTGGATGCCACCCCCGAGTCGGTGGCGGCCTCGCCGTATTTTCAGTTGCAGGCGAATTCTCCCGCCGGCCAGGCGATTCTGATCCTGGCGAAGACGGAGCAGGGCGAGCTCGGCTGGTACGGCGGCAACCACAATATCGTGTTCACGCGAGACGGCGTGATCGCCCGTACCGTCGGCCTTCCACAGAACCTGGATGCGTCGGCCTTCCCGGGCGAAAACCCCTTTCATCAGGGCCTGCAGCGGCTCAGCGGGCCAGTCAGCTATTCCCGTCGGATGGACTGGTCGCCGGATTACCGGTATGGCGTCATCCTTCGGGCGCAGCTCGAGCCGAAAGGGCTGGAAGATGTCGAAATCCTGGGCAAGGTGCATCGTCTGAGACGTGTGGACGAGTCGCTGACCGCGCAGGGTGTGCACTTCGACAATCGTTACTGGGTCGACCCGGCGGACGGTTTCATCTGGAAGAGCCGCCAGTACGTGGCCCCGGATTACCCGCTGGAGCTGATCCAGCTGCGACCGTATCGCGAGCCCGCCGCGTGAGGGGCATCGCACTGTTTTCGCTGCTCGTGGCCATGGCCGGGCCGTCGTTCGCGCAGACCGGTGTGACCGTGACCGTCGACGGCGCCGTGGCCCGACCGGGTTCGGACGTCTATCCGGCTGGAGCCCGCCTGTCGGCCCCGGCACTGGCGGCAGGCGTGTCTCCGGATGCCTATCTGCTCGGCGCCGCGTGGCTTCAGCCCGCCCTGCAGCGCGATCAGCTGCGCCTGCGCGCAGGTCTGGAGTATGAGCTGGGTGCCATCCGTCGTCAGGCCATGGCGAAGGGGCAGGAGGATCTGTCGATAGGCGCGGCCGCTTTCCAGCGCTGGTTCGCCAGTTTGCCGGTGACGGGTCGCCGGACCCTGTCCGCTCTGGATCCGTTCCGCCTCGAGGTCACGCCGGCCGACAACTGGCCGGTGCATGACGGCGATCGCCTTTTCTACCCAACGCGTCCGCGGGACATCCGCGTGGTCGGCGCGGTGAATGAACCCTGCCGCTTGCCCCAGGTCGGCTTCCGTGACGCCCGCGACTACCTGAAGGATTGTCCCGTTTCAAAAGCTGCCGATCCCAATATGATTTTCGTCGTGCAGCCCGACGGCGCGGTATTTCAGCAGAACATCGCCTTGTGGAATCGCGATGCGCCACGGGTACTGGCGCCGGGGGCCTGGATCTACGTGCCATTCGATAACAAGGCCATCGCCGGCGCCGCCGACGATGACTTCAACCATGACATTGCCGCGTTTCTCGCCACGCAGTTGTTGAACGACGAGGGCGCGCGCTAATGCGGGCGCCTCGACGTCGACGGCGCGTCACGCGGCGGGTCGCGCTGCATAGCTGCTGCGCCGGCCTTGCCCTCTGGGCGGGCGGAGCGACGTGCGTGCTCGCGCAGGAAACCTATACGCAGAGCGACTTCGGCGGCGTGGGCCTTCTGCAGTCGCCCACGGCACGCATGGCGCAGGAAGGCGAGTTCAGCTTCGTCCTGAGCCGTACGACGCCCTATACGAATTACAACGTATCCATGCAGCCGCTACCCTGGCTGGAAGGGTCGTTCCGCTATACCAACGTAAGTAACCGGCCGTATGGACCGGCTTACCTCAGCGGTAGCCAGACGTACAAGGACAAGTCGATCGACGCCAAGATCCGCCTGTGGGAGGAAAGCCGCTGGCTTCCCGCCGTGGCGGTCGGCGCGCGCGACATCGGCGGTACCGGCCTGTTCTCGAGCGAATACATCGTCACCAGCAAGCGGGCAGGGCCATTCGATTTCAGCCTGGGTCTGGCCTGGGGCTACATCGGCAACCGCGGCGATATCGCCAACCCGCTGAATATCATCAGCGACAAGTTCAGCACGCGGCCGAGCAGCGGTTCCGGTGCGACGGGTGCGCTGAGCATCAACAAGTTCCTGCGTGGACGCCCGGGGTTTTTCGGAGGCGTCGAGTACCGATCGCCGTGGGACTGGCTGATCCTCAAGGCCGAACTCGATGGCAACGACTACAAACATCAGCCGCAGAGCAACAATCAGCCGCAACGGTGGCCGATCAATCTGGGCGCCGTATTCCGGGTCAACCGCAATGTCGACCTGACGCTCGGCTACGAGCGCGGCAAGGTGGCGACCGCGGCTATCAACCTGCACAGCAATCTGGCGACGCATGTCGATCCGCCCAAACTGAACGATCCGAAGCCGGAGGCCGTGGCGTTCGAGAGCACACGCGTGGCGGCTCCTCCGGAAGCGACTGGTGACAGGGCGATGAGGGGAACGGCCGATTCGGCATCTCCGGAAGCGACGCCGCCACCCTCGGGAGCCGTGTCACCGGGCGCTGAAGGCGGGGGCAACCTTACGGCGGACTCGTCGGCTCGTTCGCGACGTCCCCCCGATCAGGTCGACTGGCGCGAAGTGGCCAGGACCCTCAACGACAACGCAGGCATCAACGTCAGCAGCATCGGTCGTCGCGGCTCGGAGCTGGTCATTCATGGCCAGCAGGATCGCTTTTTCTATAACGCCGAGGGCGTCGGCCGCGCGACGCGCATCATCGATAACCGCGTCGACGGCAGCATCGACTGGCTGACAGTAAGGTCCGAACGCAATGGCCTGGCCACGGTGGACACCAGCGTCCATCGTCCTAAGTTCATCGAGCTGCTGGACAACCGGATCGACCTGCAGACGTTCCGTCGCAGCGTGGAGCAGGACCCGGTGACCGCGCAGGAAGAGGAGGTGCTCTACCGGGCGCCGCTCAAGCGCTTCTCCGGCGGCACCTCGCTCGGCTATCAGCAGAACCTCGGTGGTCCCGACGCTTTCGTTCTGTACCAGATCTACGGCGCCGCGTCGGGCACGTTCAACATCACGCGCAATCTGTGGGTGGACGGGGTGCTGGCGGTCAACATCGCCAACAACTACGACAAGTTCAAGTACGACGCGCCCAGCAATCTGCCACGGGTCCGCACCAATGTCCGGCAGTATCTGACCAGCTCGGATATCACCATGCCGAACTTCCAGGTCACGGGCACGCACAAGCTGGGCGAGGACCTTTACGGCCTGGCATACGCGGGCATGCTCGAAAGCATGTACGGCGGCGCCGGTGGCGAAGTCTTGTACCGTCCGTTCGGTCAGCACTGGGCCTTCGGAGCGGACCTCAACTGGGTCAAGTCACGCGGTTTCGATCAGGATTTCTCCTTCCGCCGCTACCACGTGATTACGGGACAGGCGACCGGGTACCTCGATACCGGATTCCACAACGTGACGCTCGCCGTGAGCGTGGGCCGTTACCTTGCCGGCGACTGGGGTACGACGGTCGACGTGTCACGCCAGTTCGCCAATGGGGCACGCATGGGCGCGTACGCCACGATCACCAACAAGTCGGGCAGCGCGGGCTACGGCGAAGGCAGCTTCGACAAGGGCATCTATGTGTCCATTCCGTTCGACATGCTGCTGCCGCGGTCGTCGCGCAACCGGGCCACGTTGCTGTGGGAGCCCTTGCAGCGCGATGGCGGAGCGCGTCTCAACAAGCGCTACACGCTTTACACGATGACCAACGATCTGGACAGCGATCTGTTCGACAAGAACCTCAACAAGATCGGCGACTGACCGGTCTTCCAGCTGCAAAAAAAGCCGCGCCCCTTTCAGGGCGCGGCTTTCTTATGTCACTGAAGCCTGCTTCAGCGCTTTAGCGTTGCAGCGAACGCCCGCGGCCGATGCCGTAATAAGCGATACCCGCTTCTTCGACCGTCACCGGGTCGTAGAGATTGCGCCCATCGAAGATCGCCGGCGTCTTCAGTGCCGCCTTGATCCGTGCGAAGTCCGGACTACGGAAGGCTTTCCACTCGGTGACCAGTGCCAGCACATCGGCCCCATTGAGCGCGTTGTATGCGCTGTCGCACAGCACGAGATCGTCGCCGCGATCGCCGTAGATACGCGTGGTTTCCTCCCTGGCCTCAGGGTCGAAGGCGCGGACTTTTGCGCCCGCTTCCCACAGGGCCTCGATCAGGCGGCGGCTCGGCGCTTCGCGCATGTCATCGGTATTGGGTTTGAACGCCAGACCCCACAAGGCGACGGTCTTGCCTTTGACGTCACCGTCGAAGTGACGCTGGATCTGCGCGAACAGCCGGGTTTTCTGGTCGGCATTCACCGCTTCGACCATGCTGAGCAGGCGCGCGTCGTAACCGTGACCGCGAGCGATCCGCTCCAGTGCCTGTACATCCTTGGGGAAGCAGGAGCCGCCATAACCGGCACCGGGATAGATGAAGTGGTAGCCGATACGCGGATCCGCGCCGATGCCCTGGCGGACCAGTTCGACGTCGGCACCGACACGCTCGGCGATGTTCGCGATTTCGTTCATGAAGCTGATCTTGGTCGCGAGCATCGCGTTGGCCGCGTACTTGGTCAGCTCCGCGGAGCGCTCATCCATAACGACCATGCGGTCATGGTTGCGGTTGAACGGCGCGTACAGCTTGCGCAGGCGCGCCACGGCGCGCTCGCTGGACGAGCCGACCACGATGCGGTCCGGGCGCAGGCAGTCTTCGACCGCATCGCCTTCCTTCAGGAACTCCGGGTTGGAGACCACGTCGAAGTCGCCCTTCGCACCGCGCTCTGCGAGGACTTCGGCGATCGTAGTCCTCACGCGGTCAGCCGTACCTACCGGTACGGTGGATTTGTTCACGACCACCGCGTAGCCATCGATATGCTTGCCGATGGTGCGGGCAACGCTCAGGACGTACTTCATATCGGCGCTGCCATCTTCATCGGGTGGCGTACCCACCGCGATGAAAATCAGCTCGCCGTGCGCGATAGCGGGTTCCGGATCGGTCGTGAAATCGAGCTGCCCGGACGCATAGTTACGCTTGACGATCGGCTCGAGGCCGGGCTCGTAGATCGGAATGACGCCGTTGCGAAGCCCTTCCACCTTGGCCTCGTCGACATCCACGCACACCACGTGATTGCCCATTTCCGCAAGGCAAGCACCGGTGACCAGTCCCACGTAACCGGTGCCGAAAATAGTGACCTTCATCGATGTCGCCTGTTTAGCTCGTAAAAGTGAAGCGGAACGCGATCAGAGCTAGAGCTGGCTGTCGCGATCCAGGTTGTATTGCGTCGTGGCGGCATTGCTGATCAGGCCCGAGAGCGGCAGCAGCTGGCTGATGAAGCGGTTCCAGCGCGTAATTCCAGCGGGTCCGACGAAAATGACGTCGCCCGGTTTGACTGAGAACTGCGACGCGACGGCGAAGGACGCCGGAGAGGTGTTGTCCAGCTGAAAAATCGTTGCCGGCGCCTTCTCCATGTCTTCGACGCCACGGATGACATAGACCGACTTGCCGTTCGCGCTGGTCTGGCTGAGACCGCCCGTACGGCCCAGGGCCTGGGTGAGGGTGAGATCGCTGGTCTTGAAGGAAATCGCCTGCGGCCTTAGCACTTCACCGATAACGTATGCCTCGTGCCGGTCGTTGTAAGGCAGGTAAACGCTGTCACCGCCTTTCAGATAGATGTCCTTGCCGCCGTCGCGCGAGCGCGACAGTGCGTCCAGATCGATGTGGTATTCCCGGTTATCACGCCGGAGCACGACATCCGACAGGTCGGCCAGCTGGGCATTGACGCCTGCCGTCCCGACCGCCTGAGCGAGCGTGAGCGGCGTCACGGTGATGTTCTGTGGATCGGTCCTGACGAAGGCCCCGCCCAGCGTGACCCGCTGGCTGGCATAGCTGATGATGCTGATGTCGACCTGGGGCTTCTCGATGTACTTCGTCAGGCGGTCCGTGATGGCCTGGCGAAGCTCTTCCACCGTCATGCCACCGGCGTTGATCAAGCCGACATAGGGATAAAAGAGCGTGCCGTCGGGCCGCACGAGTCGTCCATTGGCACCGGTCTGCTGCTGTGAACCGGCGGGGGAGGTGAGTTCCGGGTGCTCCCAGATCGTGATGTACAGCGAATCTCCCGGACCGATGCGATAGGGATCCGGCTGGTAGGAGATGAGACTGGGGTCGACGCCCCGCCCGGTGGCGGTGGCGCGATCCATCGCGATCAGCTTGGGCGTGATCGGAACGAGCTGGTAGCGGCTTCCGGTCGCGCTTTCCTTGTCGTTCAACTCACCGGTCTTCATGTGCTGGCCGGGTGCCAGGACGCATGCATTCAATAGCAGGCACCCGGCCAGACCGAGAATCGGCAGGAACTTCATCGTGTACGGGATCCTTCAGTCGGAGCGCCAGGCGGCGATTGCTTAACGCCCCACTTAAACCGATCGAGCATTAATGGCTCGGGAACGTGAATGGACATTTAGACGTCCAGAACCTGAGTCGATGCCCGCTCAGCGCGTGCCTCCCGTGCCGCCGGTGCCTCCGGTTCCACCCGTGCCACCCGTACCGCCGGTGCCACCCGTACCGTCATTTCCGGTGCCGCTGGTGTTGTTGGCCGTTGCTCCGGTAGCAGCCGCCATCGCTGCGGTGCCGGGTCCGACACGGGCCGGTGCGAGCGACCCCTTCGATGCCTGACGTGCCTGGTTCGGATTGGCCACGCGGGGCTGTTGGCCGTTGTTTTGCGGGTTCTCAGGCGTGCCGGGCTGGGTTGTGACACGTTGACTCTGAGCCCAGATCGGAGCCGCAACGGCAAGAATCGCGCAAGCAAAAAGCAGACGTCTCATGGTCGTCATCTCCAGTGGGTGAATCGATGCGTACACGCGTTGCAGACATTCATGAACGCGGTTTATTCGCGCAAACGCGGGATCCATTCACCGCCATATCGATGTTAAGTGCAAGGCAATCAGCTGAACGACAGAATGGGGCGATTCTTTTTGTGACGCGAGCCGCAAATTAGGATATGTTGGATTGCCGCCAATTTTCTGGCGGTGCAGCATGAGTTGTCGAAAGACTCACACTGAGAAGTGTTGAATGACGGATTCCGGCGGAATGCCGGAGTCCATCTGAAACGTGTTGGGCCGTTGGGCGTCCCCGGACAGGACAACCCGGTTCCACAGGGGGCACGTACCTGGGCAGTCCGTTAATCACGGCATTGTCGCGTCGGAAGAAGGTACCTGTCATGCAACTGACCAAATTCAATGCGTTAGTGGATCTAGAGCTCCGTGCGAGCGATCCTATCTGCGCAGTATCGGCCGGTTTCCTGGCCTACTACGTCCGATTCGACACGGTAGCGATGAACAGCGTCTATTCAGTGGCGCTCGTTATACTGTTGTTGTCGACGCTCAGCGCGTCGGCCGCATTCCGTGTTTATGATCAGCCCATCGGTGAACGTCCCGTCGGGCAATATTGCCGCATCGCAGCATCGTGGTCTGTCGCCTTTGCTGCGCTCATCGCGCTCGGCTATCTGCTCAAAGTCAGCGATTTGTATTCGCGTGGCTGGGTGTCGCTGACGTTTATCCTGGGCCTGTCATTCATGGCGCTGGTGCGAGTCGTCGCCCATCGCGCCACGCACCGCCTTCGCGAGCGCGGCGTGGGCATCAGTCGGTGCCTGTTGATCGGTGCGACCGATTCCGGACTGCACATGATCGATCAGGTCGAGTCCAGCCCGGCACTCGGCATGAAGATCACCGCGTATGTCCGCACCAGTTACGACAACGGCGTGCCAGATGGCGTGCCGCTGGCGGGTACGTTGCTCGACCTGGACAAAGTGCTGGCGTCGGGCGAGTGGGACCAGGTTCTCGTCGCGCTGCCGGTCAGCGCCAACCGCGCGATCAGCTACGTGCTTGATCGTATGGACCAGCACGTCATGACGGTGAAGTTCGTGCCGGACATGCTGGGTCGCCAGCTGATCAACCATCGCATGGAGGACGTGGCGGGCGTGCCGCTCGTTACGTTGCGTGAGAGCCCGCTGTTGGGCAACGCCTGGTTGCTCAAGGACATCGAGGATCGCCTGATCGCCGGCGCGATTCTGCTGATGATCTCGCCGCTGATGGTCGCGCTTGCGATCGGCGTCAAGCTGTCCAGTCCCGGTCCCGTCCTGTATCGCCAGCGTCGTGTTGGCCTGGACGGCAAAGAGTTCGAAATGCTGAAGTTCCGCTCGATGCCTGTGGACATGGAGAAGAACAAGGCCGTGCAGTGGGGCAATGCGTCGGCCAAGACGGTCACCCGCTTCGGCCGCTTCATTCGCGGCACCAGCCTGGACGAGCTCCCGCAGTTCCTCAACGTGCTCCGCGGCGACATGTCCATCGTGGGTCCGCGCCCCGAGCGTCCGATGTTCGTCGAGAAGTTCAAGGGCGAGATCGCGGGCTACATGCACAAGCACATGGTCAAGGCCGGCATCACCGGCTGGGCGCAGATCAACGGCTGGCGTGGCGACACCGATCTGGTCAAGCGCATCGAGCACGACCTTTATTACATCAACCACTGGTCGGTCGCGTTCGATCTTCGCATCATCTTCCTCACGATCTTCAAGGGGTTTGTGCATAGCGAGGGCGGCAGCGCCTCCCCGTCACCCGGAAACGCGGCGCTGCCGACACCCTCGGCCGCGGTCGAAGAGTCGCGCTGAGCCAGCACTCCATCCACGAAAACCGGGAATATCGCTTGAAGCTTCTGATCTGTGGCGGTGCGGGCTATGTGGGCTCGCATATGGTGCGTTACCTCCTGGCCAACCAGCATGAGGTGGTGGTCTACGACAATCTGTCGACAGGCCACCGTCAGGCGGTCCCCAGGGGCGTGACGTTCGCCCATGGCGATATCGGCGATGCGGCGCGGCTGGCTCGCGTCTTCGCGACGCATCGTTTCGATGCGGTGATCCACTTCTGCGCGCGGTCGCTGGTGGGCGAGTCGGTGGTCGATCCGTACGCCTACTACCGGAACAACGTGGCCAATACGCTGGTCCTTCTTTCCGCCATGAACGAGGCGGGTGTCCAGCGGTTGGTGTTCTCGTCGACGGCGGCGGTATTCGGCAATCCCCACGCGGAGCACATCGACGAGGGTCACTCCACGGCGCCGATCAATCCGTACGGCCAGAGCAAGCTGATGATCGAGCACGTGCTCGAGGATGCGGCCCGCGCGTACGGACTGAGGTCGGTCGCGTTGCGCTATTTCAACGCGGCCGGTGCGGATCCCGACGGTTCCATCGGCGAGGCGCACGATCCCGAGACCCATCTGATTCCCAACGTCCTGAAGGCGGTGCTGGGGCAGGGCGCGGCGCTGAAGGTGTTCGGCGACGACTACGACACCCGCGACGGGACCTGCGTCCGTGACTACGTTCACGTCAACGACCTGGCGTCGGCTCACTTGCTCGCCATCGACTACCTTGCCACCCATGAAGGCGCATTCCGCTTCAACCTGGGCAATGGCGAAGGCTTCAGCGTACGGGAGGTCATCGCCGCGGCCGAGCGCGTAACCGGCAAGCCGGTGCCGCACGAGATCGCGCCACGTCGCGCCGGCGATCCGGCGACCCTGGTCGCATCCAGTGAACTGGCGCGGCTCGAGCTAGGGTGGGAGCCACGCATTACGCGCCTCGACGACATCCTCGCCAGCGCGTGGCGCTGGCATCTCGACCCCGGCTTCGGCTGATGCAGGCGCGGCCCAGGGTACAGCTCGATTTCATCGATGCCCTGCGTGGTGTCGCCATTATCGGTGTGCTGCTGAGCCATGCGCAGCGCAATGTCGAGATGTACCAGGCCATGGGGCACCAGGCGAGCATGTCGGGATGGCTGAGTCGCTATGCCGCCCAGGGCGCGCGTGGAGTGCAGCTGTTCTTCGTGGTCAGCGCGCTCACGTTGTTCCTGTCCGCCGGTAAGCGTGGCGGCGAGCCGCATGAGTGGCTGAACTTCTACATCCGCCGTTTTTTCCGTATCGCACCGATGTTTTACATCGCGTTCGGCGTTTACTGTCTGGCACCGGTGGTCATGAAAGGTCAGGCGCTGCCGCCGCCGGGAACGCTGCTGGGTACGCTCGGCTTCATTAACGGATGGAACCCCGCGTGGCTGCTGGGCGCGAACGATGTGGTCCCCGGCGGCTGGTCGATCGGCGTGGAGATGTCGTTCTACATCGTCTTCCCGTTGGTCTTCCTTGCGCTTCGCGATTTCCCCAAAGCCTTCGCCGCGCTTTGCGTCATCCTGTTGATCGATGTCCTGACCTGGCCCGCGCTCGTCGCCCATCCGCCGATCGCCGACGGCGATCTCTGGGAACGCTTTGTCTTTGTCTGGCTGCCTAACCAGCTGCCGATCTTCCTGTGCGGCATCTGCGCGTACTTCATCCTGTTCGGGCAGACCGGCGCACTGACGCGCTTCTTCCACGAGGGTGACCGGCGTGCGAATGCGGCGCTGTTCGCGCTGGGCGTCCTGACCCTGCTGGTCGTTCCGCAGCTGACCGACGATCCGCGGGCCCTCTTTCTGTACGGCCTGGCTTTCGGCCTGATCACGCTGTGCCTCTATCGTCAGCCTTATCGCTGGCTGGTGACCGTGCCGATGAGGCATATAGGGAAGATCAGCTTCAGCGGTTACCTGGTGCATTTCTTCATGCTGCAGGTGGCCCGCAAGCTGCTGGCGAGGGTGCATGCCGGCGATCACCTGAGTCCGGACATGTATTTCGGCGCCACGGTCGTCGTCGCTCTGGCGGGGACGGTGGTGCTCGCCACCATCACCTATCACCTCGTGGAGGTGCCGGGTCAGGCGCTCGGAAAGCGCCTGATTCAGCGGCTGGCGGCCCGCCGCGCACCCGCGCCGGACCGGACCACCATACAGCGGACCTGAACCTAGGCGGTCAGCTTGCCGATCAGCTCCAGCGCGTTGGGTACCGGCTTGCCGTTGGCAAAGCAGGCCTTGACCAGCGCGTTGACCTGAGCGAGCGAGGGCCGGTGCTCCCGGAAGCGCGCGAGCATACCCGTGTCGGCACGCGCGGTGCGGAGCTGGCTGGCCGACGCCGTGACATCCCTGTCCGCAAAGACGGCGTTGTCGCCGAGCTTCGTCTGGGTGGCTTTGCTCATGTCGATGCCCGGGGCTTGCGGCGACACCACGATGTTGTCGTGGATCGCCGTGTCGTCGGGCACCCCTTTCCAGCTGGTCGCCTTGAAGACGGTAACTTCGGCGCCGGCGATCGGCTTTTCGGGAATGATGATGATGTTGTTGTAGATCTGGCTGCCCGCCACGGGGCCCGAGATCCTCAGCGACGCGCTGTCGGTCTTGCGCAGGGCATCGTTGATGCTGACGTTGAAACGCACGATCGTACCGGTGTTGCCGACGTCGGACGCGTTGCGGCCATCGTTGCAGACCAGCGCCATGCCACCGATATTGTCGTGGCTGTAGTTGTACTGGATCACCGTACCGCGGCAGTTGAAGTCCGCGTCATACGCCTGGCCGTCGGCATACGCCTTATGGTCGCTGACTTCGTTGTACTGGATCAGCGTGTTGTCGCTGTCGAACGGCCAGATGCCCGCGGCCGCTTCACCACGGGGAAGGGCGCCACACCGACTCACCGTGTTGCGCTCTACCAGCGCGCCGTCGCAGCCTTTCACCAGAATGCAGTCGCCGGGGACGCCGCTGATGCGGTTACCGCGCACCACCACACTCGTGGCCAGCCCGGCCTTGCGGCTGCCGGCGCCGAGGAACAGGATGCCGTCCCGTGCCGTGCGCTCGATCGTGTTGTCGGTGATGGACAGGTCCTGGTAGCGCGTGGGCTTGTCTTTCGTCTTTGCCTGGACGAGGATCGCGCTGCCACCGCCGTCCTTCTTGACCGGCGTGCCGTTCACATCGTGGATGTGCAGACCTTGCAGGACGATGCCGTGGGCGATGCCGAAGTCCTCGTGATAGAGGTGCACCGCCGTGCGCCGCGGTGCCATCTGCGGTCCCTTGTTCGAAATCTCCAGATTGCGCACTGTCCAGTACTCGACGTTCTGGAGGCGCAAGGTCGACGGGGCGCCACCGTCCGCATGCAGATGCGGCAGCGCTCCATCGCCATAGGCATCGACGACCACGGGCGCGTTCGCACTACCGGAGCCCTTCGGCAGAAACGCTCCCGGGTAGTCACTTCCACGCCTGAACAGGATGCGGTCGCCCGGCCCGAAGCGGGTTTTGTTCAGTCGGTCGAGGCTACGCCAGGCCTGCGTGGCGCTGCTCCCGTCGTGTCCGTCGTTACCCCCGCCGCCATCCACGTAGTACGTTTTTCCGGTGCCCGCGCCAGCGGCGCGAAGCGAGGTCAGGGGCAGAACGGCGATCGCGCCGGCCGCCCATACGGACTGACGAAGAAAACTGCGACGGTGCATGGTGACGTCTCCGGTATCAGCGACGCTCGCTCAGCGAGTAGCGGTACACGCCGCCATGCTTTTTCAGCATGTAGGCGAAGCCGGCGAGGTGCTTGATGGTGAGGCGGGAGAACTTGCGTGTTCGACGCTTGTAGTCGTGCACGACGGAGATCTTCCGGCTGTAGTAGTTGCGCAGGCCCAGCTTGCGGGTGCGCACGCAGAACTCGGCGTCTTCCGGACCGAAGAAGATCCGGTCGTCATAACCCATCAGCAAGGCGGCGACCTTCTTGGTGAACGTCTGGTTGGCGCCGAGGACGTAGTCGACTTCGAGCGGATCGTTGCTGTCGTCGAAGGTGGTGTCCACCATGAGGTGGCGGTCCAGTTCGCGCTGCACGAAGCCGAGCTTACGGGTGGCCGCGATACGCGCCGCGATGGGCTGATAGAAACGCGGGAAGCGGCGGGTGGAGTCCTGCCGGGTGCGGTCCACATTCAGCAGTTCGAAACCGACCACGCCCGCATCGGGATGCGACTGGAAGAATTCGTCGACGATGGTGCCAGGATCGCTGGTCAGGAAGATCGTGTCGTTATCCAGCGTCATGCAGTACTTGCCGCGCGCGAGGAACAGGCCCCGGTTACGTGCGGGGCCGACGCCGTAATTGCTGTCGAGCGGAAAATAACGGATCTGGGGCAGCGTGGCCACGAATTCGGCGCTGCGATCGCGTGAGCCGTTGTCCACGACGATCACTTCGTCGCGGCTGAAATCCACCTTGTCCATCAGGGAGTGGAGGCAGCGCTCCAGGTTCCCGAGTTCGTTCCAGGTGATGATGATGATCGACAGGCGCACATCGGCCTCGCTCATGACGGTGCTCCAACGTTGGGCGGGGTGAAGGACGATGGGGTGATGACCGCGTTGGCCTTCACCACGTAGTTATCGGGGATGACCACGGGCCCGAAGATGCAGGCCCCCGTGCCGATGGTCACGTTGTTGCCGATGGTGGGCGTACCGTCGCCGGGGAAACGGTTGCCAAGGCACACGCGCGCGTAGATCGTGCAGTTGGACCCGATCGTGCTCTTGCCGTTGATGATGATGCCGAACGCGTGGTAGATCACCAGCCCCGGACCGATCGTCGCGGTGGTCGGCACATAGCACTTGAACATGAATTCCGCGATCTTCTCGAAGACGCGGAACGGCGTGTGCAACACCGTGCCCCGGGTGCCGGAGATCAGGCGATAGGTCAGGATCACCCAGAACGACTGGTCGAGCATCCACCAGACCAGGCCACGGTAGCCGGGCAGCGACTTCAGGCGGCGTACGTCGGCGCGAAAATCATCAAGCATGGTTCGGATCCGGAGCGGGCAGGGTGTCGCGATGCTTCAGTACGTTGGCGCGGATCTTCATCCGCTCCTTCGCTTCCTCACGCAGGCGAATCTTGCGCAGGTCGTGGCGGGCGTAGAACATGCCGACGAAAAACCAGAAGTAGGCCTCGTAACCGCTGAACTCGATGAAGGCCAGCATCAGGTAGCACAGCAGGAAGAACTTGATGTTGCGCTGCTGGCCCTCCGTACGCGTGAACAGGATCTGTGCCGCCATCAGCAGGAAGAGCAGCAACGACTGCACGCCGCCTTCCAGAAGGAACTGGAGATAGATGTTGTGAACGTTGTTCTCGACGAAGGTGAGCCCGGACAGCTGCTCCATCACCGGCACGCCGTTGCCGACGCCGTAACCGAGAATGTTCTGGTGCAGGGCGGTGCCCGCGGTGGTCCACAGCGCCAGGCGGCCGACGTTCTTGTGCGCGAGCTGGGTCTCGGCGTTGAGGTTGAAGCGGTCCAGCACGGGGATGTCGATCACCGACGACAGCACCAGGCCGACGAGCAGCACGCCCATCGCGATGCCGAAGAAGTTGAAGAAGTAATAGTGGCGGGATTTGCGTGCACGCCAGCAGGCGATGCCGATCGACACGGCGGCACCCACCAGCCCCGCTCGCGACAACATCATGCCGCTGGTCAGCAGCGCGATGCCAGCCGCGATCGGATACACACGGGTGCCAAGCAACAGAATCGAAAGCAGGGCGAGCAGGCTCGCTTCGATGTTGCGGCCACCGGTCGACATGTACAGGATGCTCGACGCGCCCTCGGTACGCGCATACACCGCGCCAAGGCTGCCGGCGTAGACCAGATCGCGAAGGATGACGAAGGTCAGGCAGCAGCCCAGCATCCAGATGAAGATCTTACGCAGCTCGATATCCTGCAGCTTGCGCCCGAAGACCACGCCGAGGAAATACGACGCCGCCACGAACAGGATCAGCGTGGAACGGACGCCGCCGCCATAGGTCGCGGAGGCGGCGATAGCCGTCGCCGTCATGGTGGCGATAAACGCCGTGGCCGGGTTGAGCTTGAGGTAGCGTGCCGCCGGGATGTACAGCACCGGCATGAGCAGCAACAGGAGGTGGTAGACGTTGACGTGCGATTTGCTGGTGGTGCTGTGCCCCAGCGGGATCTGCACGAACAGCATCGCCAGCAATACGATGGCGGCGCCGCGCGTCTTGTTGATCGCCAATGCCATGCCGGTCAGCCGATCGCCACGCCGAAGAACTTGTGCAGCAACACTTTCAGCGTCGACTTGTAGCCGCCGACGGAAATGTTCCGGGCGATGTCGCCCAGGGGCGGTCGCTGCTTGTTCATGACGTACTGGATGTTTCGGTGGTTACGCCGTTGATCGGCGCTCATCAGCCGGGTGTGCTTGGCGATGAAACGCTCGCTGCCCTCGGCACGCTTGGTCGAGTTGCGGATACGCGCGCGCGACCGGTCATCGTCGACGAACGACAGCAGCTGACGTGTGCGCAGCGCGGGACCGAAACGCTCGGCCAGGCGGATCCACATGTCGTAGTCCTGCCACGAGGGCATCGCTTCGTCGAAACCGCCGAGTTCGCGCATGCGCGACAACTCCGTCAGGACCTGGTTGCCGGCGAGATTGGCGTAGAGCAGGGCGGACAGCGTGATCGGCTCGACCTTCCCCAGTTCCGCCTGGCTGTACTGACGATCGCGCAGCGCGGCGATCTGGGCGTCGCTCTGGAAATAGCGGAACCGGCTGCAGACGAACGACACCTTGTTGCGCCGGTAGAGGTCGACCAGGCATTCGATCCGCTGCGGATGAAACAGGTCGTCGTCGTCCAGTCCGGTGACATAGGTACCGGAAGCCTGCTCCATGCACCGGTTACGCGCGCGGCAGGCGCCCTGAGGCGTCTCGTTGCGAAGATAGGTGAACTTGCCGGGGTAGCGCTGAATGTAGTCGGCGACGACCTCGGCCGTATCGTCGGTCGAGGCCTCGTCACAAATCAGAATCTCGATCTCGGGGTAGCTCTGGGCCAGCACCGAGTCGACGGCCCGGCGAAGCAGCGCCGAGCGATTGCGGGTAGGAATGTAAACGCTCACCAGCGCCATGGCGTCATCGCTCCTCGTCTGCATTGCATCGGTCGTCGTACTCATGCGCTCACCGCCTGGATCTGTTTGTCCAGCAAGGTGTGTCGGCTACGCCAGATCACCCACACGAGCGGCGGCGTGGCGATGGCGAAGCGCACCGCGCTGGCCATCCAGCCGTCGCCCGGGTAAACGAAGACGGCGAGCATGAGGAACGCGTAGGGAACGAAGCTCTCGATCGTCCACGCATTGAAGAACTCGCGTGCGGTGATCCGGATGAGCTTCGACGAGAAGAAGTAATAAGAAAACACGGTGGCCAGGATCTGGCTGATGGCCAGCGCCACGGCCATGATTTCCAGCGACCTCGACGCCGCGCCGGCGAGGCTCACGGCCAGCGTGATGCCGCAGATCTTCAGGTTCCAGCCGAACTCGATGTCCGACCGGCCCTGGCTCTGGCTCAGGGCGCCGATCAGGGAGCCCAGCGGGCGCAGCATGCCGAACAGCAGCATCAGCGGAATGAGCTGGGCCACGCCGTCGTAGCGATGGCCGTACAGGATCGACACCGCCGGTGGCGCGAACACGGCAAGCATGATGAAGACCACCGCGCTGAAGATCGCCACACCGCGCAGGCCGACGAGGTAGATGCGACGCAGCGCTTCGGGATCGTGCTGCAAGGTCGCCAGTCGCGGCAACGCCAGACGCCCCGCTACCGGCATGATCAGCTTGGTCGGCTGCAGGACCAGTTCCTTTGCCAGCGAATACACGCCGAGCGACGCCAGGCCGAGAAACTTGCCCAGGATGATCTGGTCGGCCTGACTGCGCAGCTGGTTGATCACCTGCGACCCGAGCTGGAAGGCGCCATAGCGGAACGCCTCCCGCATGATGCCCCGGTCGAACCCGCGACCCGGGTGCCAGTCAGGCTCCGACACGGCCAGGAAGCAGCCCAGCCGGACGAGGCTGTTGACGATCATGGCGTACACGGCGGCTTCGATGGACGCATGGAAGACCAGCACCATGACCAGCAGCGTGGCCAGACCCGAGAGGCGTCCGATCACTTCGATGCGGGCCAGTCTCGGCAGCTGGAAAGCCTTGATCAGGCTGGCCTGATACTGCGCGGCCACCCCCAGCAGCACGAAGTTGATCGTCGACAGACGCATCAGCTGGCCGAGGACCTCCGACTGATAGAAGTACGCCACGGCGTAGGACACGAAGAAGAGCACGGCGGCCGAGACGAGACCGAGACCCACGCTGATCATGAAGAGCGACGTGCGCTCTTCACGGTTGATGTTCTGCCGGTGGATGAGGTAGCTGCTCAGGCCCATGTCCTGCAGCAACGTGGCGATCGCATTGACCACGTTGACGATCGCCAGCGCACCGAGCATGCGTGCATCGACGTGATGAGCCAGCACCGCGATCTGCAATAGCTGGCTGGCGGCGCTGATGACGGTGGACCCGGCAGTCCAGATGGCGTCGCGTTTGGCGGAGGCCATCGTCAGTCCTCCAGGGCCAGCTGCGCGGCGAGCTGGTCGTGCAGACGGCTCTGGTTGAACCGGGCTTCCACCGTTTCACGTGCGTGGCGCGCGATGGCCGGGAGGTCGTAGTCGCCGTTCTGAATGCGCGCCAGCTTGTCCGCCAGCGCTCCGGCGTCGCGCTCGGGAACCAGCCACCCGGAATAGCCGTCTTCGATCAGTTCGGGAATGCCGCTGTGCACGGTCGACAGACAAGGCACGCCACTGGCCATGGCTTCCATCAGTGAGACGGGGATGCCCTCCTGATCGCCATCGGTCGCGGTAACACTGGGCAGGGCGAAGATGTCGGCATCGCGCAAGGCGGTCTGTACGAAGCTCTTGTCGCGCCGACCCAGGATATGGATGTGCACGCCCATGCCTTCATCGGCGACGAAGCGCTCCAGGGTCGCCTGAAGGGGGCCGTCGCCGATCACGTTCAGTTCGACGGGTACGCCGCGACGGGCCAGCTCGGCCACGGCCTGGCACAGGTAGAGCACGCCCTTTTTCTCGACGAGACGGGCGACGGTGACCACGCGCAGTGGGCGGGTTCCAGCCGACGACACATCGCCCGGCGACACGTAACGGAAGCTGTCCAGATCCACGCCCATCCGGTGTACCTGGATCTTTTCCGGCGCGCAGCCCATCGCCTCGAGCTTGTGACTCCAGCGCGTGCTGATCGGCATCATGCGTTCGCCCTGCACGAACAGGCGACGGTAATCGTCGGCATGGCGGGCAAGCACGCTGTGCTGTGAAAGGTCGAAGCCGTGAAACACCGTGTGAATCGGACCCTCGATCAGACCGAGGGCGCGCAGGTTGGCTGCCAGGACGCCGGTGGGACCGAAGTGAGCGATGATCGCCTTTGCCTTCAGCGGCTCCCTGATCCGGCGCACGGCACCGGCCAGCACGAGGCTCTTCGCCGCGTGACCGTAGAGTCGCACGGAAAGCGCCTTGCGCACGCGCGCGCTCGGCAGTCCGGGAAGCACCTGACGCAGGCGGCGCAGCAGGATCTGCCAGTGCTTCGAAGCGCTGGCGGAATGATCGAAGATGAACGTCGTCCGTTCCATCAACCCCCGCGTGGCGACGATGTCACCGGGTGCGGGCTGCGGTCCCCGGCTGATCGCCAGGATGCGCACGTCGAAGCCGCGGTCGAGCAGGCCGACGATCTGGTCGATGACGAAGGTTTCCGAATACTTGGGAAACTCCGGGAGGACGAACAGGATCGGCATGGTCAGGCTCCGATCCCCAGCGTCGCCAGCACCGACTCACGGGCGAACGCCTTCTCGCGGGCGACGGCCGTGGCGACGCGTGGCCGCAAGGTCTCGTCCTGCAGCAACGCGAGCACCTTCGTGCGCAGGCTGCCGTCGAGCAGGGCTTTGACGGGAATGGCCAGGTCGTCCACACCGAGACGCTTCATGATGCCTTCGGACTTGTGCTCGTAATTGAGCGCCACGGATGGCGTACCGAAGTTCATCGACATGATCGCGCTGTGCAGCCGCGTGCCGATGGTGAGCACGCAGGTGGCGAGGCGGCGGCCGATCTCGACGTCGTTGAGCTCGTTCATCTCGACATGGAAGGACTCCGGATGGCGCAGGCGCGCGCGCACCTTGAGAGCGACCATGCGGTCGTCCTTGGGGTAGCCGTCGATGGCCGTGCAGGTGGAGTAGGCGACGACGCGGTAGCCCGCTTCGATCACGGCATCCAGCAGCTCGGCGAACGCCGTTTCGTACTCGGCCTGCGTCACGCCCAGACGCTTGTCGAACGGGGCCAGCTCACGGAAGGTCACGGCCACCGTCGGCTGCGCGGTATTGACGGGCTCGTTGACCCCCGGATTGACCAGCCACGCGGTATCCGACGTCCAGCGCACCTTGTCCTGCGGGATGCGCCCCTCGGTCATATAACGCGCGCTGACTTCCTCACGCAGGGCGACTGCGTTGACCCGGGTCATGACGTCTTCGGAGATCTGCCGGAAGAACGGCTGCTGAAAGGGCCCGACGCTGTGGCCGATCATGTAGACCGGACGGCCCGCCAGCAGGGCGCAGATGGACTGGTCGTACTGCGTGGGGCCGTACAGGTCCACGAAGAACGAACCGCCGACCTGAATGACCAGGTCGTACCCTTTCATCCACTCGATGGTCTCGCGATGGCGCTGGGGCAGCTTCACCCAGCGGGCCCACCAGCGCCCCATGAGATGCCCGTGCAGGATGCGCGGAACAAGGCGGCGCAGTACCTTCGGCCGCAGGCCACCGAAGCGCTTCTTCGCGGCTTCGTTGTAGTAGGCGTTCAACGTGTCGGGCAGCAACCGACGCCCGATGAGGTATTCGGAGCTGGTCGGGAAGCGGCTGGTCACATCGACCTTGCTCCCCGGCAGCGCCTCCGCCAGACATTCCAGAAGGCCGCGCAGAATGGCGCCGTCGCCCCGGTTGCCGCACGTGTGATTTCCGACGATCAGGATGCGCGACATAGTGCTCTTTTCATGCTGGGCCCCGTGGTAGCGGGGCGGTTCAAGCCGGATCGGCCTTGTATTTGTAGTACGCGTATTCGGAGTAGCCCGCCGTGCGCTTTTCCACCGCGTTGAAGATGGCACCCTTCAGCTCGACACCGTTCTGTTCGAAGCGTTGCTTGGCCAGTGCCAGCTCGCGCTGCTTGTTGAGACCGAAACGCGCCACGAGCAGGCTGGTTCCGACGTGATGGCCAATCACCGCCGCATCGGTCACCGCCAGGATGGGCGGCGTATCGATGATGATGAGGTCATAGGCGGGCACCACGGCCTCGATGAAGCGGGTGAAGTGCTGATGCATCAGCAGTTCGGACGGATTCGGCGGCACCTGGCCGCGGCTGATGAAGTCGACGTTCTCCGTCGGACCCTTCTGCACCACCTCCGCCAGTTCGGTCTTGCCGACCAGCAGATCGGACAGTCCGCGTCCCGTCTTGACGCCGAGCAACTGGTGCAACGTGCCGCGGCGCATGTCACCGTCGACCAGCAGCACGCGCTGCCCCGCCTGGGCAATGACGGCGGCGAGGTTCGCCGAGACGAAGGTTTTACCGGCGAACGGGCTGGAGCCGGTAATCATCAGAATGTTGTTCTTCGCTTCCAGCCGGGCGAAGTGCAGGCTGGTGCGCAGGCTGCGGATGGATTCGATCGCCAGATCGGCCGGGTCGCTGATGGCGAGCAGGGGGCCACGCGCGCCGTGCTTGTGCCGGGTGCGGATGGAACGCGCGCTCTGGCCGGAGCTGAGCGGCACCGACGCATAGACGGGCAGGCCAAGGTCTTCGATCAGCGCAGGGTCTTCGATGCCACGATTGAGGATCTGCTTGAGGAAGACAAAGGCCAGGGCGAGGAAAGCACCGAGGAAGGTCGCGATGATGACGATCAGCGCCTTGCGCGGCTGCACGGGAACGTTGGGATCCACCGCCGCCTTGTCGACGATACGCACGTTGCCGACGGTGCCCGCGCGGGCGATGTCGAGCTGCTGCGCCTGATTGAGCAGGCTGGTGTACGTATTGCTGCTGACCTGGACGTCCCGGTTGAGCTTGAGCAGTTGCTGCTGGGTGTCGGGCAGGGCGCCGACCTCCTTCTGCATCTTGTCCTTCTGTGCCTGCAGCTGGCCCATCTGCTGCTGCAGCGCCTTGTAGGCAGGGTGGTCATGCGTAAAGCGGCGATCGATGTCCGCTTCCTGCATGTGCAACTGCTGGATGTTGTTCTCGACACCGACGATCTGATCGAGCAGGCCCTTGGTCTGCATGCTCAGATCGACGGAGTGGGACTGTGTCTGGAAGGCGTTCATCGCGGCCTGTGCCTTGTCCAGGTCCTGACGCACCTTGGGCAGCTGGTCCTTGACGAACTGCAACTGGCTGGCGGCTTCGGCGGAGTTGCGCTCGACGTTCTGCCGGACATACGCGGTGGTGACGTGCTCCAGCACCTTCCGCGCCAGCTCCGGATCGGCGTTGTTATAGGTCAGTCCGATGATCCCGGAGTCGTTGCCCTGTTCGAGGGCGACGACATCGGTCTGCAGCTTGGTCGTCGTGGTCAGCGCGGGCTGCACGACGACGTCGAAGCGCGTCCCGGGGTTGGCCACCAGCTGACGGATCTGCACCGTCACGCCCTTGCCGTTGATCAGCTGACCGACGGCGCCCTGCGCCACACGCTTGCCATCGTCGTCGTACAGGCTGAACTGATGATTGTCTTCGGCGCGGAGTTCGAACTTACCGCCCATGGTCGGATCGGGCAGATCGAGCTTGAAGATGTCGACGACCTCGCCGCCCCAGCCATAGCGGCTGAGTCCGAAGCGAGGCTTGCCCAGCTGACCGGGTTTATGCCCACGGGAGAGGTAGTCACCGATCACCGGCATGCGTTGCGGCAACGCCTGCACGTTCAGTCGCATGTCGTCGACCGTCTGTCCGACGACCAGGCGCGAGGTGATCAGCGCGATCTCGGTGACGGCCTGCGATGCGGTCGTGCCTAGCGATTGCGAAAGGTCGCTCAGCCCCGGAAGGCTCGGCGTCTTCTGCTCGACCTGCACCACGGCGGTGGCCTGATAGATAGGCGTCGCCAGCAGCGTATACAGCACACCGATCACGAAGAAGACCCCCGTGATTGCAACGATCAGCCACTTGTGATCGAGCAGCGTACCGAACAACGCGTTGAGATCGATGGTGTCGTCATCATGTGCCTGCTCAATCTTCGTCGTCATGCGGCCGCGTGTTTCCTGGAGATGAATTGGACGTCTAAGCGTTTATACCGGAGCGAGAATGAATGGGCCGAAAAGCAGACGGCCAGCCAAATTTCTGTATTTCCAGCGTTTTACGCACACATCTCCATGCACCGGCACACAGCTGGCGCATGACACACCCCCTTGGATGCGTAGGATGAAACCTCAGGCGGGCGTCGACGGGCGGCCGTTGGGGATGCCGATGTCGACGCCATTCGTTGAAAGAACGATGTCCTTCGCCTTCTTCGATGCCAATCGCGTACCACTGATCCGCGCCGAAGGACTTTCAGCTTAGACGGGGTCGCGTAGGCCTCAAAGTGAAAACCGCCAGTTTTGCGACCTGCGTCAAGGAACCATCGCTTATGGGGCCGTTAGAACGCAAATACGTTAGTAATTCGTTATATTCGTGTCGGCCTATCTACACGCACCACTAATGAATGGTTCATTCCGCAGTCACTAATTGCTGCACTGCATGGTCACCACTCCGATGTGTGTGTCGTGTATACGCGCGTATTCGGCAAGATCGCTTCCGCACCGCAGCAACGCACACCTGGCGATCTTCGCGCTGGTGATGGCGCTCGGCCCGTCAGCGGCGCACACTCGGCGGTTATGGGCGGTCCACCGGCCGCATCGGGAGCAGCTCATGCATTTCGTCGCGATGTTAACGGCGGGTCTATAGACCTTTTCCGGCGTAAGCGCGTCCGGGAAACCGCGGGCGCGGAACGCGAGCCGGCCTTACGAGCCGAACTCTTCAATGCCGAACAACTCGAGGCTTACGGCGCGCAACTCGCCGCCAGGCATCGTCTGGCTGCGCGCCGGCTACCCGAATGGCTGCTTCCTCGTCTTGCCGACAACGAACGGGTGATCCTTGGGGCGTGCCGCGGCCTCATGGTGGCCGCACGTCGCGGGGAGAGCGCGACGCCCGCCGGCGAGTGGCTGCTGGACAACCTCTACCTGATCGAAGAGCACATCCGCAGCGCGAACAAGGATTTTCCCAAAGGATACAGTCGCGAACTCGTCCAGCTCGATGGCGGCGCATCCCATGGTCTTCCCCGCGTCTACGACATCGCACTGGAAGTCATTTCCCACGGCGATGGACGCGTCGACGCCGCCGGCCTGGCGCGTTTCCTCGATGCCTACCAGACCGTCGCGCCGCTCACTCTGGGCGAACTCTGGGCGGTGCCGATCATGCTGCGGCTCGCGCTGATCGAAAATCTGCGTCGCATCGCTGTCCGCGTCACCCAGGACCGCTCGCGTCGGCGACGCGCCACGCGCTGGGCGGATGCCATGACGCGCATGGCGGCCGACGATCCAAAGAATGTGGTGCTGGTGGTCGCCGACATGGCGCGCTCCGCCCCGGTGATGAGTGCACCGTTCGTGGCCGAGCTGGTGCGCCGGTTACAGGGGCAGGGGCCGGCACTGGCCATGCCGCTGGGCTGGGTCGAGCAGCGGCTCGCGGAATCGGGCCGCAGCATCGACTACCTCGTGCAGGCCGAATCGCAGCAGCAGGCGATGCACCAGGTGTCGGTCGGCAACAGCATCGGCAGCCTCCGTTCGCTGGCGACGGTGGACTGGCGCGACTTCGTCGAACACGCGAGTCTGGTCGAGGCATCGCTTCGCGACGATCCCTCCGGCGTTTATCCCGCGATGGATTTCACCAGCCGGGATCGCTATCGCCATGCGGTGGAGCGCCTGGCGCGTTCGACACGTCGCAGCGAAGTGGATACCGCCCGTGCGGTGCACGCCGCATGCCTGGCGCAGGCGGCTGATGCCCACGATACGACCCGGCGGCACGTCGGTTTCTATCTGGTCGGCGCGGGGGCAACGGAGTTCGAGCGTGCGCTCGGCGCAAGCCGGGGCTGGAAAACACGGTGCGCTCGCGCCTTCACACGCGCACCGTTCGCGGTGTCGTTCACCGTGTTTCTCCTGCTCACTGCCGCGCTCACCGTTGGCCTGGTGGCGACGGCGGCGGTCGTTTCGGCGTCAGCCTGGGTGTGGATGCTGCTCGGCGCAGGGTGTCTGCTCGTTGCAAGCCAGCTCAGCCTGAGCCTTCTGAACCTCGGCGCGTCGCTGATCGCATCGCCCGATTACCTGCCTCGTATGGACTATGCGTCCGGCATGCCCGCGGCAGCGCGAACCATGGTCACCGTGCCGACCCTGCTCGGCAGTGTGGAGGACGTCGACGAGGTCGTCGATGCACTCGAGGTGCGTTTCCTCGCCAATCGCGACGATGCGCTGCATTTCGCCTTGCTCACCGACTTTCTGGATGCCGATCGGCCCGCGCTCCCGGACGATGAGGCGATCCTCGCGTACGCGGGACGTCGCGTGTCGGCACTGAATGCCCGGTATCCATCGGTGGCAGCGGACCGTTTCTATCTGTTTCATCGCCCCCGGGAATGGAGCGCGACGGAACGACGCTGGATGGGCGCCGACCGCAAACGCGGCAAGCTCGCCGCACTGAACCGGCTGTTGCGCGGCGAAGGCGCGGAACGCTTCGCGCTCATCGTCGGACGAATCGCGGATCTTCCCCCCGTCCGTTACGTCATCACGCTGGACACCGATACGCAGCTCCCGCGCGACGCCGCTCATCTGATGGTGGCGGCGATGGATCATCCGCTGAACCGCCCGGTGTTCGACGACGCGTCGAACACCGTGGTGTCGGGTTACGGCATTCTGCAGCCGCGCGTGGGTATCGCACTGCCGGCGCAGGCGCGCTCGGTCTATGCACGCCTGTACGGTGCGGATGCCGGTGTCGATCCGTATACGCGTGCCGTGTCCGATGTCTACCAGGACGTCTTCCACGAAGGCTCGTTCACGGGCAAGGGCATCTACGACATCGATGCCTTCGAGCGTGCACTGGCCGGGCGCCTCAAGGACGAACGCGTACTCAGTCACGATCTGATCGAGGGCTGTTTCGCGCGCTCGGGGCTGCTCAGCGACGTCCTCGTCTTCGAGGAGATTCCGGGGCGCTACGCGGATGACAGCGTGCGAAGGCACCGCTGGACCCGTGGCGACTGGCAGCTCTTGCCCTGGCTGATGCCGACGGTGCCCAGCGTTCATGGATGGGTTCGCAACGATCTGAGCAGCCTGTCGCGCTGGAAGATCTTCGACAACCTGCGCCGCAGCCTCGTGTCGCCGGCCGCCCTGGCCTTGCTGGTGGGCGGCTGGCTGTGGATCGGCCCCGTCGCGACGTGGACTATCGCGGTCCTGTCGATGCTGTTCGTACCGGTTCTGCTCCACGTGCTGATGGACGTGATTCGTAAGCCACACGATGTGACCTGGCCGGTGCACGGCCGCGTCGCCCTGGACGCGGCGGGACAGCATGTGGCACGCCTCGGCCTGGCCGTCGCATGGCTGCCGCACGAAGCTCGCCTGAGCGTGGATGCGATCGCGAGATCGCTCTGGCGTGTGCTGGTGAGTCGGACGCATCTGCTCGAATGGCGATCGTCCGGCGAAGTGGAGCGACAGGGTCGCGGCACGCATACGATTCCGTGGCGCGCACTGTGGGCCGGTCCGGCCGTGGCGTTCGGCGTGACGGCGGCGCTCGTGGCCGTACGACCGGCCGCGTTGCCCGTCGCGTTCCCGCTGCTCCTGCTCTGGCTGGCCTCGCCACCGTTCGCCTGGTGGGTCAGCCGCGCGCAGAGCGCGCAAGTCTATGCGCCTACGGACGCGGACCGGACGTTCCTGCGTCATCTCGCCCGCCGCACCTGGGCTTTCTTTGAAACGTACATGGGGCCCGACGATCGCTGGCTGCCGCCGGATAACGTGCAGATGATGCCGGCGCCCCGCGTCGCGAGGCGCACGTCGCCGACCAATATGGGCCTGGGGCTGCTTTCCGCCCTGTCCGCATACGATTTCGGTTATCTCGGGGCGGGGGCGCTGGTCGAACGTCTTGGCCATACGCTTGGCACGATGCGCGATCTCGAGCGATATCGCGGCCATTTCTACAACTGGTACGACACGGAGCACGGTACGCCGATGCATCCGCTCTACGTGTCGAGCGTCGACAGCGGAAACCTCGCCGGCCATCTGCTTACGTTGCAGCGGGGGCTGCTGGCGATCGCGGACGCACCGGTTTTTTCGGTGGCGTCGATCGCCGGCCTGGCCGATAGCGTCGGAATCCTCGCGGAAGAGGCCGGCGGCGCGTGGCGAGCCGACCTTGACGACTGGTCGGGTCAGCTCGTGCAGGCGATGGGCAGCCCCCCCATGACGCCGACCGATGTGCTCGTCTTCGCCACCGCGCAGCGACAGCGGCTGGACGGGCTCGTGGGTCGCCATGCGAACGAGGGCACGGAAGAGACGCGTTTCTGGCTGTCCCGGATCGCCGCGCAGTGCGACGATCTCCTGGACGAAGCCCAGGCATGGCATACCGACATCGTCGGTGACCGCATCGCGTCGCTGGCGGAGATCGCGGCCGACGCGAACGACCGGGCGCGCGCCGCGCGCGCCGCCACGCGTCTGGACGCGCTCACCGCGGCGGCGGCGCTGGCCGGCGACCTGGCCGTCATGGATCACGCCTTCCTCTATGACGACAACCGCCGCCTGCTGTCGATCGGCTTCGATGTCGAACGTCGCGTGCTGGACAACTCGTTCTACGATCTGCTGGCCTCCGAGGCTCGACTTACGACGTTCGTCGCCATCGCGCAGGAGCAGATACCGCAGGAGAGCTGGTTCTCGCTGGGCCGCCTGCTGACGAATGCCGGCGGTCTGCCGGTGCTGTTGTCCTGGACGGGCTCGATGTTCGAGTACCTGATGCCCATGCTGGTCATGCCGACCTACGAAGGCAGCCTGCTCGAGCAGACCTGTCGTGCCGCGGTCGCGCGCCAGATCGAATACGGCAAGCAGCGCAACCTTCCGTGGGGAGTGTCCGAATCCGGATACAACGCCGTCGACGCGCAGCTCACCTACCAGTACCGGGCCTTCGGCGTGCCGGGTCTGGGTCTCAAACGTGGACTGGGTGACGACCTCGTCGTTGCCCCCTATGCGTCCGTGCTGGCCCTGATGGTTGCGCCGGCGGCAGCCACCGGCAATCTGCAGCGGCTGACCGCGGATGGCGTAGCCGGTCGGTTCGGCCTCTACGAAGCCGTCGATTACACGCCATCGCGCCTGCCGCCGGGACAGCACTCGGCGATCGTGCGGGAGTTCATGGCCCATCATCAGGGCATGTCGTTGCTGTCGATCGGGCATGTGCTGCTCGGACAGCCCATGCGCAAGCGCTTCGAAGCCGATCCGCGGGTCATGGCGACGAGCCTGTTGTTGCAGGAACGTGTGCCGCGCTCGGCATCGGAGTACCTGCACGCCGTCGGGCTGGGCGAGGGCGCGCCCGCACCCGCGACACCGGAAGCCCGGCTGCGCCTGTTTACCGATCCGGACCGTCCGCGGCCGGCGGTGCAACTGCTGTCCAATGGCCGTTATCACGTCATGGTCAGCAGCGCCGGTGGTGGGTACAGTCGACGCGACAGCATGGCGCTGACCCGTTGGCGCGAGGACATCACCCGCGACCGTCATGGCATGTTCTGTTACGTGCGCGATCCCGACTCGGGTGACGTGTGGTCGACGGCCTACCAGCCGGTCGCACGACAGACCGACCACTTCGAGGCCATTCTGGCCGAGTCGCGCGCGGAGTTCCGCGTACGTCAACGTGGCTTCGAGACCCATACGGAGATCGTCGTCTCGCCTGAGGACGATATGGAACTGCGGCGTACCCGCGTCACCAATCGCGGCCGCACGCGTCGTACGATCGAACTGACCAGCTATGCCGAAGTCGTGCTGGCCGATCCACGCGGTGACGCGGCCCATCCGGCCTTCAGCAAACTCTTCGTCACGACCGAGATCGTGCCCAGCCTGCAGGCACTCATCTGCACACGGCGTCCGCGCTCGGCGGATGAAGTCCCGCCATGGATGTGCCATCTGGTCGCGGTACACGATGCGGATGTCGATGCGATCTCGTATGAGACCGACCGCGCCCGCTTCATCGGGCGAGGCCGGACCACGGCTCAACCGGCCGCGCTGGACGCTGTCTGCGACACGTTGTCGGGAATTCACGGCGCGGTGCTCGATCCGATCGTCGCCATCCGGGTACGGGTGACGCTCGATCCCGACCAGACGGCGACGCTCGACTTCGTCACCGGCGTCGCGGATGTGCGCGAGGGCTGCGTACGCCTGATCGAGAAGTATCGCGACCGGCACCTGTCCGACCGCGTCTTCGACCTCGCATGGACACGCAGCCAGGTGTTGCTGCGTCAGGCCAACTCGACGCTTGCCGACGCCCAGTTGTACGAGCACATGGCGACATCGATCCTCTATCCGAACCTTGCCCTGCGCGCCGAGCCGGGCCTGATCGCGGCAAACCGGCGCGGCCAGTCGGGGCTGTGGGGGCAAGCCGTGTCGGGCGACCTGCCGATCGTCCTGCTGCGCATCGCTGACATCGCGCGTCTGGATATCGCCCGCGATCTGATCCGCGCGGCCGCCTACTGGCGCCTCCGCGGTCTCATGGTCGACCTGGTGATCTGGAACGAGGACAGCACGGGATACCGACAGACGTTGCACGACGCGCTGACCGGCCTGCTGGCCTCGGGCGCCGAAGCCAACCTGCTCGACCGCCCCGGCGGCGTCTACATCCGCGCGGCACAGCCCTTGTCGTTCGAGGATCGACTGGTGATGGAAGCCAGCGCCTCCATCGTGGTGGTGGACAGCCTGGGTTCCCTGCAGGAGCAGATGGAGCGTCACCGGCTGGGCGCTCACCCGGTCCCCGCGGAGCCGGCCAGCTGGCCGCGTCATCCGGTCATCGAGCCGGTCGCCCCTTCGGCACCGAAGGGCGCTTTCTCGACCGACGGTACCGAGTACGTGATAACGCTTGCTCCCGGTGCGGTCACGCCCGCGCCCTGGTGCAATGTGCTCGCCAATCCGGACTTCGGCACGGTGATCTCCGAAAGCGGCAGCGCGTATACCTGGGCAGAGAACGCGCACGGTTGCCGACTGACGCCGTGGCAGAACGACCCGGTCGAAGACGCCTGCGGCGAGGCGATGTACCTGCGCGATGAGGCCACCGGTCATACGTGGTCGCCGACGCCGCTACCCATGCGGGGGGCGGGTGAATACACCACGCGGCACGGCTTCGGTTACACCGTGTTCGACCACGCGGAGGACACAGTTTCGTCAAGCCTGGCGGTGTTCGTCGCCATCGACGCGTCGGTGAAATTCCAGGTCCTGACTCTCACCAACGACGGTGACGAGTCACGGCGCCTGTCGATCACAGGTTACGTCGAATGGCTGCTGGGCGACGTGCGCGAGAGCAGCGCGATGCACGTGGTCACCGAGATCGATTCGATGACCGGCGCGCTGTTCGCACGAAATGCCTACAACAGCGACTTTCCGGGACGCGTCGCCTTCTTCGATGTCGAAGACCCCGACCGCGACGTCGGTGGCGACAGGACCGCCTTTCTCGGGCGCAATGGCCACGCGGGCGCGCCGCTGGGCATGCGCCGCCCGGGCTGGCATAACCGCGTCGGAGCGGGACTGGACCCCTGCGGCGTATTGCGCAGTTTCGTCGTCCTGGCGCCGGGCGAATCCCGTGACGTGATCTTCCGGCTCGGCATGGGCGCCAGCGAACCCGACGCGCGTGCGCTGGTCCAGCGCTTCAGGCAGACCGGTTCGGCGACCGCCGCCCTTGCCGCCGTTCGCCGCCACTGGAGCGACACCCTCGGTGCGGTCCAGGTCGCCACGCCCGATGCGTCGATCGACGTCTTCGCCAATGGCTGGCTGCTCTACCAGACCATCGCCAGTCGCCTCTGGGCCCGCAGCGGTTACTACCAGTCCGGCGGGGCCATCGGTTTCCGCGACCAGTTGCAGGACTCGATGGCGACGCAGCACGCGGCGCCGGCCATGGCCCGGGCGCAGTTGCTGATGTGCGCGGCGCATCAGTTCGTCGAGGGTGACGTGATGCACTGGTGGCATCCGCCCGGCGGTCGCGGCGTGCGTACGGGATGTTCGGACGATTACCTCTGGCTCCCCCTGGCCACCAGCCGCTACGTGCAGGCCAGCGGCGATACCGGGGTACTCGACGAGTCCGTCGAGTACATCGAAGGCCGTCCGCTGCGCCCCGGGGAAGAGTCCTATTACGATCAGCCCCGGCCTTCGGGCCAGCGGGCGTCGCTCTATGACCACTGCGTCCGGGCGCTCGAACACGCCGCGCCGCGTGGCGTCCACGGCCTGCCGCTGATGGGCAGCGGCGACTGGAACGACGGTATGAACAAGGTAGGCGAGGCCGGGCGGGGCGAAAGCGTCTGGCTTGGCTTCTTCCTCGTCCATGTGCTGCGCGAGTTCGCACAGGTGGCTCGTCAGCGCGGTGACCTCTCGTTCGCCGGGCAATGCGTCGCGGGGGCCGACACGCTGGCCGCATCCCTCGAAGCGAGCGCCTGGGACGGCGACTGGTACCGGCGCGCCTGGTTCGACGATGGCACCCCGCTGGGCTCCGCAGGCAACGACGAATGCCGGATCGATGCGATCGCACAGAGCTGGTCGGTCCTTTCGGACGTGGGCGGCGACGACCGGCGAACACGTGCGATGGCGTCGCTGGACCGGTATCTGGTGCTCGACGATCCGGGCATGATCCGCCTGCTCGATCCGCCGTTCGACACGTCGGCCATGGATCCCGGTTACATCAAGGGCTACGTGCCCGGCGTGCGGGAAAACGGCGGCCAGTACACCCACGCCGCGGTCTGGGCCGCCATGGCCTTCGCGCACATGGGCAACCACGAGCGGGCGTGGGAACTGACGAGGATGATCCATCCTGCCAGTCATACCGGGGACGCCGCCGCGATCGGGCGCTACAAGATCGAACCGTACGTCATCGCGGCGGACGTCTATTCCGTTGCGCCGCACACGGGACGGGGTGGGTGGAGCTGGTACACCGGGTCGGCGGGCTGGATGTACCGCCTGATCGTCGAGTCGTTACTGGGTATCCATCTCGACGGTGGCCGGTTGCGGATCGTGCCTCGCGTTCCGGCGGCCTGGCCGGGCTATACCGTGCGCTACCGCCAGGGACGAGCGACCTACGTCATCGACCTGCGTCGTGCACACGAGGGTGAACCGGCGAGCCTCTTGCTGGACGGGGTGGCCTGTGGCGCAACCCTGGCCCTGAAGGATGACGGAGCCGAGCATCGGGTGCAGGTGATCTATGCGGGAGGGTAACGGTGGCGTAACGCGGCTACGCGCAGCGTCAGTGCAGCCGGGCGTACCGGCGGATTGGGAGATCACGCTCATGTCTCAGGAATCGAACGATCCGTCGCCCGCGCCCCAGCTGCGGGAAGACCGGATAGCCGCCTATAACGTGGCCGCCGCCACGCATCCCGAGGCCTGCGTCGTGCGCCGCGTGGATGCGTCCGGCGCTTGCGTGCCGGTCAAGGCGCCGCCGTCGGCCTCCGGGAACGCATCCGGGCAAACAACATCACCGCCAAAGGCGTAAGCAGCAGCGGGAGGTTGCTGCGCCCCGGCCACCAGAAGGCGAGAACGCCGGCCAGCACAGCCATGCACGGCATGGCCAGACTGCGTCGGCGCAGCATGGCCACGGTTTCCGCGTCCACCGACGGGTCCAGATAAGGCGCGCGCAGTGCCTTGCGAATCAGCCGGTACTGCAGGAGGCCGGCGATCAGCAGGCTCGTGGCGTAGAAGATTTCCGGCACGCGCTCCACCGGATGGGCGCTCATCAATGCCGTTGAAAACGGTGTAAAGGCGATCGCCATCAGCAGGAACAGGTTGGGCCACACGATCGAGGGATCGTAACGGCGCAACAGCCCGAACACCCGGTGATGCGCGGCCCACAACGCGCCGACGACGATGAAGCTGAGGAAGAAACCCGCCAGCTGCGGAATCAGGTCGACCAGAGCCTGTAGCCAGGCCTGGTCCGTACGCGACTCCGGATGAGGCACGTGCACCTCGATGATCAGCAAGGTGATGGCGATGGCGAACACCGCGTCCGAAAAAAAGGTCAGCCGCTCGAGCTGCTGATACTGGCCGTGCTCCGACATGCCGAACTCCCCTGTGATTTCTTGCGGATGATCGCCTGCCACGGGTCTTCGGGGGAAGGGGGTGCCAGGAGCAGACGCGGCTTAGACATCGCCCGGATCAGCATGCGGAACGGAGGCTTCGTCCGCTCCACCAGTCCAGGGAGATCGTCACCATGCATTCTCATGTCCTGCCACGTCGCAACGTGGTGGCCAATGCCATTTACGGCCTGCTCAATCCGATACCGTTCGGATGCTTCGTGGCGGCACTGATTTTCGATATCGTCTACGCCCGCACCGGCGTGATCCTCTGGATGAAGGGGGCCGCCTGGCTGATCGTATTCGGCCTGCTGTTCGCGATCGTACCGCGGCTGGTCAACCTGACCCAGGTCTGGATCACCTCCCGTCACGCCGCCGTGCGCGGTGAGCGACTCGACTTCTGGCTCAACCTCGTGGCCATCGTCGCCGCGATCTTCAACGCCTTCGTTCACAGCCGTGACGCGTATGCGGTCATCCCGGAAGGGGTATGGCTCTCCGCCGTCACCGTTCTGCTGCTCGCTATCGGGCACATCGTGGTCGCGGTGCGGACATCCGACCGGGGAGTGCTGGCCCATGACTAAGTACATCTGTCGCAACGCGCTGGCGCTGGCCTGTGTCGTCGCCCTCGGCGCGTGCAGCGAGAAGGCTTCCTTCGAGCCACCCCAACAGTCGGGCACCGACCCGACCTTGCCCAAGGCACAAAACTTTCTCGTGCCACCCATGCAGGTACCGGACAAGGCGGGCTGGAAGCAGGGGCAGGCGCCGAGGGTAGCGGCCGGCCTGAAGATCGAACGCATCGCCGACGGCCTCATGCACCCGCGGCAGCTGTACACGCTTCCGAACGGCGATGTGCTGGTCGTGGAGTCCAACGGTCCCGGCAGCGAGCCCGTGACCACACCCAAGCAGCTGATCGCCAGCAAGGTGAAGAACCAGTCGGGCAAAGGCGGGAAGGGCGGCAATCGCATCACATTGTTGCGCAAGAGCGCGTCGGGACCGTGGGAGAAGCATGTATTTCTCGAAGGGCTGAATTCGCCCTTCGGCGTGCAGCTGATCGGCAGCACGCTTTACGTCGCCAACACCGATGGCATCGTCAGCTATCCCTACCAGGAAGGGCAGACGCGGATCACCGTGCCGGCGACGAACTTCACCGATCTGCCGAACACGATCAACCATCACTGGACCAAGGCGCTGCAGGCCAACCCGGACGGCACGAAGCTCTACGTCGGCGTCGGCTCCAACAGCAACATCACCGAGAACGGCCTCGATATCGAATACCGGCGTGCCGATGTGCTCGAGGTCGATGTCGCCACCGGGGCGAGTCGCATCTATGCCGCGGGCCTGCGCAATCCCACCGGTTTGCAGTGGGACCCCGTGAGCAACTCGCTCTGGGCCATCGTCAACGAACGCGATGAAATCGGCGCCGACCTCGTGCCCGACTATCTCACCTCGGTGAAGGAAGGCGGTTTCTACGGCTGGCCCTATAGCTATTACGGCCAGCACGTCGATACGCGGGTCAAACCGCAACGGCCCGATCTCGTGGCCAGGGCGATCAGGCCGGACTACGCCATCGGCTCGCACGTGGCGCCGCTCGGGTTGCTTCTGACGCAGAGCAACGGTTTGCCTGCGAAGTACCACAACGGCGCTTTCATCAGCGAGCACGGCAGCTGGGATCGTTCGCCGTTGAGCGGATACGAAGTGGTCTTCGTCGCGTTCAGGGATGGCAAACCGGAAGGTAAGCCGGAGACCGTCGTGAGTGGCTTCTACTCCAGCGACGAGAAGCAGCTGTATGGCGCGCCTGTGGGCGTCGTGCAGGACAAGGACGGTGCGTTGCTGATCGCCGATGATGTCGGTGACTCGGTCTGGCGTGTGACGGACGCGGCACGCTGAAGAAACGGTCGGGGCGATACAAGACGGGTCGGGTCATGCGCGTTGAGCGGGCCTGGCTGTGCGCCGCGTCGCATTCCGGGGTGGTCACACGGGGCTGACGCGCTACTGCAACATGGATAGTGACAATCGGGTACCGGCCAACACCGGCCGGACGACGTGAGGCCAGGGCATGCCCCCTATCGACGATATCAAGCGACGCCGATTCCTCAAGATGGGTGCGGGCACCGCGGGCGTCGCAGCGCTTTCAAGCTGGCCCGGTCTGATCGAGAAAGCGCTGGCGCTCGAACCGCACAATCCCACCGGTACGCCGGGTCTGGCGGATATCGAGCACATCATCGTGTTCATGCAGGAGAACCGGTCGTTCGACCATTACTTCGGCATGCTGCCGGGCGTGCGCGGCTACGGCGATCCGCGACCCGTTCCGCTGCCCAGTGGCAACTACGCCTGGTACCAGCCGGAAGGCCTCGATGCGTCAAGCCGCGGGTTCAGCGATCACGTGGCCCATGCGGAGTGGACGCAGCCGAAGGGCTGGTACGACACCGATCGCGCGGCGCAGTCGACGAATTACGTGCTACCGTTTCGCCTGAACGCGCCAGGCAACGTGCAGTACCAGTACATGGCCGATCTGGATCACAGCTGGAAGGCTTCGCAGCAGACCTGGTCCAACTGGGACACGTGGGTGCCGCTGAAGAGCCGGCAGGCGATGGGCTTTCTCAACGCCGACGACCTGCCGTTCTACTACCAACTGGCCAACGCGTTCACCGTATGCGACGCCTATCATTGCTCGATCTTCGCGGCGACCGATCCGAACCGGTTCTGCCTGTGGTCGGGCACCGTGCCGCCGCCGATGAATTTTCCGGACAACTACGGCAGCTGCGGTTACGTCGCGGACATCGCCTGCGACATCAACAAGGACATCACCCCGGCGATGCTCGGCCAGTCGCCTGAGGCGAGGAACGCGGCGGTAGCCGCCGGTATCGCGGACTGGAAGACCTATCCGGAGACGCTGACCGAGAACGGCATCACCTGGAAGATCTACCAGGAGTACGACAACTACGGCGATAACTACCTCCAGTACTACAAGAATTTCCGGGTCGATAACACCGGCAAGCCGATCGATACCTCGGACGATCCGACGTTCCAGACCTTGTATCGCCGTGGGCGCGTCTTTGCGGAGCCCGGTGGCAAGACCGGCGACGCGCTGGTCGCGCAGTTCGCGAAGGACGTCGCCGCCGGCATGGAGCCGGACGATCCCGCACCGGGTGAGGTGAAAGCGGGCCTGCCGCGCGTCTCGTGGATCGTGGCGCCGTCCGCGTTCTGCGAGCATCCCAGCTCATCGCCGGGCGACGGCGAGTCGTTCACCGCCAGGTTGCTGGACGTACTGGTCAACGACCACCCGGAGGTCTTCCGCAAGACGGTGTTCCTGTTGATGTACGACGAGAACGACGGCTACTTCGACCACGTGCCGCCACCGGTTCCGGCGACCAGCGATGCCTACGGCGAGATGACCCTGGAGGACGCGGGTGCCGCGGAAACCATGGATGCGATCCCGGTAGGACTCGGCCCGCGCGTGCCGATGGTGATCGTGTCGCCGTGGACCGCCGGCGGCAAGGTGCATTCGCAGTTGAGCGACCATACCTCCGTGATCCGCCTGCTCGAAGCGTGGTCAGCGGCGAAGGGTCTGTCGAATCAGGGTCGCGAAAAGGATGCGGTGCGTTGCGATGCCATTTCGCCGTGGCGACGTGCGGTCTGCGGCGATCTCACGGAAGCTTTCGACTTCCGGCCGTCGCCGCCGCGCCGTATCGATACGGCGACGCATTTCCGTAACGGTACCGAAAGCGCGGCCGTGCCCGCGCCGCAGGTCTTCCCGGTCCAGGCACCCGCCACGCGGGCAGCCTGCCGTACGGACTACGCGTTTGCGGTGGACATGCGGGTCGACGGAGGTCAGCTGGCGCTGCGCTTCGCCAATACCGGGGCGATCGGCGTCGCCCTCATCGCGTTTCATCAGCCGATGTCCGCGGCGCAGACCTCCGAACACTTTACGATCGAGACCGGAAAGTCGCTTTCAGCGGTACGGCCCGTTGCCGACGACGGCCGTTATGACGTCGCGATCCATGGCCCCAACGGCTTTCTGCACGAGTGGCGAGGCGATCAGCGGGCCATGCGGTCCGCAGGACTCGCGGCGGAAGTCAGTGCGTCGCATCAGGAGTGGAGGGGCAGTCTCTCCATTCGTCTCGACAACCGGGCCAGTGACAAAGCGTGCGTGTTTCAGCTGGGCGATAACGCGTATTACGAGAATGGACCGATGCAGGTGCGCGTCGAGGCCGGTTGCGAGCGGACGATCGAGTGGCAGGTGAGCCGTGGCTGGTACGACGTCGCCGTGCGCGTCGCGGGGCAGGCGGGTTACCTGCGACGCATGGCTGGCTATGTACCGCAGAAGCTCCGGGCTCCGGTCACCGACCCGGCCATTGGCAACGACCGGATGTTCCACGCGCTGGTGTCGATCCAGGGCGAGGGCTATGCGGGCCGTCGCTTCGAATACGCGGTGCCACCGTGGCACCACCGTCCGAAGAACTGGATCGGTGTGTTCGCCGCAGGTTCGGAGCCCAAGAAAAAACACCTGCTGCGCTGGGTGTATGCGCCGCGTGGTGTCGGCTCGGTCATGCTGGCTGACGCGTCGGGCGATGCGCTGCCGCCTGGCAGCTACGAAGCGTGGTACTTCTTCGACGACAGCTACACCGTGCTGGGTGGCAAGCCCATACCGTTCCGCATCTGACGTCTCTGTCTGCTCGTCTAGGGTGTCGCGCTTGCGTCGACCCCCTGGACCAGCCGCTTCGCCAGCCGCGGATCGCGAAACTGGTCCAGCCACCAGGCGAGCGCACGACCTTCATGTTCCTCTCGCCATGCCACGTACAGGGTGTTGGGCTCGCGCGGATTGGCCACCGTCTTCTCGATGAGGCTGCCGCTCTTCAGCAGGCTGAGGATGCGGTCGCGCGGCAGCCAGCCCACGCCCAGGCCTTCGCGCTGGGCGCGCATCTTCGCGCGCATGCTCGGCACCGCCAGCGTGGGCTGGCCGCCGACGACGCCGTAGCCGCGACGCTGCCGGCGCGACGAATCCGCGACCACGATCGCCCGATGGTGGGCCAGGACGTCCTGCGTGAGCGGGCTCGTTTCCTTCGCGAGCGGATGGCGCGGTGACACGGCGAAGACCCAGTCCATGGTCCCCAGTTCGAACCAGCGCAGCCCCGGAATGGCCGGTGGTTCGTTGGTGGCTCCGACGATCAGGTCGGCGCGACCGTCGGCCAGGGCTTCCCAGGTGCCTCCCAGGACTTCGTGGGTTACGCGCAGCGTGACGCCGGAACCCAGTGCGTCGAACGCACGGATCGATGGCAGCAGCAGTTCGAACTCGAAGATCTCGTCCGTAACCAGCCATAGCTGTTCCTCCCAGCCGCCGGCGATCTGCTTGACCCGCTGAGTGAGGCGGCCGACGTCCGCGGCCAGTCGTGCGGATTCCTGAGCGAGCAGCTGGCCGGCGGGTGTCAGCTGCAGACGATAACGACGCCGGTCGAACAGCAAGGCATCGAAACGTGCTTCCAGCTGCCGCGCAGCGTGCGAAATGGTCGAAGGCGCCTTGCCCAGCCGGCGTGCTGCGCGCGACAGGCTGCCGGCCTCTCGAATGGCCTCGAGCAGGGCAATTTCATCGTCCGAAAGCATGAGACGTTCGACCCCTTCGAACGAGTGCGTCGAAAGGATGGTACGGCAAAAGACACGGCACGGCGCAGCATGCTTCCATCAACCACCCCACGGGAGTCATGTCATGAACCGTTTCAAAGACAAGAACGTTCTGGTCACCGGCGGCACCACCGGCATCGGCTTCGCGGTGGCTCAGGGCTTTATCGCCGAAGGGGCGCGGGTCATCGTCACCGGACGGGACCAGGCGGGTATCGACCGCGCCGCAGCGGAACTGGGGCCGCGCGCCACCGTCATCCGCAACGACGCCGGTTCCATCACCGATGCCCGTGCGCTGGGCACCACCGTGGCCGACCTCGGGATCAAGCTGGATGCGGTATTCATCAATGCCGGTATGGCCCGCTTCGCCTCGCTGGCCGAGGTGGATGAAGCGTTCTGGGACCTCAGCTTCAATACCAACATCAAGGGTGCTTTTTTCCAGATCGAGGCGCTGGCACCTCACCTCAATACCGGTGCATCGATCGTGCTCAACGGCTCGATCAACGCCCACATCGGCATGCCGAACTCGTCGGTCTATGCGGCGACCAAGGCGGCGCTGATCTCGCTCGCCAGGACTTTGTCCGCCGAGCTGATCCCGCAGGGCGTACGCGTGAACGTCGTAAGCCCGGGCCCGGTACAGACGCCGCTCTATGGCAAGCTCGGCATGGATGCGGCGACGCTGCAGGCCACCGCGGACAGCATCCAGGCCCAGGTGCCGATCGGCCGCTTTGGCCGTCCGGAAGAAGTCGCCGCGACGGTGCTTCACCTGGCCTCGCCGGAGTCGGCTTTCATCGTCGGCACAGAGATCATCATCGACGGCGGGATGAGTCAGCTATGAGCACGCCGTCCACGATGAAAGCGGCCTGGATTGCGGATGCCAGGTCCGGCGATCTCACGATCCACGTGGGCGAGACGCAGGTGCCCGCCATCGGCGACCGCGTCGTCGGCCTCATCCACTTCTGGCGCAACGGGGCTGCGGCCGGGCAGGCCAGTGTCCTGCCGTCAGAGGTCACCCGGCTCCCTGACTCGGTGACCGCCATCGAAGCGTCCACGCTGCCGATCGGCGCGCGTGGCAGGCCCTGTACGACTTTGCCACGGTAAAGCCGGGGGAGACGGTGCTTACGGTGTCTCGGGACGAAGCAGTCGACGCACCAAGGACCGGATGACGCAGGCCAGGCTGATAACAACCCACGCGCGAGCGTGCGCGCTCGACCGGTCGCCTGATGAGGGGCTATCGCCTGCTCTTACCGACAAAGCCCAGCGCGCGCACCCATTCGGCATCCCTTCGCTGCGTGTCGATGCGTTGCCGACGGTAGTGTTTTTCGGCCCGATCCTGTAACCACGTGACGTAGCGGCGCAGGGCCCGACCACCGCTGCGTTCACGGCGTACGGTTGCCGCCACCAGTCGCCGGACAGCGGCGGGCGCGAAGCGCACGAACAGTTCATCGTCGACGCTGACCACGGCCTCCGTGGATCCCGGATTGCCTTGCCGTGCGCTACGCCCGAACAGCTGACGATCGACGCGGGCGGACTCATGAAACTCGGTCAGGATGACGTGCAATCCGCCGGCCGCTTCCGCCTCGGGGTCGAGCTTGATGTCGGTGCCGCGACCGGCCATGTTGGTGGCCACCGTGATTTTACCGGGGGCGCCAGCGCGTCCTACCGCCTCGGCCTCGTCCTTGTCCTGCCGCGCATTGAGCACCGCGTGGTCTACACCGTGTTCGGCAAAGATCGCTGCGAGTTTCTCGGACGCTTCCACCGAACGCGTGCCTACCAGTACCGGGCGTCCCTGCGACGCCATCTCGATGGCGCGGCGCGCGACGGCTTGCCAGCGGAGCTCGGCGTTGGCGCAAACGGTATCGCGTAACCGGCGTCGCCGTGTGGGCTTATGCGTGGGAATGCGCGTCACGGTCAGGTCGTAGCTGCTCTTCACTTCGTCGGCGACCTCTTGTGCCGTGCCGGTCATGCCGCCGAGCAGAAGATAACGGCCGAAGAATCGCTGGTAGGTGATCTGCGACAGCGTACGCCGCTGCCCGGTGATCTCGCAGCCTTCCTTGCACTCGATCATCTGGTGCAGGCCGCGCTCCCAGGTGCGGTCGGGCATGACGCGGCCCGTCGACTCATCGACGATCTGAACCTTGCCTTCCGCGAGGATGTAGTGCTGGTCGCGCTGAAAGCCGTGGATGGCGGATAACGCTTTCTGGACGAACTCCTCGCGCCACATCCGTGAGCGCCAGAGCCCGTCCCATTCGGCGGCACGCTGGGTCGCTGCCAGCTTCCCGGCCGCGGTCAGCCAGATGTCGCGATGCTGGGATCGGCGATAGTGGATGCCTTCATCGAGCGAGCCGGCGAGTTCGATCGCACGCGTGTAGACGGTCGGGTCGAGATCGTCCGGCAGTGTCTCGGAGATGATCAACGGCGTGCTCGCCTCATCGATCAGCACGCTGTCCGCCTCGTCGATGATCGCGATATGCAGTCCACGGAGGATCGGCGGTTCGGCGGCACGTCCGCCCGCGAATTCGCGCAGACGCTGCTGTGTACGCGACATGTCACCGAGTGCGATCACATCCTTGAGGTAGTCGAAGGTGAGTTCCTTGTTCGACACGTAGGTGATGTGGCAGGCATACGCGCTGCGGCGGTCGGGAATCGACATATCCTGCAGCACCACACCGACGGTCAGGCCGAGGAAGTCGAAGAGGGAGCGGTTGTGCTCCGCGTCGCGTTCGGCGAGGTAGTCGTTGACAGTGACCACATGGGTCGCCGCACCGGTGATCGCCGCGGAGCAGGCGGCCAGCGTCGCCGCCAGTGTCTTGCCTTCGCCCGTGGACATCTCCGCCAGACGCCCCTGCAGCAACGTTCGACCCGCCATCAGCTGGACGTCGTGGTGGCGCATGCCGAGGGTGCGCCGGGACGCCTCGCGAATCAGCGCGAAAGCGGCGGCAAGTCGTTCGTCGGTAAACCCCTGGCCGCGCATACGCTGTGCTTCTTCCGCCAACTGACGTCGCAGCGCATCGTCGTCGAGTGCCCGCGCGGCATCTTCGCGTGCATTGGTCGCATCGATGAATTGCCGGACGGCGCGTCCTTCCAGGCGAGGCAAACGGGCGAGCCACGCTCGCAGACGACCTTCCCAGACGGAGCGTTTCGGGTCGACGCGTTCGAGATACGGGCCGTCACCAAGCTCGATGTCCCGGCCGGCGAGCAAGGCCCGTACATCAGACATCGAAATGACTCAGGAACACCTGCCGAAGACGGCGCAGCCCCTGCCAGGCCAGTGGTTCGCTGCCGTGTTCGAAGCGCACGTGGGCGCGCTCGCCAAAGCGCGGCCGGGCACCCGAGGGCAGGGCCAGATCGACCACGAAGACGCGCTGGAGGGTCTTCACGCCGTTGGTGTCGTTCGGATTGGTCGCCACCGTGCCGCCCGCGTTGAGCCCCAGTGCCGCGGTGGGGAGTTCATCGACACCACCGGGGAAGGCACGCGTCACCTTCGTGGCCCATGCGTCGCCCAGTGAGCCGGCCAGACGCAGACCTACGCCGGACAAGCGGCTGTGGACCAGGTCGATATCGTCCTGCTGTACGACCGTGCGCACGATCAGCTCACGCTCCTGCAAGACGTAGCCGAGCAGTTCGCCTTGCTTGTAGTAGTGGCCCGGCATGTCTTGTGCCGTGCTTACGATGAGCGTGCCGTCGTCCCCGGCGAAGCCCACCAGCCGGGCCACCTTGGCTTCGCTGCGGGCCAGCGTTTCCTTCGCCTCGTCCAGCTGGCGGCCCGAGATAGCGGCCTTGGCAGGATCGGTGAAATGCTCCGCGTCATAGCGTGCCTGGGCTTCATCGCGCTTGGCCCGATTGACCTCCACCTCGGCGCGGAGCTGCGGGTTCTCCAGCGTGTAAACGGGCTGGCCGCGATGCACGGTGCTGCCGGGCGCCACGAGCCAGCGCACGAAGAAGCCATTGCCGCCGGCATGCAGCATCGCTTGATCGGGTAGCCAGACCACGCCCAGCGAACGGCTGTACATAGGCAGCGGCAGGCAGAGCGCAAGCAGCGCAACGAAGCCGATCGCACCGATCGTCCGGCGCAACGCGCGCTGGCGCACGCGCTGCAGCGAGCCGGCTGACGTCACGTGCTTCCAGCCCTTGCGCAGCGGTGAGCCGATCAGTCCCCAGGCACTCCACAGCGCCATGAGTACGCCGACGAAGAAATACTTGTTGGCGACCGCAAAGATCACCGAAACGGTGACGAAGGTGCGATAGCACCAGGCCAGCGGGGTGTAGAAAAAGAGCCAGCGTTGCTCCGACGGCGTCTCATCCGGACGCACGGCGTCGCTGGAACCGAAGGCGTGGCGATCGAGCAGGTAGGTCCACCAGGTCTGCCCGCGCTGGGCAAGGTTGGGAATCTCGATCAGGTCGGAGAGGATGTAGTAACCGTCGTATCGCAGCAGCGGATTGCCGTTGACCACCAGGGTCGAGACACCGCAGATCACCATCACGTTGAAGGCGACGCCGCGCAGGATGCCCGGCTCAGCAGCCAGCCAGACGTGCAGGGCGAGCGCGGCGAGAAACAGCTCGACCAGCATCCCCGCCGCGGCGACGATGGCCCGCCGGTACTTCGATGGAAAGGCGGAGGAAGATGACGCCTCGACGTACGGCACCGGCGCAAAGATAAGGAACATCAGGCCGAGCTCGCGTACCGAGCCACCCCAGCGTTTGGTGGCGAATCCGTGCCCGAGTTCGTGAGCAAGTTTCACCACCGGATAGACGGCAGCCATAACCAGCAGATTGCTGCCCGAGAGCACGCGGTCGGAGAGGTTCTCGGTGAGGTCGTTCCAGTGCTCGCCAGCGAGGAAAAGGGCAGGCAGCACCACGAGAGCCCACAGCGCGGCGCCCCAGGGGCCGAAGCACCAGCGCACGTAGCGGACGAAGCGGGTGAGGAACCGGTCCGGATTGACCAGCGGAATCTTCAGGCTCATGGGATTGAGCAGCCACTGGCGGATCGTGTCGCTGCGTTTCTTCCGCTGGCGTTCCAGCAGCGAGGCCGAGTCCGGCATGGCATCGGCTTGTAACAGGTCCGCGGCGTGCAGCTGGGTCAGCAGGTCAACGATCTCCGGCTGTGTGCACGCATCACGCACGTCGGACGCGTTGGCGCGCTCCCACAGCGTCTGGACGGTGGTGCGACCGTCCATGCCGGTGAGAAACGCATAAGCGGTTGCCGTGAGCCGGTAGACCTTGCCGCCGGTCTGGTCCTGCACGACGTACCACGGGCGACCTCGAAACAGCATGCGCTGCACCCCGGCATACGGCATCAGCCGCGGTTTCAGCTCCGCGACGCTGTGCCAGCTGGGACTGAACGGGGTGCGGGCCATGCGTCAGAGACCCCAGGTCCACGCCTGCAACCGCAGCCAGTCGACCGCGTTGTGCAGCAGCACCCAACCGAGCTTGTGCCTGCCCACCTCGACCTTGGCGACGCCCTCCATACCGGGCAGCAGGCGCTTGTCCGGCGCATCGAGCGTGGCTTCGACGCGATAGAGATTCTTGCCGTCCTTAGCGGTTGCCACCGGCATCACCTTCACCACGTGAATCGCCACCGCGCCGCCGGCCATGCCGTTGAGCATGAGTTCGCCGCGCTGCGCGTCGCGAATGGGACCGATGTCGCGCTCGTCCACCTCGAGGATGATCCGGTAACTGTGCAGCGGCGCGATCTCGAACAGCTTCTTGCCGGCCTCGACTGGCGTTCCCGCCTGCTGGGACAAATCACCGGAAACGACCACGCCGTCATATGGCGCGCGTACCGTGGCACGCGCGATCTTGTCGTCGAGCAGGTCCTGCTGTGCCTGTGCTTCCGCGAGTTGCGCACCCGTAACCTGGATCGCGCTGAGGTCGTGCTGGGCCATCGCCTCCCGCAGCTTGTTGTCGTACTGGTCGCGCTCGCTGGCCCAGCGAATGCGTTCGACCCTCAATTCATGATCGTCGAGTTGCGCAACGGGCTGGCCCTCGCGGACGGTGTCGCCGGCGCGGACCAGACCTTCAGCGAGGAAGCCTTCGAAGGGCGCCGCCGCGACACGCTGCACTTCACCTTCGGTCACTGTCTTCGCCGAGATCCGGTAATCGACGGGCACCAGAGCGAGGATGAGGCCGAGCAATACGACCAGCGCCGCGATCGCCTTCCAGACGAGGAAGCGCGGGCCCGCGATGGCCGCCCATACGCGCCTTGCCTCGTCACGCATGCGCGCCACCGAACCGCGCTCGGCCAGCATGCGCTGCTCGGTCACGGGCGCTACAAGGTCGGCGAACGTCTCGAGCCAGCGCCGCTCGGCCTCGGTAAACGGCGCCTCCCGTTCCAGCGCGATAAGCCCCACGATCCGCTGCTGATGCACCACCGGCAACGTCACCACGTGCAAGCTACCGGTCCGTCGTAGGAGCGCGCCATGCGCGCGAAATCCCCCCGCATCCCCCGAGGCCTCCACAATCTGCGCCAGATCAAACGCCTCCGCCATCGCATCCCGATACGCCTGAACCAGCGGCGACGACTTCTCGAACGTCGCCGCCTCGGACAGCGCGACCAGTCGCACATCCGCATCGCGCACCAGCCCGACGGCCACGCGCGTCGCGGCGAAACGGCGGCGCAATTCGTTCGTGAGGTCAAACAACGCCTGCTGAAACTTCGTGTGGCGCAACGCGACAGTCAGCGTGTGGACGATGCCCGTGGCACGCTCACCGGCTTCCGTCGCCATGTCCTGGTCGCGCCGGGCCAGCAGGTTGGTCAGCCACGCGCTGCCCCAGTGCACCTCGCGCAACAGCGCGGGCAGGGTGGCGGCATCGTTGATCATCTCGAAGACGACCGTGCCGGCCACGCGATCGTTGGCCTGCACGGGGATGGCGACGTGACTGTGGCCGACGGGCTCCGTCGCCGGCGCAACCACCACTCGGCGCTCCGCGAGCGCCTTGCCGGCAGCCTCGCTCATGCGCGACATGTCCGCATCGGCGGCCGGCCAGACTGCGATGGGCACGTAGGTCTTGCCGTCGGCGGCTTCGACGAGCACCGCCGCATGACGCAGGCTGACGAATCGCTCGCAGATCAACGCGAGCCATGCGTCGCAGAAGACGTCGGACGATCGCGCGGTGATAAAGCGGTCCCACGCAGGGAGCACGGGCTCGTTGGCCACGGCATCGTTCAGCGGTTCGGGTAGCGCGTTCATGGTTGCGCCTCCGACGCGACGGTGGGGACGGTATCCAGATCGTTGCGTGTCGGGACAAACAGCGCATCGAGCTCGTCGGCATCCGTACCGGTGAGATCGCCCATGGCGGCGCGCAACTTGATGAAGGACACGAGCTGCTGGTAGCTGCCTTTACGGCGGTCCCGGCGTGCAGCCGCCATCTGCTGGCGGGCCGTGAGCACGTCGGCCTCCGTTCGCACACCGTGTTCGCTGCCGCGCGTCGCCAGCGCCAGGGCCTTTCTTGCCGAGCGCAGCGCGACATCGGCCGCCGTGACGTGCGCACGGCCGGACTTCCAGCCAAGGTAGGCGGTCTTCACGTTCATCACGGCCTGCCGTCGCGCGGATTCCAGATCGTCGCGTGCCTTGTCGCGTAGTGCGATGGCTTCGGCGACCTTGGCGTTCTGGGCGCCACCGGCGTACAGCGGGATGTTGAGCTGGAGACCGAAGGTGAACGTGCGAATGCGATAGCCCTGCTGCCCGGGAAAGTTGCCGACGTTCTGGTCGTTGTTGCCGTAAGTGGCCACGATGTCGAGCGTGGGCTGGTGACCGGCGCGCTGTTTCGAAATCTCGGCCTCGGCGGCGGCCAGTGCGGCCGCCGCCGTACGTAGCGACGGGCAGTGTTCGTCGATCTGTTCAACCCAGCGGTCCATGCTGTCGCCGACCAGATCGGGTATCCGCGCGTCTTCACGCAGCCACGGCTGCTCCAGGCCCTCGGCGCTACCAATCCACGGTTCGAGGGCGGCGAGCTTGGTGTCGCGGTCCATGACGGCCGAGACCGCGTCCGCATCGGCCTGTTCGTACTTGGCCTGCGCGTCCTCGGCTTCGGGTATCGACTTGGCGCCCAGCTCCGCGCCCCGCCGGGCGATATCCCACTGTGCCTTGAGGGCATCGCGCTGCGCGTCGCTGAAGTCGACGACGTCGCGCGCTTCCATCAGGTCGAACCAGCTCGTAGCCAGCTTGGCGTAGAGCTGTTGCTCCGTGTCGGCCATCTGCCAGTTGGCCTGATCGCTCGCGTGGCTCGCCTGGTCCAGCGCGACGCTGTTGGCTTTTCGCCAGAGCGGCTGGTTCAGGCTGAGCTGGCCGGTGTGCGCGTGGTACGTGTCATGCAGCGTCGGCGTGCGATCGTCCATCGTGTTGTAACGCCGGTTGTTACCGTTGGTACTGGCCGTGATCGAGATCTGCGGCAGCATGGCGCCCAGCGCCTGACGCTGTCTGGCGCGCGCTGCGACGAGGCTGGCGCGGGCCGCGTCATAGCCGGGTTCGTTGTCGTGGGCGAGGGCGAAGAGTTCACCCAGCGACACCACCTGTGCCGGCGTCGTGGCACGGGCAACGGAAGCTGTCAGAAGCAGCAGGCCGAGGATGGGTAAGCCGTAACGCAGCCAACCGCGCGCCAAGCCAACCCGCGCCCCGACCGGAGCGGCCACCAGACCGTGCTTGGACAACCGTTGAACCCGCACCTCAAATCCCTTCGCCAGGCGCAGGGGGAGGCGGCCCGTCTTGAGCCTGACGACGCGACGCCGCGTGTCCGGCAAGGACGGACGCGGATCGGACGTTTTGTGAATTTCCCCCTGTACGGCCGGCATTTTCGCACCCCTAAGGTGGCGTGCCAAGTGCGCCTTCACGACGCTACAATGCCCTACGGTCCGCCGACGGCGCCGACCGGAAACAGGGGAAAACAATGAAACGGATGCTTTGTGCGGTCGCCCTGGCGATCGCGGTCACCGGCTGCCAGACGACCGGTCACAAAATCACGCAGATCGATATCGGCGCGAGCCGGGATCAGGTGGTGGCCACGCTTGGTCGGCCGGATTCGGTGCGGACCATCGGCGATTTCGAAGTCCTGAACTACCTGGACCGGCATCGCACGCGGGTGTCGATGGGCCACACCGACTATGCGGTGGTGCTGCTGGATGGGAAGGTGAGTCAGTTCGGGCCGGGGCAGGTGAGGCGGGATGGGTTGCGGTCGGTGGTGATTGATTCCGGCGCTCGCTGAAGTGACGCGTTTCGTCTGGGTTTTCGTGCTGCTGTGCTTGTTGCCGGTCGTGGTGCAGGCCGCAAATCCCCTGAATGAACCGGAGGGCCTTTGCTCCGTTCTGCAAAGGGAGGTTCCAGACGATGACCTTGGCGCCTACGAAAGGCTTTGGGCGCTTGAGGCCGCGAGTGGCCAGGCCTATGCGCCTGCATTGCGTACATGGATCTGGCGACGCAGCCTGACCGCCATCGATGGCTCACCGCGACCGCCTACGACGGTGAAAGAAGCCATTGAATCACCCATGGCCGATCAGGCAGCGTACCGCAACGCGGCACAGGCCTATCTGACCAAGACGTTTTCCATTCGATTCGGCGTTGACGATGCAACCGGTCGGCCATCGGGTACTACCCGTGAGGCACCGGGCATTTTCACCAGGCGATCTTCAAAGGAAGTGTTCGTGAAGGCGACGGTGCAGAATAAAGGTCCAATAGAGGCCCGCATTCGCATGCGAGTCGCTCATGGAGACGTGGATCTGAGGTGCAATCTCTCACAGGTGAAGGCGGGCATGACGATTCCCGTTTGGTGTGCCACTGCGCTCGGGCACGGCAGCGTAGATCGGCAACTTGCCGGGATCGATGCATTGCTGAACTCACCAGATGGCGTCGTTCCCGAGGCCGAGATTGACATCGGTTCACCCACTCGCCACGTGACGCTGGCGAATGACCCCACGCTCGCCACCGACTGGGAAGCGACATTGAGAGAGGGTGATCCTGCGTTCTCGGTCTATCATCCTCCCACGCCGCCAAGTCAGATCACCACGGAGAGTGGTGCGCCACGAGCGGCTTGGGCCATGTTGGTCGTTATCGCGATCCTTCTTGCGACCGGCGGCACGGCACACTACCGATCGGCCAACGGCCCCGTCGTATCGCGTGGATGGTTCGTCGGCTACATGATGCTCGCCGCAGCGGCCGTTGCCCTGGGAGGACTCGACCAGAGTGCGGGCGCCCCGATGAGTGGCGTATTGTCCGTGCTGGTCGAGATAGTCGTCGGGCTTCCCTGGTCGATCTCTTTGCTGACGACGGCTAATCATCTGCCAAATGGGTCGGGTTTTCCTTGGCTCTTCGTCGCTGGCAACGCGGCTCTACTATTTGTCTTGAGCGCGCCTGGACGTCGGTATAAAGCGTGCTGACGGTCAGGTCTGAATAGCGCCGAGCGCCCGGCGGGGTGAACATCATTTCGGGCCGCATGTTCGTGCTCGACTCGAGCGGTGGCGTCCACCGTGACATTTTCGAGACGTGTCACCGTTGAGTCACGGCCGCGCGAATTCCCGCGCTTCCAATAAAGTAAGCACCACCACCCACGACTCCAAGCGTAAATGCTTTCACGGACAGACGCGTCCCATCATCCGGCATATCAAGCGGCTGGTTGACATACGATTCCAGAAGTCGCCATGTCGGTCCGGAAAAATCGACGACATGACCGATCGTGTCCATTCTGGGCGCGACCGGAAACCAGCCGACGCCAGGTCGTACTGCGAACACCGGCGAGACCAGTTGAACCGATATCAACTTACCGTCGTGGCACCGTAAGCGGTCATCGACACGAACCGCTCGAGTCGGTCGCCAACCGTCCTGCTCAAGCCAGACGCCCTGGTTCGACGTTGTGAACGTCGTTGTGGATCGGCCTGGAGTGGCGGGATCAGCGTACATAAGCGCGACCATCGCATCGCAAGGAACTGCTGAGACGTGAGTGACAGCGGTGTACTCGTTGTCGGCGCCATCCTCGTTGGGAGGCGCGAGAAGTACATCTCCGATGCCGATCTGGTCGATGGGAACCCGGCCAGACCTGGTCCATACGGGCGTGCCGGCAATAAAGCCGGTGGTGTGTTCAGTTCCCACCGTATTCGTATCCATTGTCGAAATAGCCGATCTGTTCGACGCTTCTTTCCATCATCCAGATGCCTACCCGCTTGCCGCAGTCGACAGGGACGATCAGATACGTACGGTCAGCAATGACGATGCCGGACGGGCTGTTCGGTATCTCGCCAGCGCGTTCAAGCTTTCCGTGATCTCGTACGAAGAGGGCCCGCGAAGTCGTCGCGCAGTCCTCCTCGCCGTTACCGTCGGCGAGGCGTCGCGTGCCTGCCACGAACAACCAGGGCGGGCCGTCTGGCAGGCTGATCGTTTCGATAGCCGTAGTCTCGAGGGCCGGGTCGAGTGCTCGTAGAGACCCGACATCCGTGGGTGCGGCTTTAGTTATTGAGGGTTTGAGCAGTCTGAATGCGGTCGTCGAGAAGACGACCGGGAGCGCAAGGCCCTGACCCGCGCCACCGAGAGCTGCCGGATCGACTCCAAGGACAGCGAGTGTGTCCCCCTTGGTGACACCATTGCAAGTGACCGGGCGGGTTGCACCAGCTACCCATACACCACCGTGGTTCGCGCAAGCAGCGAACAACGCATCGGAGCCGTCGATTGGCACGAGAACTCCGTAACGTCCGGGTTTTTTGTCGGCTCCATCGAAGTCCACGGGCACGCCGAGGTAAAGGGGGCCAGAGTGGTGGTAGCCGTGGGCGTTGTCGCAACACGGTTCGTCTGCGACCGCCTGAAAAGGGATGGCGCAAAGCAGGAGCGCGAGGGAAAGACCGGCGACGAAGATGGGACGTTTCATGGCAAAAGCCTCTCGGGCGGAACGTCGAGGAAACTGCCGCCTGGACCGACCATGCGGATCGCACTGAAGCCAGCGGTCGATGCTGGCTGGCGAAGCCATTCCGTGAGCGCCATGACGAAGCCATGCGGCAGCGTATCCAGACTGGCGTCGCTGGACCAGATGAGAAGCGAGCGGCGCGCGGGCACCTTCGGATCCTGGTAGAAGAAATGGATCATCGCGCCCACGACCACGCCGTCATTTGACGCCCAGATGAGGCCTTTTTCGTCGCACGATTGTGGGCGACACGAATCGACCTGTACGGAACCATCGCTACGCTCAGCCGGCCAACCCTGTGACGTGGTCGCGGCTACCGCGTAAAGCAGTGGTTCGGGTTGATCGCCTTTGCTCATGCCGAGATACAGATCGACCTTGGGGACCTCTGCTTCCAGTGGCATACGCCACCGCTTGCCGAGTGCCCCAATGTAAGTGTGTGCATGTGCGGCATCTCCAAGCACGGACCGCACGCTCCCGTCTGACGTCCGGTCGGTAGCCGATACGGCACTGCATAGGAGAGCAGTGAGTATGAGAAGGCATGGTCGAAATGCTAGTGATCTGCTTCCGGGCTTCATATTTCTCTTGTCTCAGGGGAACGCCTTAGGCATCCGTCATGTCAGTAGCCGAATGATTCGAAGGTAGCGACCGGGGTTTTGTCGATAGGAATAGCGGGCCCAAAGAAGCGTTCGTCCTGAAGCATTCCCGAATAGATGACTTGATCGGCTTCGCACTGCTTATTCGCGAGAAGTTTTCCTGCTCGTTCGATAAGTATGCCGCCTCCTTCCGTACCGTCTTCTCGCCCGTATGACGACGAAAACGCATCGTGATAGACGGTGTATGTCACGTCGGCGTTCTTCATGCGCAGGAACTGCATGGAGCCACGCCCCATATTTCCGCGGCTGCCGCCCGACGCGATGGCCTGTGCCGGGACGTCGTTCGACGGAAACGCCAGATCAAGGCTCTGGCTTGACGATCCGAACCTGTATTGAAGTACTCCAAAAGGATTGTCGGCTCGAGGTGAGGCGCATACGGCGACCTTCTTTTTCTTGATGTTGCACGCAAACATGATGGTCTCGTTCTCTTTGCACAACGTGCTTTCGACGACGTGACCAAAGTAGGTCTGGCTCTTTACCTGTGCGGAATGCAAGGCGAGAACAAGAAGCGCCAGAAGCGCTAATAGATGCCGGTTGAGGATCTGGGACTCCCTTGGCATCGAACCGTTCATTTGCTTGCTTTCCTCAGCAAACGGCCGTCGCCTGGATAGTTTACGAAGCCAATGGGTGCATGAGAGACGAATTGCGCGTCTCCATAGGTAGGGGCGTCTCGATTTGCAAGACTTCCCAGCGTCCCATAGCTGTTTCGTCCCCAGCAGCGGACACCACCACCTTCTAACAGTGCGCAACCCTGTTCGGCACCGACGCTTATGCCGACAGCGTGCTCTACTCCGGATACGAAGACAGGATGGTCCAGCAGTTGGCATGCGACTCTACCGTCTGTCATCAATCCGCAGGTGGAACTCCCGCTGGCCACATCGCGGAAGCCGGTTAGCGATGAGGGCTTCGATGGCACGATGGCGACGGGATCGCTATCCGGGCCATAGCTCCAGCATGTGATCGATCCGTTCTTAAGCAAAGCGCAGGTCTCGCCCTGGTTGTCCACGACCTTGATGGCATCGTGCACGAAGGGGAGTCGCGTGGCTGATGCGCTCTTGACGATCGCTTCTTCATCGCCGACAGGTGTGTGACTGGCGAGGTCACCCCAACAGTAGACGTCGCCATTTGCCACGGCGGCACAATGCCTGTCACCGAATACCGTGCTGCCTGCTACGTCGACGGCTGAAGGTAATCCCGGTACGGCACCCATATGTCCCCGGGAATCAGCGCAAAGCAGGCTGTTGTCTTCCTTGATCGCGCACAGTGCGCCGCCGGCGCCAAGGCGTTTGACATGCACGAGTGCCGGCACATTTTGCGGGGAAGAGAGGCCCATGCCGTCGCGGAGCCAGCAACTGACGCCGCCACCTTGCATGACCACGCAGTCATTACCGTGGGAGCCAGCCATCGCCACAACGCCGGATAGGGGCAACCTCCCCTCTGTCGGGCCAAGTCGGGAACCCCAACACCGCACGCTGTGATCGTCGAGGACGGCACAGGTCGACCATGTCCCTGCGGCGACAGCCAGTGCTCTCAATGGCTTCGTTCCATCGACTGGCTTGATCTTGAGTTCCGTCGCGTTCGCCGTGCGCAAGCTAGAGCAGTCGATCTTCACGTCCACGGGAAAGACGATCTTGTCGATCTGCAGCAATGTCCGGGAGGAGCCGGTCATTCCCGTGCGCCAGCTACGGGAGTCTCCTCCATTGGCGGGTGCCTCGATATGCCAGGCTCCGGTGACGCCCACATCACTACGCTCCTGCCATCGGTCCTTGTCCCATGCCACCTGACGAACGTCGTCACGCCCGACGACGTACCGGGAGGTGCCCGTTGGATTCAGGCATGCGACAAATACCTCACTCCTCGCGATTCCGGAACCGATGCCGCTGGGGCCGTAGAAAACACCCTCGTCCCAACGTGACGCTCCTATCGCGGTCCCAGCCATCGCCAAGGTCAGGAGGGCCGCCGCTATTTTTATCCAGGCTGCGGAGGCCCCTCGAAGCGATAACCCCGTCGTCTTTGTCGTCATTCAAGTGTTGCCTTTGTTCACGCGCGTTTGTGGAAGCAGGTGTTCTGCCGTGATCTTAGTCTCGTCGCACCACCAGGCCAGTCTGAGCAGCAAGGAGGTTTTCGGTTGACCAGGGCGAGATTAAGGTTCCCATCCAGTCAGCGGCATCCGGGTTGGCTCCGATCGTTTCAAGCGGGGGCGAGCCAATCGATTGCTGACGTTGATCGCCGGGAACGCATTCGTGCTGTTTGCTTTCAGCTCACGCGGTAGCCGCTATCGGGACTAGCCGGTTTCGAGCGTTGTTCAGCCTCCCTCCAGACGAACATCTCCGGATGGGCGATCTGGTAACCCGATACACCAGTGCGTGAGCACCCCGCATTGTCTTCACATTCCTGTCAGCAAGGCCTCAAGTTAGTGGCTACTCAAATGTGGGGGCGCCTCAACTAAAGTCCCAGGAACAGCACTATTGCTGCTCTTTGTACTGGAGGTTGGCATCAATGAAGCCATTCATGCCTTTGACGTGGAAGTGCATCTCATCCACTTCGTCGCTATCGAAGTTCTCAAAAGTCACTGGATCGGCCAGGACGAAGTGCGTCACTTTCTCCACTCTTTTGCTGAGCAGGGTCCGCCAGACAAGTTCGTTTCCTGTCAAGTAATTGGTGCTACTTCCATAGTCCGACACGGTTCCGGCTGCGTCGTCAGCACGTGACTGGTCGCGCCGTTCCTCACCAATGAGAGTGAGCTTGCCTTCGATGAGCTTGAACTTGTAGTTGCTTTCCCAGACGAGCTCGCACGATGCCGCGCAACCCTTCGAATAGACGAGAACGAAGTTCCTTATCGAAACGCGGTCCCAGCGCCGCTCTGAGGCACCCCATCGCTTCGTTCTGTACGCGATGCGGTAATCACCCTGCGATGTCCTCACTGCCACCATGATCTCCACGGTCTGGTCGCGATCGCAATCCACAACCATCGGGACAGCCATCGCCCCGCCAGGCATCAGCGCGCCCGCCGCATCGCTCGGCGTATTGATTGAAGCGTTAGGACAGATGGCGTGAACAGCGTTTGCCGCGCCTTCGGTTACGACGTCCGCCCTGGATACCGGGCTCAGGGTGATGAGCGTTAGTACCGATGTCGATAGTGCGAGTGATCTAAGCAGAATCATGTTTTTCATAAACGCCTCTCTGTTCGAATGGCCACGCGCTGAAACGAGCGCTTGACCAAGCCGGTATCCTAACAGCCGCAAGCCCATGGATTGGGGCTGCAGTCCACGTCAATCGCGTGGAATCGTGAGTCCTAGTCCTGTCTGCAGAGAGAGAAGGTTGAAGCTACCTAGCCTATTTCGCGGAATTACGTCGTTCATCGTGGCGGACGCGGGTAGAGACCAGTCAATGACGGGCGGGTTTAACGTGCCGAGATTGACGACGATATAGCCGGCCGCGTGTGCATTTCCTGCCGATGCGGATGCTCCGAACAGAATCGCCATAGCATTGCCGCACGGTGGGTTCTTCGACACGACCAACGTGATCGTCGCGCTGGCACTTAGCTTGCCATCGCTCACCGAGTAGCTGAAGGCGTCCGTCCCCGTAAAGCCCGACTTCGGCTTATAGGTGTAGCTGCCATCGCGATTGCGGGTCAGTGTGCCCTTGGACGGATTGGTCAGGCTGAGCGTCAGCGTGTCACCGTCCGGATCATCCACGAGGCAGTCGAAGTCGATTCGCACGCTACCGTCCTTCTGCACCTGGAACGATGCGTTCTGGGCGGTCGGGGCGCGATTCGCCCTCTGCACCGTGATGCTGACCATGGCTACGCCGGACTGGGCTTCGCCATCGGTTGCCCGGTAGCTGAAGCTGTCGGTCCCGTACCAGCCCTTGTCCGGCGTGTACGTGTAGCTGCCATCCGCGTTGATCGTCAGTTTGCCGTGGCTCGGGGCACAGACGAGCAGGGCAGCCAGGCGGTCGCCGTCACTGTCGGTGTCGTTCGCGAGCACGTCGATGCGAACCGGAGTATTTGAAGTGGTAGATGCCTTGTCGTCCTTTGCGACGGGCGCATGGTTCGGTGCGAGCACGGTGATGATCACCGTGACGGGCTTCGAATCCAGCGAGCCGTCGGTAGCGACGTAGGTGAAGCTATCCGTACCCACGAAACCGGATCTTGCCGTGTAGCTGAAGCTGCCGTCGCGGTTGCGGGTGATGCTGCCATTCTGGGGCGAGCTGGTCAGCTTCGAGGTGATGTCGTCGCCATCGGCATCCTTGTCGTTGGCGAGCACATCCAGGCGAGTGGCCTGACCGGCGCGGACCGTAAAGGCGTCCGCCGTGGCGACCGGTGCCTGATTCACCTTGGCAACGCGGATCCAGACCATGGCCGGATTGGAACGGAACTGACCGTCGTAGGCCTGATAGGTGAAGCCGTCCAGTCCGTACCAGTTGGCGTCTGGCGTGTAGTTATACGTTCCGTCGGTATTGAGCGACAGCGTGCCGTGGCTCGGGCCGCAGACCAGCAACGCCTTGAGGGCGTCGCCGTTGATGTCCCAGTCGTTAGCGGTCGGGTCGATACGGACGGAGCTGTTCTCCTTGATGTCGACGATGTCATCGAAAGCCAGCGGCGGCAGGTTGGGGCCTAGCACCGTGATGGTGACCGTCGCGGTGTTCGAGTTGACTTTGCCGTCGTTGGCGACGTACGTGAACGTGTCGGTGCCGGTGAAGAACAGGTCGGCGCAGTAGCTGAAGGTGCCGTCCGCGTTCGTCGTCAGCGTGCCGTGCTTCGGACTTTTGATAATGGCTGCCGTTAGGGCATCGCCGTCCGCATCGCGATCGTTGGCCAGGACGTCGATGGTTACCGTCTGGTTGTTGTGGGCACGTACGGCGTCGTTCAGCGCCACCGGGGCCTGGTTGGACGCCGAGACCGTCAGGCGCACTGTCGCTACGTCGGACAATGACTTCCCGTCGCTGGCCTGGTAGGTGAGGGTGTCCATGCCGGTGAAGCCAGCGTCCGCCACATAGGTCAGCGTGCCATCGGCGTTACGGGTCAATGTGCCGTGCTGCGGGCCTGCCACCAATACAGTTGTGAGGCTATCCCCGTCCGCGTCGTTGTCGTTGATCAGCGGGTTAAGGACAATAGTCTTGCCCTGAACCACGTCGTAGTTGTCGTCGACGGCCACCGGTAGGTGGTTGACCTGGCGAACCGTGACAGTCACCGAAGCCACGGCGGAGTCCAGCACGCCATCGTTGGCAATGTAGGTGAAGCTGTCTGTACCGTAGTAACCCGCCTTGGGCACGTACGTGATTGTGCCATCGTCATTGACGATCACCGAACCGTTCGCCGGTTGGCCGACGATGCGAACGATGAGGTCGGCATTGGCTGGCTTCGGTGCGCCTGCATTGGTTCCCGTCGTGTTGTCGATGTCGCTGTCGTTTGCGAGCACGGCGATTACGACGGCCTTACCCTCATCGGTAGCCGCCGTATCGTTGATGGCTACGGCGGCGTGGTTCACCGGCGTGACCGTCAATGTCACGGTGGCTATATTCGAACCGCCCTGGCCATCGCTTACGGCAAAAGTGAAGCTGTCGTTGCCGGCATAGTACGCATCCGGTCGATAGGTGTACTTGCCGTCCGCGCCCTCGATCAACGTGCCATGTTGCGGTCCATCGACGATGTCTGCCGCGAGAGCGTCGCCGTCCACGTCCGTCGCGTGATTGAGCGCATCGAAGATGATGATGCCATCTTCCGCAACCGTGGTAGTGAAGTCGGTCGCAGTCGGCAAGTGATTCACCGGAGCCATCACGATAGTAACCGTCCCCACGGCAGAGGTCGACGAGCCGTCGCTGACGCGATAGCTGAAGCTGTCTTCACCACGATACAGGTCGTCCGGACGGTAGCTGAAGCTGCCCTCGGGGTTGAGGGTCAGGGTCCCGTGGATCGGGCCACTCACTAGTTCGACGGAAAGATTGTCGCCGTCACTGTCGGATGCCCAGGCGAGTATGTTTCCGTTCGCAACGTGATCCTCTAGCGTCTCGACGATCGCATCATTTGCGACCGGCGCATGATTCACATGGGAAACATTCAATGTGACAGTAGCAGTGTTCGATTTTGCGGCACCGTTATCCAGGATATAGCTGAAGCTGTCGGAGCCAAACCAGAGCGCATCAGGCGTGTATTCAAAACTTCCATCAGGTAGTGCAGTCAGCGTACCGTGAGTCGGGGCGGAAACGATGACCGTCTTTGCGCCCGCGGTGTTTGCGTCATTGTCGAGGACGTTTGCGATCGCGTGGGTGTCCTGATTGGTCTGAACAAGATCGTCGACGGCCACCGGTGATGCCATGGTTGTCACGTCCCTGATCGTAACGTGACTACCCGCTTCGCCGAAGCCAAGCAGATCGAAGGTCAATATGGCCTCAGTACCGCCCTGTATGCCCCGCAGGTCGACTATGTACGTACGTGATCCGTCGGGATTGAGAGTCGACGTCACTCCGTTGGCTAAATAGGTCGATCCATCGCCCTGCAAGTTGAGGAACGCATCGGTATGGGAGAGGTTGGCCTGTCCGGCCAGTGATCCACCGGTTGAGGCGTTCAGAAGCGCCGCCTCGAACGCATCCTCGGGTAGGTCGCCCGGATTCTGCAGGACGATCCCACTCAGCGTGAAGCGGAGGTACTGATCTCCCTCATTGATCTTAAAGGCCTGGCTTATCTGTTGCTGAGAAGTAACGGACTCCGTAAGCGTCGTCACGAGTGAAGCAAGCGCCCGTGCCCCGGGAACGGTTTCAGCGTGGGTCGCAGAGTCGGATTGAATACCGGTCTCGGTCGTGGCCTGCATTGCCATGTCGCGCATCCGCGTGGTGACAGACGTGGCAGCAGCAGCCGCATCGGTACTATCGGAGCCCGCAGCGACGGAGGCATTCGTTGACGTGTTCTGATGCTGATTTGCGGCCGGTCCGGCGCCCCCGATGGAAACTGCCTCTCGTTTGTTCAATGTGATACCAAACATGGACTTATAGCCGGCGGCCTGCGTCGCAGTAATCCCCAAAGCCCCAAGGACGCTGGACATGTTTCCGTAACCGTTACCGTCGTAGAGCGAGGTCTTCAGGGCGGCCCAGGTGTCTACTCGGGATTGGTCGACGTGACCCTTGACTCCTGCGGCAGTGCGGCGGAAATTCTCCTCTTCGGTTTTGTTCGCCCGATCCACCACGGCGTTAAGGTCGCCATAGGCGGGTGCAGAGCCGTAGCGCCAGTACCATGCGCCGATGCGCGCAGCCAGTGTTTTGTCATTGATGATCGTGTCGGGGTTGTCGACGAAATTGTAGTGAGCGTCGGGGTAAAGATCGTTCAGCCCGGGAACCTGCACGCCGTGCGTATCGCTGGGATCTCCGCCACGCCGACCGCCGTCCTGGGCGCGCATGTAGCCCCAACGGTGAGTGATCTGAAGCAGTCCGCGGCCTCGGTATTTGTAACCGTCACCCGATGCTTCGTCTCCGTTGCCGTCAGCACCGGCATAGGCATAGTTGGCCTGGGCTTCTCCACCAAGACCCAGGTACCGAAGGTACGTCGGAGAGTTTGTCGCCAGCGCGCGGAAGTTGCCGACGGTATGGAGGTTGGGATCACGCCAGCCTGTTCCTTCGACGAGTTTGGTGAGGTTTCCCGTCTCGACTTGTACGTTCGCGAGAAATGCTGCCACGCGCGAAGGTGTATCGATGCCGAAGTCGCGCATGGCATCGTTGATCGGGCCGACCCAGTCGCGCACGGCATCCGGAGTCGTCTTCATGTAGACAGCAAGCGTCTCGGCAGTCAGCTTTGAGCCGATGGCTCCGCCGTTGGCGCCCGTTGCCCCCAGGAGCAGCCCTGCGGCGTTGATGATGCCATGGGCCTGGGTCCCGTCGCCGAAGAGAATTGACAGAATCGACGCTTGGGTTGCGGGGTTCGTGGATGACTTGATGATCCCGACATGGTCCGACAGACCGCCGTGCCCCGAGGTCCCGTCATTTTGCGTCGCGTTGAAGATCGCCAGGAAGTCCCCAAGCGCCAGGCTCTGATCGTTGATGCCCTGAGAATTCTTCAGTGGATCCGATGCGTTCGGTGCCACCGTAGGGTTCTTAAGAAGCGCGGCCAAGGTCTCTGCGTTAGCGTAGTTCCAGATCTTCTTGTTGAGTGCGTCCGTGATTCCACCGTTGTTTGTATCGAGCCCGAAGAGGAGTTCTCGAGTATCGACATGCTCCTGGTTCTTCTTGGACACGTACTTGGTGTTGATACCAAGGTTGAGAATGGAACCCAGGGTCCCGGTACCAGCGAACAGCAGCTTGTTGTTCTGCGTAGGGGCCAGTTGCATGAGGTCGAAAACCCAGCTCGTGCCGAACAGGCTCGTATTTCCCGCCACGTTCTCCCAGCGATCGCTGAGCGAACCCCGTCCTGAGACGAGCGCATCACCAATCTTGACCCAATGAGGTGCGTTGTAGGCATTCAGCCACGTAAGCTCATTCGATGTCACCGAATATGCCGGAGCTGCGTGGGCCACCTTCTTCAAGTTGTGGCTGTGGGGTATCGGCTCATAGGTGTAAGTCGTTCCATCGTCCCATTCGGTCTTGCCATCGACGATCTCGTCGAACTGACGCAGGACCACTCCTTCAGCCTTACTCAACGTGCCGTCGACCGAGATTTCACCGCTTCCTGCAATGGACGATTCGCCGAAGCCAAGATACCGAAGCCGCTGTTCGACGCGCCAGACGTCCAGGGCCTGTGCGGACGTTTTCACTTCACCGCCCACCGTGACAGCGCCGCTCAGCGTGAACGCGGTATATCCTGGGTTATTGATGTCTCTGTCGCCAACGAGCGTCTTCCCGTTGACAGCGGGAATGTCATTGGCCCTGAGGTTGACCTTGATACTGCCGTTCCCCAACTCAAGGCCTTCCACATTGGCCTTTAGACGATAGGTGATGTTTAGAGCCATCATCTTTGCGGCGATGGACACGTTATTACGAAGCGTGGCTTCGTCCGCGGCGGTCAGGTTCGCAACGACGAAGAAGATACCCGACTGTGCAAAATCAGTTGCGCCCTCCGTGACAACCGTATGGTCGGTGCCCATCGTTACCAGCGTGAACGGGCGTGTCGACGCGGACTGCGTGCCTGTCAACGTGTGGAAGTCGTCGACGGATATCACGAAATCGGTCATCTGGCCGATCACGGCAGCTACGCGAGCCTTGTTCGCATCACTAAGCACTCCCGGCATGTCCGGCAACCCAAGCAGCTTGCGGGCAGCCATCTCCTTGACGTCGATCCGGATGACATCGCCCATGTTTCCGGCAGCCGGGTCGATAACGACCGGCGTCGGATCGAACGCGGTGCCAATAGGTGCGCCGACTGTGGTGCCGCCCGGTGGCGGAATCACCTGCTGGGCGTCAGATGGCAGGGCAAGGTGCACGCTCGTCCGTTGGTCATCGGCCATGGCAATCGCCGCGGCGATAAGTGCATTAACGCTCCACGTCACGTTCTGATTGGGGTTCTGGGTGTTCTTGTCGATCGTGCCGAAGCCGCCCTTAAGCTGGCCAAGCAAGACCTTTCCATCCTCCGAAACGCTCAGATTGACGATACCGTATCCGTCCAAGGGTAGTGTCGCGCCGAGATAGGACGGTGTACCGAGCTTGCCGAACGGGTCCTTCACGATGCCGAGCTTGCCGCCCACCGCGACCTTCTTGGCACTTGCGCTTCCACCCACGGGAATTGGCGGTCCGAACGGCGAATAGACAAAGTCCGGCGCCTCGAACATGGCCTTCCAATACGGATCGTTGAAGTTGTAGTTGTCGTCCCCGACGATGGCGTAGTCGACCCCGTCGATTGTTACCAGGACGGCACTCTGTACGCGCTGAATGTCGAGGCGATCCCTGACGATGTCATCGGCTGGCTGGGACAAGTCGATGCTGGCCATGGTCGCGGAGATGACTTTGCCATGGGTGTCTCGCGTGATGACAAGAGTCGACAGGCCGCGGTTGTAGTCTGCAACGTCACTCACGAGGTACCGATCGGGATCCTTTGTCGCGGTAATGATCTGCGGTGCCTTGCCGCTGATTCCGTCGCCGGGGAGGGAGGCGATGACTGGGGGCGCGATCGTGCCGGTTGTGAAGTCCAGGGTCGAAAGATCGAAGATGAGGACATCGCCGCGTTTGCTTGTGTCGCCCAGCATGACGCTGTTCGGATTGTGCGGAACACCGACGACCATCGTCTTGCCGTCCGGACCGATGGTTATACCCGTGACACCGAACGTGGAGCTTTCGATACCTGTGCCCTGGAGTGCAACGGGTAGGTTGTACGCAGGGTCGGTCGGATTGATGTTGATGATGTAGAGCTCGTTACCCGATGCGCCGGAACCATAGCTCTGTCCTTCGCCAACGATGAGCATGTTGCCGAAGCTGGTAATGCTTGCGATATTCCTTCCAGGATGTACCGAGATCGTACTTATCAGCTTGAACGTAATCGTATCGATAACATAAATGACGCCATTTCCTGCTACGTAGCAGCGCGTCACGTCGCCCGAGAATGCAACCGCCTGCACCTTGTTCCCGGTGAGGTAAGTGCCGTCGAAGTCATTCGGGGCCCCGTAAAGATCCACGAGCGCCGTTTCACCTTCGACTTTGTCCTGGCGGACGAACTGAACGCCGGTACGTGTGAGGACGGCCGCCATATCGTACTTCGGCGAGATGGTCACGACGCTTCCGGCAAACTCGATGTAATCGCCGCGCGATAGCTCGCCAGAGGCGGCGACCAGGCTTGTCGAGATGCGCCTGACGAGCTGCCAGCTGACGTTGCCCACGGCGACACCGGGCAGCGGCTCGATGGTGATGTCACCTTGAGTGTCGCCAGGATATGTCTTGACGTCGCGATGAGAGCCATCGGCAAAGATGGCGCGAAGGACGAGTTCGCCAGCGAATTCACCCGGCGATGCGTTGTTGACGGTGAACTTCAGTGTGCCTGCCTCAACGGAGGCAGCCGCGATCTGCGGGTACACAGCACTAGCGTAAGGCAGCGAGAAGTTGGGGAGTGCCGTCGATATGTTGATCTGATATGTGTCATTGGGGCCGATCTGGGGCAGCGTGACATCCGCAAACTTCGGCACACCAAAGTGGTATCCGCCCACGCTGAGCCCTGTGGCGGACGTGGCAAGGATTCCGATGATGTCCGATGTAATGCCCATACCCGTAAGGCCGCCTGACAAGCTGACGCCCATGCCGGAGAACGTGACCCAATCCCCTGCATTCAGGGTCAGGCTGAAGTTCCCGGACAACGTGCCGGGCACTACCCGGGCGACCATGTATTCCCCCGAGCTGTTCAGACCGCTATAAGGCGGGCTGGCAGTGCGAGCAATCCCGTCCGCGCCGACAAAACCGTTGTCTACCAACCACCAGGTGTCGTGGAGCGTTCCGTCTGCCGCCATGACGGTTCCCTTCCTCAGGAAGAGCACCTGATCGCCGGGCGATGCCGTTATTCCACCCTGGACCGGAATGGCCAGCTGGAGCGGATACTGGGATATGGCCGCGCCAAGATCGAGAGTGAAGCGCCCGACGGGAACGAGAACACCGGTCCCCGGCGGATTGGCCAGTTCGTCGACAGGCAGGCGTCGGATTGAGACCCCGGTGTCCGCGACCAGGGCACCTGCGCCAACGAGTACCGTTTCCCCACTGGTCGAGGAGACAATGCCTCCATCGGTCGCGGACACGACGATCTGGCGGGGGACACTGGTTGTATCGTCATCGTCGGTGATCTGCGCCGCTTCTACATGTAGCGTGACATTGGCCAGGCCAACGCGTTGCACGATGATCGAACCGTCGTTGTCGAGATAACTGCCGAGGTACACGACGGATATCACCACCGTACCCGAGCGGTGCGCCGTGATCATGCCATTAGCATCCACGGTTGCAACGGATTCGTCGCTCGAGAAGTAGCGTGTGCCGCTGCTCGAGCTTGGGTGTGCCGCAGCGATATCCGTGGCTTCTCCTGTGTTGGGATCGACCAACTTGACCTTCAGTTGCCTGGTGCCGTCCGGCAGGAGCGAAAGGGTATTCGGATAGACATCAGGAACGACGAGGAGGTCGGCCGCCGCTTCGTCGGTCGCCGCATCGTTCAGGGCGATGACCACGCGTACGACATTACCGTCGGGCGCTGTTCTCGATCCGGTCAGTACAGCCGGGCCGCCGCCATTTCGAATGATGGTCCGGCCGTCGCTGCCAACCATCACATGCGTATCGTCGACGCCACCCATGGGGTGAAGGTCGAAGAGCGACCATGTGAGGTAACCCGCAGCATCGCTGATATCGACGCCAAGCTGGTCCTCGAAGTCGGCGGTCACATGGAGCGTGCTCGTGCCACCCGTCGTGATGTGCGGTACGGAATCGACATGGATCCCCGTGAGACGCGCGCTGCTGACAGCTACCTGAAGCTGTATCGGTGCACTGCGAGCGAAACCATCGTCGGCCACCACCGTGACCGTTGCCGGTCCGGTGTACCCCGCATCCGGCACGAACTCGATCGATCTGCCATCGGCGGAGAGTTTTGCCGTGCCATGGGTGGCACTCGTGATCTGCCAGAATATCCGGTCTCCCTCGGAATCGGTGGCCACCTGATCCAGGGGGATGGCCACCGGCAGGTCGGCATGTGTAAGGGTGGTCGCCTGGGAGGTTTGCGACGGCGGCAGGTTGGCGCGCCATCCGTAGTTGGCATACAGGATCTGCCGATCCGCCGAGTTCACCAGGCCGTCGCCGTTCAGATCGCCGCGGCCGTCAGCCGCGACCGCGGCATCTTCCCACGCCTGGCTATCGAGGCCGTCGACACGGCCGTCGGCGTTCAGATCGCCAAGTACGGCAACACGCAGGTTGACTGATCCCGCTCCTGTAAGCCGAATGAGTTTCAAGCCAGCCGAATCAATGCGGAGAATGTACGTATGGATGCCTCCGACCATCGACTCGCCGACCACCTGGCAGCCCTGCCAGGAGATGGTTGACGAGGCATCCGAGAAGGCGACACTGACGGCAAGCAAAAGCGTCCCGCCGACACCGGGGATCTTGACCGTCGATGCGAGTTCACTGTCGCGAACGGTGAATGCGACCACCGAGCCTTCGGGCGCGATGTTGCCGGACCAGCTATTTGCCTTGGGATTTCCCAGCCAATTGGCTGCTGTGCCCAGATTCGCCGTGATGTGGTCGCTCCAGGGGCCATTGCCGTCGTAGCCATAGGATGTACCCGGACCATCCGCCTCCAGCACACGAACGGCGTCGAGCGTGCCAGTCGTGCCGTAACGGTAGACGATCGTCTTCGACGTGCCGCCTCGATTTCCGGCGATCTGTACGATGCGCCCTTGCGTATCGCGCAGGAAGTCCACGCGGTCGGACAACGTTCCGCCCACGAGAACGACACCGGCATCGGACACCATCCACTCCGTGCCATCCATGAAGGCGACGCCGGTGATCTTGCCCGTCGCGTCGAGCGTATAACGAGTGCCGTCGGGGGCTGTCGCGATAAACCCGTCGGGAGACCAAGACAGCCCGGTCAGCTGGCTATACAGATGTCCGCCCTGGCGAATGAGTGCCGCTTCGCCCAGTGCCTCGAGCTTCCAACCGGCGTCGTTGCCGAACGTCGGTCGATAGATCACGGGTGCCGCGGGACCACCCGGCAGTTTATCGCCGGCTACCGAGAGGGTGAATTGCAGCGAAAGTGGTGCGGATGTGGCCGAGCCCAGATCGGATGGGAGCGTAAGCCATACGCGCGCGCCGTTGCTCCAGCCTTGAGGTGCGCCAGTGGCATCCTGGCCGATCTGATCCGTCGCAAGGTGGCTGTCGATTCCGTTGAGGCGCCAGTTGCCGAAGTCGGTGCCATTCGTCGCGTCGTAGGTTCGCACCACCGTCAATGAATGACCGCCGAGATCGAACGACCCGTCGCTTGCGGCGATCGGCTGGTTCTTGACGGGACTGTTGACGGTGACCATGGCGTTGATTTCGCTGGTACGACCAGCAAGATCCCAAGCCGTCAGGCGCAACTGATAGACACCGTTATCGAAAAGCGCCGGATCGAGTTGGATCAGGGAGAAGTCCTGATTCACCGCATTGGCGTCCAGGCCGACGTTGACCAGCGTGCGCCATGCGCCGGAGCCTGCAGAGGAGATTTGGAGGCGGAAGCCCATCGCCTGGGCCTCGACGACGGTTGCCGTAAGCATCGTTGCGAGCGCGATGTCGACGGGACGAGTGGTCGTTGTCGCACCGGTGAGCGGGCCAGTCCAGGAAAGTACAGGGGCCGCTGTATCCGTTGGGTCGCGTACGAGAATCGTGGCAGTCTTCGTCGCGGAGAAGCCGTCGATATCCGTCGCCTGGACCCGGACCTCGAACGAACCCGGCGCTACTGAGGTAACGCGGAAGCGGCCTGATGAATCCAGCGAGACCGTCTGCCAGTCCGAATTGCCCAGCGCCGCACCGCGCACCTGCACCGTGGCATTGTTCATCGTGGAGAAGCTACTGGTTCTTACGGTGACGAGCACGGTCTGACCGGGCACCGTCGGCGTGGAAGGCACGCTGTCGATGAGAATGGCAGGAGCATTTGCGGCCGGATCGGCGACGACCCTTATCGTAAACGTGCGTGAAACGCTCGCTATGCCATCACTTACGAGCGCCGTCACGACGAAATCACCGACCTGGGCGGGGCCGGGCGTCCAGTGTAGAGCAGCCGATACGGCGTCGTAGGTAGCGCCTTCCGGAAGTCCGCTGAACGATACGGTCAGGCCAGCGGTCTGGGTTGCGCCATCGGGATCGAGGACGACAAGACCATTTCCCAGGCCGAATGTCACCGGTAGCGAAATCGACTGCCCGATCGTGATCGCGTGATTGCTCACCGCGAGCGTCGGGGGCCGGTTGGTATCGAACACCCTCACATGGACAACCTGGGTGCTGCTCAGGACGCCATCGGTCGCAAGGAAGGTGAACGCGAAGTCCTTGCTCGATTCCTGTGCGTTGTCGACGGTTCCGTAGGCCGGGGTCCACTCGAAATTGCCGGTAGCGGCGTTATATAGGACACCCGCCGGCAGGTCGTCGTAAACGAGCGAGGTGCGTACGGAGTCGTTATCGGCATCCGCCGTGCGCAGCGTGAACGTTAGTGTGCTTCCTTCATTTACGAGCTGCAGCGGCATCGGCAGGACCAATGGAGCCTGGTCAACATTTCCGACGTGGAGTTCGAAGCGGCGCACGAAGTTGGCCGTGCCATCCGACGCCGTTACGCTGAAGCGGTAGGTCCCAGGGAGGGTACCGCCGACATTGTCACTCTGCGCTGCGAAGAAACCGGGTGTCCAGCTTAGTGTCGCCCTTCCGGATTGCACATTGAACAGCATGCCGGTCGGCAGGCCCTGTACGGTCCAGTTGATCGCGTCGTCGTCTGCGTCGCGGGCGAAAATATCGATCGTGGTCGGTACGCCCTCCATCGTTCCGATGGTGACCGGGGACGCTTCATCGCCCGTGCTCGCGACAGGGGTCCCGTTGACCGAGATCCCCAAAGCCTGAGGCGCGGCATTGGATGCGCGAACGACGAGGTGAAGATTTCGGGTAACGACGTTAGGGACGGGTGTCGCGGGGTCAACGTATCCTGCATCCCTGGGAGGGAGGCCACTATCCGTCGCCGTGATGGCGAAATCGTATGAGCCAATATCGCTATCGCGAGGGGTCCAGGTGAGTATGGCCTGCCCGTACTGCGGCAACATGGTCAACGTTGCTCCGGGTGGCAGGCCAGCGGCTTCGATCGTCAGGCCGTCCTGGTCAAGATCGGATACAGAAATGGGGATCGAGATAAGCTGGCCTGCGACGGCCACGACCTGGGCAGGGAGATTGATCTTCGGCGGCTCGGTCAGGCTTCGCACCGTTACGACGAAGCTTATGGATTGCGCGAGAATCCGCCCCGGATCTCCATTTCCGTTGTCGTGGGCAACGATGTTGACCGTGTAGTCACCCCGGTCGTTGTCGCCCGGAGCAAGATGGATATAGCCAGTGATGTGGCCGGGATGACTGGTATCGCTACGCGTGAAGGAAGCGAAGGTCGGCAGGCCATTGATTAACAGGTCGACGGCGTCACCATCGACATCCAGGACGTCAATCGGAATGTCCAGCGTGGCACCCTTGTCCAGGATGACGTTCTGGACAGGCTGAATCACGGGTGGCCGGTTGGTGTCCGCCACGACGATCGGAATGACTACCACGCTACGCGCAACCGTCCCCGTGCCGTCGCCGTTGTCGGTTGCAGTGACGGTCACGTGATAAGTGCCCGCTTGCGCGTATCCAGGAATCCAATCGATTTCGAGCGTGTCCGGATCGAATGTCGCGCCGGCTGGCAAGCCGACTATCTCATAGGTGACCGAAGCCGATACTGCACTACCTGACGGGTCCTGCGTGACGGAGCCCAGACGGATCTTGGGTGCGAAGTTCGGGTTATCCGGATCGAAGGCGAACACGCTGATGCGAAGTTGCTGGCCCTCCAACACATTCCACGGCGAAGCGAGGTTGCTGTCGAATGCCGGAGCGCCATTCGCATTGAGGACAGTCAGATCTACAACTTGGCTGACCGTGCGCGTGTCGATAGTGCCGTCCGGGGCTGTATAGGTGGCGGTGAGACGAACCGTGACGACATAGTCGCCGTGATCATCGAACCCGGGTTTCCAGGTCAGCCATCCGGTATCCCGGTTGATCGTCATGCCAGCGGGTGGCGAGATCAGGTCGTAGCTGAGGATGGTCTTCGTCCCGTCGGCACGCAGCAGCCCTCCCGGAACGCTCCCGCTCAGTTGCAGGCCCAGGGCGTCTCCCTCACGTACCGTTTGCTGGGCTACCGCGGGCAACACGGGCATGGCGTATGCCTGGTTGACCAGAATGTCGAAGAGGGTCTCGGTACTCACCTTGCCATCGGAGACCGTAACGCGGACATTCTGATACCGGCCAGCCTGGTCGTATCCAGGTGTCCAGACGATCGTGTGGGTACGAGCGTCGAAGCTCGCACCTGGCGGAAGGTTCGAGACGCTGATGGTCAGGGTGTCGCCGTCCGCATCCGACAGTGCAATGGGCACGTGAAGTACCTCACCCTCGTTCACCGCGACGCTTTCAGGCAGCGTCACGGTAGGCGCGGTGTTGCCCCCGACTACCGGCAGATGGAGCGTACGTAGCGCGAATCCACCACGACTATCCTGGACCCTCACAACGACTACCGTGTCAGCTGACGCGTAGACCGCCGGTGTCCACGACAGGGTGGCGCGTGAATGATAAAAGCCGTCTTGGTCGACGGTGGCGCCACCGGACGTCGTGAGGGTGAGACCGTTCGGTGCTGTGACCAATTGCCAGTAGAACGATGTTCCATCGACATCGATCGCATCCAGCTCCGTGGTCCAGGCGCTACCGATCGTCGCTGGCACGGCGAAGGTGTCGGTATCGTAGTCGACGGTGGGCACGTCGCTGGGAACGGAGACATCGTCGCCGGCATCGGGATCGACGCTACCTGGGTCGAGCGGCGCCGGAACGACGACAACCCCGATTTCCGGCGCTATGTTCTCCTGCGGCACAGCATAGACGCCATGGCCGATATCGAATCGCGCAAGGTCGGCAAGCTGCCAGTTGCCAATGGGGTGTCCGGCTGGAATCACGGTCACCGTAACGACGCCTGTCGTTGCGCCCGGTGTCAGGACGGATCCGGTGCCGCTCAGGACCGCGGACAAGTCGATCAGCCATAGACCATTGGGGCCGGCGACGGAGCCTTCAAAGGAACCGGAAAAATAAGCACCGGGATCAAGCAGAAGCGTGAGAGGGGCATACATCTTGTCCGTGCCGACGTTCGTCACGGTGATGTCATAGCTGATGGCGCCCGTGGTGTGGTCTGAGCGTGTACCGGAGAAGGTCAGCTTTACCTGGGCAGACATGTCAAGCAGGGCGGTGAAGCTGGTGACCTTCGGGGTCCCCATCGTCTGACCGCTTATGTTGCTTACGTCGCTCGAGATGCTGAGGCGGTAAGCGCCACTCGTGAGACCGGGGACGCTCAGGTAAGCCGTGTGCTTTTGTGCGTCCCATCGAACGCTCGATACGGTGAATGGGACGCTTCCGTCTGTATCGTCCAACAGAACGTAGTTGTCGGTGTTCAGGATACTAGCGGGATCTGAAGGCGATCCTGTCAACATATCCTGATCGAAGACGACGGCGATCTCGCCCAGCGGCAACGGCACCAACGCCCCATCCGGCACGCTCGTCGCAACCACCTTCGGCGCGTGCGCCGGCGCAATCTCATCCACATGATTGGTCTGCGCCACAAGAATCCGACCATCGCTCGTCGCGACGATCGCCTCCGCCTGCGTACCGCCGCCGGCAAGCTGCAACACCCGGCGCGACTCCAGCTCGATCATCCACGTGGTCGAGCCATGCGTGGTATCGGTCACACCTGCAACGGTGATGTGCTGCGCCAGCGAACCGGACGCGAACAACAGCCCTCCCAGCGGCGTACCCGCCTGGCCGAACGCGATGGAACTGACCACCCCGGTGAGACGGTACTCGAGCTCCGCGCGACCGACGGTCTTCCCGCTCATCGGGAAGCTGACGATCTCCGTGCTGCCGTTCGGATCGGCGGACGTGATGGAGCTACCGCTCCAGCGCACACCCCACAGACGGCCGTCCGGGCCGAACGCCAGGTCGCCAACGCGCGTATTGCTGAAGTGCTGCCAGACCGCGGCGGCATTCGTCTCATTCGGGTGGAACACCTCGATGCCACCGCCCGACGACACGTAGATGTCGCCGTTGGATGCAATGGCGAGCGCATGCGTCAGCGGCTGGCCACTCGGGCCCTGCATGCGACGCAGGATCGCGCCGCTGCCGGCATCGACCTGGATCAGCTCGTTGCCCGTCATCACCCATAGCTGCCCGTACGCATCGACGGCCATGTCGAGGACCGGGCTGTCGAGGACGAACAACGGCGTGACCGAGTGACCGCCGTCCTTGCCGACCTTGAACACTTCGTTGCGCTGCGCACCGGCGCTGAACAACACGCTGTGGTCCGCGAGTTCGACCATCGCCATGGCGCCGATATCCGCGGAACCGGCGGCGAAGCCGTCCGCGAAACCGCGTGCCGTAAACGGCGAGAGCACGTTGCTGTAGTCACCCGCGTTCGACGTCGCGACAACACCCGGCAGAAGCTGCGAAGCCTGCTGGAAGAGGGTGTTTTCGGGATAGTCGCGATCGGGGGCCGCCGCCGGGGTACTGGGTGTCTGTTCCAGTCCGGGTGTGACGCCCAGACCATCCAGCACGCTCTGTCTGCCGCCGTCGTCCGGCAGCACGGCGTTGGTCACGCTCGCCGCTTCGCGGTTGCCGGCGTTGTCGGTCGCCACGGCGAGGAACTCGTACGTGTGGCTCTGTTCACCGGTGAACACGGCCTCGGTGCGATCCGGTCCGACCTGACGCTGCCAGATGCGGAAGTCACCGCCGTCGGTGGCGACATAGACGGTGACGAAGCGGATGCCACTGGCATCGTCCTGTGCCGTCCACTTGACGTTGTACTGCGGTGCGCCGGCGCCGTTGGCGCCGAGGCTGGTGACGGTGACCGTGGTTTTCGGTACGCCGGCGTCGAGGGTGACGTTGAGCGTGCCGCTGTCGACCGGCGGCGTATCGTCGAAGAAGATCCGCGCCGCGGCACCGACCTTCGCTCCCGTCACTGCGGTGGCCGATGCGGCCACGGTGTAGCTGACGAAGCCGTTGAGCAGGGCACCTGCCGTCGGAACGAGCAGGGCACGCGTGAGGTCCTTCATGACCTCGCCGGTGGACGGATCGATCGCCTGGATCAGCCAGGTGGCGATACGCGATTCGATATCGATGCCCGCGCTCACGCGCAGCACATATCCCTTCGTCGCCGTGAAGTCGAAATCGGCCTGGAAGTTGGCACGATCGGTCGGCACATGGATGTTGATGTCGCCCAGTTTGAGATCGCCCAGACGCAGCGACCGCGCGTCCAGGTTCGGATCGAGCTGCGAGACGATGCGGATCTGGCCGACGCCCTGACTCGTCGTGTTGCTGAAGTTGAAGGCGTAGGGCAGCGCCGTGGACGCAGGCACGTACGCGCTGCCGTCCGCCGCCGTGGAGACACCTTGCGGCCCCTGCACGGTGATGGCGCTGTCGTCCGCACCGCTGCGCGCCGCCATCAGCGTGAGGTACTGGGCGAGGTTGAGCGGCTTGCCCGGCAGCGGATTGAACTTCTCGTCCAGGTAGCCCTGTGCGCGCAGGTACTCGAGTTCGGACTGGCCGCCGACGAACACGGTGAAGTTCTCGAACTGCAGCGTACGGCCGGTATGCAGGTCGTAGTCGGCGGCGTTCGCCAGCGATGGCACCGGGATGTCGACTTCGTTGCCTTCGTCGTCTTCGCGATGCTCGAAGTGGTCGATCGGGCCCGTGGTGGCCTTGGGATCGCCGGCGTAAGCGGCCGTATCGCCATACCACTGCTGCACCTTGGCAAAGAAGCCAAGCAGGTCGGCCTGGGTGCGATAGCTGTCACCGGCCTTCGACAGCAGGATGCCGGCCGCTAGCGTGGCGTTGAGGCTGACGACCTGCGGATTGTTGGTGATCGGTGCGGCCTGGTCGGCCGGGCGCAGCATGCCGCCGGTTTCCAGAGCGGCGAGCCAGCCGTTGACCCATGTCGACGGATCGGCGGCCAGCACGGCGAGGTTCGTCGGTGCGCTGGCATCGGCGAGGATCGCCGTACGCAGCTTGAGCGCATAGGTGGTCTGTTCGGCGACGAACTCGGCACGGGTCAACGCCGTGGCCGAAGCCACGATGTTGAACTCGAACGATTCCGACATCAGCTCGAGCTTGGTCAGGATGTCTTCCGGCTCCGTGGAGCGGAAGCGTGCCGCGAGTCCTTCGCCGCCCGGGATCTTGTCGAGGCCGTTGATGCCCTCGTCGAGCAGGCCGGCGGCCTTCCAGTCCGGATGCAACGCATAGAGCGCGTCGCGCAGGCCGGAGAAGTCACGGTTGATCCACGCGGTAAGGCCCGGATAGGTCTGCAGGCGGAAAGTCATGCCGACGAAACCGCCAGCGGTCACATCGAACGCATAGCCCGGCGCCAGGTTGTAGCCCGCGGTGTTCAGCGTGCCGTCGAGCGACACCCACGGAATATCCGTGCGCGACGAGGACGACGGTGTCTGGCCATAGGCCTGTGTGTTGGCGGCCGAGTTGGCGACGCTGCCGTATGGCGACCCCGCCACGTTGGAACCAAACACCAGGAAGGGCAGGTTGAGCCCATCGATCAGGTACTTGTTGTAGCCCATTTCCACGGCGCCCACGTCGAAGCGCACGTACGGCGTGTCGACGTTGGTCAGGCTCTGCAGCGAGACGGTGTAGGTCGCACTGTCACCCGGCTCGAGATTGCGCGGGCCACCGACGCCGATGGTCACGTCGTCTTCGATGCCGCGCTCGACGAGGTAGCGATCGGCCTCGGTCACGCTCTGGCCGTTAGGGTTGATCACCGTGACGTCGTACAGACCGTATGGGAAGGCACGCGTATCGAAGATGGCGCGGATATGCGTGGCGTCCAGCACCTGCCAGCGATCCGGCTCGGCTTCGTAAACGCCAGGGCGGGTGAGCTTGACGATGGCGCCGGCTTGGAAGCTGGAGCCGTAGATGTCCAGCGTGACCCAGCGATGGTCGTCGTCGCTGACACCGCCATGGTCGGGCGTTACCGCCGTGATCGACAGCGGCAGCAGGTCGGCGCGCAGCGTGGCCGCCACGGCGTGGCCGCCGCGGCTGCGCACGAGGATGTAATAGTCGCCGGCCAGCGTGCTGGCGATCACCGCCTGCTGATCGGCTGCCGAGGCGTTGGAGTACGATGCGTCGTACGCATAGGTCGTCGGTATATCGCCGTAGCGGATGTACAGCTCGTTGTCGCCCATGGCGGCCAGCGAATCGAGCAGCACGCGCAGCGTCTGCCCCGATGCCACGCTGACCTTGAACAGCTGGGACACGCCGTCGTCGAGCGTGATCGCCTTCGGGCTGGCGACCTGGAGGGAGGGCACGGCCGTCTGAATGGTGGCGGCCGAGGCGGTGAGGTTGTTCGCCTCGCCGGGAGCCATCACCAGTCCATTCACGCCATAGCTGATCGCGCCTTCGTACACCTCGTTGTACAGGTCCGGCCGGACGATGATCCGCCAGCTGCCGTCCTTCAGCGGCGGCAGGTTCGCGGTGAGGGTAGCGGTGTAGCTGGCGTGCCCGGCGAGGTCGCCGCTGTGCACGACCTTGCCCAGCAGAATGTCGGTCAGGCCCCAGGTGTTGTCGATCGACAGGTAGACCGCGTCGGTCCACGTGCCGTGCGCCGCGTTATCGGAGTCGTTGGTGATCGTGTACGTCACGGTCACCGGTTGGCCGACCTGAGCCGTCGCCGGCACGGTCACGCTGTCGACCTTGAGGTCGGCCGGGGGCGGGATCTCGATGAGGACCGGCTGGACCGCGGCGGTGGCGTTGTTCTGGTCCTTGCCGAACTCGAGCACCGCGCCGCTGGGGCCAGAGCCGAACGCACGGGCGGGATCGGTGACGACGAAGACGTACCACGGGCCGTCCAGATCGGACGGTGCCGTGATCGTGAAACGACCGTCGTAGCTGCCACCGGCGGCGAGACCGCCGCTGTGCCCGAGGTAGCCGAGGTAGCGATCCTGACTGACGTCGAGGAAGCGGTCGCGCGACAGATAAACCAGATCGTTCCAGTTGCCCTGATCGCTCGGCGTGGCGCCACCGGCATTCAGCACGGTGTAATCGACGACGAACGGTTGTCCCGCCACCACGTGCTCGGGCGCCCTGACCACCGAGACGGTGAGGTCGGGCGGCGTCGCCAGGGTGATCGGCAGGGCGAGCGAGGCGACGTTGTTGCCTTCGTCCCGGAACTCGAGAACGCTGCCCGGGCCGCTGCCACGGAGGACGTCGAGGCCATCGCGGATGGTGCTGGGGCTGGAGTAATCCCAGTCCTTCGTGGTCGACGTATCGGCCTTGACGATGACGTGGAAGTTGCCGCTGATGGACTGCGGCAGGTGGAACGTGACGCTGGCCGTGTAGGACTCGCCGGGCTTCAGATAGCGCGGCTGGCCATTGGCGTCGACCAGGGAAATACCCGCCACACGCGCCGGGTTGGTGTAACGGTCGCCTTCGGGCAGCGGCGTATCGCTGGCGTCCAGCGTGTCGTCGACGGAGAGGTAGACACCGTCGGACCACGACGAAACGCGCGTGTCGCGGTCGCCCCGGTTGGTCACGGTCCAGGTCACGGTGACCAGGTCGCCCGATTGCGGTGTCGGGTTCGAGATCGAGATGGTGTCGATCTGCAGGTCGGCTTCACGGTAAGTGATGTCGATGCCGGCGTTGCCGATGTTGTTCTGGCCGTTGGCGCCCTCGTATACCGAGCGCGCATAGACATCGAGCGCGTACTGGTTCGTACCGCCGTTGGTGACTTCGTCGAGGGCCTTGCTGACCGGCGTCGGCGTGGCCAGTCGGTCGGCGGACGTGCCCGTGTCGGTGATGACGTAGATGTAGTAACGCCCGTCCGTACCCGCCGGCAGCGTGATGTTCGCCGTGACGGTGTAGCTCGCGCCCGCCGCCAGTCCCGCCGTGTTGTAGTGCGTAAATGCCCCCAGCGCGGTGGCACGCGACGGAATGAACGTGGGATCGGTGCTGATGTACACCGAGTCCACCCACGCCGTGGTGCCGGGCCAGACGGCCTCACCCTTGTTGGTCACCGTCCAGGTGATCGGCGTCGGCTCGCCGGAGTAGTTCTGCGTGGGGATGACCACCGAGGTCACCTGCAGGTCGGCTGGATGCGCCACGACGTTGCTGGCGACGGCCTTGAGGTTATTCGTCTCATTGGTCTCGCGTACGCCATTGAGCGCATCGGTCTGGACGATGACGTACAGACCGGTGATCGACGGCGCCAGCTGCACGGTCTGGTTGATCGTGTACTTCTCTCCGTTGTTGAGCGTGCGGCTCTGCGTGTACGTGCCGATCTGCCAGATCTTCGTGGCCTTGGACAGGTCCGCGTTGTCGGCTACGTACACGTAGTCGGTCCATCCACCAGTGAAGACGTCGCCCGTGTTCTGCACCGTGTAGCTGAAGCTCAGGTTGCCGCCCGCATCCACGTTCGCGGGTGTGGTGACCTGGGTGACCGTGAGGTCGGGCGGCGTGATGCCGAGCACGGAGATCGCGCGCGCCTTGTAGTTGTTGTTATCGAGCTGGGTCGGGTCATCGAGGTTGATGTTCGACGCCAGCGTGTCCTCGAGGATGCTGTCGTACGCGTCGCTCCACACGGTGATGTAGTACTGGCCGCTGAGCGTGCTGTCCGGGATGGTGACGCGCAGGCTGCCGAGGTAGTCCGCACCGACGGCGAGGTTGCCGGTGTGGGTGACCTGGCCGAGAAGAATGTCGCCGCGGTTGGCGCCCGGTCGGCGCGGGTCCTTGGCCAGCCAGACGGTGTCGGTCCAGCTGTTGGTCGCCGCATCCACGCCACGCGTGGTCGCGCTGCCGCTGTTGGTCACCTTGTAGTCGACCTGGATGGTCGCGCCGTGCACCGCCTGGTCGGGTGCGACGACGTTGCTGGTGACCAGATCGGCGAACGGGACCGGGTCGACGTGGAACTTCACCGCCTTCTGGTTGTTGGCTTCGTTGGGGTATTCATCGACGTTGAAGTCGCCGTCGGCGACCACGATGAGATAGACGTCGCCACGATAGGTGATCGGGATATCGATGGAACCCGACGCATTCGTGTAGCGCTCGGTCGGCGCCAGTGCGCTGCCGTTGTCGAACACGCCGACCAGCACGTCGTCACCGCTGAGCGTGCCGTCCAGCGAGAGATAGACCTTGTCACGCCAGTGGCCGCTGGCGGGCAACGGTCCCTGGTTAACGATGGTGTACTGGATGCCGACCTTCGTACCGGCGGTCACCGTCCCGGGAATCGCGACCGTATCCACCTGCAGATCCGGACGTGCCTGCAACACCACCTGCGACGCCGTGGAAGCGATGGTCAGATTGTTGTCGCGCGCGCTGCCGTACTCATAAACCTGTGCGGCGCTGTCCTTGCCCAGGTTGCTGTTGGTGATGACCTCGATGCGGTACAGGCCTTCGAGCTTCGACGGGAGGCGGATCTGCTCGGTGCGCGTGTAGGTCTTGCCGGCATCAAGCGGACGGTCATAGGTGTACGTGCCGAGCGTGATGGCCTGGCCGCCGCTGGTAGGGACCAGGAGCACGGTGTCGACCCATGTGCCCACGGCCTGGGCATCGCCCTGGTTGATCACCGTCCAGGCGACGTCGACGACGCTGCCTTCGACTGCGCTGGCCGGCATGCTGACGGCCTGCACGAAGAGGTCGGGCGACGGCGCGAGTTGCACCGGTACCGCGGCGCTGTGACCCTCGTTGTTGTCGCCGTAGATGAACTCGAACGGTCCGCTCGTGCGGACATTGACGTACCACGTGCCGGAAAGCCCGTTGGGCACGGTCACGTTGATGCTGCGCACGTAGCTGTCGCCGACCTCGAGCTGGCCGATGTGGCTGGCACCGCCGAGGTTGATCCGGCTGCCCGTGCCGTCGGCGTTGCTGCTGAGCCACACGCTGTCCGACCACTCGGCCTGATCGGTGATACCGATGCCCTGGTTCGCCACCGCCCACGTCACGGTGAGCGGCTGCCCGCTGATCGCCGTGCCCTGGGTCGAGACGTTCCGCACGACGAGGTCGGCATACGGCCTGGGCATCACATCGACGAAGTGATCGGCGGCCAGCGTGTCGTTCGTGGTGGAACCGTCCTGGAAGACCTGCTTCGTAGCATCCGCCACGACGTAGAGCTTGTACCGCCCGGTGAGGCCCGGAGGCAGCAGGGTGGTGAAGTCGCCCCGGTAGCTCTGGCCCGCGACCAGCGATCCATCATGACGCACCTCGCCGACGACGCGGTCGTCGCCGTTGCCGATGATGTCATCGGTGGACAGGATGATGCGGTCGATCCAGCCGGTGGTGTCGCCGGCGCCGGTACCCGCGTTGGTCACCGTCCAGCTCACCGCGAGGGTGGCCGGGTCGGCGATCAGCGTGGCCGGCGCCTGCACGGCGCTCACGACAAGGTCGGCATGGGGCGCCAGCTGAACGAGGACGGCGGTGCTCGCCGTATTGTCGGCACGGGAGTGGTCGTCCAGCACGCGGCCCGCGTCGGTGATCACGATGATCTCGTACTCGCCGCGTGCATCCAGCGGCACGGCGATGTCGGCGGAGGCGTCATAGCCTGCGCCGCTGGCGAGGCCACCGGTATGCACGATGTCGGCGAGCTTCGTCTGCTTGCCACCCACCGACAGGAAGACCTGGTCGACCCAGTCGCCCGTGGCGGCGCCACCGTGGTTGTCGACATGCCAGATGACGTGCAGGGATGTGCCTGACTGCACGGTCGCCGGGCCGCCGACAGTGACGACCGCGAGGTCGGGACGGGCGACGGTGACGCTGCCCGCGGCGGCGGTCGTGTTGTCGCCTTCGCCATCGCGCTCGTAGACGGTGTTGTCCGTATCGGTACGGACAACCCATGTATAAACGCCCTCGGCCAGCTGCGTCGGCACGCTTACCGTGATGGTGCGCGCCGCATGCGCACCGGCCGCCATCGCGTCGGTGTAGAACCGGCTGCCCACTTCCGTGAGGTTGCCGTTGGCGTCGCGGAGGTAAACGATGTCGCGCCAGGCGGTGGTCGTCGCGTCGTTGCCCGTGTTGTTCGCGGTGTAGGCGACCGTGACGCTGTCGCCCGGGCGGACGGCGGCCGGGCCAGACACCTCGGTGACGGTAAGGTTGGCCACCGGCGCGAGCACGACATGCAAGGGCGTGGACGACGTCAGCGTGTTGTTGGCGCTGCGGCCACCCTCGGTGACGGCGTTGTTGAGGTTGGTGATGACCTGGATCGTGTAGTCACCGACCAGGTCCCGCGGCAGCGTCAGGGTGGCCGTGGCGGTATAGCTGCCACCGGCTGCGAGGATGCCGCTGTGGACCACGGAACCCGCCAGCACCACATCGGCCTGGCCAGCGCGCGAAAGAACCACGCGGTCGTTCCAGAGGGCGACATCGGTGGCCAGGTTGCCGGCGTTGGTCACGGTCCAGGTGACCTTGATGCTCTCGCCGCTGTTCGCGCTGGGAGGCGAGGTGACCTGGGTCACCGCGAGGTCGGTGTACGACGCGATGACGTTGAGCGGCGTCGCCGTGCTGATCGTGTTCGCGCGGGTATCTGGCTCGAGCACTTCCGCGCGCGAGTCGGAGCGCACGAACAGGTAGTAGCCACCTTCCGCCAGCAGCGGCAGGGTCACGGCGAGGGCCTGGGCGTAGCTCTGGTTCACGCCGAGCACACCGGTGTGACGGATGCTGCCGATGACGATATCGTCGGCATTGCCGAACGTGCCGTCCTTGCTCAGCACGATTTCGTCGGTCCACGCGCCGCCGGTGATGGCGCCGCCCTGGTTCGTGACGGTCCATCCGAGGTTGATGGTCTGCCCACCGGCCGCCTGGGTGGGGGCGGTGAGCCCGCTGACCCTGAGGTCGGCATACGACGTGGTCGCCGAGCGCACGGTAGTCGCCGCGCTGTTGTTCGACTCGGCATCGTTGGTCAGATTCGCCTCGTACAGAACGCCGACGCCGGCCGCGTTCTGGTCGGTGGTGACGGTGATGGCGAGATTGCCAGCACCGCGCACGCCGTCGGGGAGCCGGAAGGTGTAGCTGCGCAGCTTGTGGCCGCCCGGACCGATCGGACCATTGGCCGTACCGTCGACCAGAGCGAGCGGATCGTAGGGGAGCGTGGCGTCGATGAGCACCAGCCCAACGTCGGCACGCGACACGGTGATGCGGTCGTTGAAGGCGGCGCTAGTGGGGCTGCTGCCGTCGTTCCAGTCTTCCCAGGTGACCGTGACGAGGCCACCGGCCTGGACGGTGGACGTGACGATCTGCAGGTTGCGGACGGTAAGGTCCGGGCCGACGGCTACGCTGCCGGCGACGACGTTATTCGCTTCTCCCGTACCGGCGGCGTTGGCCTCGGCGACGTCGTTGGCGCTGTCCGCGATCACGCGGATGGTGAAGTTGCCCGCCGCATCGACGCCGTCCGGCCAGGTGAACGTGGCGTGGCGCGCCTTGGTGGCGCCGGCGGCGAAGGGGCCGTCGTTCAGTACGTCGCGAAGCGTCACGGTGGCGACGATGCGACCCGTCGAGGCGTTGCGTACCTCGAGTGTTTCACTGAACGGCGCGAGGATGTCCGCGTTACCCGCATTGGCGGACGTCCAGTCGACGGCGACCTGCTGGCCCGGCACGAAGCCGCTGGACGGAGAAAGCGACAGACCGGCGACGGTCAGGTCCGCGTAGGGTGCGAGTGTGACATCGATGTCCAGGTGCGCCGTGTTATTGCTTTCGGCCGTCCCGCTGGCATTGCTTTCCTTCAGCAGGTTGTCCGAATCGGCGATGATCGTGATCGACAGCGTGCCGCTGGCGTCCACGCCATCGGGCAGGTGTAGCAGCGCGTGCCGGACGATGGCACCGCCCGCGGCGATGGGCGCATTGGACGGATCCGTGGCGTCGTACGGCAGCACGATGTCGAGAATGATCGCGCCCGTGGCGGCGTTGCGCACCACGACGCGGTCGTTCCAGGTACCCGTGGTGGCGATCGAACCGCGATTCTCGAGCGTCCAGCTCAGGTCGATGGTCTGGCCGGTATGGATATCGCTGGCCGGAGCGACGGCGACCTGGTTCACCGCGAGATCCGGTGCGGGGTTGGTCACGAGCGTGTCCAGCACGACCGTTTCGGTTACGGGCACGTGCACCATGCGGAAGGCGACGCCGGGCGATGTCGCCGTGCCGTTGTCGAAGCGTTCGACGCTCAGCGTGTAGCGGCCGCTCAGAGCCAGTTTCGGCAGGTCGAAGCCGGTGCCGGTGAGACGGTAGCGGTATACCTGTGCATCGGTGTCGTAGACGCCTTCCCATGACGCCAGGAAGCGCGTGCTCATCACCGGGTGGCCATTCGGGTCGAGAATCGTCCAGGCGATGGGGGTTGCCGACGTGTCGGTGGCAAATTCGCCCGGCAGCACGTCGAAGTAGTAGCTCTCACCCGCGACCAGATCGAAGCCGTACGTGCGCACTTCATTGAAGGCAGGGGTGGCGTCGATGGCCGTATCCAGCGGTGTGGCGCTGACGTTTTGATCGTCGATCACGTGGAACCGATACGCCGCCGTTGACGTATTGCCGTTCGTTATCACCAGCGTCCAGTGGCCGGCGGGAACCATCACGGTCGGATTAACCGTCCAGGACCAGTAACTGTATGAGCCCGCGACGGACGAGCTCATCAACGCCTGGCCGTCGTCGCCGATCAGGCGCCAGGTAAGGCCGCTGGACGAGTCGAGGTTATCGAAGGTCAGCAGATGGGGTTCACTGAGCGTCAGGCCGTAAGAGACCTGGCCGAGCTCCGTGAGCGAACCGGAGGCGATGCTGCCGATGGGCAGCGGCGTCTCGGACACGGAGACCGAGAAGCCCACCGGGATATCACCCGTGTACCAGCTGCTGGATACGATCACGAGCAGGTAGTCGCCCGGCACGATATGGAGCGTGCCGCTCGAGTAGTCCGCCGAACCGCTGGCGACGACGTCGCCCAGGTACGACACAAGCTTCCACGTGGCGCCGCCATTGTTGTAGATGTGCGAGCCGGGGTCATACGCGAACATGCCGTTCTGGTCGACCGTCACGCGATAAGCGAGGGCCTGACCATCGGGATGGAGGATGCCGGTGGCACCGTTGCCCGACACGATGCTGGAAGCGCCGTCGAGGCTGGACAGAGTGAACCGCGTGTCCTGCGCATAGCCGTCGACGTTGGTGAACCGGATCGTGTAGCGTCCGCCGTCGGCGAGATGGATAGCCTGCGTGCCCAGACCGTTCAGGGCATGCGCATAGACGAGGATGCCATGCGCGTCAAAGATCTCAACGTTGGCGCGCAAGTTGCCGTTCGCGGATCCCAGCCATAGCATCTGTCCGGCCGTCGCGTCGAAAACGTAATCCCGGTAGCCCGTACCCTGCAGCGTGATGGCGGCTGGCGTGCCGATGACGATCGGCGATGCGACCGGAACGCCGATGGACACGGTGACATCGAAAGAGCGCGTGTACGACGAGTTTCCGTAGCTGTCGCGTACCAGAAGGTAAGTGCCCGTGCGAGGCATGGCGGCAACGCTGTCGCCCGCGGAGAGCGTAGCGACGCGATGGCCGAACGCGTCATAGAGCGACCAGGTGCCGTAGTAGTCCGAGCCGGAGAGCTGGAAGACCGATCCTTCACTGGCATCGAGCCGCCAGGCGTCCGCGTAACCGTCCATGTTCTGGCTCGAGATCCCGTCGCCCGGGGACAGGGCAGGGGCGTTGTCGAGGTCGATCAGTCGTGCCGAGAGATAATTGGGCCACGCGTTGTTGACGCGGAGCTCGTAGTTGCCGGCGTCGAGTGAGAGCAACAGGCCAGCATCGGCACCGACGCCTGTGAAGTGTCCCTGCTCGACGGCAACGCCATTTCGGTAAAGCGTCCAGGCCTGAACGGCACCATTGAACTGAGTGATGTCCACGAATACGTGGCGTGGCGTGTCGAGGTCGAACCTGAGCGACGCGCCGTCCTGCAACGATTGATTCTGGCCGTACGAAAAATCCGTGGGGCTCTTGAGAGCGAAGGTGACCGGTGCGCCGTCCGGAAATGCCGCCGAGGGCTGGATTTTGACCAGGAGCAGGTAGCGCCCGCCGCCAATGTATGTCGGGTAAGGCGTTTGCAACGAATCTGTCCGTACGAGATGGCCGCTCTCGTCATACAGCTTCCAGGTTCCGTAAGCTCCGTCCCGAAAGCCGAAGGATTCCGTATTCGCGCGGAACGCCCCATTGCCGGTCAGCCAGAACATCGCGGGTTGGGAGGCGTCGGCGGCGATATGCACCGGTTCATCGAGCGCGATCGGCATCGCCATCTGCGTGTCCAGCAAGCGCACGTCAAAGGCGGCCGCGGCACCGTCGGCGAAGAACGTGACAACGTAGCGGCCGGGGTCGAGTGTGGCGAGCTGCATGTCGTCATAGTTGTCGCCCAGGTTGCCGGAAGCGACGATGCCATGGATGCCGGTCACGACCCAGGTAATCGTGTCTGGCGCGCCGCCCGTCGTAAGAACGATGGGCGTGCGGTTAGCGAGGTCGATACTGTAGCTGGCCGCAAACTGGCTGCCCTCGCGACCGGCGGGTGCGATGTGCAGCGTCTGGCCCGGCCTGGCGGAAGGCAGTGCCTCGAAACCGCCGTCCACTAGCGTGACGTCGACCGTCGGCGATGCATCCGGATCGGTTTGCGTCCAGACCAGATAGTAGATTCCGTCCGCCTGGAAGCTCGGCAGGAGCGCGGGAGTCCCCGTCGCTCCCGAACTGATCACCTGGCCATTGTCGTCAAACAGCGTCCACTGCGCGGGCATGGCCGAGTCGGCATCCATACTGCTGGTCAGCAACAGCTGCTGACCCGCCTTGCCATCGATGCGCTGGAACGCAGGCGTGGTGCCCGCGAGTGTGAGGCTGGTCGAACCGGTGGCGGCCGTGGCCGTCGCCTTCGCAAGGTCGAAGAACGCGAACCGGTAGGTCGTTCCCCAGTTGTAGGAGCCCTGGGCGCTGGCGATCGAGAAGCTGTAGTCGCCCGGCGACAGATCGAGAACCATGTAGCGCTGGCTGCTGTTGTTGTCGACTTCGAAGCGCTCGCCCGTGGCAAGATTCGTGAGCACGACATTGTCGTAGCCGAAGGCGAAGCCGACGGCGTAACGCCCGGCATGGTCGACATGCACCGTGCGGATGTCGACCGCGCCCATCTGCGGGACGCGTCCGTCGTTGACCGTATCGACGATCGCTGGCGTGGGGCGATTGATGAAATAGTCCGCCGTATAGCCGGACTGCAGCAGGTCGACGTACCAGAAGCCATCCGCCGTCGCGGTGAAAGTCAGCAGCCCGCCGTTGCCGTCCCCGCTGGACAGGTCGGCCAGCACCGACAGGTCACTGCCATAGATCACCAGACGTGCCTGCGCCGCGGGCGTGATGTAGTACGTCTGTCCTGCCTTCACCGGGATCGCGGTCAGCGTGCCCGTCATGGCCGTGGCGGTCGGATCGATCGGCGTCGCCGAAGCAAGCGTGAGCACGGAGAAGTCGAAACTGACGTTGTCGCCTTGGTTCGTGAAGACGAGGCGATAGTCACCCGCGCCGAGTCTGACCGTCGGCCACTCGGTGGAGTTCATGGAACGGCTCCCGGCGACGGCGTTGCCGGTACTGTCGAGCAGGCTCCAGGAGACGGAATACAGATAGTCCTGCGTGATCAGACGGAACAGGTCGGCTTGCTGGACGTGTAGCGTGAACGTCTGGGTGGTGCCCGCCTGCAACGCCACCGTCTGGCTGCCGCCGTCGGTGATCGCCACGTCGGGGGACGCCTGACTCCCCTGATTCGTGCGGGCGGCTGTCAGCGTCAGGCGCCCGGAGCCGTACGATCCGTTGACCCGGATGTAGAACCGGCCCGAGGCATCGAACAGGACCGTGACGGACTGGCCGCCGCTGGCGTAAGTCACCGTATCGCCCTGGGTGTCCAGGATCTCCCACGACAACGACGACGCGTTCTGATCGGTCGACGTGAGGGTGTACGTGTCGCCGGGCTGGCCTTCGATGCGGACCCATGCCGAGTCCGTGGGGCCGTGCAGCTCGACATCGACCGTACCTCCGTCGGCAAGCCGGGGAGCGTTGGCAAGATCGAGCACCGTGACCGTGGTGATCGCATCGCCTTCGCCGGAAGCTTCCGCCGACCGCGCGGCGAAGGACGGCGGCTGTTCGCCGTCGCCGCGTTGCCGGTCGAACTCGAGGCGGTAGCTGCCCGCCGCAAGCGACAGGGGATTCGCCTGGTAGCCCGTGTAATTCCAGTCGACCACGGCGTGGCCACGCGCATCGACGACGCGGTAGAAGGCGTAAATGTCGCTGCCAAGCGGCAGGACGATGGCGATCTCCGTATCGTGCGTCAGTTCGAAGCCGAAGACCTGGCGATAATCGTTCGTGTCGTCGATCGTCAGCGGTACCGCGGTACCCAGCGCGATCGGCTTGACCACGTCCTCTACCGGCGTCGCGCTGAGAGCGAACGTGATGCTGCCCGACGCACCCTGGCTCCGGGCCACGATGAGCCGATAGCCGCCGCCCGCGAATCGACGCGAGCCGGTAAACGCGCCCTGACCCTGATCGATCGTCTGTCCGTTCCGCACGATCATCCACGCGAGATCGTTCTCGTCGCCGTCGGTGATCTGAAGGGACAGCGCGGTCACGGCGGTATCCGCGGGCAGCGCGTAGACCGCGGCGGACGCGTCATCCACGAGCGTCGCGCCGATGGTCGTCGCGCCGGCCGGTGTGGCCGCATCGAGGTCAAGCAAGGTGAACGCGAACGGGGTGCCCGGTTCGCTTGCGCCGACGAGCACGGTGTAGCGCCCCTTATCCACCCAGGATGAGCTTCCGTCGCGCAGCACTGCGTAACCGTTCGCATCGAGCACGGTGATCTGGGTGCCGGCGTCACCGTTCCAGATAAGGAAGTTGCCGCCGGTGGCGACGTCCAGCGAGTACGCCGCGACGCCCGGCTGCTCAGGCGTCTGGCCGGTGACCGTGCCTGACGGCAGCACCGTCGGCACATAGCTTGTCGCGGCAACATCGTAATGACCGTCGTCGTTGTCGCCGCCCCCGTGGACCACGAGGGTGTACCGGCCTTCGGCGACGGGCCCGAGTCTGAACGTGCCTGCCCTGGTGGCGTCGACCACGATCGACCCGTCGGGACCCCGCAGAGACCACGTCATGTCGCTTCCCGCGGAGGCGAAGGTCACGGCCAGCGACTGACCCGGAGCGAGGTCGACGGTCCAGAACGCGGAGCCGGACGCCTGCGGCAGGGCGGTCGCGACCGGACCAGCGTCAAGGGAGGATGCGGACCACGATGAAAGGCTCTGAAGCCCATACGTGGCATCGTCGCTCGTGGCTTGCACGAACAGAACGTAGTCGCCCGACGCCAGATAGCGCGGCTCCCCAGCGAGGGCTCCGATGTCGCTCCAGACTCCATCGACGCCGTGCCGCATGAGCTTCACGCGGACCCCGTCCGCGGATACCGGACTGTCGATCTGGAACAGGCCGCCCGCGGGTACGCTGATGGCGTACGCGACGCCGTCACCGGTACGCGCCAGCGTGCCCGAAAGTTTACCGTCCGCAGGCAAGGCGGGGAGCCCCAGCGACGTGATGCTGAGGGTGCCGGTCGCATCGGTCTGGCGGATGGACTGAGCGAGTACGAGGATGTAGCGGCCGTCATCCAGCAACGGGGTATCGATCGATGTCGTCGAGGTGCCCGATGTCACAAGGACACCGTCCGCGCCATAGAGCTTCCATGCCGTGTCAGGCATGCCGGCGACCGCGATGCTCAGCGCGTGCGGAGAACGCACATCGATGCGATAGATCGCCGAATCGCGGCCAGCCGGGATCGTGACGGCGGTATCGCCGTCGAACGCCGGAGTCGCTCCCGCACTATCGACGCTGTGCCAGGCGAACAGCGCATCGTCGGCAAGCGCCTCGACGGTGAGGGTGTAGTCGCCCGCGGCGAGCAGCAGTCCGAGCGTGGCAGGATCGCTGCCGTCGTGGATCACGCCGCCGATCGCGATGTGCCAGCGCACGGCGCGCGATCCGGTATCGCGTAGCAGTTCGCCAAGCGGCAAGATCTGGTCGTAAGCCACCACGAGGCGAACGCTTGCCTTATCGCCCGCATGGGCGAGGGTCCCGCTGAAGTCGGTGCCGAGCGTGACACTGTCGATGGATGTCCCGGGCTGCCCCGCCTTGCGGGTCGATGCGATCGTGTACGACGCACCTGCCGCACCCCGGATGACCACGATCCTGTCGACGCCGTTCGCCAGCGACCTGCCGATGGCCGCGCCGGTGACCGGGCCGTTGGCCGAGTAAACGCGCTTGCCCGCGCCGTCGTAGACATCGACGGCGACCTCGCCTGAGACGGTCAGGGCGAGATCGGTGAGATCGGCATCGGCCTCGATGCGGTAGACAGCGGTGCCCGTGGCGTCAACGCTGGCCTGGGTTACCGCATCGAACGGTAGCGCCGCCAGCGTGCCCAGGTCGACCAGGCCGAGATGGAAATCGCCGACGAAGCCGTCGCCGCCGATTTCCAGGGTGTACGTGCCATTGCCCAGGGAAACGGGCAGGGCGGTCGAGCCGGTCCCCCGGGCGACCTCGCTGTTGTCCGCGCCACGCAGTATCCAGGTGAAGGCGGAGCCCGCGTCCCCGCCGATGAGCAAGCGCGTCGGATAGTTCAGTGCGACGCGCCAAACCTGCGGCACGGACGGTTCACTTGCATGGCCACTGACGCCGGCACCGGGGGTGGCGTCGCCTTCGAAGGCACGCAGATGCGTCACGCTGGTGTCGATCGGTGTGCCGGAAGGAGCACCGGCCGCGCGGAGTTCGATGAACCAGGTACCTGCCGAGGGGACCGGAAGGATCAGCGTGCCGTCCGCACCGTAACCGGCTGTCCAGCCGCCCTGCCTCTGCCCGTTGGCGTCGAGGAGATACACCTCGAACGTCTGGCCGCTCTGGCTCGCGGCGAGCTTGACGTAGTCGCGCACGCCGGCGTCCAGACGGTAGACGACGGCGCCCGTCGACGGCAGCGAGGTGGCCGCGAGGGTATCGACGGTGAGCGTCGTCGCACTGCCGAGCAACAGCACGCGGAAGTCGATGTCGCCCGTGGCGAGTCCGCGCGGGGTGATCGTCAGGCGGTACGTTCCGGCATACGGCAATGCCGTGCCGTTCGTGACATCGCGGAACGCGGAGGATCCGGTCAGCTGCCCCTCGGGACCGGTGAGTGTCCAGTCGACATCGTCGCGCTCATTGAGCGCGTCCAGCAGCAGGACGTCCGGCCTTGCCAGCGTGAAGTCGTAGCTCCAGGACTGTCCAGGCGCGGCGATGACATCATGCACGCTTTCGCCGGGTACCAGCGTTCGCACTTCACGCGTGACGGAAAGCACGCTGGTGGCCACGGTAACGACCTGACCCTGCACTCCCGACGGGAAGACGACCAGCGTGTAGTGTCCCCCTCGCAGCGTCGTCGCGGTGGCGTTGTAGTACGTCGCGCCGTAGGCGACGATCTGGCCGAAACTGTCGTAGAGATTCCAGTACGCATCGCCGCCCGTGGCGGTGAGGACCGGAAGGTAGTCGCCCGCGGCCAGATCGAGCCCGTAGATCGTGTGGTCGCTCATCGTGAGCGTCGCGCTGGCCGTGGCGCCGGCGGCAAGCGGTGCCTGCGCCGCGCGGCCGATCATGGAGAAACCGAAGCCGCCCACCGCGAGATCGCTGCGCGTCAGCGTCAGAACGTACGTGCCCGCCGGAAGGCGCAGGAGCATGCCCGTGCGGTCGAGGTTGCGTGAGGTGAACTCGACGCCGCGAGGACCGGTCAGGCTCCAGAGAGTGTTGTTATCGAACGCGGTCGGGGCGAAGTACACCATGTCCGCCGCATCGAGGGTGAAGCCATAGCGGATCGACTCCCCCGGCGACGCGATGCTTCCGGTTACCGGCGTATTCAGCGCAACGGGCCTGGCGGTGACCGGTCGCTGACCGATGGTGAAGTCGAGCGAGAGCGACTGCCCGGCCAGATTCGATCGCGGGATGATCTGCAGCAGGTAGTCACCTGTGCCGGTCAGCGCGATGCTCGCGGCGTCTGAGAAATAGTAACTGTCGTAAACGACCCTGCCGTCGGGGCCGAGAAGACGCCAGCCAGCGGCATTCGCGCCACTGAGAGCCTGGAAGTAGATCTGCTCCCCAGCCTCACCGTGCAGGTGGAAGCTGCGAATCTGGTCGCCGGTGCCGTTGGAGGTCACGACCGTGCCAGGCATGACATCCGGCGCACCCGACGCATCGAGAAGGCGGAGCCGGTAATTCGCCGGCGTATTCACCGTGTTCCGCACGGCGAACGTGTATTCGCCCGCTTCCATCCAGAAGGGGCTGCTGTCGCTTGTCGCCGTGTACCAGCCCACGCGAACGGAACCGTCGCGCGTGATGCTCCACTGCACATTGGACGACGTCGTACCACCGATCGCGTCGAACGTGACCCAGCCCGCGTGGGCCATCGTGAAGGTATAGGAGGCAGCGGATGCGCGACCGGCCAGGGAGCCTGCGATGGCGTCGTTGAGCGCGAGCGGCGCGCTGGGCGCATCGACCTGGCTGATAGTCACCGTATCGCGACCGGTTCCCGTCGCGCCGTAAGAGCCCACGGCCAGGAACGTGTAGGTCCCGGAGATCGCCACGTCGTACACATAGTCCGGCAGTAACGGGTCGTACTGGCCAACGACCGTGCGGCCGTAAGGGTCGATCAACACGTAGGTCGCATACGACCCGGTGTAAGAGGTGGCGATACTGAGCCGCGTCCCTGCCGTGGCGTCGACGCGCCAGGCCAGCGTGGCGCTGGCTGGCGAGCGTGTGCCGGTCGTCGGCTGGCCCAGCGGCATGCTGTTGGCCGCCGATGCGTCGATCAGCTGGAACGCGTAGTTGCCGTTGTTGTAACTCCACTCGGAAGAGGCGCCTTGCGCGGTCAACGTGTAGTCACCCGCGACGAGGAACAGCGCGATGTCGCCGCTGTAGATCTGACGCTGGTCGAAGACGACGCCACCAGGGCCGCTCAGCGACCAGATGGCAGACGAGTACGGACTCTGGCTGTCGAAGGCGAAGACGCCGTCGGTGCTCACATGGAAGCGATAGACCGCCTGGGCATCCCACGTGCCGAGCGCACCCGAAACCACGCTGGAAGGGGTCAGAGGCAGCGCGTCCGCGGGCGGCTGGACGGGCGTCCCGCCGGTCGCATCCGGGCTCGACTTGCCGATAGCGAACGCGAACGTACCCGTCACGCCCGGGTCGCCGTCGACCACGAGCTCGTAATCACCCGGCGGCAGGCCGTTGGCCGCTACGTCGTCCTGATCGCTGGACAGGTATCGGCGCGTGAATCCGCTGCCATAAGCACCCGTCAGAGACCACGCGAGTCCGCTGGTCGCCTGTGCCGTGTCGAAGACCAGGGAAGTCGAGGCATCCAGATGGAAGCGGTAAACGCTGCGCTGACCGGACAGGCCCACGGCGCCGCTGATGCGCGAAGCGAGATCGAACGAGGCCGGATCGAGGGTGGTGACGATATCCGGCACGGCCTGGAAAGAGAAACCGAAGTCGGTCTGGGTCTCGCTGGTCCCCAGGGCCAGCGTGTAGCGCCCGGTCGTGCCGGCGACGAACCTCAGGAACGCCGCCGCCGAATTGCCTGCGTTGACGGCCCGGCCGTAGGCATCGAACAGGCGCCAGGATACGTAACCCTGCGACGAGGTCAGTCCACTCAGTGCGTAGGCCTGGCCCTTGACCAGATCGACGGTGTAAAGCCGCCGGCCGTCCGCCGCGCCGATCGTGTCGTTTACCGTGGCGCCCGTCACCACGGAGGTTGCGGTCGCCGTGCCACGGAGCACGAATCCGCTTGGCGTCGTCCCCGGCGCGCTGAAGGCCGAGGTCACGGTCACCGTGTAATCGCCGGCGTCGAGCCAGTAAGCATCCCGCGATCCGGCACTGCTGCCGTAGTCATTGTCGACGAGCTTGCCGGCGGGTCCGGTGAGCGACCAGAGATAGTCGGGACCGGAAAGGCTGGTGAACAGGACGGACTGCGCCTGATCGACGTGGAAGTGGTATCGGTATTCCTGGCCCTGACCGGGTGCGAGGAAGGTCTCGACCTTATCCAGCGAGGTGTCCTGATCGGTGTCCGCGATCGTATTCAGCTGGAACGAGAAGTCCACGGGCGCGGTGTTGGCGATGGCGCCCTCGATGACGAGAAGGTACTGGCCGGCATACGCCGCCGTAAATCCCGTGTGGCCGTTGACCGAGGCATTGCTGCCGGTGTCACGCCCGTACGGGTCCACGAGGCGCCAGGTCGTGTTGGCATAGGTGCCGTCGGACGAGGCGAACTGGCCGTCGAAGCTGAATTTCTGACCGGCACTCGCATCGAAGCGATACACCGCGGAATCGTTACCCCGCGTGAGCGATCCGCTGGTGGACGCACCTACGGCGACATCGGCGGCCGCCTGGGCGTCGATGATCCGGAGGGCGTAGCTGCCCACCGCGTCATCGGTGCCGTCGATGCTGAGCGTGTACGTGCCGGCCGCAAGGTCGAACGCGGGAGAGCGGTACCCCGCATCCGTATAACCAAGCGCCGCGGTGCCCACCGTTCCCGACGGCCCGCTCAGCGTCCAGCTGATGTCGCTGCGGTTGGTGAGGCTGTCCAGGACGATCCGACGGTCGTCCTGGAGGGTGAACTGGTAATGGTTCTGCTGCCCCGGCGCCGTCAGGCTGCCGTCGATCGCGATCGCCGCCGGATTCACATCTCCCGAGAGCAATACCCTTGGCTCCAGCGCCTCGAACCGGATCGCGGCTGGCGCGTTCTCCGGCGGCGCGCTTTCCTGACCCAGATCCTTGCCCGACGAGCGATTCGACGACGATTCCATGCTTACATCCTTGGTGTGCTGCGCCCTGGCTGCCCGCCACGGCACACGATTGGGAGAGGTTTTAGAACTGGGCCTTGCACTTCACGCCCGACGGAAGGTCGAGCGCGCTGTTGGATAGATCGAGAAGCACGACAAAGCTGCCGCTGGCCGCGTCGATGACGCGATCGATGTTGGCGACCTTCGCGTTATAGGGTTTGCCCGGCTGCACTTCGGACGTGACGCGCACGGTGCCGCCGATCTTCGGTTCGCCGAAGGCGCGCATCGGCATCACCACGCGGACCCGCAGCGGGTCGACCCGGGCGACCTTGAGAATGGCGTGCTTCGTGGCGCCGGGCTCGACGGTCTCGCCGGGCCAGATCATCTGGTCGACGACGACGCCGTCGAACGGGCTGCGTACGGTGCGCAGGGCGAGCTGTGCGCTCTGCTGGTTGTACTCGAGGCGGGAGACCTCACGGTTTTCCTTCGCCGTCTGCAGTTCGGCCTTCGCCGTGCGCAGTTCCGCCTCGGCATCGTCGCGGTCCTGCGCCGACATCAGTTTCTCGGCGGCCATATCGCGCCGGCGCGCATATTTACGGTCCGCGAACTCGATCTTCGCCTCGGCCATCTGACTCGGACCGGTCAACTGCGATTTGTAGTGGGCCAGGTCCGCAGCCGCCTGTTCGGCGTGCGATTCGAGAACGGCCAGCACCTGACCGCGCCTCACCCGATCGCCTCGCTGGACGAGGACTTTCTCGACCATACCGGTGACCGGCGTGCCGAGCTCGACGGTCTGCGCCGGTTCGATCAGGCAATCGTAAGACGGGCCGGGCGGTGTCGCCGGCGCGGCGCGGAGGGGCAGGGCGACAGCGACGGCCGCGCTCACGGCGCACGCCAGTCGCCAGGTGCGTCCTTCCGGCCGGGGCCATGCCCGCGGCGCATCATCATCGTGACGAAGCTTCAATCCATTGCCCCTGACAGACCCCCGCAAGCACCACGGATGCGGCGCCCCCTGTACGGTGGTCTGGCCGCGAAATCTAGCGGAGCGCAAAGCCCTCAGCAAGCCTGAGTTGCGTATAAAAAAACGAAAGCGCTAACGCAGTCGGGATGGGCGCTCCGTCAAAGGATATGGATCAATGTCTTGCACGATTTTCCTCAACGCAAGTCTGCGACGGCCAACGAGGGCTCCTTTTCGCAAGTTTGTGTCGCTGGCCTCTGGCGCTGCCCTCGCGGCGGGGATCAGAAGAACCTCACGCTCGCAATCGGCAAAGGCGGCCACCGCCATCCTGTGTCTGAATCGATTCCGACCACGCGAGGGGTTACAGCGGCCCGTCTTCAAGCCCCGTCCCGATGGTGCGATGCCGCATCACGACGCGCTTTGGCCACCCTTGACCGGTGAAACCGTGGGGAGCGAACGCGTCCCTGCCTGAACTTCGATGCCAATCACGGGTTGCAAACGCGCGAGTGCCTCTTGCAAGTTCGGGACGTCCCCTTGCAAAGCGAGCCTTGCATGCCAACACAGCCTTCACAGATCGACCCCGCGGCCTACGTGCTCCACCGCGCTCGTCCGCATTTGCCGCTCATCGCCACGGTGGCGGCGTGCGCCACGTTCGTCGTCGCCTCCGATGCGCCGAACCGGCTGGACCTCTGGACGGCTGAATGGTTCGGCACGATGGTCGTGCTCGCGGCACCGCCCGCGATTCTCATGCGTTGGTTCGGCATCCGCGATTCGGTCCCCATGCTGATTCTGACGCTGGTGCTCGCGCTGGGCCTCGTCCATGCGCGTGACGCGGGTCGTGGCGCCGACGATGCCGCGCGGAAACCCGCTGTGCAGACACCCGCGACGCAGAGCAAGTCGCTGCCGACCGCTTCGGACGGGTTTGGCGCGTATACGAAAACCCCCGACACGTCGCGCAGCAGCTGACGCCAACCATCGAGGAGAAAAACCATGCTCGTTCCCGGCCATGCGCACGTGAGTCACCTTTGGCGGTATGTCGGCGTTCCACTCCTGATCCTGTTCTGCTGGGACGTACTGGTGACAGCCGCCTGGTACGTCACGCAGGAGTCGTGGGATACGTTTCCCGCGCTACCGCTCACACTGTTCGGCACCGCCGTAGCGATCTACCTGAGTTTTCGCAACGCCACCGCCTATGCGCGCTGGTGGGAGGCGCGGACGCTCTGGGGCGCGATGGTCAACTGCTCACGCACCCTCGTGCGCGACGCCTGGACCTTGCTCGACGACGCCCGCGTGGCCCGCGAAATCTCCTACCGGCAGATCGCCTTCGTCCACGCCCTCCGTCTGCATCTTCGCCGACAGAAGGATCGTAGCGAGTTGGACGGTCTGCTGTCGGAAGAAGAGATCGCGGACCTGTCGTCCGTGGCCAACGCGCCCAACGCCATCGCGTTGCGTACCGGCGCGCTCCTGAGCGATGCGTCGCCCGACTCCATCATCCGTGCCGCCTTCGCGCGGACGCTGGCGGAGATCTCGAACGCGCAGGGCGGGATGGAGCGAATCAAGAACACGCCGTTGCCGCAGCAATACTCGGTTTACCCGGTGGCTTTCACACATCTGTTCTGCGCCTTGCTGCCGTTCGGCCTGGTCGAACAGCTGGGCCTGCTGACCCCGCTGGGTTCGACGGTCGCCGGCGTGCTCTTCCTCGGCCTTCTGCAGTCCGGTAACGATCTGCAGGACCCGTTCGAAAACGGCGTCAACGATGTTCCGATGAGCGCCGTCACCCGCGGCATCGAGATCGATGTGCGCGACGGACTGCGCGAGAACCATCAGCTATCGCCGTTTCCGATCGAGGCGGGTGTCCTCAAATGAGCAGGCTGGCGTGGCGCTTCAGAACGTCGGATGCGGCGCCACGCCGACCACCTTCATGCACAGGCCTTCGTACGGATCCAGGTGAATCTGCAGGACACCGTCTTCGCCGACATCGCCCTCCAGCGTCTCGTTGAGCAGATCCACGACCGGACCGGCGGAGACGTTCTCGAGAATCAGCTGCTCGTCGATCGGCTCGGCACTGAAGTTCAGTGCGGTGATCTGGACGCCGCGCCCGGCGGGCAGGTCGTGCAACATGACGAGCAGTCCGGGGGCGATCACGTCGGGAATGGGACGCTGGTGACCCCCGGGCAAGCCGGTGGCCTGGCGTACCGTGAGGACGCGCCGCACGCGGCTGGCGAACGAATCGTGCTGCTCCAGCTGCTCGCGAAGGCTCCCGTAAAGCGCGCGCGCACGTGGCAGGCCCTGGCTCGACGCGGTGGCCTCGGGATCCAGATCCATCAGATCGTAGGCGCCGCGGTTGATCCAGCGCGTGTCGCCGTCGGCCATCAGGGAAGCGACCTCGTCGGGCGGCAGGGTGAGGGCGCCGACGATATCCCAGCCGGAAATGGCGAAGACCCCGGGCTGCAGCGCGTTGAACATCACCAGCAGCAGATGCAGCTTGCGGATCCGCTCGATGTCGTCCTCGGTGAGGGCGTCCATGTCACGCAGGCCGAGCACGGCGGCGGCAAGGCTGGCGGTGGTGCAGGCGATGCCGTTGGTGACGAAACGCAGGTTGTAAGGCGCGTGCTCGCCGCTGAGTCGCTCATACATGATTTCGCGGATCTGCTCGCGAAGCATGGCGCCGGGCATGGTCTGGCCCTTGAAGAAGAAGGGTGTCGTCGCGTGCGTCGTCCAGAAATGGACCAGCTCCAGCGTCATCTCGTCGTGGTTCTGCATCGCGTGGATCAGCGAGGCGGGATCGATGCCATGCTGGTGCACGCTACGCAGCATCAGCCGCAGGAACTCGGTGTCGCCGGTCGCCAGTGCGTGCTGCACCGCCGGGCGGGTGATGAAGTCGTAGGACAGGTCCGCGCCGCCACGCGACATGGCCGCGATATCGTCGACCGTCAGGTTGAGCTCCTGGAAGCTGAAGCCGCCCGCCTTGCGCACCATGCCGGCGATGATCTGGTTGCCGGTGATCGACAGCGGGTGGCTCTCCGACCAGGCCGGGCCGCCCGCCCGTCGCTCGATGCCGAGAAAGCCGTTGGCGTCGAGGCGAAGGCCGCGTGCGCCCATGACATCGAGGCTGTGCAAGGCATCGCCGATCACCAGCTGCTGGGCGGCGAACGACGGATCGAGCCAGTTGAGCGCCGGCTGGCCTTCCTTGAAGTAATGCAGGTAGACCCAGCGGCGGACCTTGCCGTCGACGCCCGTCACCGGTGCCGTCGCGCTCCAGTCGGTGTCCTTGACCCCGGGCTCCAGGAAAATGACCCGCTGCAGCTGCCCGACGATGTAACCCTTCTCATGCAGGGCATCCACGACCACGGGTCCGAGGTTCACGGAGTCGCGCCCCTCCAGCACGTCCGGCAGCAGGCTCCAGTCGTCCTCGCGGATTTCCACCATGTGGTACAGGCCGGGGAAGTCGCCATACGCCATTTCCGCGAGACGGAAATCGGCACCCTTGCCGGTATGCGATGGGATCACGTCGTCGATGACGATGCCGCTGAATACCGATGCCATGCGCGAGATGTCCGAAAACTCCGCGCTCGTGCCGAATTCTTCGTCGGTATCCAGACCGATGCGGTCGAAGTGACCATCGATCGTCGGCGTCTTCTCGCGTCCGCGCAGACCCCCAGCCTCCTTGGTGGGGCCGACGTGCATGCCCTGCACGCCGAGCACGGACAGCGCATGCCACAGGTCGTGCTGACCCAGAGCGGCCAGTACGGACTGACCGGGGCGCGTCACGAGGGACGCCGGATAGGCGGTGAACCAGACGGACGCCATCTCCGACGCGCTACGACCCCGGCTTTCGGCATACGGAAACGCCCACAGCCGCGACTGGCCGCCGTAAAGTCGCGCGCGCTCGCGCGCCTTCATCAGCATGGAACGGTCGAGCAGCCATGCCACGTAATCCTGGGTTTCGTCGGTCATTTTCGATGTGTGCAAGCAAAGTGAGGGCGGAGCGTAGAAGGGTTGAAGTGCAGGGGCGGTGTAGCCATGTCCCGAGGGTCGCGCCCCGACGGCGCAAACGAGAAGGTTACCGCGTCATGCCCAGGCCCCTGAAAATCGACTTCGTCTCCGACATTGCCTGCCCCTGGTGCGTCATCGGCCTGGGCGGCCTCGAAATCGCCCTCGAGCGTCTGAAGGACGAGGTTGAGCCGTCGCTGGTCTTCCATCCCTTCGAGCTCAACCCGGGCATGGTCGCCGGCGGCGAGAACACGCTGGAGCACATCGTCGGCAAGTACGGTATCTCCGCCGACCAGGCGCGGGTCAACCGCGACCGTATCGCGGCACGGGCCGCGGACCTCGGCTTCACCATGAGCACCTCGGATGCCAGCCGCATCTACAACACCTTCGATGCGCACCGGCTCCTCGCCTGGGCTCGGGATCAGGGCAGGCAGCTCGAACTCAAGCGTCAGCTGTTCATCGTGAACTTCACCGAGCAGACCGACCCGGGCAACCACGACGCGCTGGTCGACGCCGCCGCGAAGGTGGGTCTGGATCGCGACGCCGCCCGGGCCGTGCTGGATTCCGACCGTTACGCGGAAGAGGTGCGCCGCGATGAGGCGCTCTGGCAGAGCCGGGGCATCTCCGGCGTCCCGGCCGTGATCGTTAACGACCGCTACCTGATCTCTGGCGGACAGCCTCCCGAGGAGTTCGAGCGGCAGTTGCGCGGTATCGCCGCTGAGGCTCAGACTGACTGAGGGCCACCTAACCGCAACGCGTGTCGAGGAGGATCGGATGAAGCGAGTCACCGGTATTGGCGGAATCTTCTTTCAGGCACGCGACCCCGTCGCGCTGCGCGCCTGGTACAAGGCGCATCTGGGCATCGACGTGCAGGACTGGGGCGGCGCGGAACTCCGCTGGGCCGATGCGGCGACCGATCCTGCCGCGGGTAGCACGATCTGGTCGATAGGTGCCGCCGGGGGCGATCAGTTCCCCGTCGGCGCCGCACCTTTCATGATCAATTACCGTGTGGACGACCTGGATGCCTTGCTCCAGGTGCTGCGCGATGAGGGCTGCGAGGTCCTCGAGAAGGCCGACGACTCCGGGTACGGCAAGTTCGGCTGGGTGATGGATCCGGAGGGCAACAAGGTCGAGCTGTGGGAACCGCCGGAATAAATCTACCTGTCTAACGACCCATGACCGGAACGGACCGGGCCGGTATCGTTGCCGCGCGATTCCGCCTGTCCTGACGGTCTTTTCCGGTATGCGATACCCCCTCCTGCTGGGCCTTGGCCTTGCGCTCGGCACCGTAGCCTGCACCCCTTCGGCTCCTCCGGCGCCGCCGCCGCTGACCGACTACACCCGTAACTCCGGTGCGCCGCGCGCACCCGAGCAGCTGGCGGTGACGTTCGACCATGCCGATCTGGGCATTCGCGTCGACCCCGTCAGGCACTGGATCGAGGGCGACGCCCGGCTGACCTTCGGGGTGACCGCGCCGCTGAAGCGCGTCGTGCTGGACCTTGACCGGAACCTGCCCATCGACTCGGTCGAGGTCGACGGCAAGGCGTTGCCGGTAAGCGGGTATCGCAATCCGGACGGCCGTCTTTCCATCGACCTGCCGCGTCCGCTCGAGGCGGGCGCAAAAACCACCGTGCGTGTCGTCTATCACGGCAGCCCGCATACGGCCGTCCATGCGCCGTGGGACGGTGGATTCGTCTGGGCGACCACGCCGGACGGCAAGCCCTGGGTGGCGACCGCGGTGGAGGGCGAGGGCTGCGACCTGTTCTGGCCTTGTATCGACCATCCGCAGGGTCGCCCGAAGCTGGTGGACGAGCACATCACCGTCCCCGCACCGCTGGTGGCCGTCGGCAACGGCGTGGCGATGGGTATGGACGAAGCGAACGGCATGCGTACCTATCACTGGCGCAGCCACGACGTGAGCACGTATGGCGTCGCCCTGAACATCGCACCGTATCGCGAGCTGTCCGCGTCGTATAAAAGTCGCTTCGGCAACGTCATTCCGCTGCACTACTGGTACGTGGACGACGAGAAGAAGGCGAAGCAGCTGTTCGCCGAGTTTCCCGCCATGCTCGACTTCCTCGAAAGCGCCGTCGGTCCGTATCCTTTCGGCACGGAGAAGATGGGCGTCGCCGAGACACCGTTCAAAGGCATGGAGCACCAGACCGTCAACGCCTACGGCAACGAGTACGCGAAAAACGTCTATGGCTACGACGACCTTCTGCAGCACGAACTGGCGCACGAGTGGTTCGGCAACCAGATGACCAATGCCAACTGGGACGACATGTGGCTGCATGAGGCCTTCGCGACCTATATGCAGCCCGCTTACGCTGAGTCCATCGGTGGGAAGATGTCGTATTTCGCGAGCCTGATGCAGATCCGCAGCCGGATCGCCAACCACCATCCGATCGTGTCCGGCACACCGCGTCGCGAGGAAGACGTGTACGAGGACGAGCGCGGTGGTCCGGGCCAGGACATCTACAACAAGGGTGCGCTGATGCTGCACACCCTGCGCAACCTGATCGGCGACGAGGCGTTCTACCGGGCGGCACGCGAGCTGGTGTACGGCACGGATCATCCGGTGCCGGGCAACTTCGCGCCGCGTTACGGTACGACGAAGGAATACATCGACATCGTCGACAGGGTCACCGGCAAGGACCTGCACTGGTTCTTCAACGTGTATCTCTATCAGGCGGCGTTGCCGGAGATCGTCGCGACCCGTGAGGGGCAGCAGCTGCACCTGGCCTGGTCGGTGCCGGGGAAGGGGCCGTTCCCGATGCCGGTGGACGTACGAGTCGGCGATCGCATCGTGAGCCTGCCGATGACCGATGGACGGGGTGACGTCACGCTGCCCGAGGGCGCCTCCTACACCGTCGATCCGGATTCGAAGCTGCTCCGCCGCGATACGGGCATCGAGGCGTATCGCGACTACATGGACAAGCGCAAGCCCAGGCCGCACTGATGCCCTGACGACGGACGTGCCGGAATCAGCGCCACCAGGCGACCATCTCGTCTGGTGCCTCCATGTCCACGCGCTCGCCCATCATCGGCGTGGTGATCTGCACGTCCGCAGCGCTGGCCAGCGCGACGATGCGTTCAAACGGTTCTTCCCACGGATGTAGTGCGAGATCGAAGGTGCCGTTGTGGATCGGCAGCAACCATCGGCCGCGCAGATCGAGGTGCGCCTGTAAGGTCTGCTCAGGCTGCATATGGACGAACGCCCAGCGTTCGTCGTACGCACCGGTTTCCATCAGCGTGAGGTCGAATGGCCCATACGCGTCACCGATTGCCTTGAAGCCGTCGAAGTAACCGCTGTCGCCGCTGAAGAACACGCGCATCTCGTCATCCTGGATGACCCACGATGCCCACAGCGTATGGTCGCTGTCGCGCAGCCCGCGACCCGAGAAGTGCTGGGCTGGCGTGGCGGTCAGGCGCAGGCCCTGGACGTCGGTGGACTGCCACCAGTCGAGTTGTTCAACCTTGGCCGGGTCGATGCCCCAGGCCACCAGTTGGTCGCCCACACCCAGCGGAGCGATGAAGCGGGCTGTCTTCGCCGCCAGTTGCATCACGGCCGCGCGGTCCAGGTGATCGTAATGGTTGTGCGACAGGATCACGCCAGCGATGGGCGGCAGCTCGTCGATAGTGATCGGCGGGGCGTGGAAGCGCGCGGGGCCGGCCCAGCTGACGGGCGAGGCACGCTCGGAGAACACCGGGTCGGTCAGCCAGAACTGGCCGCGTAGCTTCATCAACATGGTGGAATGACCCAGTCGATAAAGGCTGCGGTCGGGCGCGGCCTCGAGTTCGCTTCGCGTCACCGGGCGCACGGGAATCGGGCGGTCCGGCACCGTGCCTGCGGGCTTGCCCCGGACGAACAGCCAGGTAAGTTTAAGTCCTTCCCAGAATCCCATCGCTGGACGAGGCCGGGGATTGATGAAACGCCCCTCGCGGTACTGCGGCGAGCGGTCGTGGTTCGGAAGCGGGCGCTGGCGGCAGAGGGCTAGGGTGGTCACTCGAGGTTCCGGGGCGGGGAGGGATGCGGGGGGCAGGTAATAAACTATACCAGCGGGTTCAATTAATCGCACGACCCGGCATCGCGGGGTGTCACCGTGGGCGACGCACGGGTTGCCAGGACACGGCGTGCGCGGCATGTTGCCGCGTACGTGAGCAGGCGAAGGGTAGGATAATCGCGATCTCTGGACGTGGGTCCAGACTTATTCCCAGCCAAGGACCATCGATGGGTTCGCGTTACCGCATGATCTGGCGATGGCACTTCTACGCCGGACTGTTCTGCCTGCCTTTCATCGTGTGGCTGGCGACCACCGGCATGATCTATCTGTTCAAGCCGCAGGTTCAGCCGTGGCTCGAGCGCGACTACGCGCACGTGGCACATGGCGCGCCGCAGGCGCCGTTCGTCCAGATCGCGGCGGCTCTCGCAGCGGTGCCGGGTGGGGTGCTCAACGCCTATGAACTGCCGGTCACACCCGATCAGGCCACCCGTGTGCTGATCGGCAAGGGGCCCCGGGTCATTCGGGTGTTCGTCGATCCTTCGACGGCGACCGTGTTGCATGTCGTCGATGAAAACGACCGTTTCATGCAGATCGTTTTCTATCTCCACGGCGAGCTGATGGCGGGGACGCCCGGCTCGATGCTGGTCGAGCTGGCGGCAAGCTGGACCATCGTGATGCTGCTCACCGGGCTTTACCTGTGGTGGCCTCGTGGAGGCCGTTTGCGTGGCGTGCTGATTCCCCGCCTGGCCAGCGGCTCGCGGATCTTCTGGCGCGACATCCATGCGGTGACGGGCGTCTGGATATCGGTCATGGCCCTGACTTTGTTGCTGTCGGGGCTGCCCTGGGCAAAGTCGTGGGGCGGCATGCTCAAGGAAGGTCGTCAGCTGTACGCACAGACCACGATCACGCAGGACTGGACCATCGGCAGCGCCGCCGAGCGCAAGACGAATCGTGCCGCGAACACGCCGGTGATGGATGAGCACGCGCATATGGCAGGCATGGGTGCGTCATCCAGCACCGCCATGGTCGATCCGGATGCCTATAGCCCGGTCAACGTACTGGCGCCGAAGGTCGCCGCACTCGGGTGGCCAGCGCCGGTGCTGATCAGTCCGCCGTCGGCGTTGAACCCGCATTGGTCGGCGCGCAGCGATACGCAGAACCGCCCTCGACGTATCGAGGCGCGGCTGGATCCGCTGACCGGCGCCGTTGTTTCTCAGGTGCGTTTTGCCGATCGGCCGTTCCTCGATCGTCTGATTGGCTACGGCGTGGCGATGCACGAGGGTCAGCTGTTCGCGCCACTGAACCAGATACTTGGCGTGATCACGGCCCTCGGCTTGCTTACGATGTCGGTGAGCTCGGTCGTGCTCTGGTGGCGACGCCGTCCGGTGGGGGTCCTTGGTGCGCCTCCCGCGCGTCGGGATACACGGGCGGGAGGCGTCCTGGTGGCGCTGATCGTCTTGCTGGCGGTCTTTCTGCCGCTCTTTGGGGTCACGCTGCTGCTCGTACTGCTGCTTGAACGGTTCGTCGTGCGTCGATGGGAACGCGGACGCCATTTCCTTGGCCTGTCCGGGACGTAGTCCGTCCCGGTGAGCGGACTCAGGCCGGTACTCAGCTAACCGTTTTCGCCCAGACCGCCTGCGCGTTGGTGAATTCGCGCAGGCCGAAGTGCGAAAGCTCACGCCCGTAGCCGCTTTTCTTGACGCCACCGACGGGGATGCGCGCGTCCGATGCACTGAAGCCGTTGATGAAGACGCCGCCGGTCTCGAGCCGACGTGCCACGCGCTGCGCCCGGGCGACGTCACCGGTCCACAGGTTGCCGCATAGCCCGTAATCGCTTGTGTTCGCCAGTTCGATGGCGTGTTCCACATCGTCCGCGATGGTGATCGCGGCGACCGGACCGAAGGTCTCTTCGTCGAATGCGGCCATGCCCGGAGCGACATCGCTCAGTACGGTGGGCTCGTAGAAGTTTCCGGCTCCCGGCAATTTCTTGCCACCCAGAAGCAGCGTCGCGCCGGCGGCGATCGTCCTTTCGACCTGGTCATGCAGTTCGTCGCGCAGATCCTTTCGCGCCATGGGCCCGATCTGGGTCGATGTGTCCATGGGGTCGCCGACTTTGAGGGCCTTCGCCGCCTCGACGAACTTGCGCGTGAACTCCTCCGCGACGGGACGCTCGAGGATGAAGCGCTTGGCCGCCAGGCAGACCTGTCCGGCATTCTGGAAGCGACCGCGGATCGCCGCCTCGACGGCACGATCGATGTTCGCATCGGCCAGGACGATGAACGCGTCGCTTCCACCGAGTTCGAGCAGGCTCTTCTTCAAAGCCTTGGCTGCGGTCGACGCGACAGCCGCTCCTGCGCGCATGCTGCCGGTCAAGGTGACAGCGGCGATGCGGGAGTCTTCGATGACGTGCGCGACCGTCTCGTTATCGGCGTTGAGGTTTGCGAACAACCCCTTGGGAAAGCCGGCCGCCTCGTAGATTTCCTGCAAGGCGTGAGCGGCACCCATCACGTTGGGCGCATGCTTGAGAACGAAGCCGTTGCCTGAGAGCATGACCGGCCCTGAAGCGCGAAGAACCTGCCAGATCGGAAAATTCCACGGCATCACGGCGAGAATGGTGCCGACGGGAAGGTAAGACACATAGACCTCGTCGTCGCCGTCCACGGTAACGGGTTCGTCGGCGAGAATGGCCGGTCCGTTCCCGGCGATCCAGTCGATCGTCACCGCGCACTTGGCGACTTCGGCACGCGCTTCGCCGATCGTCTTGCCCATCTCGGCGGTGATGAGCGAAGCCAGGGCTTCCGAGCGGTCACGCAACAAGGTCGAGAATCGCCGATAGGCCGCGACCCGCTCGGTCATCGGCGTAGCGCGCCACAGACGGAACGCGGCCGCGTTGTTCTCGAGCAGCCGCTCGATTTCATCCGAGGTCTGGTAGGGGTAGGTCGCGATGAGCTCGTCGTTGGCGGGGTTCCGGGATACGCCGCCGTTGGCGTAGATTGTGGCGGGGTTGTTCGCTTCGTTGGTCATGTCAGGCTCCGTAAGGAAGGGTCCCGAGTCATTATGGTCATCGGGAATCGGCCAACAAGGCGTCCTCCTATCCTATGACCGGGAGTCACAGGCAGGGCGCTGGGGAATATAGGTGACGAGCGAAAGATCCGGGCGCCCCTCGGGCGTGAGTGCCACATAGGTGAGCTTCGTCAGGCCCAGGGTGGGGTGCATCAGCCGTTTCATGCCTTCGTCGAAGCCCTGCACGTGCGTGTCCTGCCACCACGCCCGGAACTCGCCGCTGACATCGCTCAGCTCCGAAACGATCAGGTCGAAGGGCTTTTTGTCCTGCGCGCTGGCCCGTGCGGCACGGAAGGCGGAGATCATCCCGCGCGCCATCTGCTCCCAGTCGAGGATGAGCGTCCGGTACGGCGGATACAGGAAAAGGAGCCGCAGGGTATTGCGCTCGTGTGATTCGAGCGAGCCATAGTCGACGAAGAGATCCGCGATGGCGTCGTTCCAGACGAGGATGTCGAACTGCGGGTTGCGGATATAGGCGGGGATGGGGTCGATCGCTTCGACGAGCATCCGCAATCCATGGCTGATGTCGTCGCCACTTTTCACGACGGGCGCGGCACGCGAGCTCAAGGCGGACAGATACCCGGCTTCGACGTCGTTGAGCCCGAAGACTTCTGCGATGCGGCGCAGCGCATCGTCCGATACGCGGATGTCGCGTCCTTGTTCGAGCCAGGTGTACCAGCTGACGCTGATCCCGGCGAGCTGGGCGACTTCTTCACGCCGAAGGCCGGGCGTGCGCCTGCGACCCTCAGCAAGGCCGAAGTCGGCGGGCCGCAGCTTCGCGCGTCGGTCGGAAAGAAACAGGCCGAGCTCGCGGCGTTCGTCCCGGTTCGTTGCTCTCATCTTGCGCCGTCCTCGTTCACGTCGCTGTGCTGCTGGTTGTCGGGGATCGTCGGCCAGTGTAGTTCGGGCCGGACCAGCGGGACAGCCGCGCGCAGCATTCCCCTGGCCAACATGCGAAAATGCCCGGTCACGCCGCCAGACCGCCCCGTCCATGATCCGACTCACCGACATCAAGCTCCCGCTCGACCACGCCGAAGGCGCGATCGAGGCGGCCATCCGCGCCAGGCTGGGGCTCGGCAAGGGCGGCGTGCTCGGTTTCACCGTGTTCCGCCGCGGTCACGATGCCCGCAAGCGCGGCCATATCCAGCTGATCTACACGCTGGACGTGGAGGTGGCGGACGAAAAGGGTCTGCTCGAGCGCCATGCCGACGACAAGCACGTGCAGCCGACGCCGGATACCAGCTACCGGTTCGTCGCCCAGGCACCGGCCGATCTGAAGCAGCGTCCGATTGTCATCGGTCTTGGGCCCTGCGGCCTGTTCGCCGGCCTGCTGCTCGCGCAGATGGGGTATCGACCGATCATTCTCGATCGCGGCAAAGCCGTGCGCGAACGCACGGTCGACACGTGGGCGCTCTGGCGCAAGCGCAAGCTGGAGCCGGAGTCCAATGTGCAGTTCGGCGAAGGCGGGGCAGGGACGTTCTCCGACGGCAAGCTGTACAGCCAGATCTCCGATCCGCTGCACCACGGTCGCAAGGTGCTCACCGAGTTCGTCAAGGCCGGCGCGCCGGAAGAGATCATGTATGTCAGCAAGCCTCACATCGGCACCTTCCGTCTGGTGACGATGGTGGAGTCGATGCGCGAGACGATCGAAGCGCTGGGCGGCGAGATCCGCTTCAACCAGCGTGTCGAGGATCTGCTCATCGACACCGCCGCCGATGGCTCGCGCCAGCTGCGCGGCGTCACGCTGGCCAGCGGTGAGCAACTGTTGAGCGATCATGTCGTGCTGGCCGTGGGACACAGCGCGCGCGATACGTTCTTCATGTTGCACGATCGCGGTGTGTACATGGAAGCCAAGCCGTTCTCCATCGGCTTTCGCGTCGAGCATCCGCAGTCGATCATCGATCAGGCCCGGTTCGGGCCGCAGGCGGGGCATGCACTCCTCGGTGCCGCCGATTACAAGCTCGTGCATCACTGCAAGAACGGCCGCTCGGTGTACAGCTTCTGCATGTGCCCTGGCGGCACCGTGGTCGCCGCGGCCTCCGAGCCGGAGCGCGTGGTGACCAACGGCATGAGCCAGTACTCACGCAACGAGCGCAACGCGAATGCCGCGATCGTGGTCGGCATCGACCCGGAAGACTTCGCCGCGTTCGATGACAGCGGTAGCCCGCTGGCCGGCATCGCCCTGCAGCGTGCGCTCGAATCGCGCGCGTATGAGCTGGGCGGTCGCGATTACAGTGCGCCCGCTCAGCTGGTGGGCGACTTCATCAAGGGCAGAGCGTCCGAAGAGTTTGGCAGCGTGCAGCCGTCGTACAAGCCGGGGGTGCGTCTGACCGACCTTGCACCGTCGCTTCCCGCGTATGCGATCGAGGCCATTCGTGAAGCCTTGCCGGCGTTCGATCGGAAGATCAAGGGCTTCGGCATGAACGACGCGCTGCTGACCGGCGTCGAGACACGTACGTCATCGCCGGTACGTATCCGCCGGAACGAGACGTACCAGAGCCTCAACACGCAAGGGTTGTTCCCCGCGGGTGAAGGCGCGGGGTACGCGGGCGGCATCCTCTCCGCAGCGGTCGACGGGATCCGCGTGGCGGAAGCGGTGGCGTTGAGTATCAACGGCGGGAAGTGACGTCTTCTTCAGAGTGCGGTCGCGTCGCTGACCGTCAGCACGAGTTTGCCTCAGGTATGTGGTTGCTCCTTGCCTGCGGTGCGGGCCGGATCTTCGCTGCCGCTGGCGATGGACTGCTTCAGGGCGACGGCATCCTCGAGACGAGCCGCGCGCGCGGTGATCAGTGACAGCTCCGCATCGCGCCAGGCCTGTTCGGCGGTAAGGAGCGCGATGAGGCTCATGTCACCGGCGGCGTACTGTGTCTGGGCGATGCGGTAGCTGGCCAGCGCGGTTTCCCTGGCCGCCTGCGCCAGATCGAAGGCGCGCCTGTCCGCTTCGACGGCATGCAGCGCGTCACCGACGTCGGCGAAAGCATTGATGGCCGTGCTGCGGTACAACGCGGCCGCCCGGCGGTTGTTGGCCTCGGCGGAGCGCTGCTGATGCCGGAGCGTGCCACCGTCGAGGATCGGCGCCGCCAGATCGCCGGCCAGATTCCAGAAGGCCGTGCCCGGCCCGAACAGATTGCCGAACCGCGCCGCGGACGAGCCACCGCTGGCGCTAAGGGTCAGCGCGGGCAGGCGGGCGGCGACCGCGACACCCACCTGGGCCGAGGCCGCATGCCATTGCGCCTCGGCTGCCTGGATATCGGGTCGTTGCTCCAGCCATGCCGACGGCACGCTGGTGGGCAGATCCGTCGGCAAGGTGAAATCGCCCAGTGCGAGGGAGGGCACCCCGGCATCGACCGTGTGGCGACCTTCCAGTGCCGCGTTGCGGTCACGCTGCTTCAGCCACTGTTTCTCGATCGCGGGGCGCTGGGCCTGTGTGGCGGTCAATGTCGCCGACTGGAGCAGTACGTCGCTCTGCGCCGCATCACCCAGGGCATAGCGCTTGCGGGCGATCTCCAGGGACTGTTGCTGGACCCTGACCGACTGATCGATGGCGTCCAGTTGCGCCTGCAGGCTGGCCTCCTCGATAAGACCGACGCACAGGTTGGCGATCAGGGTGAGGCGTGCCGCCTGCCACTGGTAGCGCTGCTCGTCCGCCTGCGCGACCAACGATTCGACGGCGCGCCGGTTCGCGCCGAAGAGATCGGGGGAGTAGCTGATCGACAGCTGCGCTGTGTGCAGGCTGTACACGTAGCTCCCGTCGGCGGGCACGCTGGACAGCGCGCCCGATGTCTTCTGCCGGGTGGGATTCACGCCAGCCGTGACGGCAGGAAAGAATGCGCCCCGCTGCGCGAGCGCCGTCTCCTGCGCCGCCAGCAGAGCTTCTTGCGCCGCCTGGATATCGGGGCTGTCGCGCAGCGCCCGCGCCACGCGCTCGTCCATCGCTGGCGCGCCGAACGATGACCACCAGTGGTCCCGCTCATCGGGCGAGACCGTGGCCGGGACGGTGGGCGACGGAAAGGCCTTCGCCAGGTCCGGTTTCGCGAAGTCGGGGCCGACCGCACAGCCGGCCATCGACACGAGAAGCCCACCCATCAGGAGAGACGCAAACAGCACTTTGCACAGGTTCATACGATGCTCCTCGACCGGGCGGCGCGGCGCTGCGCGCGCTCTTCGATCAGGCAGTAAAGCGAAGGCAGGACAAAAAGGGTCAGCAACGTGGCAATGCCCAGACCACCGACCACGACGGTGGCCAGGCCGCGCTGAACATCGGTACCGATTCCCGTGGCCAACGCGGCCGGGAGCATGCCTGCCGTGGCTACGGTAGCGGTCATCAGCACCGGGCGGAATCGCTGCGTGGCACCCGCCAGCACCGCGGCTTCGATGGATGCACCTTTCTCTCGTACCCGGTTGAAGTTGGAGACCATGATCACGCCGTTCTGCACAGCCACACCGAACAGCGCGATGAAGCCCACGGCAGTCGCGATGTTCAGTGTCTCACCGCGCACGGTGATGGCGATCAGTCCACCCACGGCCGCGAGCGGCACCACGCCAAGCACCAGCGCCGCCTGACGCAGCCTGCCGAATTCGGAAAAGAGGAAGATCGTCATCACGGCGAGCACCATGACAAGCGCCAACGCCAGCCGCGACTGCGCGCGTCGCTGATTTTCGAACTGGCCACCCCATTGCAGTCGGTACCGGCTCTTGTCGAAAGTCACCTTCGCTGCGATCTGGCGATCCGCGTCGGCGAGGTAATCCGACAGCGCGCGGCCACGGTTGTCGATCCGCACGATCAGGTTCCGCTCGCCCATCTCGTGCGCCACCGTCGCCTCACCGGATTGCTCCCGGATCCGCGTGACCGAGGACAGGGGAATCTGCGCGCCCTCCGCGCTGCGCAAGGTCAGGGCACCCAGCTTGTCCGGGCTGCTGGCGATGTCGCGCGAGACCTTGGCCGTCATGTTGTAAACCCGGTCGTCCACGTACACCTGAGACACGGGGGCGCCGCCCAGGGCCGTCTGGATCAGCGCGTCGACGTCGCTTACGTTGATGCCATAGCGCGCGGCGGCTTCGCGGTCGATCTCGATCGCCACCTGCGGCACCGGCGGCTCCTGGAACACCGAGGCGTCGGCCGTTCCGTCCAGGCCCTTCAGCACGCCGACCACGGCATCGCCGATGCGGCGAAGCTCCGTGAAATCGTCGCCGTAGATGCGCAGCACCAGGGGGCTGTGCGCACCGCCTATCTTGTCGTTCTCGCCATCGATGATGGGCTGGCTGATGCCCACGCTGATGCCGGGAATGGTCTGCAGCCGGCGATTGAGCCTGGTGATGAACTGCGCCTTCGTCTCGCCATGCGGCCAGCTGTCATAGGGTTTGAGGCCCACACCGGACTCGATGTGCGAGGGTGTCCACGGGTCCGTACCGTCGTCGTTGCGACCCAGCTGGGTCACCACATACGACACCTCGGGAAACTCGCGCACCGCGTCGCGATACTGGCTGGCCATGCTGCTGGCCTTCTCCAGGGAAAGGCCCGAGGGCAGCTGCACCTGCACCCACAGACCACCTTCGTCCAGCTCAGGCAGAAACTCCTGGCCGACGCTGGCGCCCAGTGATACGACGCAGACCAGGGCCGCCACAACGATGATCACCGCCACCGACGGCCGGCCAATCAGACGCTTCAGCGCACGTCCATAGGCGTCCTGCAGGCGTTCCAGCGGTCGGTTGTGGAAGATTTTCCTCGGCTTGCGGAACGCCATGTAGGCAAGCGAGGGGACGAGCACCAGCGTCGTCACCAGCGCGCCGAGCAGGGCGAAGCCCACGGTGTACGCCATGGGAGCGAACAGCTTGCCTTCGGCATGCTCGAACGCCAGCAGCGGCGCATAGGCCGTGATGATGATGAGCGTGGCAAAGAAGATCGGACGCGCCACCTTGCCCGTCGCATCCAGCACGGTTTCGGCCGTGAGCGTCACCTCCGGATCGGCCTCGCGGCGACGCAGGATGGTTTCGGTCACCACGATCGCGCCGTCGACGATCACGCCGAAATCGATGGCACCCAGGGAAAACAGATTCGCCGGCGTGTGGGTCAGGTGCATCAGGATGAACACCACGACCAGGGAAAACGGGATCGTGACGGCGGCGATCAGCGCGCTGCGTGGGCTGCCCAGAAACAGGATCAGCACGAGACAGACGAGGCCCACACCCTCGATGACCGTATGCTCGACCTTGTGCACCGTCGCCTGCACGAGATCGTCGCGGTCGATATAGGGAACGATACGGACATCCTCCGCCGCGAGCTTCCGGTTCAGCTCATCGACGGTCGTATGAATGCCCTGGAGCACGCGCGAGGCGTTCTCGTGCAACAGCATGTCCACGATGCCTTCTATCGCATCTGGATTGCCATCCTTGCCCAGGATGCCTTCGCGTGTCTGGTGACCGTAGGACAGCTGCCCAAGATCGCGCAGCATCACGGGCACGCCGTTGCTGTGACTGACAACGATGGCACCCATGGCGTCCAGGGTCCGGACCAGACCGATACCACGCACGACGTACGACTGCTCGCCACGCGAGATCCGGCCGCCGCCGGCGTTGGCGTTGTTGGCGCTCATGGCGGCGATGACATCGTTCATGCCCACGCCGTAGCGCTGCAACGCATCGGGGTCGACCGTGAGCTGGTACTCCTTCGTGAGGCCGCCGAAGTTGTTGACGGCGGCCACGCCGGGCACCTTCTGCAGCGCCGGGATGACGGTCCAGCGCTGCAGTTCCGAGAGCTGCATCAGGTTCTTCGATGGGGATTCGAGCGTGTAACGGTAGATCTCGCCCGCCGGGCCGGTCACGGCATCCAGTCCCGCAGACACGCCGGCTGGCAATGTCACGTTCTCCAGTTGCTCACGGATGCGTGAACGTACCCAGTAATCCTCGCTGCCCTCGCTGAACGTCATCGTGATCAGGGACAGCCCGAATGAACTGCTCGACCGCATCGAGGCGAGCCCGGGCACACCGGCGAGCGCACGCTCGATCGGCGTCGTGATCTGCTGCTCCACCTCTTCGGCGGCCAGCCCGGGGGCCTGGGTAGTTACCTGGGCGGTGACGTCGCTCAGCTCGGGGTAGGCTTCGATGGCCAGCTGGGTCGAGGCGTAGTAGCCGTAGCCCAGGGTCAGCAGCATCACGGCGAATACCACGCCACGGCGGTGGAAGCAAAAGGCGATCAGGCGCGCGATCATTGCAGCAGCACTCCGCCACGCACGACGACACGATCGCCGGCTTGCAGGCCGTGAACGACTTCCACGGTCGCGCCTTCGTCGCGTCCCGTATCGATGTCGCGACGCTCAAACTGCCAGGGCGCGCGCTCGATGAACACACTGCGCCGGTCGTTATCCATGACCAGAGCCGTCTGCGGTACGAAGAGGCGAGGGCCGCCCGGAACCTCGAACGCAGCGGTCCCGAACATATTCGGCAGCAGGCGGTGCGCGGCGTTGTCCACCCTGAGGTGGACCTTGATGCGTCGCGTGGTGCTGTCGAGCACCGGATCGATGACATCGACCTTGCCCTGCAAGGTCACGCCTGGCAGTGCGGTGAAAGTGAGCGTTGCATTACTCCCGCCGGACACCGATGCGCTGTCCGCCTCCGGCACGTTGGCGGTGACCCACATCCGATCTAAGTCGGTGACCGCCATCAGCACGGTGCTGGTGTCGTTGATCCGCGAACCCGCCGCGATACCGAGCGATGTCACGACGCCATCCATGGGTGCACGAATGTCGAGGACGGACGCGTTTGACGCCGTGCGTGGCGTACCGGTAAGCGCCGCCACCTGAGTATCCGCCCGGGTACGTTCCGCCGACGCCTGCGCATACGCGCTCCTGGCCACCTCGAGATCCTTCGTGGCTGCGCCACCCGCTTCAGTCACCCGCTGGGCACGGGTCAGCGCCTGCTTCGCAAGCGCTTCGGCGTCGCGCGCCCGGGCCTGGTCGGACCGGGCCTGCGCGACATCGCCGGAGGTCATCGTCAGCAGGACCTGTCCTTCCCGTACTTTTTCACCCAGGACGACGTCGACCTGGGCGATCCGCCCGGCACCCGGTGCGAGCACCGTCACCGAGCGGGCAGGGTCGATCTCCACCGTCGCGGGCCAGGTGACATGCATGGGCGCAGTGTCGACAGCGACCGGCGCGATGCGAAGCTCGCTCCGCAGCGGTGAGCGCGGGTCGACCTCAATGCGGTTGCCATGGACACTGAAAGCCGGCGCCGTGCCGGACGCGCCATCGGGTGTGGCCCGGTCACAACCGGCCAGCAGGAGCGCAGCCGCCAGAGCGGCAGCGATGAGGGCAGGGTGGTTCATGGCACGACCGGGCACGCGCACGCACCGGCATCCGCGCCGGGCCAGGGTGGCCGGCACGCTATTTTTGATGTTGTACATCGCTCTGCTCCGACAGCGGCCGGGAGCGAGCGGGATCAGCCCAGGCGGATCCGGCCCACGCCTTGCGCGCAGGGGGTTGGATGGTGGGTGGCCATCAGCGATACATCGATCGCGATGATCATTCGACTGGGATAACTGTCCATATATTCCGGTTGGAAACCTAAGCCCGTTGGGTGACGGGGGGATGCCAGGCGTGCTCCTCTGTCGTTTCAGACGCACTGATGACGGGCACGATCGATCCGCACTTCAGCAGGAAGTGGCTAAGTGTATGCGTACGGATTTTTCCCGAATCTTTCGGCGTCGAAGAATTTACGCGTTTTTTGCGCGTCGGGGCTTTGACCTTGTTACCTGGCATTCGATTCGGGGCTGCGGGCTGATATAAGCATGTTCACCGCTTCTCTCAGTTGTTCGTCGACGCCACTCGTGGCTCCGAGCGGTCGATCGCGTACCTCGACATCAGGTGACGCGCCGCGGTTTTCCAGTACGAAGCCTGCATTGGCGTCAACCAGGCTGTCCTTAGGGACGGTCACGGTTGTGCCGTCCACCAGTGGAAGCCTTCCCTGGATGCCCCGGACGCCTCCCCATGTTCGCTCGCCCACCACACGGCTCAGACCGTACTTGCGGAAATAGTAAGGAAACTGATCGCCGTCGGAGGCAGAAAATTCGTTGGTGATGACGACGAGTTTCTGCGGTCCGCGCCCCGCGGGAAGATCTTCGCGCGCACCCTGCCGATTGAGGAACTGCCCGGCATGCCGCCGAAGCAGGAGGTCTCGGAAGGGGAATGGTCATCCGGCCGGGCTGGATCCGCGCGGGTCTGCCGAAGGGCTTTTCCATCGCGGGCAAGTCATGTACCGGACCGACGGTCGACGGGCATCTGTCTGCATGGAACGACATGGGTATCGTGACGTCGCCGAGCGGGCGGCACATGATCGTGGCGGCGTATCTGCGGGACAGCACGTTATCGGATGCGGATCGCAGCGCGATTTTCGCCGACCTCGGCCGGGTTGTCGTGGCCGCGATGTAAGTCGGCCGCAGGGTGATGAAGCCAGGCGTCAGGATCGTGAAGCCAGGCATCAGGATGGTGAGACCACGCGTTACGGTGAAATGCATTGCCCGCGTTGTGAAGTGACCGCCGTAGGAGACCGCAACGCGTGCGATCATATTGCCTGCGCGGCGACATCAACGTCCTGCTCGGTGACACGGGTTCTGCCGTGGCCGATTTCGAGCGCGCGCTGGCTTGCGGTACTCTCCCCGCCGACGCCGTCTTCGCCGTGGATGCCGCGTGCTACGACACCTATCCGACGAGTTGCCTGGAACGCCTTGCACCGAACGATCCATGACAGGGAATGCAACATGATAAGTATCACCTCCGCCACACGCACCGGGAACGGCGGCCGCAACCTCCACATCGACATGCTTCGTGGCTTGTCCATCGTGATGGTTATGCTGCTGCACTATTCGCTGACGTACCGGCTGCATGCGAGTCCACTGAAAGAATGGCTCTCGGTGCCGACCCTGCGCACCATCTTCTTCAATGGCAATTATGGCGTCTCAGTGTTCTTCGTAATCTCGGGCTTCCTGATCACCTCGAACATCCTGCGCCGCTACGGCTCGCTGACTGGGGTTAACATCACGCACTTCTACAAGTTGCGCCTGTTCCGCCTGTATCCCTCGGTGGTGCTGGCCCTGGTGATCATCACCGTGCTCGGCCTGGTCGGCCTTTCGAACTTCGCCAACGCGAACAAACAGGTGGATTTCGGCAACGGCTTCTTCGTGATCGCCAACCTATCGGTGCTGACGTTCTGGCACAACATCCTCATGGAGTCGGTGGGCTATTTCAACTATGCGATGAACATCTACTGGTCGCTTTCAGTGGAGGAGGTTTTCTACCTGCTCTATCCACTGGTCCTGGTAATCGCGCGTCGTCGCTGGCAGATCGTGTTGCTGGCGATCGCCGGCATCGTCGTGGCCCCTGCTTACCGGTGGTTGCATAGCGACGACGAGTTGTTCTTCATGTGTGGCAACCTGGCCTGCGTGGACATGCTCGTCTACGGTTGCGCGGCGGCTATCGCCGCAAACCTGGTGACGTGGACAGTGCCGTTGAGACGTGTGCTGGCTACGCTGGCCTTCGTCGCGATGTGCTGGGTCTATATGCAGGGTATCGCTGGCAACGAAGCGTTCGGTGCGACACTGATGGGCATCGCCGCTGCGATCTTCCTGATAGCGGTGTCGCGCTTGCCGGCTGGCGTCTTGGTACGTCGCGCTGGTAGTCCGCTGGCGTGGTTCGGCTCGCACAGCTACGAGCTCTACCTCTTCCACATCGTGGTGCTGGGCATCATGGGGGACCTCGTGCCGCGGGCGAAAATGAGCCCGGAGAATAAGCTACCTATGCTTGCGTTGTTCTTCGTCCTCTCTGCCGTGTTCGCCTGGGCCGTAGCACGGTTCTACGGTGACCCGCTCAATCGACGTCTGCGTGCACGGTTCACCCTTCGGACGACGAGCGAACGAGAGGACGAGGCGGCATCAACGTCCGCGCCGATCATTCAATCTCGTGAATCCGGCCACTGAGTCCGGCGTCGAGCGCCCGCTGACATGCACCCACGCGGTGACGCAGCGTACGGCTGTTCCGCGCGTATTCGTCATCGCATCAAGGACACCGTGTGTCAGCAGGCACCACGCGGTTATCTTGTCAGATCGTCCTGCCGATCGAAGCTGACACCACATGGAAATCGATTCACCCTGGTTTGTTCGCCGCCGCCAGATTGCACCAAGTATGAGGCTGTTTTGCTTTCCTTACTCGGGCGGTCAAGCGGGTTTTTATGCACCGTGGCAGGCTGCGCTCGGGGAGGAGGTAGAGGTGTGTGACATCCAGTTGCCCGGCCGCGGTGCGCGGATTCGCGAAACGCCGCTTCGCTCGCTGGATGCCGTCGTCGATGCGGTGGCGCCGCTGATCGCTGAGGAGGACGACGTGCCATTCGCGGTCTTCGGTCACAGCATGGGGGCATTGCTGGCTTTTGAGGTGACGCGCCGGCTAATACATGTGTACGACAGGGCGCCCGCCCGTCTCTTTGTGTCCGGTTGCGAGGCGCCGCGCCTTCGCTCACCCGGAACGATGCATCTGCTCTCGGACGCCGCGCTTGTCGACGAACTGCATCGACTCAACGGCACGCCCCAAGCCGTGCTCGCCAACCGAGAGTTGCTCCAGCTATTTCTTCCCATCCTGCGTGCGGATTTCAGTATCGGCGGCACGTATGCCTATCAGGCACCGGCGCCACTGGACGTGCCCATTACCGTCTTGGCGGGCACGCGTGACCCGTATACGCCGCACGCACGGGTCGCGCCCTGGCTCGACGAATCACAGCGCGTGGGCGAGGTGCGATGGTTTCATGGCGATCACTTTTTCATCCATTCGTCTCAGGCCGACGTGATGGCGTGTATCGAGGCGGCCCTGGCCTGACGCCGCCAAGGACTACCGCACACCCGCGCCGCGACGCGACAAGGCGACACGCCGCGCGTCGGCGCGCGCACTCGTCTCCATCGTTCGCTGCCCGTCTTCCGGCGCCGGCCCCGTGCTTCCCAGGGCTGTCGCCAGCGAACGAACGCTTGGATATAGGTAAACATCGGTGATGGTCGCCGCTCGCGGCGGGGAAAGCGCATTCAGGCGAACGACAAACTGACTGAGCAACGCCGAGTTCGCACCGAGTTCGGCGAAGTTCTTGGAAACATCAATCATCTCGATGGGCAACCGGCAGAGCTCGCCTAGAAGTTGCGCCACGGCTGTCCCTCGTGGTGTCGCCGGAGCGTGGACACGAGGCGGCGCGACTGAAGTCAGGTCGATGGCACGCAGCGCTGCACGGTCTATCTTTCCGAGCGAGGTCACCGGCAGGTGAGGCAAGGGCACGAATACCAGAGGTCTGCAAAGACAGCCCCAAAAGCTGGTTCAGCTGAGCAGCGGCTTCGACCGGCGAGGGCAGGGCTTCGACAAGCACACGGGCTTCCACGACTTCGGGTTGAAGCGTCAGCGCAGGTCTACGCCCCACACTCCGCGCCTCGTCCTCGTACCGCTTGAGGCACAGGTGGGCATGTTCGACGGTTATCCACCAGTGGCGCATGTCGGACTGCTGAAACACACGACCATCCGGGGTGACGAGCTTGCCGCGAACGAGTTTGAAGTCATCCCAGCCGTCCTCGAGCGCACCCAAGTCGCCCAGGCGAAGCAGCCGGAGCAGTCTAACGACCGACCAAGGCACACGCCGCTGACCGTTGTCCCAATTCTGGACGGTGCGCATCGGCACGCCGAGGAAAGCAGCGCAGCGCTTCTGGCTAAGGAAACAGGTCATGCGAAGCTCGCGGAACTCATCCCAGGAGATGAGCCACGAGCGAACACGAGGGGCTTTTTTCGTAACGGCAGGACCGTTACGGTTATTCGCATAATGTATATTATGTCAACTTGCGAATTGTTTTCGTAAAGTCCTCATGTCTTAGTCCAATTGACGCTCGATCGTCAGTTGCGTCGTTCCGGCATCCTTAGTTGCAACCTCGCCACCGAATCGCGATACCAAACGCGCAGGTCGCACCGATAGTTGCCACTCATTCGGCGACCCGATCAAAAGTTGGCACCTTCGTCGTCGCGACAATGAGCCCAAGCCAATTATCGGGCAAGCGCGCCACGCCGTCATGCGACTGGACACCAGGTCACCGAACTAAATCCGCTGATTTCCGCTTGAGCCCCCCGAATTGTTAGCTGCGAGCCGACAAGGAACCCGACCGACTGCAGGTTTGGCTGCTGTGGCTCATTCGCCATGTCTCCGACCTTGCTCAGAAATCGCTCCTCCTCGAAGAAACACGAGCACGAAGAAGACTGAGTGAGCGGTGCCCAACATAGCTTCAAATATCGCGAGCGCGCGCCCGGCCCCCGCATTAGGAACGAAGTCGCCATAACCGAGCGTGGTGAACGTCACGGCAGAGAAGTAAATGGCGTCAGTGCGCGTGACCCTGACACCATTTGCAGCGGCGGGACTAAATAGGTCATACGCGGCCCAGCCGAAGCCCGCGCATTGAAGGATTACCAGCAAAGCTATAGCGACGTACAAAAGTACGCTTCCGTAGAGTTCGTGTTCACGAATCACCAGAGCCTGAGGAATCAATCGAGCAATCCAAAGGTAGGCAACAGACGTCGCGAGAATCAGAACAGCGACGCCCCACTCCGCCCTAGCCTCCATAGATGAAAAAGGCCAACCACGCGTCGCAATAATCTTTGCAGTAGTACAGGCACCAACCGCCAATAGCAGGGGGCGGTGGAACCGAACATATTCCGAGGTGCGAGCTTTAAGTTGTAGATACTTCATCATTTATACCTGGCCATTGAATCAATGAGACGGGACGACGCCGATGAGACATGCGCATATCATTGAAGGGCGCCCGCTAATGTCGCGGCGCAGCCCCCGCCTGCAGCCACGGCAGTGCTCTATCATTTATAGCGATGCTAGAAACCGCGATGGCCCGTTGTTTTTTAGCGAGGTATCGACAGTAAGTCTACGGGTTGCATTATCTGGCAGCCTCGACCACACCATCATGTGACTGAATTGCATTGGGGTTGCCCCATCCGTACCCATCCCGCAATAATGCGGGCTAATGTCGATAGAGCGATGTGGAACAATGCTTAGATCCCACATCTTGTGTTGACGAAGGCGCGATGCATCTATATCGTGCGTTCCGTTGGTGTCCGAAGAGGCGCGAGTGCCCGTCGGACTTAATAGGGGATCCGTTGCAAATCCGGAACTGTCCCTCAGCGGTAAGTGGAAACGAACCCGTCAGATGCACTGACCCTCAGTGGTCGGGAAGCGACGGCTAGGCCCGGATCCGAAAGGCGTCCCCGTCCACGAAGTCCGAGAACCTGCCAGCAACCGTTACCTGCCCATGGGTGCGGTTTTAAAGGGTGTCGCTGGGAGAGTCTTCCCCTTCCAGTGTGCATGCCACTCAGAACTCTCGTCGCGGGAACGAGAAAAGCCTGACCTTTGGAGCCTCTTCGATGAGCTCGTTGATCGCTGTGCTAGGCCTTTTGAAGGCCATAAAAACCCTTCCTATCCGCTGCTTCCTCGCTATCCAGCTCGGGCAGACGACGCTGAGCGTCACTATGGAGGCGAAGCACGGGTAAGCCCGACGCGGTAGTGCTGAGTGGAGCTCGAGATCCGCTCAGCGTCGACCGTGTCTGGTCATGGTCACGTACACGAACACCGGCATTCTTGGCGGAAGATGGGGAATTCAACCGTGGGGAAAGCAAGTCGAACGAAGGCGCAGCGCCCAAAGCCACCGCGCCATCAACATTCACCAGTCGCGGCTTCATACGTCTTAGTGATCGAGTGGTTGCCTCTAAACGACGGCGAGCGTCGCACCGGCTCCGAACTCGCTGAGGTGATCGAGCAATGGCAACGTGTCGAACTGCGTGTCTGCTGGACGCGTGACGATATTATCGCCGCACTAACGGAGGCGCATGCGCACCTCAAAGCGACCGGTGAAATCCCTATCGTGCACTTTGAAGCACATGGATTCACAGACCGCGAAGACGGCGCCGATCGCGCCGGAATCTGCTTTTCCCAACGCGGCGGAATTGAGCAAGAACTCACCTGGTCGGAAATAGCGCCATACTTGCGCGCCCTGAATCACGATTCTCAATGCCGCCTGCTGGTTGTGGGTGCGTCGTGCTTCGGCCTGGCAGGCCTCGACATGTGGAGTATCGACTCATTCGCTCCGTTCTCGTCGATCATTGGTTTCAATGCCAAGGTCAGCACAACTACATTGGCGTCGTCGATGCGCGAGTTGTACCACCAGCTATTCGTTGGCGGTCACAAGAATATTCCCCTCGCGGTTGAAGCGGCGAATCGGGAGCTGCGCGATGGCGAACACTTGGTTACGACCTCGATGCACAAGCACGTAGGCGATACGCTGCGCGGCTTCATAAATCGAGAACTCGATCCACGCACCCGGACTGTGGACTTCGAGCGGTTAAAAATCCTTCATAACGCGAACCATCCGGATGATCCGTGGGGTGATGAGACGCTCAACTATCACTGGCGGGTCATCGCCGAACGTCACTGCAATAGACTGCTCGAGGTGTGTTTCGACTACGCCACGTTTCCCGAAAACCGCCGTCGTTTTCCGGTAAGCGTGCGAGCGCTGTTAAATGCTGCTACGCGAAGAATCGAGAAGCGAAGCCCTTTGCCGCCTAGCCAAGCAAGGGACAAGTGGCCACCCGTGAGTGCCCCAGTGATTAACGCTTAAGTGCGCCGCACGATCTCGCCAGGCGGTTACTAACGCCGCAGGCGTCTGGGACCGTGGACGAGGCTGCCGCCGATCTCGATGCGTGAAGTGGCAACGGGCCAGACGGCAGCAACGCGGCGTGGGGAGTGCCGTGTTGCCCGCACACTGATCGGCGAGAGATCGAATCCTTAATTACTAGCAAAATCCGTATGTTAGGGGAAAAAGTGCGCTTTTTTTCCTAATTCACGGCCGTCCTTCATGTGTGTCTGCGTCTGCCCGTTGCGCGCGCTGTCTACGGCTATCTGGGGTTGACGCAGGCGAGGTAGCGCCGCCAGGCAATGGATGACGTGTCCCTCATCAGTGCGGTCAAAAACGAAGTCGCTCATCGTCAGCAACGCTCGACCCTACTCCACGTTGTCACCGGCACACGCCGCACTTAGTCTTCCGCCACGACCCAACATCACGTGTGGAAAGCGATGAATCGTGGCTCCAGGATGTCCCTTGCTCTCTGCATCGCGCTCACCAGCGCCGCTCACGCCCAGTCGCTTCCGCCGGATCCCCAGATTGTCAAGACACTGCGTCACAACGACGAGCTGCTTCTCGAAGCTGTCCACCGGGGCGATCGGGAGACATGGCGCCGGTTGACGACGTCCGACTTCATGTACGTCGAAGAGGGTCACGTCTCGCGTCGCGCCGAATTCCTGAGCGAGCTCGCCGAAGATGGCTACAAGGCGCTGATCATCGTGGATTACGAAGCCCAGCAGATCGGCGATACGGTGCAGGTCTTCCATCGCGACGATGTTCCACAAAGGCCGGGCAAGCAGTCGACGAAGGATCGCATCTGTTGATGACCGAGACCTGGCAACGCGTCGACGGAGAATGGCGGCTGCGCCTCGTGCATACCGATCGGATACGCCGGAATCCTCCGGCAATCGCGCTTAACCCGCAGGACATCGATCCATGGGTCGGGACGTATGGGAACGGCGACGCGACATATCGGATCGAACGGCATGGCCTGAAAATCTCAGGGCAACGCTCCGGCAAGCAACCCGAGATCCTCGAGGCCGAAGCCCGCGACGTGCTGTTCCAGCCGGACAACCTCTACGTCCGAAAGGTCTTGCAACGTGATGCCGGAGGTAAGGTCACCGGCTTCATGGACCGTGACGAGAATTCCGATCGGCTCTGGACGCGCGTCGACCGGTAATCTTCGTGAGGCCTCCGGCGCGCTAGACACCTTCGGACAGCATCCCGCGCAGTTCGGCCCGTCGCCGCTCCAGTTCTGCGATCTGGCGCTCAACGGAAGCGAGCCGCCGGCGTTGCACGTCACTGGTTTCCGAACAGGCCGCGGCACCTTCGATCATGCGCATGCAGTCGGGAAATCCGCGAATCTCGGCCAGACTGAATCCCGCGGCGATCAGGCGCTGGATTTGCCGGACCTGCGTCACGGCAGCCCGGGAAAACAGCCGGTAGCCATTCAGCGCTCGAGCAGAGGTCAGCAGCCCGTTGTCATCGTAGTGGCGGATTGATCGCAAGCTTGCACCGCTTTCCTTCGCGAGCGCGCCGATGGTCATTTCTGCCGGTGGCTTAGACATGGAAGGCGACACCGTTTTTCGCTTGACAGTCACATCAGTGTGAGGGTTCAGACTGGGCTTGTCCAACCGACCCAGGAGTCATCATTTATGTGTCTGTCGAGGTTCTATCGCGCGTTCGGTGCGATGCTGATCGTCTTTGCGATGCTGGCGGGATCGCCGGCGGCGCATGCGGAAAACAAGGCGTACACCGTCACCGCCTCCGATGGCGTCGTCCTCGCCGTGCAGGAAACCGGCGATCCCGCCGGTCCTCCGGTCATCCTGATCCATGGCCTCCTCGGAAGCCGGCTCAACTGGGAAAAGCAGTTGCAGGATCCTCGCCTGCGCCATTACCGGCTGATCACGTATGACCTGCGCGGCCACGGCCTGTCCGGCAAGCCCACGGATCCCGACGCCTACCGCGATGGACGGCGCTGGGCCGATGACCTGGCTGCGGTCATCGAAACGACAGGAGCACATAAGCCCGTGCTCGTGGGATGGTCGTTAGGCGGTGCGGTCATCTCGAATTATCTGGCGACCCATGGCGATGGCGACGTCGCCGGCGCGGTCTATGTCGACGGCGTGATCGAGTTGAAGCCCGACCAGATCACGGCCCACCCGGAGGTTTATCGCGACATGACCTCCACCGCCCTGAAGAACCACCTGGACGGGGAACGCGCCTTCCTCAGGCTGTGCTTCCATGACGAACCTGACGCGACCACGTTCTCGCGCCTGTTGGCGAATGCGGCGCTCGCTTCCTGGGAGATGCAGCGGGCCGTGCCATCGATGACGGTCGATGCGGCCGAAGGACTGAGCAAGGCAAAGATCCCGCTGCTGCTGATCTATGGCGAACACGATGCCCTGGTCATGCCGGGGCCGAGCATCGCGAGGGCGAAAGCCATCAACCCGCGGATTCAGAGCAAGCTCTACGCCGCATCCGGCCACGCACCGTTCCTCGAGGAGCCCGAGCGCTTCAATCGCGATCTGGCGGCCTTTGTTCGTGCGGTCACATTGCCTCGCGCACAGACCCAGGGGGACAACTGATGCCGGACTGCGGCTCTGGCATCACCAGCCCGGCAGATCAGAAGAACGAACGCCGTTACAACGACCACCCTGCCCGATAATCCCGCCGCAGGAACTGATTCGCCTCCGCCATATTGGTGACCCGCATATTCTGCGCATCGTATTCGATGCGCCCACCCGCTCGCAGCGACACGACGCCCAGCAACATCACCTCGGTCAGCCGCGCGGCGTATTCAAAAGGCGACGTCGTCTCCCCCTTGCCCTTGCAGGCATCCACCCAGTTCATTTCGTGCGAGGTTTCGATGCGGGCGAACTTCCGCGGCGGCGTACCCACCGACTCCTGCAGCGAGTGCGGTAGCAGGCGCGGGTTGTCGCCATAGGTTTCGTGCACCAGCTTGCCCTTGTCACCCACGTACAGCACGCCACCATCGTGCATCTGCCCTGCCCCCAGCGCCTCGAGCCCAGGCGGCAGCAGCGCGCCGTCGTACCACGTGAGCCGGACGGGCGGCTTGTCGCCGCGAGCCGGGAAGTCGTAGTACGTCATCGTCGCGGTGGGGTACGACTCGTGGTTGAAAGGAGTCGAGACCGTTTCCACCGAGGTCGGGAAGCCGAGGTCGAGCGACCAGAACGGCGAATCGATCAGGTGCGCGCCCATGTCGCCGATCGCACCCACGCCCCAGTCCGTCCAGCCGCGCCAGTTGAATGGGTGATAGAGCGGGTGGTACTCGATGACAGGGCCCGGGCCCAGAAACAGGTCCCACTCCAGACCTTTCGGCATGGGATAGTTGCCGGCCATGGCATTGGCAAGGCGGCTGTTCACCGCATCCATGTCCCAGCTTGCGTCGTCGGGCTTCGGTACGGCGCGCGGACGTGGCACGCCCTGAGGCCAGTAGCCGAGCGGCCGGTTCGTCCATGCGTGCACCTCGCGCACCTCGCCGATCGCGCCGGCGTCGATGTATTCGTGGATCAGGCGGGTGTCGTCGGTGGAATGGCCCTGGTTGCCCATCTGCGTGACGATCTTCGGGTTTTCCCGTGCTTTGCGTGCCATTTCGCGGGCTTCGAAGATGGACCAGGTGAGCGGCTTCTGTACGTAGACGTGTTTGCCCAGGCTCATGGCCGCGCTGGCGATCACCGCGTGCAGGTGATCGGGTGTGGCGATGACCACCGCGTCGATATCCTTCTGCTGCTCGAGCATCTTGCGGTAATCGGTGTAGCGCTTGATGGAATCGAACTTGCCGGACAGCAGCTTCGTCTGCGCGATCCGGTCCTCCAGTTCCTTGCGCCTGGCAGCGGTCGGCGCCCTGGCAAGCCGGGCCTGGAGTTCGCCAACCCCGGCGAACATCTTGCGGAAGGATGTATCCGTATAGCCCCAGTCGACGTCGCACAGGGCGACGATGTTCTCGCTGGCCAGGGCGCGCATGTTGGCGGCGCCCATCCCACCGACGCCGATGCCGGCGATATTCAGCCGGTCGCTGGGTGCGGTATGGCGAGGACCGCCGAGGACATGGCGGGGCAGGATCAGCAGCCCGGTCGCCGCCATGGCCGTGCCGGCGATGAAGCTGCGGCGTGAACTGTTGACGCTGTCCGGATGGCCCGCGCTAGTCTCGGCGGTGCGGGTGGGCTGCGCTTTCTCGATCTTTGGTTCGTCAGTCATGGAGAATGATCGCCTCTTGCAGTGCAACGATTACCGGTCCCGACGAGGACCCGTGGAGCCACGGACAACCAGATCGGCTGACAGCACGCGCTTGCGCGGAGGCACCTGGGGATCGTTGAGGATTTCGATGAGCATGGTCATGGCTTCGCGGCCCAGCGCGTTCTTCGGCTGGGACACGGTGGTCAGCGGGGGTGACGTGTAGCGGGAGAAACGTATGTCGTCGAAACCGACGACCGACACGTCCTCCGGAATGCGCAGGCCTGCGGCGGTCAGCGCGCGCATCGCGCCGATGGCCATTTCGTCATTCGAGCAGAACACGGCGCTGAAGGACCGACCCTGCGACAGGAACATCTCGACGGCGCGCTCCCCCGCTTCGATGGAGAAATCACCGATGGCGGTCAGCGCCGGATCCGCAACGATCTTCGCCCGCTTAAGAGCGAGGTGGTAGCCCTCTTCGCGGTCGACGCAGATGGGGCTGGAGCCGGGGCCGGCGATGAACGCGATATCGCGATGGCCCAGTGTCACGAGGTACTCGACGGCCGCGGCGGCCGCGCCGACGTTGTCGACATAGACGCTGGAAATAGCGCTGTCCTTGACGTACTCGCAAGCGTTGACGAGCGGCAGACGGCCGTCCATCGGAATGGCCGGAACGCGATGGAACATGGTGATGATGCCGTCCGCCTGGCGCGCCGCGACCATGTCGGCATACGTCTGTTCCCGCACCAGGCTGCTCTGCGTCTCACCGAGGAGGACGGAATAGCCCTTCTCGTACGCCACCTGCTCGATACCTCTGATCACTTCCGAGAAGAACGGGTTGGCGATGTCCGGGAGCAACGCGATGATCAGGCGTGTCCGGGCCGTGCGCAGATTGCGCGCAAGAGCGTTCGGTGTATAGCCGAGCCGCCTGACCACCTCGTGGATGCGCAGCCTCGTCTCTTCGCTGACCAACTCGGGACGCTGCAGCGCTCGAGAGACAGTTGCAACGGAAACCTCCGCGATGGCCGCGATCTCCTTCACCGTACGCACGCGTGCAGGACGCGGCGCAACATCGGCGAGCGCCTCCTTGTCCGGAGCGGCCCGTTTCCCTTTCCGCTTTGTTTCGTCGGCACTCACGCGCTGATCATCCTTTTGCACAGCCTTTTCGAACTGGCCAGCAAGCGCTGGCCGCAATGAAAATATGCTGCGCCGCAATGTAATGGATTACATAAAATCGTTGCAGGTCGCTTCGTACGTCTGATACATATCTTGGCATGTTCAGGGCGCGGTGCCATCACCCGACGCGGTGAATATGGGAAATCCATGCAGGTCGCACTTATTTCGCACCGCGTGGCATCGAATGTAATCGAATACATTTCGGCGGCATAAGACCGTCGGGGGAAACATGGCAAGCCAGTCGCTATCGACAAGCGCCAGGACGACCGATCGATGAGTCTCGGCATGGGGCTCGTCGGCCCAGGCTTCATCGCAGCCCATCACCTGGACGCCGTGCGTCGGCTGGGAGATGTCGACATCGTCGGCATTGCCGGCTCCCGTCTCGAATCCACGACGAAACGGGCGCGTGAGTTGAATGCCGGCAAGGCGTATGCGGATTACCGCGAACTGCTTGCCGACCCTGCCGTTCAGGTCGTGCACAACACCACGCCGAACCATCTGCACCGCGAGGTTTCTCTGGCGGCGTTGCGCGCCGGCAAGCACGTCATTTCCGACAAGCCACTGGCCGCGACCATGCAGGAGGCACGGGAGCTTTACGAAGCCGCGCGCGAGGCGAACCTCGCCCACGTCGTCACCTTCAACTATCGCGGCTATCCCCTCGTGCAGCAGGCGCGTGCCATGGTCGCCGATAAGGCGATCGGCAAGCCTGTCTTCGTGCATGGGTGCTACCTGCAGGACTGGCTCACCGACGAACGTGCGTATAGCTGGCGGCTGGACCCCAGGCTCGGCGGGGCCAGCTCCGCGCTGGGCGATATCGGGTCGCACTGGTGCGACCTGTCCGAACATGTGACCGGCGCGCGGATCACCGCCGTGCTGGCCGACCTGCACACGGTCGTGCCGGTACGTGAGGCGCCGGATGCTTCGGCAAAAGCCTTTTCCGGGTCGGCGACGCGCTCCGGCAAGCGACGCAAGATCACCAGCGAAGACCTCGCCAGTGTGCTGCTGCGCTTCGATAACGGCGCACGCGGCTGCGTCACCGTGGGCCAGGTGCTGCCGGGTCACAAGAACGATCTGCGTCTCGAGGTGAACGGGCGCGAAGGCTCGCTGGCGTGGCGGCAGGAACAGCCCAACGAACTGTGGCTGGGTCATCACGACAAGGCCAACCAGGTGCTCACGCGCGATCCCGCCTTGATGGAGCCCGGCGCGCGTGCGTACGCCCACTTGCCGGCGGGCCATCCCGAAGCCTGGGCGGATGCGTTCCGCAATGTGATCGCGGATGCCTACGCATGGATCCGCGCCGGCGCCACGGCCAAGGCGAAACCCCTTGCGCTGCCGACGTTCGCCGACGGCTACCGCAACAGCCTCGTCGTGGACGCCATGCTCAGAAGCCATGCCGCCGGCGGCGCGTGGCAGCCCGTTGAAGATCCACTCGCCCCCACACGACCCACGAGGAAACGCGGATGAAATGGCGCCTTAGAGTGATGATGCTTTTCGAGTTCGGAATCTGGGGTGCGTGGTACGTCACCGTCGGCACCTGGCTCGGCAAGACGTTGCATTTCACCGGCACGGAAATCGGTGCTGTCGCCGGGACCACCGCCGTCGGCGCGATCATTTCACCGCTGTTCGTCGGTCTGCTCGCCGATCGCCTGTTCGATACGCGGCGGGTGCTGACACTGCTGCATCTGCTCGGTGCCGTCCTGTTGGTGGTTGCCGCGCAGCAGACGACGTTCGCGATGGTCTACGCGCCGCTGCTTGCCTACAGCCTGTGCTACATGCCGACGCTGGCCCTCACGGCGTCGCTGGCCATGCGCCACATCGCGAGTCCGCAGGAGGAATTCGGCGCCATTCGCGTGTTCGGCAGTATCGGCTGGATCGTGGTCGGCCTGGTGGTCGGCGCATGGGGCGTGGAAGCCACGGCATCTCCCCTGCTCCTGGCTGCCGGCCTCTCGGTGGTGATGGCAGGTTACTGCTTCACCCTCCCGCCGACACCGCCGCTGGCTCGCCATACCCGTTTCGAACTGCGCCATGCCCTGCCGCTGGAATCGCTGCACCTGCTGCGCGAGCGTTCCATGTTCGTGTTCGCCCTCGCCTCGTTCCTGATCTGTATCCCCCTGCAGTTCTATTACGCCTTCACCAATCTGTTCCTCAACGAGGTCGGCGTGGTGAACGCCGCCGGCAAGATGACCGGCGGGCAGATGTCCGAGCTGTTCTTCATGCTGCTCATCCCCTGGTTCTTCCGCCGCCTCGGGGTGAAGTGGATGCTCGCCGTCGGCATGCTCGCCTGGGTGGTGCGCTACGGCATGTTCGCCTTCGGCGGCAGCGGCGAGCTGATGTGGATGCTCTGGTTGGGCATCGTCCTGCACGGCGTCTGCTTCGATTTCTTCTTCGTCGTCGGCCAGATCTACATCGACCGCGAGGCACCGCCAGCGTTGCGCGCGGCCACACAGGGCCTGATCACCTTCCTCACGTACGGCCTGGGCATGTTCGTGGGCTCGTGGCTTTCGGGCATCGTGGTCCAGACCTATACCCGCGCCGATGGCAGCCATGACTGGCATGGCATCTGGATCATCGCCGGCGCCTTCGCCGCCGCCGTCTTCGCCCTGTTCGTCCTGCTGTTCAAGGATCGCAAGGCGGCCATCGCCAGTGGCGTCGTCGGCGCCCACTCACCCGGAACTCGTCCCACATGATGAATCGCAGGCAATTCCTCGCGCGCTCCGCGGTGTTCGGCACCGCGCTGGGCCTCGGCCTCGCTGCGCCAGACAAACTCCTTGCCGCCGCATCGACGGGCAAGGGCCTCGGCATCCAGCTGTACATGGTGCTCGACGCCTATCAGGCCGATCCCGCCGGCACGCTCAGAACGCTCAAGGCGATCGGGTATACGGAGATCGAAGCCATCGTGACCAGCACGGCCGAGACCCTGCGCGACCAGTTGAAGGTCGCCGGTCTGGGCTGTCCGAGCCTGCACTTCGACAGCCTCGGCTTCGAGCCGGGCATAAAGGCCGCGCATACGCTCGGCGCGCAGTACATCGTCAGCAGCTCGCTGCCGTCGATCCTGCAAAAAGAAAGCGGGAAGCCGGGCGAGCCGACCTACACCCTGGATGACGCCAGGCGCATCGCCGCACGTGCGAATACGCTGGGCAAGAAAGCCCACGAAGCCGGCCTGCGCTACGCGTACCACAACCACCACGCCGAGTTCACCGACGTGGGCGACGGGAAGACGTTTTACGACATCCTGCTTGCGGAGACCGACCCCACGTTCGTGCACTTCGAGCTGGACTGTGGCTGGGCGCATGCGGGTGGCAAGGACCCGGCCGCGTATTTCAAGGCCAACCCGGGCCGCATCGCGCTGATGCACGCCAAGGATTTCCTTCCCGGCCATGCGGGTGATTACCCGGGCGCCGAGCTTGGACGCGGCACGCTGGATTACAAACCGATCATGGCGGCGGCCGAGGCCAACGGACTGAAGCACTGCTTCGTCGAGCAGGAAGGCCCGTACACCCGCATGAGTTCGCTTGACGCCGCACGCGTCGATTTCAACTACCTGCATCCGCTGCGCTGAAGGCTTGAGCATGGAAAAGAACACATACGACGCGATCGTTGTCGGCACCGGTGTCAGCGGTGGCTGGGCGGCGAAGGAACTCACCGAGAAAGGGCTGAAGACGCTCGTGCTCGACCGCGGCCCGATGGTGAAGCACCTGGATTACCCCACCGCCATGAAGGCGCCGTGGGAATTGCCATACGGTGACGAGCCGACGCAGGAGGACCTCGCCCGCTGGCCCAAGCACACGCGCCCGTCGTTTTACGGCATCACCCAGTCGACCAAGCACTGGTTTGCCGACGACATCGACAACCCGTACGAAGAAACCAAGCCGTTCGACTGGTTCCGCGGCTACCACGTCGGCGGACGCTCGCTGATGTGGGGCCGGCAGAGCTACCGTCTCAGCCCGATGGACTTCGAGGCCAACGGCAAGGAAGGCGTGGGCGTGGACTGGCCCATCCGATACGACGATATCGCCCCGTGGTACGACCACGTCGAGCATTTCATCGGCGTCAGTGGCAACAACGATCATCTGGCGCAGTTGCCGGACGGCAATTACCTGCCGCCCATGGACCTCAACTGCGTCGAGAAGGATTTTCAGGCCAAGCTGGACAGCAAGTTCAGGCGCAAGCTGATCATCGGGCGTACCGCGAACCTGTCCGCCCCGCTCAAGCATGACCAGAGCCCGCAGCGTGGCACCTGCCAGTACCGCAACATGTGCATGCGCGGTTGTCCCTTCGGCGGTTACTTCAGCAGCAACTCGTCCACCCTGCCCTCCGCCGAGCGCACGGGCAACATGACGATGGTGACCGACGCCATCGTGTACGAGCTGATCTACGACAACGACAAGGGCAAGGCCACCGGCGTGCGCGTGCTCGATGCCAACACCGGGCACCAGACCGAATACTTCGCCAAAGTGATCTTCATGTGCGCCTCCACGTTCGGCACCGCACACATCCTGATGAACTCCACCTCCACCCGCTTCCCGAACGGCTTCGGCAACGACAGCGGCGAGCTCGGCCACAACATCATGGATCACCTCTTCGGGACCGGTGCGCGCGCCATGGTGGAGGGTCATGAAGACCGCTACTACGCCGGCCGCCGGCCCACGGGCTTCTACATCCCGCGCTATCGCAACATCGGCAGCGACCGGCAGAAGTACCTGCGCGGGTTCGGCTTCCAGGGAGGCGCGGGCCGCCAGGACTGGACCCGCCTCGTCGACCAGGCCGCGCTGGGTGAAGACCTGAAGCGCGCCGCCCAGGAGCCCGGCCCGTGGTACGTCTCGATGATGGGCTTCGGCGAGATGCTGCCCTCGCACAAGAACTTCGTGACGCTGGATCGCAGCCACAAGGACAAGTACGGCATGCCGGTCCTCAACTTCGACGCGGCCCACCAGGAAAACGAGATCGCGATGGGCAAGGCGATCATCGACGACGCGGTGGAGATGCTCACCGGTGCGGGTTACCGCGACGTGAGCCACTTCACGATGAAGGCGAACGTCGGCGCCGGCATCCATGAAATGGGTACCGCACGCATGGGCCGCGATCCGAAGACCTCGGTGCTCAACGGATGGAACCAGATGCACGCCTGCAAGAACGTCTACGTGACCGATGGCTCGGCCATGACCTCATCCGGCTGCCAGAACCCGTCCCTCACTTACATGGCGCTGACCGCACGCGCGGCCAACCACGCCGTGGAAGAACTCAAGCGCGGCAATCTCTGAGGACCGCCCATGAATCGTCGCGAATGGTTGAAAAGCATGTCCGCGCTGGCCATCGGCGCCATCGCGGGACCGTCCCTCCTGGCGGTGTTCGACGCGCACGCCGCGTCGCAAGCACCGGCCGCCAGGCCCGAATTCTTCGACCCGGCGCAGTACAGCCTCGTTGGCGCGGTGTCGGACATCATCATCCCGCGCACCGATACGCCGGGCGCGGTCGACGCCGGCGTCCCTTTATTCATGGACCAGCTGTTCAAGGCGGTCTATGCAAAAGATGACCAAGCGCGCTACCTCGACGCCGCGGCCGCCTTCGACAAGGCCGGTGGCAAGCCCTTTCTCCAGCTGAGCGACGCGCAGCGCAAAGCGCTGGTAAACAAGCTTCACGCCGAGGCGCTCGCCGCACCGAAGGGGGGCAAGCTGCCCCCTGCCAGCGACTTCGTGCTCATGACCAAGAAGCTCACCATGCTGGGCTTCTTTCTCTCCCAGCCCGGTTGCACGCAAGTGCTTCAGTACGACCCGGTACCCGCCCGCTGGCAGCCCGATATCCCGCTATCGCAGGCCGGCAACGGACATGCCTGGGCGGTCGAAGCCTCACTGAAGATCTGATATGAAGACACTCAAGGGTCCCGGCATCTTCCTCGCCCAGTTCGCATCGGACGAGGCACCCTTCAACTCGCTGCCCGAGATCGCGCGCTGGGCCTCGTCGCTTGGTTTTGTCGGCGTGCAGATCCCTTCCAACGACCGACGCCTGTTCGATCTCGAGCACGCCGCCGCTAGCACGGCTTACTGCGACGACATTATCGGGATGCTGGCCGGGCACGGCCTTCAGGTCACGGAACTTTCCACTCATCTGCAAGGGCAGCTGGTGGCGTCGCACCCCGCCTACGATCGCTTGTTCGACGGCTTCGCTCCCGCGGAGCTGCGTGGCAAGCCGCAGGAACGCCAGGCATGGGCCGTGCAGCAACTCAAGCTCGCGGCAACCGCCAGCAGGAACCTCGGCCTCACGGCGCACGCCACGTTCTCCGGTGCCCTGGCCTGGCAGCTGTTCTATCCGTGGCCCCAGCGCCCTGCCGGGCTCGTCGACGAAGCCTTCGCGGAGCTGGGCCGGCGCTGGAAGCCGATCCTGGATGCCTTCGACGAGGCGGGCGTCGATGTCTGTTACGAACTGCACCCGGGTGAAGACCTGCACGACGGCGCCACCTTCGAGCGCTTTCTCGACGCCGTGGACCACCATCCGCGGGCGAACATCCTGTTCGACCCAAGCCACATGGTGTTGCAGCAGATGGACTACCTGCGGTTCATCGACCACTACCACGAGCGTATCCGCGCGTTCCACGTGAAGGACGCCGAGTTCCGGCCCGACGGGCGCTCGGGCGTTTACGGTGGCTACCAGAACTGGATCGACCGGCCGGGACGTTTCCGTTCCCTGGGCGATGGCCAGATCGATTTCGGTGCGATCTTCAGCAAGCTTGCGCAATACGACTACCCCGGCTGGGCGGTGCTCGAGTGGGAATGCTGCATCAAGGACGCACAACAGGGCGCGCAGGAAGGCGCTCCCTTCATCCGCGACCACATCATCAAGGTCACCGAACGCGCCTTCGACGATTTCGCTTCGTCGGGTGGCGAGCGTACGTTCAATCGCCAGATACTGGGGCTCGAATGAGCATGCGTGACGACCCCACCGATATCGGGCGCCGTAACGCGCTGGGCCGTATCGCCACGGCCGCGGCGATGGCGGGCGCAGCGCCCCTGCTCGCCTCCGCCGCGACAAGCGGCCCCAGGGTGGGAGCCCCGGCTATCGGCCGTGGCCGGCTCAGGCAATCGCTGAGCCGCTGGACCTCCAGGGCTCCGCTTCCCGAGCTGTGCACGCGGCTGAAGGCCCTCGGCTTCGCAGGCGTCGATCTGCTCTACGCGGATGAGTGGTCGGTGGTGACGGATCACGGCCTGGCCGTATCGATGGGTTATCCCGCCAGGCGGGATAACTTCATCGAGATGGGCTTCAACGATCCGGCGAACCATGCCGTTCTGATCCGGGAGATCGAGACCACGATCCCGCTTGCCAAACGCGCGGGCGTCACCAACATCATCACCATGTTCGGCAACCGCAAGGACGGTATCGACGACCAGCGGGCCATCGACAACTGCATTGCCGGACTGGGAAAGATCGCGCCGTACGCTGCGGAAAACGGCATCACACTGTGCCTCGAGCTGCTGAACAGCAAGGTGGACCATCACGGCTACCAGGGCGACCGCACCGCGTTCGGCGTGGCCGTGACCAAGGGCCTCGGTTCGCCCAGCGTGAAGCTGCTTTACGACATCTACCACATGCAGATCATGGAGGGTGACGTGATTCGCACCATCCGCGACAACATCCAGTGGATCGGTCACTTCCATACGGGCGGTGTACCTGGCCGCCACGATATCGACGGCACGCAGGAGCTCAACTATCGCGCCGTCGCCAGGGCCATCGCCGATCTGAACTACCAGGGATTCATCGCTCACGAATTTTCGCCATCGCGCCCGAATCCCTTCGATTCGTTCGCCGAGGCTTACAGGATCTGCACCGTATGACATCTTCCCGAGGAATGCCCATGAAGCGCATCGGCGCCGCCACGTTCACCCTCTTTACCGTCGCGAGCCTGGGCTCGTCCTGCGCCCTGGCACAAGACGATCCGAAGGCCACGGAACGATGGGAGCCGGTACCGAAGGTGGTGACTCCAGGTGCGAAGGAGAACGCGCCGCCGTCCGATGCGGTCGTGCTGTTCGACGGCCACGACCTGAGTGGCTGGGAGGCATCGAAAGACCAGTCTCCGGCGGCCTGGAAGGTGCACGACGGCATCGTCACCGTCGACAAGACCACGGGCAATATCCAGACCCGGCAGCGCTTCCACAGCTATCAGCTGCACCTGGAATGGCAGATTCCCAAGGACATCACCGGCGAGGGCCAGGGCCGCGGCAACAGCGGCGTGTTCCTTGCCTCCACCGGCCCCGGCGACGAGGGTTATGAGGTCCAGATCATGGACTCGTTCGAAAACAAGACCTATGTCAACGGACAGGCCGCGAGCATCTACAAGCAGGCGGCCCCGTTGGTCAACGCAGCGCGCCATCCTGGCGACTGGCAGACCTACGACATCGTGTGGACCGCGCCGGTGTTAGCCGCGGACGGCTCGGTGAAGTCACCGGCCTACCTCACGCTGTTCCACAACGGCGTGCTGGTGCAAAACCACACCGAACTGACTGGCGAGACCTTCTACATCGGCAAGCCGAAATACAAGCCGTACACGACGGCGGCGATCAAGCTGCAGGCCCATGGCGACCATTCACAGCCGATCAGCTTCCGCAATATCTGGGTACGTCCGCTGGACTGACGACGCCCCCGCTCCGGACGTCACATCCCTGTAGCCGGTGAGCCCCCGGGCAACGGTAAGGTCGAAGCAGTCGGAATAGTTGACGACACGCCCCACGCACGCTTCGATCACGTCGCACCAGACACTGTCCGCGCTTCTTCATCGGTATGCGCGAGCGTACCGGTTTCATCGGGCGTTTCTTGCCGGTCAGCGGCTACAGGGCTTTTCTATGAACACCATTCATTCCGAATCGGGTTACTCCTCACCAGGCAGCGATGCCTATGCTCCATTGCTCCGGCGCATTTCCTGGGGATCCATCTTCGCCGGCGTCATCATCGCTGTCGTCATCCAGCTCGTGCTGAGCCTCATCGGTGCTGGCGTTGGCCTTAGTGTTGCCGATCCGGTACATCACGATTCGCCAGACGCGTCCGCCTATGGCCTTGGGGCGGCAGCATGGTGGGGCATCAGCAGCGTGCTTGCTCTCATGGCCGGCGGCTGGGTGGCAGGGCATCTTGCGGCCGCGCCTGGCCGGACGGATGCGATGCTGCACGGGCTGGTGACCTGGGGCCTGGCCAGCCTGATCGGCGCTTACCTGGTGGCCTCGACGTTCGCATCCGTCGTAAAGGGCGGCGCCACGGCGGTCGGTGCGACCGCGGCGGCAGCGGGAAGCGGCCTCGCGGCAGCGGCGGGTCCAGCGGCGGACGAAGCGAAGAAACAGCTGGCGGCCAACGGCATCACCATGGATTCGCTGAAGGCTCAGGCTCAGGAGCTGATGGCCCAGACCGGCAAGCCGGCGTTGCAGCCGGACGCTGTCAAACAGCAGACCGAGGGTGCGGTCAATCAGCTGAATAACGCAAGCCAGAATGGCACGGGGGAAGATGTGCAGGCGGTAGCGCAGCGCATCATTACGTCGGGAAGCGACACGGTTCAGCAGGCCGACCGTCAGGCCCTGGTGAATGTGGTCATGGCACGGACCGGTGCCAGCCAGCAGGACGCCGAGCAGCGAGTCGACGCGTGGGTTACGCAGTATCAGCAGACCAGGGCCAAGATCGCGCAGGCGACCGCGGAAGCCGAAGCGAAAGCCCGCGAAGCTGCGGATGCCGCCGCGAAGGCCGCAGCCAAAGCCGCTCTGGGTAGCGCCGTCGCCCTGATCCTGGGTGCCATGGCTGCGGCGCTCGGTGGCGCCCTCGCCGGCCGACGCTATGTGGTCGTTCACAACGCGGCTGGGACGACTGGCGTATATGGACGCTAAAGGCAACATTGCCTGAGCATCGTTTGTTATCGGGATACTCCCTGGCTTCGGTCGGGGAGGATTCTCGACATCCCGGATGGATCCAGCGCCCATCGATTGCGCGTGTAACCGCGAAAGAACGGCTCGTAGAGGCCGCGACCCGCCGCGTCTCAGCCGTGAGTTTCGTCGTCGTGCGTTTGCTGAGGAGATTCTTTTTCTTTCGGCTTCTTTTCGACACGTTCCGCCGCGGATTCATCGAACTCTTTCGGCGTGGGCGACCTGCTGCTCTTGTCACTTTCTGACATGACTATTTCTCCGGATGATGAGGCACCACAGTGCTCTCAATGCCGTCATGCTCGCAGTAAGGTGGCGTGAAGGGTGCTCAGGAACTATGGTCGCTGTTGATCAGCCAGCGACCGTCCACCTTGTGCATCAGCAGCGTCGAGAGCCCTGACGCCTCGGCGCCCGTGTCGGGCTTGAGGTGGTAGCGGACGACCGCAAAGGCATACTGGGACCCGAGTTCCTTGACGTCGATCACGTCCAGCTTCAGCTTGCCCAGACCGGCGCCAGGCTTCTTATAGGTCGATGCGTACATGGCCTCGATCGCGTCGTAACCGACGACAGTGCCACTCGCGCTGACGAAGCGGGTGCCCGGTGAGCGCTCGTAGCACCCCATAAAGGTCTTCAGATCGCCCGCCGACCAGGCGGCTGCGCTGGTGTCGAGCGTCCGCTCGATGGCTTTGGCGGTCGGAACCGCCGGTGTCTCGGCCGATACGCCGGCGACCATCGCCACGGCGCTCGCGGCGCAGAAAAGAACGGACATGGTTTTCATGGCACCCCCCTTTTGATTCCGCATGATAGGCATGCTGAGACAATTTGTCCCGAATGTATGGAGCTTGTTCGTAGGTAGCATGCGCTGGAGGACGGCATCATCGGCGTTTTGAGGGCGATTTCCTCATGACAGACAGTGGCAAGTCACAGCTCGGAACGAAGAAAGCATGGATTGGGTCCCTATCGCCTTTATCATCTTCAAGGTCGTCGTTTTCGGCACAGGCATGTTCCTGGCCATCAAGTGGCATTACGAGCAAGGGAAAAAGGACCGCCCGATCGAGCGGCGTGCGGTACTACGCGTGGCCGGCAAAGTGGGGTTAGCCGTCGGGGTCTTCGTGATATTGCTCGCGGGACTGCTCTACGCCACCTTCGCCGTGAGCCGCAGACTCGGTCTGGCGATGTGAGCCAGTACCGGGCAGCTAATGACCGCAGCGACATTTTGACCAATACCGCCGTCGCGAAACAGGCATACGCTTACCCTATCTTTCGCTGGAGCTTGACGCGTGTCGATACCTACCGACCAGGCACTCCTTCTCGCGCGATGGCAATTCGCCTTCACCGTCTCTTTCCACATCATCTTCCCCGCCATCAGCATCGGCCTCGCCAGCTACCTGGCGGTGCTCGAAGGTCTGTGGTTGAGGACGAAGAATACGGTCTACCGTGACCTGTTCTTTTTCTGGTCGAAAGTATTCGCCGTCGGCTTTGCGATGGGTGTCGTCTCCGGCGTGGTGATGAGTTACGAATTCGGTACGAACTGGTCCGGGTTCTCCTCCATAGCCGGCTCAGTGACGGGTCCCCTGCTGACTTACGAGGTGCTTACCGCATTCTTCCTGGAGGCGGGGTTCCTGGGGATCATGCTGTTCGGCTGGCATAAGGTAGGGCCACGAGCTCACTTCTTCGCCACGCTGATGGTGGCCACAGGGACGTTGATATCGACGTTCTGGATCCTCGCCTCCAACAGCTGGATGCACACCCCACAGGGATACACCTGGCAGGACGGCCGCATCGTTCCGGTCGACTGGCTCAAGATCGTTTTCAATCCGTCGTTCCCTTACCGCCTGACGCACATGGCGCTCGCGGCATTAATCGTGGCCGCTACCCTGGTCGCCGCCTGCTCGGCCTGGCACCTGCTTCGTGGACGGAAGGATGCCGCCATCCGCAAGGCCTTCTCCATGGCATTGTGGCTCCTGCTGGTCGTGGTTCCCATCCAGATCGTCGTCGGCGATGCGCACGGCATCAACACGCGCGAGTATCAGCCCGCCAAAATCGCCGCGATCGAGGGTCTCTGGGAGACGGAGACGGGCGGCACGTCGTTGAATCTTGTCGGCTGGCCCGACATGGACAAGGAAGAGACGCGCTTCGCGGTGAAAGTCCCGCACCTGGGCAGTGTGATCCTGACTCATTCGTGGGACGGTGAGATTCGGGGGCTGAAGAGCTTCCCCAAAGAGGACCGGCCCAACTCCACCATCGTGTTCTGGTCCTTCCGGGTGATGGTCGGCATGGGGATGCTTCTCCTGCTCATGGCGCTCGCAGGCCTCGTTTTACGCCGCGGTGGACGTCTTTACGAACAGCGGGCGTTTCAGCGCTTCGTCCTGCTCATGGCGCCGTCCGGGCTGATCGCCTTGCTGGCCGGGTGGATCACAACCGAATCCGGACGGCAGCCCTGGGTCGTCTACGGCGTATTGCGCACCCGCGACGCGGTTTCGGCGATCTCCGCTCAGCAGGTCGGCACCTCACTGATGATCCTGGTCCTGGTGTACTTCGCGGTGTTCGGCACGGGTATCTATTACATGCTGAAGCTCATGCGCAATGGTCCGGACCTGCCACGCGACGCCGCGGAAGAAGATGCTTCCGACACCGGCAAGGGGCAGCCGCGTTTCGACCACCGGCCACTTTCGCGACCGACCGACCCTATCGACGAGTGAGGTTGCCATGTCCTTCGATCTACCGATGGTCTGGGCGGCCATTATCGCCTTCGGTGTTTTCCTGTACGTGCTGCTCGATGGCTTCGACCTCGGCATCGGGCTGCTGTTTCCCTTCTTCGATCGCGAGCACGACCGCCAGGTGATGTTGAACACCGTCGCCCCGGTATGGGACGGCAACGAAACCTGGATGGTCCTTGGCGGTGCCAGCCTGTATGCGGCCTTCCCTGTCGCCTATTCCGTCCTGCTACCGGCGACCTACCTGCCGATCATCGGCATGGTCTGCGGGCTGATTTTTCGTGGCGTCGCCTTCGAGATCCGCGCCAAAGCGAGACGTTCGCAACGCCTCTGGGATCTCGCCTTCATGCTCGGCTCGGCCACGGCGATCTTTTGTCAGGGCCTCGTGCTCGGGACGCTGCTCCAGGGCATCCCCGTCGTGAACCGACAGTTTGCCGGCGGTCCGTTCGACTGGCTCTCACCGTTCGGACTTCTCGCCGGGCTGGGTCTGCTCGTCACTTACGCGACTCTCGCATGCGGCTGGTTGATCATGAAGACCGACGGCGACCTCCAGCGGCGCATCTACGTCGCGATGAAGCCGCTGGTATGGGCCCTGCTCGCGATCATCGCCGTGGTAAGCGCATGGACCGTCCTCGGGCAGGATGCCGTGGCCCGGCGCTGGTTCGCGATGCCCGATCTCTTCTTCTTCCTGCCCGTTCCGGTTCTGGTACTGGCTTGCGTCTTCGGCATCCAGCGCGCCATCCGGCGGAAGCGTGATCGACAACCGTTCGTGCTCACGGCGGCGATTCTCTTCCTCGGCTACACCGGGCTGATCATCAGCATCTTCCCGAACATCATCCCGCCTTCGCTGGACATCTGGGCGGCATCGTCGCCCCCCTCGAGCCAGAAGTTCACGCTGGTCGGCGCGGCCATCATCGTGCCGATCATCATCGTCTACTCGGCCATGTCGTACTGGGTTTTCCGCGGCAAGGTGCGCCACGATGACCCCGGGTATCACTGATGCGCGCGCGCAGGCAAGGGTGGCTGGGGCGTGCGGGCTGGTTCGTCGCGCTTTACGTGGGGGGTGTCCTGGCGGTGGGCCTGATCGCCCTGGCGTTCAGGCTGCTGGTGCCGCATTGACGCCGAGCCGCTGGCATGGGACCGGTCGCTTTACTTAGCGCTGACCTCGTCAAATCCGGCTACGCTCCGCGATGCGGTCATCGTGACCGGCATGTGTGGCCGGGCTGCGCGGCCTGTGCTCGGCGCAAAGCTGCTCGACCAGCCCCCGATGATCCGGCAAATCATCCAGCGCCCTCACCGCCGCCTGCTGAATCATCCCAAATTCCCGCCGCGCCACCTCCACATCCGGATAGGCGCTGCGCATCGGCTCCAGATCGGTTCTGAACTCCATCCCGTACAAGATGTACTGCCAGCTGGAGGTCATGAACATCTCCAGGTCGCTGACGAAATCCAGCCGATGCGGCGGCCTCGTCTTCCACTTCTCCAGCTTCTCCCGCAGCGTCTGCGGGATGCTCGAAGGGTCGGCATTCTCAAGCCAGAAGGCCGAGTCGCGCCTCTGGCTCAGGCAGTAATGCATCTTGATGAAGTCGATGATCCGGTCATATCGCGCCACCATCATCTCGTTGTAGTGCCGTGCCGCGCTCTCCATGTCGTCGGTGTCGCCGGGCAACAAATGCGTGAGCAAATACGTCGCCAGCTCGATCAGCGCAATGCCGGTCGACTCCAGCGGCTCAACGAAGCCCCCGGCCAGGCCCACCGCGACGCAGTTCTTCCGCCAGTGCTCAGGCCGATACCCCGTCTCGAACTTGATCTGCATGGCCCTTCCGCCCTTCCCTGCTTCACCCAGGTACTTCCGGAAGACCGCTTCGGCTCGCTCGTCATCGGTATGCCGCGAGGAATACACATACCCTACGCCACGCCGCTTCTGTAACCCGATATCCCAGATCCACCCCGCTTCCTGGGCGGTCGAGATGGTGTAAGAAGGAATCGGCGTATCGGGCGCGTCGTAAGGCACCTGCATCGCCACCGCCCGGTCCGCGAACAACACATCCGCCCGACTACGGAACGGCGACTGCATCGCCCCGCCGATCAGCATCCCACGCAGCCCGGTGCAGTCCACATACAGGTCTGCGGTCAGCTCGCCTTCTTCCTTCGTCACCACGCGCGCGATGGCACCGTGCTCGTCGAGCTCCGCACGCTCCACCGTCGCCGTATGCCGAACCACACCAAGCGTCTCCTGACCATGCTCGGCCAGCACCCGCGCAAAGCACGCCGCATCGAAGTGGAAGGCGTGGTTCATCGGCCCTTGATAGTCCGCATCCTTCACGCGCTTAGGGGCACGCGAGTGATCGACCAGCGCGGTCTGCATCGACACCGCATCGGCGAACGGCATCCCCGCCGGCGCGGCGCCGAGCAGCCAGTACGGCAACAACTCGGGACCGCCCGGCCGCTGACTGGGCGCATTGAACGGATGAAAGAAATGATCCGCACCCGGCGCACCCGGCGGCCGTACCCAGTGCCGGTAGTGGATGCCTTGCTTGTACGTCGCGGTGGCGCCGACCAGAAAACGTCGCTCGTCGAGGCCGATGGCGGCCAGCGTTCCGCGTATGGACGGGAACGTGGCCTCCCCTACCCCGAGCAGGCCGATGTCCGGCGATTCCACGAGGTGCACCTGCACACTTCGCGGATCGACCGCGTTGACCGCCCTGGCCAGGTAGCACGCGGTCAGCCAACCCGCGGTGCCACCTCCAACGACCAGCACCTTCTTCAGACGCGCCATGCTGTCTCCCTGCCTTTCAGCCCGTCAGAGCCAGACGCCAAGCTGCAAGCCGTACGTGCGCGGCGCGAGGTACTGCGACACGTACTGCAACGAGCCGTCGGCCATGGTGAAGCGGCCTGCGCTGGTCCTGATACGCCCATCGGACACGTTCTGCACGTATGCGTTGACCCACCATTTGTCACCCGGCTCGCTGTAACGCAGGGACACATCGCCGCGCGTATACGCCTTTTGCTTGTCGCCCGCGCCCAGGTTGAAGTAGCTCAACCACTGTGCGCTCTGGTACTGCGCGCTCAGGCGTGGCGTGAGGCGCCCGCCATTGCCGAGCTGAAAGTCGTGCTCGTAGATGGCGGTGAGCGACACCTTCGGCGCGTGAGGCAGATCGTTACCGGTAACGTCCGCGCAGTTCGCGAGGTTCGACTCGGGCGGGCACGCCGGCAGACCCTGATAGTCGTTGGAACCGGCGTAGATCAGCTTGCCGAGCTCTTTCTTGGTAATGGACGAGAAGATCAGATTGAAGCGATCGCCCTTCTGCTGGTACGCCAGCTCCGACTCGAAGCCGATGACCTTGGTGCTGCCGCCCACGTTGGAGAAGCCCAGGCCGTGGTTGCCGTCCGGATAGACGATGGGCGCGGACAGCTGGAAGTTCTTGAAGTCTTCGTAATAGACCGCCGAATTCCAGGTCATGTGGCCGTCGAGGAAGACGAACTTGGCACCGACTTCGTAGTTGGTCAGCGTCTCGGGTTTGTACAGCGTGCCCGCGTCCTGCGTGCCGCCGGATTTATAGCCGGTGGACACGCTGGCGTAAGCCAGGCCGTTCTCGCTCACGTCGGTATCCAGGCGAACCAGCCACGTCGGCTTGCCCTTGCTGTACTTGGCCGTGTTCCGCTGCGAGACGCTGAAACCGTTCGACGGATCCGGATACACGTCCGGCGAGATCGGCACCTGCGGCACGGTCGGATCGTATGCCCAGCCCCAGTTGACGCCGCCCTTGTTCTCCTTGTCGTCATGTGACCAGCGCGCGCCGCCGGTGAGGCGCCAGTGGTCGCTGAGATGCCAGGTAGCCTGACCGAACAGCGCATACGACTCCACGGTTTCCTTCGGCTGGATGAAGGACCCCTGCCAGCTCACCGTGCCGTAGCGCGTGCCATTCATGATGGGGATGTCGAAGCGGATGTCGTTGTCTTCGTAGCCGTAGTACGCACCGAGAATCCAGTCCACGGTCTGTGGACCGGTGGACTTCAGGTTGATTTCCTGACTCCAGTTCTTGTAGCCCGAGCTGTTGGTGCGGTCGTCCTGGTAGACGCCGTTGGTGGTGAAGCTGGTGGGCACGCTGACACCGACGTCCTGATCGAAGTCGCTCTTGCCGGAGTAATGGTTGTAGCCGGCGATGTAGCTGAGCTGCATGCCGTCGCTGATGTTCCAGTCCATGCGGCTGCGCACCGTGTTGGACGTGCGATGCAGGTATGGTGCGGTATCGATCAGCGCCGACCAGAAGTCCTGACCCTGACGTGGTGTCTGCATCAGGCTCATGCTGGGGGTACCGCGGTCGACGAAGTACTCGTACGACAGGTTCCACTTGAACGTATCGCTGGGTTGCCACAGCGCGCTGACGCGTGCCGCGGACTGATCCTGTGCGTTGTACTTGTCGCCGCCCTGGACGTACTGGCCCGGATCGATCGGCTTGAACCCGGCCAGCGTGCCGCCCGAGGCGGACGAAGCCAGATACGCCTGTTGCTGGTCCGCGACGCTTGGCAGCTGACCCGACGGCTTCTGATAATCGACGTAGCCGTCGTGCTGCTCGTGCACCACGGCGACACGCATCGCGAAGGTGTCGCTGATCGGCAGATTGAAGGCGGCACGCGAGCCGAACTGGTGGAAATTGCCCCCGCCCACCTGTGCATTGCCGTAGAAGCCCGCACCGATCTCCGGTTTGGCCGTCTGGAAGCTGATGGCACCGGCGGTGGAATTGCGACCCCAAAGGGTGCCCTGGGGACCGCGCAGCACTTCCACGCCATCCATATCCAGCAGCAGGCCCGAGGCGGCTTCGGCACGCGGCGCGTATACGCCGTCGACGAAGGTGGCGACTTCGGGGTCGGCATACTCGGTCTTGGCGCTGTCGTTGCCAATACCGCGCAAGGTGAGTGTCACGACGCCATGGTCACCCTGCGAGGTGCCTTGCAGGCCGGGCACGAGCTTGGTCAGGTCCTGGACCGTCATGACCCGCTCGCGATCGAGCGTGTCAACGGCGATCGCGGTCACGGCCACCGGCGTTTTCTGCAACGGCGTATCGCGCTTGGTTGCGGATACCGAGACGGCATCCAGGTTCTGGATCTTTTTGTCCGCGGCCTCGGGATTTCTGGGCGGTGGGTTCTGTGCCGTGGCGTCCTGATCCGCCGCTAGCAGCGTACCCGGCGCAAACGCGAGTGACATGGCGACATACATCAACTTGTGACGCAGGTTCATCTGACTCTCCCTCGATGATTCGGATCTGTGTGGTCCGTCTCGGACGACGGCCATGACACGATTTCCCCACTCCCCTTGCGCGCCGCCATTTAAGATGACAGCGCTGTCATTGCTAGATAGTAGAACTCTCTCGCAATGAATGCTTGCTGCGTGGCAGCAAGCCGACAAGGCACTTAAGAACGTCTTGCAGGGTCACGGCGCGGCGCCATGACCCGGACACGTCAACGTACGGTCCGCTACCGTGCCCAGCGACACCTCGGTGATAGCGATCCGCCCCGCGCTGTGGCTGGACCATTCAAAGGGACGGTCCACCTTGCTCATGTTCGCGCCGGCATCGCGGAAGCATTTCAACGGAATGCCGACGCGAAGCCATTCCCCCTTGGGCAGCGCGGCCAGCTGACTCCCGACGGGCACCGAGCCGACGCATCCGGTTCCGCAGCCGATGGCGACGCTCGACGTATCGTCCGCTGAGACGGCATCGATCCTGAGCATCGTCACCAGCAGCACGTCGCCATTGGTTTCACGATCCACATCGAGTGGCATCGGCGCCACCAAAGCGACGCTCGCGTCACCTGAATCCTTACCGGACCAGCTGAGGCTTCGCGCGTCTTCCTGTGCCTTGAAGTCGAGCGCAGCGACATGCAGGCTGCCGTCCGCCGTGGCGGCGGGTGTGGCTTTGACATCGGAGGTCGCGCCGTCCGCGCCGGTCAGACGCACCACGAAATCCTGGGCCGGCTTGCCGCGAGTGAAGTAGACGCCGGCTTGGGCCGAGCTGAGGACCAGCCCCGGGTTCTCGGGCAGCTTGCCGATCGTGCCACCAGCGGCATACGTCAGCCCGAAGCCGTAAGGGAACTGCGGACGGTCACCCTTTGCGATCGCGCCGGGAATCTGCAGCGCGTTACGCGGCCAGGCATAGGCAAGCTTGCCGTGAAAGTCATGGGCGACAGATCCTTCGCGGGTACGCAGCAGCACATCGGCGATACCCTCGCCTTCGCTGCCCGGTAGCCACGCGACCACGAACGCGTCGGCGGCATTGATTTCGCGGTTCATCCAAAGCGGGCGGCCGGTGAGGAACACGGCAACCACGGGCACGCCTTGTCCGCGCAGTTTGCGAAGCAGATCCAGGTCGCGATCGTTGCCGGGACGGTACGCGAGGTTCGGCAGGTCGCCCTGAAACTCGGCGTAAGGATCCTCGCCGAATACCACGATGGCGACGTCCGGCTTCTGCGTGTAGTTACCGTCGACGGACAGTTCGGCGCTGCCGCCGGCCGCTTCCACCTGCGCGCGAAGGCCGGCCCACACGGATGTGGCGCCCGGGAAATTGGCATTCGTCAGACCCGTTCCCTGCCAGGTGAGTGTCCAGCCACCGTTTTGCCGGGAGATGTTGTCGGCGCCTTCGCCAGCGACCAGGACCCGCTTGCGCGGGTCGATGGGCAGCACGCCATCGTTCTTCAGCAACACCAGCGACTCGCGCACGGCACGGCGTGCCACGGCGCGGTGCGCCGGGCTTCCGACCACCTCGGCCGACTTTGCCGCCAACGCGTTGGTGGACGGCAGCCCAGCCTCGAACATGCCGAGGCGCATCTTCACCCGCAGGATGCGAGTCACCGCGTCGTCGATGCGGCTCATCGGAATCACGCCCGCCCTGGCCTCAGCCAGCGTGTTTTTATAGATACCTTTCCACGAGTCAGGCGCCTCGAGCATATCCAGCCCGGCGTTATACGCGGCGGCGCAATCCTCGTTGGTGCAGCCGGGTACCTGACCGTGGGCGTTCCAGTCGCCGAGGACGATCCCATCGAAGCCCATGCGCTCCTTCAGCACACCGGTGATCAGTGCCTTGTTGCCGGCCATCTTGATGCCGTTCCAGCTCGAGAACGAAACCATTACCACCTGAACGCCCGCCTTGATCGCAGGCGGATAGCCGGCACCGTGGATGTCACGCAGCGTCGCCTCGCTGATCCGTGCGTCGCCCTGATCTCTGCCATCGTGCGTACCGCCGTCACCGAGGAAGTGCTTGGCGGTGGCGATGACATGCCCGGCATCCAGGAATGACGGCGTACCTGGCTTGCCTTCCAGCCCTTCAACGACCGCCGCGGCGTATGCCGCGACTATCTCGGGGTTCTGCGAATAGCCTTCGTACGAGCGCCCCCAGCGCACATCCTGCGGCACGGTGAGTGTGGGCGCGAAGGTCCAGCCGATGCCGCTGGCACGCAGCTCCTGCGCCGTGACCTCACCGATGTCGTGAATCAGCTGCGGATCGCGGGTGGCGCCGAGCCCGGAATTCTGCGGGAACAGCGTGCTGCCGACGAGATTGTTGTGCCCGTGCACGGCGTCGATGCCGAACAGCACCGGGATGGCCTTGCCTCCCCGCGACGTGTCCATCGACGCACGGTAGAACGCATCGGCCAGCGCCTGCCACTGCGTGGCCACGGGAAACGGCTGTCCCGGTGGCTTGGAATTACCGCCCGCCAGGACCGAGCCCAGTCGATACTCGCGTACATCGTCCGGCGTGACGTACTTGATGTCGGCCTGGATCATCTGGCCGACCTTTTCTTCCACCGTCATCGTCCGCAGCAGCGCACGGATGCGGGCTTCAAGCGCGGGATCGGGCGCGAGCGGCGAAGCACCCTTCGGCCACTGTTCGGGATGGACGGCGGCGGCGTCGCCCGCCATGGCGGGAATGGCAGACAGCAAGGCCCCGGCAAGGGAAAGCGCTACGGGCAAGCGTCGCGATAACAGACCCAACGGCTGCAGCAATGGCACAAGCAGGCTCCATCCACGCGCACCGGCGGTACGCTTCCGAGGCGCATCGTGGCAGGAATGACAGCGCTGTCAATTTGCGATGCAGCATGGGCCCGGCGCGGGCGGGCGCCACGGGTCCGCTCAGGGAGCGAGGGCGGTCGAGCCTCGGATCTGCAGGGAAAACGGCATCTGGACCAGCTTGCCCGTACCACGGCCTCGCAATTCGGCCAGCAACTGCTCGGCCGCGATCCTGCCCATCTCGCGGCTCGGTTGCAGCACGGTGGTAAGGGCCGGCCACAGCTGACGCGACAGAGGCGTATCGTCGAAGCCGCAGACCGAGACGTCGTCAGGCACCTTGAGGCCGAACTCGCCCGCCGCCCACATCACACCGGTCGCCATATCGTCGTTGGCCGCGAACACCGCGGTCGGTCGGTCGGCGAGCGAGAACAGGTGGCGCGCCGCCTCCACGCCCGAGGCGAAGGTAAAAGCACCCTGCACCACCAGCGCCGGATCTTCGGGTAGTCCCGCTGCCGCTATGGCTTCACGGTAGCCTGCCAGGCGCCATCGACTGGCGCCATGATTCGCGATGCCGATCACATGGGCGATCCGCGTGTGCCCGAGTTCCAGCAGATGCCCGACCATCGCACGCGCGGCGCTCTGCTCGTCCATCATCACGCCGAGGGTCTTGCTTCGCTTCACCGGCGACACCGCGGAAAAAGGAACGTCCGCCTCGCGCAGGCGTTTCAATAGCGGCGCGTACTCGGTAATGGGTGGCGTCAGCACCACGCCATCGGGGTGATGGTCGGAGATGAGTGTATCGAGGCGGCGGATGAAGTCGCTGTCGCGCATGCGCAGCGGTCGCACCATCATGCTGTAGCGATGCGCGTCGCAGGCCTCGAGCACGCCGTCCTGGATCTCGGCCAGATACGTCGATGCCGGATTGTCGTTGTTGTCGTACAGCATCGCGACCAGGAACGAGCGGTTACCCGCCAGACTGCGCGCCGACGGATGGGGGCGATAATCCATTTCCTCCATGGCCGCACGCACGCGCTCACGCGTGGCGTCAGTGACATTGGCCTCGTCGTTGAGCACACGCGACACCGTCTTGGGCGATACGCCGGCTTTGCGCGCCACATCTTCGAGGCGTACCCGCATGGATTCTCCGCTGTCGTCACACTGTCCAACGACTATGCCGTCAGATCCCTCCGGTTTACAAGCGCAACATCCCGTGGCGATGCTGCGCCCGCAACATGCGGCCTGGCCCGGTCCATGACATAACGGTGACTGGAGAGAGGGACCCATGACCCGGAACGACCATGCAGACCCGCTACGTGCGCGCTGAGCATATCCCTGACGGATGTGCCGGCTACGTACGGATGACAAAACGCTCCGCGCTTTCGTTCTGGCAGATCTGGAACATGTGCTTCGGCTTCCTCGGTCTCCAGTTCGGCCTCGCATTGCAGAATGCGAATGTCAGCCGGATATTCCAGACGCTGGGCGCGGACGTCAACGACATCCCCGCGCTGTGGATCGCCGCGCCGCTGACGGGTCTGATCGTCCAACCCATCGTAGGTCACTACTCTGATCGCACCTGGAACCGGCTGGGCCGGCGTCGGCCATACTTCCTGGCGGGCGCGGTATTCGCTTCGCTGGGCCTCCTCTGGATGCCTAACGCCCCGGCCTTGTGGATAGCCGCCGGGCTGCTATGGATTCTGGATGCGTCGATCAACGTCTCGATGGAGCCGTTCCGCGCCCTGGTCGGGGACCAGCTGCCGACGAGGCAGGGTCCCGCGGGCTTCGCCATGCAGAGCTTCTTCATCGGTGCGGGGGCGGTGGTCGCTTCGCTGTTGCCCTGGGTGCTCGCGCGCTTCGGCGTCGCCAACGTGGCGCCGCAGGGAGGCATTCCCGACACGGTGAAGTACGCCTTTTACGTCGGCGGCGCCGTGCTGCTCGGCGCTGTGCTCTGGACGATGCTGACCACGCGCGAGTACTCACCCGCGCAGCTGCGCTCGTTCGCCGATGCCGTGCCTGAGCGGCCGCCGGTCGACGTGTCGGGCGCCGGCAGACCCGGTGCGCTCTTGCTGCTGTCAGGTGGCGTTGTCCTGGTTGCGATCAGGCACTTCTCGCTGGAGAAGGAGGTCTACCTCCTTGCGGGCGGACTGATCGTCTTCGGACTTCTGCTCAGCTGGCTCAGGCGGACGGGTAGCCGGGGCATGCTGCGCGAAATCACCGGCGATCTCTACGGCATGCCGGAGTCCATGCGGCGGCTGGCGGGTGTGCAGTTGTTTTCGTGGTTCGCGCTGTTCGCGATGTGGATCTACGCCACGGCGGGAGTGACGCAGACGATGTACGGCACGGGCGACACCAGCTCGGCCGCGTACAACGAAGGCGCGAACTGGGTGGGTGTTCTGTTCGCCGCCTACAACGGCTTTGGCGCCCTTGCGGCGGTCATCATCCCGCTGATGGTGCGCCGGTGGGGGCTCCGCATGAGTCACGTGGTGAACCTGTGCCTTGGCGGTGCGGGACTCCTGTCATTCCTCTATATCCGCGATCCCCGCTGGCTGCTCGCTTCCATGGTCGGTGTCGGCTTCGCATGGGCATCGATTCTGTCGCTGCCTTATGCGCTGCTGTCCGACCATTTGCCGACGGCGAAGATGGGCGTGTACATGGGCATCTTCAATTTCTTTATCGTGATCCCGCAGGTGCTGGCGGCAAGCATCCTGGGGATGTTGCTGCGGCTGTGCTTTCACAACCAGCCGATCTGGGCACTGGGCATCGGCGGGATCAGTCTGGTGATGGCGGCGTTGTGCACGCTCCATGTTCCGGAGCCGGAAGGGCGGGTTCAGTGAAGAGCCGCCTGTAGGAACGATCCCGCCTTCCGGTCCGTATGCTTCGCAACGCGTGGCGGTCAGAACGCCTTGATCAATCGCGCCGATACCATCTGCGCCTGATCCCGCTGCCCTCGCTGATAATCATAGCCAAAGTCCAGCGACGTAAGCTCCGACAACGCCGCCTTCAAGCCGACATTGAACAAGCCGCTGTAGCGCGACAGGCCGATCCCCACCAGTGGCTGGTACTGCTGAAGCCCCACGAAGCTGGCCTCGAACACATCGCCACGCGACGCCACGGTCCGCTGAAACTGCGCACTCATCCGCAAATCCAGTGAGCGTCCACCGCCAAAATCCCAGCGTCGACTGGCGCGCAAGCCGACACCGGCCTGCCACCGGTCCACCGTCTGTGCATTCGCCTGCAGACCGAATCCACCGGCACCCTGCTCCGCGAACCCGTCGCGTCGGATGTTCGCGTACTCGACATTGACGAACGGCAAGACCCGCGTGCCCGCCCAGTCCAGGTTCAGACCGCTTTCGCCGTAGGCGACGTTGTAATCGCCGCCGTACCGTGTCCCGACGCCCTGGGCGCTCGTCCCAAGCAGCAGCTGACGATTCACGTCCTGCTGGAAGTGGCCAAACCCGATACGCCCCTGCGTGTACCAGTTGCCGTTGAACGTTCCTGCGTAAAACATGCCTTCGGTGTTCCGGCCGCGATTGCGGTCGGAACTCCGGTCGAGCTGTTGACGCGCCTGGCTCTGCCCGAACGCGAAACCCGCGACCCCCGAGCTTCCGATCTGCTGATCGCTACCGACCATCCAGCCGTTCAACTGGTACCCGACGCCGTCGAAGCCGGACCGCCCCATGTCGCCGCTGGTGCTGAGGTTGTGCGTCCACATCCCATAACCTGCCTTCTTGTCGAGCAGGTCGTCGAAGTGATCGGACATGGCACGGCCCGACGCATCGATCGCCTCGAACGTCATGGCGGCGCTGGCCGCATGCAGCTCGCCTGACAGACTCTCCAGCGAGAACTGTGCCGCCTGCACCGTGGGCGCTTGCTGGAACTGCCCTGCCGCCTCGACGAAGTTCGAGGGAACCGCCGAGACGGTCCCACTGGCGATGCGCGTGTCCAGCTGCGTAAATGCGCTCTGCACGCGCTGGGCGCTGGCCAGCGAGGCGCGGGTCAGCACCGCTCCCCTGCTCTGCATGGCGGCCGTGATGTTGAGGCCCGTCGTGTCGAGCCACACGCTGTTCGGGCCGTAGTTGATCGTGCTGGAGGTGAAGACGACACCGGAATCCTTGACCAGCGCACCGAACGTCCCGGTGACACCGCCCGTTGCGGTAAGTACATCCGTGTGCGTATTGCTGACATACCCGTTGTCGGCACCGGTGACCTCGAGCGTACCGTCGAGCGCGGCCGAACCGGTAACGGCGAGTTTGCTGCCGAGACTCACGGCAAGCCTGCCGCCGGACGCCTGGCCGAAATTGCCGCCGACCGATGTATCGCCGCCATGCAAGGCGACCCTGCCCGCGTTGATGAGGTTGCCATTGACCCCGGGAACGCCGTCGAGCGTGCCTCCCGCATTGACGGTCACGTTACCCGCGATCGCCTGCGAGGCACGCAGCGAACCCGCGTTGATCGATGTGTTCGTCACGCCCTGCAACTGATTGTTATCGAGCGTCCAGGTACCGGCGCCGTTCTTGATCAGGCTTCCGCCAAATGTCGTGCCGCCTGTCACCGCTGTCGAATACAGCTGGCTGCTGCCGGCGCCGCCATCGAGCGTCAGGGTGGATGCCGTATTGCTGCCGATCTTCAGTGCGCCGTGAATGTAGCCGCCGGCGATCAGCGTGATGTCGTTGACGCGAGCCGGGTCCATCTGCACGTCGCCCAGGATGAAACCCGCATTGGACAGGGTGAGTGTGCCTACGGAACCGTAGTTGCCGACGCCACCGTAGACCGGCACGTAAATGGCACAGGCCGGCGTCCCCGAACAATCGCCCGATGTCGGTGCGGTCGTCTCGATCGTCGAGCCTGCGCCATTGTTCACGACACCGCCGAACTCGAGCCTGATGCCCGTCTGCGCACCGGTGATCCGGGCGCCGTTCGTATTGTTGACGGTGGCGATCGTCAGGTCCTGGTTGTAGGTGGATACACCGGTACTGCCCGAGATGAGGCTGCCACCGTCATTGAATACCGTGCCGCCATCGTTCAGGGCGACGCCAACGCGCTTGCCAAGAATCGAACTGGCGCTCAGATTGCTGATCGTTGCGTCGTGGCCGTACGAGAATATGCCGGCGCTGATGGGAGCGGTGGGCAGCCGCGAGTCGTTCCCCGAGGTGATCTGACCGCCATTCGTATTCGTGACCGCGGTCATGTGGCCATTGATGCCGTCATCGGTCATACCGGTGATGGTCCCGCCGTCGTTGGTGACCACGCCCGACGACTCCACACCGATGGCTCCGCGAATGATGGCGCCCGAGGCGTTGATCAACGTGCTGTTCGCGCCGAGATTGACGGCGCCACCGACGTAACCCACCTGGGGTACCGTCTCGATCACGCCACCGTCGTGGTTGAGCACGGTGGCGGCACGGGTGCCACCCACCGCCGTGAACGCATCGTTCGTATGCACGAGGCCGGCGTTGTCCAACGTGGCCCCGTCGGCAAGCGTCGTGTACGCGATGGTCGCGCCGTGGTCCACTTGCAGGACCGCATGGGCGAGGTTGCCGCCCACGGTGGTCGAGTACTTCAGCGCCGCTCCGCTCGCGATCCTCAGGGTGCCATCGACCACATCGGTGCCGAACCATGGACCGCCACCACCGCTGGACGCGTTGCCGCGCGTGAGCGTGAGAGTGTTACCGCCGAGCTTCACTACCTGGCCATCCCCGCTGATGTTCCCGCTGAAGGTCTGGTCGTCACTGCGGTTGAACGCCAGCGTGCCGCTGACAAAGACATCGCCCGCCAGCGTGCCCGACGTTCCACCATTGCCGATCTGGAGCGTGCCGAGCGCGACGGTCGTTCCGCCCGTGCTTGCCACATCGCCGGTGAGGGTGAGCGTGTTGAAGCCGTCCTTCCGCAGCGCGCCGGTACCCGTGACCTGATTGGCAAAGGTCACATTGTCCGACCGGTCGAACCCCAGGACGCCATTGTTGGTGATGGCGCCGGTCACCGACCCGGTGGTGCCCCCCGAACCAAGTCGCAGCGTACCGCCGCTGATCAGCGTGCCGCCGGTGTAGGTGTTGTCGCCGCTGAGGACGAACAGGTCGGATCCCTGCTTGATCAGGTTCCCGCTGCCACTGATCACCGCATCGGTGCCGCCACCGACGCCACTCGGGTAACCGAAGTTGAATATCAGGGTGCCGTTGTTCGCGATGCTTCCGGTGCGCCATGAATTGCCGCCGCCGTTACCGATCTGCAGGGTACCTCTGCTGATGGTGATATCGCTGAAGATGGCGGTGTTGGCCAGGATCAAGGTGCCCGTGCCCGCCTGGGTCAGTGAGCCCGTGCCGCTGACGATGCCGCCAACGGTCACCGTGTCGCTGCGGTCGAAGACCAGCGCGCTGTTGTTCGTGATGTCACCGGCGATCGAGCCGATGGTTCCGCCGTTGCCAATTTGCAGCGTGCCGGCGGTGATCACGGTCGGGCGTGTCGAGGTGGTGGCGCTGTCCTCGGTGATCGAACCCGTGACGATCAACTTGCCGGCACCATCCTTCAACAGCGAACCGGTACCGCTTATGTTTCCGCCGAAGACGACATCGTCGCTTCGGTTAAACCTGACGTACTTGTTGTTGACGATGTCACCGACCAGCCAGCCGGTGGCACCCCCGTTGCCGATCTGCAGGATGCCATTGTCGACCGTGGTCCCACCGGTATAGGTGTTGTTGCCAGTGAGCACGAGCGTACCGCTGCCGATCTGCCGCAGGGAGCCGGCGCCGCTGACGATGCCGTTGAAGCTGCTGGTGTCGCTACGGTTGAAGGCGAGCACGGCGTTGTCGGTCACGTCGCCCGCAAGGCTGCCGGTGGTGCCACCGTTGCCCAGCTGCAGCACGCCGCCACTGATCGTCGTGCCGCCTGTATAGGTATTGCTGCCGCTGAGCACCAGGGTGCCCGCATCCGTCTTGACCAGGCCCGACGCTCCGGTCAGAACGCTGTCGATCGTTGCCGCATAGCCCGATCCAGCTGTGCTGCCGTCGCCCACGCGGATGATCGACTGCCCTGGATCGGTCGCGCTACCGGTCAGATGAATCGCATCACCCCGCACGATATAGCCGTTGCTCGCGAACTGCATGCCGGCAACGCTGACGTCGCCCTGGCTGGCGTCGACAGTGACCGTGCCGGGTGTGCTCTGGAACACGGCGAACGATCCATCGGCGAACCCGGTGTTGGTCACGCCGTTGGCGTCCGTCCAGTTCGCTCTGGACGCGGCGTTGCCGCTTTGCCACGTGCCGTTGCCGCCATTGACCACGTTGTCACTGGCCGGGCCGGCATCGCCATCCCAGAAGCTGAGACGCGTGCCCTTGGCATTCACCAGATTCACCTGGTGCGCCACGCCGGTCTGCACGAGCCAGCCGGCCGCTGCGTCCAGCCCGTTGTTCACCAGGCTGCCGCCGTAACTCATGAGTCGATAGACGCCGGGCCCCGTCGCGGAACCGGACGCCGGGCTTCCACCGAGCGTGCCATCCAGCGTCAGGTTGCCTTTGACGTCGACAAAATCGCCCAGACCGTAGTCCAGCCGGGAACCCGACGACAGACTGAGGTTGCCGTTGACGGTGAGCGTACCGATCGCGCCGCTGCTGCCCGGCGCCAGGGTCGCGCCGTCGGAAACCGTCACGCTTCCGCCGATGATGCCCTGGCCGCCGAGCGTCGCGCCGCTGGCCACGGTCGCGGCCCCCGTGGCGGCCGACTGATCGCCATCGACATAGAGACTGCCCGCCTGCACGAGCGTCGTCCCGGTGTAGCTATTGGTGCCGGTGAGCGTGAGCGTGCCCGCGCCGCCTTTTACCAGATCGGTCGACCCGGTCAGGTTGTCAGCTCGCACGACGACGTCGTTCGCGGCGACGTCGATTTCGCCCGAGGGCGTCGTGCCGCTTCCGCCCGAGGGCGGCGACGTGGGCTGTACGGGCTGCGTGGGCTGCGTGGGCTGCGTGGGCTGTGTGGGTCGGACGTTGCCGCCGCCCCCACCGCCGCCGCACGCTGAAAGCCCCAGTGCCAATGCCACAGCCAGCGCCATGGCGCCCAGCTTCATCCCCACGCCGGACGGCAGGTTGCCGTGGGCGCTCACCCCTTGCGATGCTTCCATGTATCCCCCTTGTTGCGCAATATCTTGCAACAAGAATCGACGGGGCGCCATGTGCGCTGCGGCATAGGATCGCCGGCCTATCCGGCTCGCCGCACACGGTCAGAATAAACCGACGGGCTGGATATCGTACGCGTTCTGCGCTTCGCGAGAGCGGCGGCGGGGCTAGCCCAAAAGGCCACTCCTGAGCATGCTCCTGGCAGCATCCACGATAGCCACGCGCGGCGCCTTCGGATTCCATCCAAGCATCCGCCGCGCCTTTTCGTTACTGGTCTGTTTCGCGTAGCCGAGATCGCGCACGAAGGGGCGCAGCTCCTTCCGGAAGCGTGCCACGATGCGGACGACCACGCTCGGCATGGAACGAGTCGGCACACGACGGGCAGCCTCACCCAGTTCCGCCCTGATGATGGCCCCGATGTCCTTCATCGCGATGGCCGGACCGTTCGACAACAGAAAGCGCTCGCCTGCGGCGTCGGGATGCGTCATCGCGAGGATGTGCGCCGCCGCCACGTCGCGCACATCGACGATCGGAATGTACAGGTCCGGGAAGGCCCGCAGCGTCCCCGTCAGCAGTCGTTGCACCACGTGGTTGGCACCGGTGACTTCTCGCCCCATCACAGGCCCCATGACGGCGACCGGCAGCATGGTCGTCAGCTCCGGCGCACCGCCGTGAGAGGACACGAAGTCCCAGGCGGCTCGCTCCGCCAGCGTTTTGCTCTTTCCGTAGGCATCGACGCCCGGTCCGTCTGGCACCGTCCAGTCTTTTTCGGTGAACACGTGGTCCTCATGAGGATGGCCCCAGCTCACAGCATGAAAAGCCGACGTAAGCACGACGCGACGAATACCCGCATCGCGTGCCGCACGCAGCACCCGCAAGGTCCCCTCACGCGCTGGCACGATCACGTCGTTCTCGTTGTCGACGTGTCCCGGCATCACGGGTGAGGCCACATGCAGGATGAAATCCATCCCGGCGACGGCGTCCGCCCAGCCGGTATCTTCGAGCAGGTCGGCAGCGGCGAAACTCAGATGCTCGCCGTGGATCATTACCGCATCTTCGAGAGTCTTGCGCGCTGACGCTTCCTTCGCGAGGGAACGCACGGTCGTTCGCACGGCGTAGCCCTGGGCGAGGAGCTGGAGTATGCAGTGCCCGGCAATGAAACCGGATCCACCGGTGACGAGCACACGTTTACCGGTCATGAAGAAACCGCTGCGTCGATCATGGATTGATCCTTGAGGTAGCGCTCGCGCCAGTGGGCGGGCGTGGTTTTTTCCCACGCATGAAATGCGCGGGAAAACGAATTGGGTTCGGCGAAGCCGATCAGCATGGAGATCGCCACCGCATCGAGGTCGGTGTTGGCCAGAAGCCGCGATGCGGTCGTTCGTCTCACCGCGGAAAGCTCGTACTGGAAACGGGTGGCTTGCTCAGCCAGTCGACGCTGCAGCGTACGGCTGGTAAGGCCGAGCCGGCGCGATATCTCGGCGACGCTTACGCGACGGCCCTCACTGAGCTGGCGAGCGATCGCAATGCGCAGCTCTCCGACGAGAGCCGGGGTGTCATCCCTCTGGGCCATCTGCTTTTCGAGTCCATCCACAAGACGAGAAAAGGCTTCGCCATTGGCTGTGGTGAGCGGCACATCCAGCGCGGATCGCCGGAACACCATCGCGTCGCACGGCGCACCGAAGCGGACGTCGCATCCAAAGTGCGCGCGGAGGAGCTCGCGGTCCGCGGGACGTCGCGTCAGCTCGAGTCGGATGGGCGCTACCTGCCCCGCCGTTCCGCGTCGGGCCAGCTCGCGCAGCGATGCCATGGTCATGTCGACCAGCAACCGCGGCACCTCGCCCGTCGCCTGAAGCCACCGGTAGCACACGGCGACCTCGTCGGACCGCACGTCGATCTCCACGAGTTCGGGGCACGTCAGGCGTTTGTACCGCGCGATCGCAGAAAGCGCACGGCGAAAGTCGGGCGCATGAAGCCCCACGACGGCGGCCACGCTGTAACCCCGGGTGACGCCGTCGACGCCGAAGCGCAGCCCGGCGGCGCGATCGTCGATGTCCCGATCGGCCGCCGCCCAGAGTTTGAAGAAGTCAGCCGTGACCCAGTGCGTCGTGGGCGCGACACCTGCGCGCTCGCATAGTCGATCGAGCGAAATGCCAGCGGCCGCAAGTGCACGCGGCGAGACCGGGAATGTGTCGGGAAGAGCCATGGACCGAGCTTAGGCAGGCCAAGGGGCACTGACAAATCCGATCGCGCCACGCGTCCGCCCGTTATGTACCGTAGGTAGCGGCTCCTGGACCCGCCCCGCTATGGAAACCGGCAGCGCTCGCCTGCCGCGCGCATCGTTCCAGCCAGAGGAACGAGGCGAGCGCGGACGTTGCCGGGTGAGACAGTGTCGCAGCGACATGCCGGACCAGGCGCGCGACAGCGTCCCGGTCGACCAGCCCGAGGTCCGCCAGTGCGCACTCCCGCAGCTGCGCAAGAAGGCGGTCGGCATGCCGCGCGACGAGGGCCGGCAACACATGGGCGAAGGTTTCCTTGAGATAACCCTTCGGAAAGACATCGCCCCCCAGCCGGCTCTCGAGGTAGCGCCGCATGACTTCCCTCCCCTCGCGGCTGCTCCGTGGCAGCCGGTGACACAGATAGGCAAGCTGAGGATCGCTCAGCGGATGAACCGGCCACTGCCCGTGCTTCAACAGATCCGGAGAGCGGCAAGCATTCGCCAGCAGCGATGTCACGGGTACCGGACTGGCGGGCGCGTCGAAGAGCGGCCGGCTGCGTGCGATCGCCTGCGCACACGGCGTCAGCAGTCCTTCCGCATAGCTGCGGGCGTCGCGGCCCCAGAGGGGGCCCTTCGCCGCCTCGACGGAGATCTCGTCGAGGTAGGCGGGAAACAGCTCGTCGCCGCCGACACCGGTAAACAGGGTATGGCGTCCTTTGTCGCGGGCCGAGGACCAGAGCGCCGAACACGCTTCCAGATAGAACTCACGGCAGAAGCCGTAAGTCTCCCGCGGTGTGTCCAGATCGAGACTGGGCGGATAATCGCTGATGTCGACGGTGTGATCGGCCAGCCCGAGGCGATCCGCGATCTGCCGGCGTCGCCTTACCTGCGGAGCACGTACCTCGCCGTCGAGCAGGATGCCCTTGCTGTCGATGTTCCGGTGCAGGCTCGCGAGTGCTGCCGCGACCGTCGCCGAGTCCATTCCGCCACTGAGCTCGAGGGACACGCTCCCTTCGAGCCAGGGACGCAGCGAGACGGCTCGTTCCAGGGCGGCGGCGAATGTCGGCAGCGTGTCCTCCCCGTCGTCATCGACGGGCGCCGTATCCTCGACAGCCTCCGGATAGCGATACCGCGCGCCGCCCGGCTCGACAAACAGCGACGCGCGCTCGGTCAGCAGCACCACGCCCGTATACAGCTGCCGTGCCGCATAAGTCGTACGAAGGACCAGCTGATGAACCGCCACCTCCGTATCGATCACCGCGGGCCCGCGGGCGAAATCCGCCGAGTCCCACGAGACGCTGACACGGTCGTCGGTCACCCTGCAATACACGGGGGCCGTGCCGAGCACGCCCGCACGAATACGCAGACGGTGTCCCGCCTGTGCCGCCTCGATCAGCACGTAGTCGAGCGGCCAGAGCAGACAGTCCCGATGCAGGGCGTCATACGTCGCGTCATCCTTTGCGTCGACGACGGTAGCGCGGGCGTCCGAGTCGCCGCTGCATATGGCCATGCGCTCTCTGACAACCAGAAACCATCGACCCGGCATCCGCACCAGGCGTGTCTCCAGCATGGGATGGCTATGAGGAACGAGGTAGCTCGAGCCCAGAGTAAGGCGTGCCTCATGCATGACAGGGGCGAACGACAGGTCGGCCAGCGCCATCTCAGCCTTGATCACTGGCAAGCTCCTTCACGAAAAAAGCCGCCTCGGTGACGAGACGGCTTCGGTGATATACGGCGGATCGAAATAACGCCCGGACACTCAGCCCCAGTCGCCACCGCTGTGCGTGGAGCCGATCCGGCCGATATCGCCGACATCGTCGATCTTCGGTGCCCACTTCTTAGACGTGATGCCGGCAGGCATCGGGGCATCCATCTGGACACCGAAGGGATTGACGTTTTGCGTCGGCTGGTCGCGCTTATCCATGATAACGCTCCGAAGTTGAGGGGGCCGCCTGATGCGGCCCGAACGAAGCTAGCACAGCCATTCGTAGTCGCCACCGGTCACGACTACGCGGTATCGGCAGGAAGCGCGCCTTGATTGACGCGACGCAACATGGCAAGGTCGCGGGTTGAGCCGTCTTTTCGAGTCCGCCAGCCGTGTATTCCCTCGTGTCGCTTACGCCACCCTGACCTGACGCCCACGCTTCAGCGATGTGCCGTGCCGCAGGCATGGCCGGGATGATTCGCGCCGCCTCAGGCGTGTGCCACACAGGAAAACCGCATGACCCGCTCTTTGCCTTCCGTCCGCCAGAACGTTCTGGCCGGACTCACCACCGCGTTCGCGCTCGTGCCCGAAGCCATGGCTTTCGCACTGGTGGCGCACCTCAATCCCCTCATGGGTCTGTACGGCGCGGCGATCATCGCGGCGCTGACGGCGGCCTTCGGTGGCCGTCCCGGCATGATCTCCGGCGCGGCCGGCTCGATGGCGGTCGTGATCATCGCCCTCGTCGTTCAGCACGGCAGCGAGTACTTCCTGCTCACGGTGCTTCTCGGTGGTCTGATCCAGCTTCTGTTCGGCCTGCTCCGCCTGGGCAAGCTGGTACGCATGATCCCGCATCCGGTCATGCTGGGCTTCGTTAACGGACTGGCCATCGTGATCGCCAGCTCGCAGCTGGAGCACCTGCATGCGCCCGGCGGCGGCTGGCTCAGCGGCAGCGCGCTCTATCTGATGCTGGGACTGGCGCTGGTCGCCATGCTTGTCGTTTATGTCCTGCCGAAGCTCACGCGGGTCCTGCCCTCGGCGCTGGCATCGATCGTGATCGTCAGCCTGCTCGTGCAGGTGTTCGGTCTGCACACGCGCGACGTGGGCGACATCGCCTCCATCAAGGGTGGGCTGCCTGTCCTTCACTGGCCGCAGGTACCGCTGACGCTGGACACCCTCAGAATCGTCTTTCCCTATGCGCTCGTGATGGCCATGGTCGGCCTGCTCGAGACGCTGCTGACGCTGAATCTGGTCGATGAGATCACGGCGACCGAAGGCCAGCCCAATCGCGAATGCATCGCGCTCGGCGCCGCAAACGTCGTCTCCGGCCTGTTCGGTGGCATGGGCGGCTGCGCCATGATCGGCCAGACCATGATCAACCTGACCTCAGGCGGGCGCACCCGCTTGTCCGGCATCACCGCGGGCGTGCTGGTGATGTGCTTCGTCCTGTTTCTGTCGCCGCTGATCGAGCGCATTCCGCTGGCCGCTCTGCTGGGTGTCATGCTGGTGGTGGCGCAGAAGACCTTCGCGTGGGGCAGCGTGCCCCTGCTCCGTCGGCTGCCGCTTCCCGATGCGCTGACGATCGTCGCAGTGAGCGTGATCACCGTGCTGGCGAACCTCGCGACCGCCGTACTCTGCGGCGTCGTCATCGCCGCGATCGCCTTCGCCTGGAAACACGCGGACCGTCTCAGCGTGACCCGCGAGGATCTGCCCAACGGCGGTCGTCGTTATCGGCTCCATGGCACGTTGTACTTTGCGGCCACGGCGCGGTTGCAGGCCATGTTCGACGTGGAGAACGATCCGGCATACGTTGAACTGGATTGCTCAGGGGCGCATCTGGACGATCACTCGGCCGTCGAGGCGATCGAAGCACTGCGCCGGCGTTACACGCAACAGGGCAAGCAGCTGCAGGTCACGCAGATGAATGGCGCGTGCGAAGCCTTGCTGATGCGTGTGGGTGGTGCCGAAGCACACCAGGTTGCAGACAGCACCCGCTAGAGCACGGCTCGCGCCATCGACAGGCGCGCCTCCCACGACCCGCCCAGAAGCTGGTACGGCACACCGCGAGCCTTTAGCTCGCGCTCGTACCAGTTGTGCTGCCATTGCCGGAACGCTTCATCGCGCCGCGTCCCGTCCTGTACAAACGGCACATCCGGCGAGCACAGGAAAACGTGGTGATACGGGCGTCGTGACAACGCGGCGAGTTCGTCAGCCACCGTGTCGAACATCACCTCCTCGTAGAGCGCCGTCGTCAACGGCGTCGTATCGCAGATCAGATAGCGGTTCGCCTGCGCTGCAAGTGATTCTTCACGGGCCACCTGGGTGCGCGCGATATGCAGCATGTCATCGTGCACCAGCGCGCCCTGCTTCGCTTCCCACAACTCGCGCCCGTACTCGGCGGCGTGAACGGTCCCCAGCGCCGCCGCAAGCTCCGCCGCCAGCGTCGATTTGCCGGTTGACTCGCCGCCGATAATCGCAACACGACGCACGAAGTCCCTGTAGACCTCCGGAGCGAGATAGTGGCGCGCCCCGTGCACATCATCGCGGATCATCGTGCCGGACACAGGCACAGCCACGCGCTGCGGATCGACCATGACATGAGATACGGCAGGACCGCCATGCGCGCGCTGCTCCGCCGAAAGCACCGCCGCGAATCCCTCGCCATATCCTTCGCTGGTAAAGACGGCATCGACCACGGTGTCCATCAGGTGCCTCAGTACCCAGGCGACGAAGCGACGCTGCACGTCGTCGGCCGCTTCGTTGTCCGGAAGCATGACCATGGGCAGCCCGCGCAGGCGGCACGCTTCCGCGAGCCGGACGTCATCCAGCAGGCAGCGCACGACATCCGGATACAGCTCACCCAGCCAGCGCTCGCGTCGGTCCGGCTCGCAGCCTGGAAATTCGGGCCTAGTATAGCTGAGGATCACCAGTTCGTCGCACAGGGAGCGCGCCCGGTCGATCAGATACTGGTGGCCGCGGTGCAGCGGACAGAACTTGCCGACGATCAACCCACGCGCATACCGGGTCACGCGAGCGAGGCCTCCGCCCGGGAAAGACGCACCCAGTGTCGCCATGCGATCAGGGCGTTGCCCCAGTACGCCGCATACAACACCGCGGTGACGGTCAGACCACGTGACGCGTAAAGTGGCACGGCAACGGTATTCACCAGCAACCAGACCGGCCACGTCTCGATACGCCGGCGCATGAGCAGCAGCTGGGCGAGCACCGACGTGGCCAGCACGAACGAGTCGGCAAACGGCGCGTATGCGTCGGTGAACCGATGCAGCAACGTGCCGTAACCCACCGCAGCGATCGCCGCCGCAATCGTCATCCACGCCAGAGCGATCGCTCCGGTCCGGTGCACGTTACCGTCACCCTCGGCACCCCGCCGGCTCCAGTGCCACCACCCCACGATGCTGGCGACGACGAAGAACACCTGCAGCAGGACGTCGGCGTAAAGCCTCGTCTGCCAGAACAACACGGCGAACAACGAACAGCCCGCCATGCCGGTCCACCACGTATGTACGCTGTTCCTGCCGGCAAGAAGAATCGACAAGGTAGCCAGTGTGTTGGCCGCCCCTTCCAGTAACGTCATCGCGTCAGTCCTTCCGGCACATCGGTGGTGTATTGCAGCACTTTGTCGTCGCCGTCGAGCGGGACGACCGTCACCTCGACACCGTGCAATGCGCTGGCGAGGCTCGCGGAAGCTTCATCCGCATGCACGATGTCACCGGGTGCCAGTCGCAACAGAACGCGTCGATCGGCGTACTGATGCACCGTATAACGCGACAGCGGATACGCCAGCAGCGCATGGGTCAGGTCGATGTTGTTCACCCATGACCCGCTGGCGGTCTGGTAACGCACGGGCTGACGTCCGTGCAGCCGGGCGATCACCGGACCCTCGTCGCTCGCCACGAGTGCGCCGTGATCGCCGGTGCGGTAACGCAGGAGCGGGAGGCAGAAATTGAAGCCGCCGGTAAGCGTGATTTCACCGGTCTCACCGGGCGCCACAGGTCGACCGGACGCGTCGACGACCTCGACGAACATCCCGGGCTGCAGAAGAAGATGCCCGCCAAGCGCCTCGTCGTAGACCGCGAGCGGCCCGGCCTCGTTCATCGAGTAGATGTCCAGCACAGGGCAGGCAAAGCGCTCCTGAAGTGCGGCAGCCAGCGACGGAGACAAGGCCATCGAGACCGACAGCAACGCTGTCGGCCGGTGCCGCACAGGCAGTCGAAGCAGCTCGGCGAAAGAAATGGGATCGCCGGCGATGATTTCGGGCCGCATGGCGTCGATGTACCGCGCACGATCGCCCGCGTCACGCCAGTCATCCGGGTGAAGATTGATTTTGGCCAGCCCGGACTCGTCCATCGACGGCGTGACGGACACATAGGTGAAGCACGTGCGTTGCATGCCGAGCAGCATCACCCCGACGTCGCCGCGACCTTGCCGCAGGGTGATTCCCGCACGTCGCAGCGCTCGCTTGTGATAGGCCAGGTAGCGCCCGGCCACCACCGGATGCGATGGGAGGACCAGCGGGTGTCCCGTCGTCCCGGTCGTTCGAAAGTTGATGAGTCGGTCCAGCGAAACGGAATCGGGCACGAAACGGGCGACGTCGGCAGCGAGATCGCCGCGGTCCACGGTGGCGATGCGGTCGAACGAAGGCGGCAGGCCCCGGCTGCGGTAATACGGTACCTCGGCGTGGACGTGGGCGACGAAAGCGCCCAGCCAGGGTGGCGTCACACCCGGCGACCACGCGAACGGCGCCTGACCTTCATTGCGCTCATAGTCGCGCAATCCCGCGACTTCTTCGTGCAACAGGCGATTGCCACTCCGGTTGCGGAACACCGGTGCATGCGGATGCTCGGTCATATGCATCAGCACGGCGCGCCCCGCGTCGGACAACGTCGGATACCGGTCCGCATCGGTGGGCTCACGACTCACTCGCGTGTCCACTTGTCCGCGGATTCAGCGGCCGCTTTCGCGGCCAGTGCCTCGCGAATGGCTCGTGCCCGCTCTTCGGCGGCACGGCTTGCCTCCAGCAGGCGGCGGCGTTCGACGCCACTGACGCTGGCGAGCCGGTCCGCCGCCTGATGGGCCGTCTCGCCCTCGGGCAGCAACGCCAGCCGTGCCAATACGGTGCGCACAAGCTCTTCGCGACGGTCGGCCTCGAAGACGTAGCGCGCCGCGTCCGCCTCGGCCGCCAACGCGGGAATGGCGTCGGTAAACAGGGCCGGCATGGCAGAAGGCACGGCGCCGGCCGCCAGCCAGCGCTCGTCGGCCAGAAGCCAGGCCAGTACCGCGGAAAGCGTGAGCTGCGCCGCGCTGACCCCCACCAGATCCCCCGAGAGGGTCGCAAGCAAGGCGGGTGGCGTCGTCTCACCGTGGCGCGTCAGCATGTCGTTGACGACGGCAGCCACATGTACGCGCCCTTCCCTGCCTCGCCGCGGCGGATCGAGAAAGTCAGAGGGCACGTCGATCAGGCGCCGCAGAAGCCATTCGAGGGGGAGACCGTTGCTCATACTCATGTACCGAACTTGGCGAACACCTGGGTGGACGGGCAATCCGCGCATACCGCGGCGGCGCGAGCCCGCCGTCCCGTGGCGAGGCGCGCGCGGAGGTGGCTCACGTCGTCCACGGTGAGCACATCGCGTGTGGGAATACCGTACGTGTCGAGCGTGAAACTGCAGGGAGCGATGCGGCCGTGCTCGTCGATGAACAACGTGGGGCGAAGTGACTCGCAATCCGTCACCGGCACCGCGCGCCCCGACGCCGTCGCCGCGAAGCGATCGAGGTAGGCGTCGCTCGCGCACAGCCGCACACCACGCTCGCTCATGCGCTGAACCAGCTCCGGCAGCCGATGCCGCAGGGTCGTGACATCGTCGACGCCGAGCGAATGCTGAGGAAAGAACTCCGGCCGGTCGCGTCCGCCAAGCTGATTGAAGGTGATTTCATCGATACCCCAGTCCGCCAGTCGCTCACAGAGCGTCGGAAACGAAGCCAGGTTGTCACGCATCAACACGACGTTCGCGCGGAGCCGCGGTGAGCCGCTCGCGTCCCGCAAGCGGCGAATACCGTCCGCCAGCTTCAGCCAGCCGCCGGGCCATCCACGTAAGCGTTCGTGATCGCCCTCGAGGGCGTCCACGCTGACGGTGATTTCGTCGAATGCCGCCGCCAGCGCCTGCGCAGCGCCCTTGCTCCCCAGTGTCGTACCGTTGGTGGTGACGCTCACACGAATACCGTGTGCTTCGCGCAGGCGTCGCGATAGATCCAGGACACCCGGCCAGAGCAATGGCTCACCGCCGAGCCAGCTCAGCAAGACGTCCTCCCCGCTGATCGCCCCCCACTGGCCAAGAAGCGAAGCCAGGCGTTCCACCTCGGCGGCATCGACGTGGATCCGGGGGACGGAAACGCGCCGGTCGTAGGCGCAGAAGCCGCAGGCAAGGTTGCAAAGGGTGGTCACCCGCCAGAGCACCATCATGCGCCCATCCGTCCGTAGTGGCGCTGGCTGAAGTCGCGCGCGAAGGTCAGCAACTGCGCCATGTCGCGTACCACATGAATGCTCCAGCCTTCCGATCGCGCCCGCAGCAGGTCGGCCGTCCAGCCCGTGGCGGCCTTGTCGGCGACATGGTCGGGTAGCGGACTGTAGAGATTCAGTGCCATGGTTCCGCCGGCGCGGGCCGCGCTGAGCGCGTGGGCCGCGATGTGCCAACCGCTGTTGCCCCGCTCGTCGTTGGCGAACATCGTGGTGATGCCATCGTCGGACAAATGAAGTATGTGCACGGCGCGATCGCGTGGGGTACGCGTTTCGTAGGTGCCACGAAGCCGGTGGATCGGAAAGGCGGTGGCGCCGCCGAAAAAACCGGTGAGCACGCGAAGGATCGCGTCCTCCGAGCGGACGAATCCCTCGGTATGCATCTCCTGTTGCGTGCCGCTCCACAGGGTAACCTGCACGCGCGACCCCGCTCGCAGCGCGGATAGCGCGATGACGGCACCGGCGAGCGCAAGGTATGAGGTATGCGTCTGAGGATTGGGCATCGAACCGGAACTGTCGACGTACAGGTCCAGGTCGACAGGCTCACTGCCTTGTTCGCGTCCTGGAGCGAGTCCGTAGGTCCGCTGCACCGTGGTGAGCCCCGGGATGACCCGGGGCGATTGCATCACGGTCTGCATCCAGTCGATCGTGTCGAACGGATCGCCGAGATCCCAGGGCTCGAGACCCTCGGGCTGCGGCTCCATCGACTCGGGCTGTGGCCGCACCGGGAAGCGGATCAGGTGAGGCAACGCACGTTCCCGGTAATATCGCACCGCGATGTCGTGGTCGGTGAGCTGGAGGCCCGCAGCACGCAATATCTCACCATACTCGAACGGCTCGCGTGCTTGCGCACCGTCACCGGCATGTTCGGCCGCGGTCGACACCGTAGCGGCCTGGCCTTCGTGCGGAGGCCCCAGTGCCGGAGGCGCCTCTCCCGTCACGCGCGGATCCAGTGCCGGATGCATGACGGGCGCGAGTTCGTCGCTGTCCAGGCGATCCAGGCCGGACGGCTGGCTGCCGAGGCCGGCATGCCGTGTGTCCATCAGTGCTTCGATCCGTGTATCGCTCGTGGATTCGACGAGGTACGGCAGCAGCAGGGCGGCGAATCGCGTGGACCCGTCGAGCCAGTCACCGGCGTAGTTACGTACCACGCGCGCGCCGAGCCACGCGTCGCCTTTCATGGCATCGTCGTCGACCGGACCGCCGAGCGAGCCCGCGCTCAGCTGCCAGAGCTGTTCATAGATGCCCATGTACAGCATCCATACGGACGAACGCCCTCCTCCCGTGTCGCTCGCCGCGAGGCGTCGGTAGATATCCGCCATGCGCAGCCCTTCCTGCCGCTGCAAGCGGTCGTTGATGAGCAGGTCGGCATAGAGATTGGCCACCATCGGCGCCTGCGCTTCGAGCGTCGGCAGTGCGCGCCGGATGCGGGCGAGGAGGCGCGCGTGGTCGGCCGCCGTGGCCGGAGACAACACATGGTGCCCAATTTCATGGGCGAGAATTTCGAGAGCGTAGTCGTGAAGGCTCAGCCGGGAGACTTCTTCCAGATCGATCACCACGCGCTGATCGACCAGCCGGATCATGGCGAAGCTGCCTTGCAGGCCTTCCTTCGACGCCTCGGCCCGCGTGCCACAGAGACGTGGGTCCTGCAGCCGGGTGAAGCGACTCCAGACAGCCAGCGCCCGGGGCCACGCCGCTCGCCAGACGGCCAGCGGATCGTCGGCCGGCAAGGGTGCGCTCACGCGGACACCGGCAGCACGTGGAGATAATGCGTCAACGGCGAGAACAAGGCGGCGCTGTGCCGGCCCAGCGCCGCCGAGGCGCTGTCGCCAGGTATCCGCACCGCTACGTCGCGCCCCGTGACGTTGACCCCGCGTGGCGTGATCGGAAGCGCTGTCACGGATCTCGCGTCCGCCTGTGTGAATTCCGCCGCGGTCGCCGGAAGGACCACAGCACCGAAGGCGTCGCATACCACGAGAAACCAGCGCTCACCACTTTGCACGACGAAGCCGTCAGCGGTGGCGCGTGCGACCGGCGGCTCGGCGAACGGTCCGCCAAAACCCGTAAACCCGCCCACCGTTCGTCCCTGAGAGGCCACGCCGTGTTCCGGGTGCCACCATCGATCGGCGCGCAAACGCGGTTCAAGGTCGGTCCAGGCCTGATCGGGCGCGCCCACGGCTGCCGCCGCGAGCGACGGCTCGATGCGGCCGGCCTGATCCAGCGCCGCAACCCGCAGGTGTGACATGCCGGCTCGCCAGGCGCAAAGGGCACCGACCGTGCGCAGTGCCTCCAGCGTCGCGCAGCGCGGCGCGAGCGTGGCCAGGTCCGAAATCCATCGGCCGACGTCGATACCCGGCACGCCGCCGAGTCGCACCACCGCATTGCTCACCGTACCGAGTGTGTCCGCCGGTGCCGTCGTCAGCAGGTGTCGCATCGGCAAGGCGAGGTCCCGCCAGGCGCGGTCGATCCACGGCTGCCTCGCGCCGGGTCCGGCCAGACCCTGTGCCACCAGATCCAGGCCGATGCCGAAGGCAGCCTCGATGATCGCTACCGTCGCCTGCTCATCGACGCTGCCCAGGTCGACGCACATGGGATCGAGCGTGTCCGAAACGAACGCGCGGAAGGCCGGAAGGTCCATCCCCGGTGTCCGGTGCCGGGCCTCGGCGACCCGTTGATTGAGCAACGGGCGGCGCGCGGCCAGCACGTTGGCCAGAAGAGCCGAGACCACCTCAGCGCGCCTGCTGCCAGTGCAGGTAATTGGTGTATCGCTGATGCAGGTATTTCAGCTTCAACAAGTCGTCATAGAGGTGGCCGTAGAGTTTGCGCCCCTTGACGCGCTCTTCCACGAGCCGTTCGATACGCACGATGCGTGAGCGCGTATCGCGCTCGCTCAGCCCGTCGAGTCCCCTGGCAAACTCCGCGGACAGATCCCCCACCGGATCGTTGCGATCGAGATCGAGGCGATCGTACTCGGCGTTGGAGGCGTCCAGCAGCCAGCGCAGCCAGCTCACACGGTCGGTCCGGTAAGCCGCGTTCTCGGGCAGCGCGAAGAATGGCGCATCCGGATCGGGCTGCAATTTGTCGTTGAGCACGAACGGCAGCACCTGTCGCACGTCGTCCAGGGCCACAACCGTCTGCCCCCTGAAATAGGCCAGTGCCTTGGCGAACACCAGGATCGTCATGAGGTTCCGCACGGACAGGCCGTTGAGCGTCTGGCAGCCGAGATCCTTCAGCCGGTCGCGTCCACTGTCCGCGGCCACCACCTGGGCCCAGTCGATGCCGGCCAGGCGAACCGTGTCCTTGGTCAGGTACTCGAACTGCGCGCCCGCGCCTTCCATCAGCTCGAACTGGCTGCAGAAGAATTCGATGCGCCGACGCACGTCGTGCGGAACGTCGATCCCGCGAATCTCTTCCACCATGCGGTCCGCTTCCGCCTCGGTGAAGATGATGTCGCGCGGCATCACTTCCTCGGGGTGGATGTTCTCCTCGATGCGCAAGAGCATCTCGTCGAGAAAGCGCGGATTGAACGCCAGTGCCTGGACGACCACGTCGATACGATCGCGCAACGCCTCGATGACCTGATACGTACCGCCGCCGCGATCGTCATTGGCCGTGAGGTACCAGGCCGAGTCCGGGCACTCGTAGACGTGGTTGAGCACCTCCGCGTAGTTGTCGCCCATGACCGTGAGCAGGGCACTCTGGGTACGGGTGGGAATGCGGTTGTACTCATCGATGATCTTCACCCGCATCGAGAGCCACTTTCGCCATGCGATGCGGATGTCGCCCATGTCCTGCGCGGCAACCAGGTCGGCCGGCAGCGGATTGCCCAGCAGGTCGGCGATGGTCATCTGCGGATGCCCGTGCTGCATGGCCCGGCGGACCTCGCGTACCGGGTACCCCGCCAGAACGCCCATGAGGATGGCGCTGGCGGTCTTTCCGCGTCCCGGTCCTCCGATGAAGAGGCATTTTCGACGAGTGGCGAACGTCAGCAGCGGCAGCAGTACATAGCTCGAATAGCTCTGAGCCGATGGCAGGACCAGGGGGCGCCGGGTGTCGCCCACCGGAAACGATGCCGAGGGGCCGTCGTGGTACTCGATATCGTAGTGCGGGCTGATGATCGCGTTGTTGACGATCCAGAAATATGCCTGACGCAGCTTTTCATCGAGGCGGACCGCCGACTCCGCGGCATCCGTCGTGAGTTGCACCGGTCCCTCGTACAACTCGGCCACGTCGAACGCCCGTGGCGCCTGCTCCGCGCGGGGGTTGGTCGGTGCCCGCGAAACCCTTTGGAATAAGTTGAACGGCGACACGCGATCCTCCGGTCGTCAAGGTCGCGATCATAACCCATTGTCTGCGACGGCCGCATCGCCGGTGCGCGGAAGCGGCTATTTCCAGCGATGCCAATCACGGGCACGATGAACATATGAAGACCATCGCCCCGCTCAACCAGCAAGGCCCCGTGGAACAGCTACGCGCCGGGAAACTCGTTCGACGCCTCGTGCAGCTGATGGTCGGGCTGTCGCTCTACGGTCTGTCGACGGCCATGATGATTCGCGGCAACCTCGGCCAGGCCCCGTGGGATGCACTCCACATCGGCATTACCCAGCATCTTCCCGTGAGCTTCGGCTGGGTCGTCGTGGGCGTGTCATTCGTCGTGTTGCTGTTCTGGATCCCGCTACGCGAAATACCTGGCCTGGGCACGCTCGCCAATTCGGTGACGATTGGAACGGTGGCGGGCATCGCGCTGGATCTGCTCAGGTCGCCCGATGCGTGGTGGGCGCGCTTCGCCCTCACGACCGGCGGAATTTTCCTGTGCGGGCTGGGTTCCGCGTTGTACATCGGCGCCCAGCTGGGGCGTGGCCCGCGCGATGGCCTGATGACAGGTCTGCATCGTGTGACCGGGCTGTCGCTTCGACTGGTCCGTACCGGACTCGAGGTCACCGTACTGTTCGCCGGCCTGCTGCTGGGCGGCGTCGGCCTGTTCGGTATCGGGACCGTGCTGTTCGCGCTGTGCATCGGTCCGCTGACGCAGGCGATGTTGCCGTGGGCACTGGTGCCCTTGCCGGTCAAGGGAACCGAGGAGATGCCACCGGTGGACGACGCGATCTGATTCGCCGAGTCAGTGGTCGCCGTAATGGAACTTACAGCTGACGACATCGATGCAAAGGTCATCGAAGGCGTATACGAGACGATCCTTCTTGTTGATTGACCTGGACCAGAAGCCTGCAAGGTCGCCGCTCAACTCATGTGGGTTACCCAGTCCTTCATTGGGCGTTCTCTGCGCATCCTTGATAAGCGAATTAATCTTTTTCAGAGTCTTCTTGTCTTCAGCCCAGTCCTGGTAATCCTTCCAGGCTTCATCCGTGAACTTGACACTTCGCGCCATCAGGCGGTCTCCTGGTGATCCTCTTCAATCAGCTCTCGTTTTTTCGACCTGCCCGCCTTGAACTGGGCGATTGATTTGGCAAGGTGATCGCGGTTTGCTTTGTTACTAAGCAAGTGAATGGTGTCTGCCATCGAGTTGTAGTCAGCGAGAGACATGACTACGGCGTCCTCATGGTCACGACGATGAATGACCGTAATAGAGCAGTCGCTTGCTACGGTATCCAATACGTCCTTGAGGTTGTTACGGGCGTCCGAAAAACTGACCACGCGCATTGGGTTCTCCTGTCCTTCTAAACCTTTCTACGTGTCCTCGGCCCCAACAAAGACTTGTACAGGACCTTGCACATGTTAAGTCTAGACGATAACCCCAGACGTAGCAAGCTTCTGGAGTCTGAATCGCAGGGTCGAATCGTGCTTATTATCAATGAATTACGATTCGTTTTTGAGTTGAATTGAACCCGACTGGCCGCAGGTCACCAGTCCGTCGGGCGGTAGTCCTTCAGGAACTGCCCCCACACATGCTCGCCCGTGTTGATCCCGCTGATGATCGGATCGACGATCCGCGCGGCACCATCGACGATATCCAGCGGCGGATGGAACCGTTCTTCCAGTACCTTCTTCGCCGCGAGACCCGCCGGATCCTCATCCGTCACCCAGCCGGTATCCACGCTATTCATGTGAATACCGTCGTTGTGGTAATCGGTCGCCGAGGTGCGCGTCATCATGTTGAGCGCGGCCTTCGCCATATTCGTATGCGGATGGCGGGTAGTCTTGAAGTTCCGGTAGAACTGCCCCTCCATCGCCGACACGTTGACGATGTGCTTATCGCGTTCCGGCGTGCGCATCATCAGCGGCTTGAGGCGAGCGTTGATGATGAAGGGCGCGATGGCGTTGACCAGCTGCACCTCCAGCAACTCCACCGACGACACTTCCGCCATCAGCAACCGCCACGAATTGCGCTCACGCAGATCGATCTGCTGGAGGTCCTGGTCGAGTCTGCCTTCCGGGAACAGATGGCTCTGGGCCAGCAGCTCTTCGGGCAGCAGCGGAAGTTGGGATAGCTCGGCGGCGCGGGTCAGCCCGGAGAGGCCGCCGTTCCGATCCGCCAGCGCATTCGCCGCCACACCGGCCTCAGGCAGGATGTGGGTGCCGCGCAGGCCTTCGTAATGACCGACCAGCTTGCGTACGTGCTCGGGCGTGTCGTGCAGGGCGGCGCGCTCGCCGTCCATCATGTGCGCATAGAAGTCCGGCGGGCGACGCACGGTCTGGCACGCGTTATTGATGATGAAGTCGAGCCGTGGGCGCGTCGCGACGAGTTCCTGGCAGAAAGCTTCCACGCTGGGCGTGTGGCGCAGGTCGAGGCCATACACCTGCAGGCGATGACCCCACTCGGCAAAGTCCGGCTCTTCGGCATAGCGAGCCGCCGAATCGCGTGGGAAACGCGTAGTCACGATCAGCTCCGCACCGGCGCGCAGCAGCTTGAGGCCCGCCTGATAGCCGATTTTGACACGGCCACCGGTCAGCAACGCGACGCGACCGCGCAGGTCGACCAGCTCGGTGCGCTTGGTGTAATTGAAGGCGGCGCAATCCGGGCAAAGCTGATCGTAGAAGAAATGGATCGACGAGTACTTCTTCTTGCAGACGTAGCAATGTTTCGGCTCGATCGACTCACGCGGCTGCGTGGCATCGACATCGGGTGGGATGTCATTGGCCTCGAAACCCTCGGGCGCGAAGACGTTCGGCGTCGTGAACACCGGCTTCCGGCGCAGCGCGCGGATGCCCGTATTGTTGAGCACCGCATCCTCGGCCTGGATCTTCGACGCGTGCCGGGCTTTCTGGGCCGCTTTCAGCCGGACCCGGCGCTCGGCGGGGTCGGGATGATAGACCTGCGCCACGGCCTGCAACAGGCGCTGACGATCGTCGGCGGGGAGTCCTTCCAGCAGCAGACGGTCGGCGGCAATCGACTCAAGCAGTTGCGCGGCGGCGCGCAAACGCTCCAGCAGCGCGCTGTCGGCCTCACCGGCCGGGGGTGTCATAGTGGTCAAGATCTTGTTCCGTAACGAATAAATACGCGCGAGGTGGCGTGCTTCAGGAGGCATCGCTGGCGGCGGGGCGCCTATTTTGACGGTTTCCGATCCTGTTGTGGGAATTTCGCCGTGAGAATCCCCCGCTCCGCCCTGCGCGTCAGGCTCCATGCACTGTAGAGCTCGTCAATAGCTCGACTTGAAGAAGCAACCACGCGCGGCAGCGCAAGTCCCGAAACGAGCGCCGCGTAGTTTCTGCGTTTGGAAGCACTCGAGAAAGCGATGTAGCTAAGCATCGCCCAGGAGATCCGCTCGCGCATACCTTCCAGGCTACCGACACGGTCACGTTCGAACCATGTTCGTCGAAGGTACCGCCCAAGGCTTCTCACCGTCGACACATCGAGAAGAATCACCCCCGTGGCACGCGCGAAGCGCGATGGCATGCACGAGGAATAGTTACCTTCCATCACCCAGCGGTCCTGCTGAATCGCTTCGCGGTCGCTGTCGACACGCAACCGGGCATCGCAGCCAAAATTGACCCAGGTCAGGATCGATCGGCAATTGCCGCCCTATCGTTCCGCCATGACCCCGAGAACCCCCTTAGCCCACTGGGCCCGTAGTGCACTAGTCGCGGTGCCGCTCATCCTTCTGAGCGGCTGCAAAATGGTGGTGATGGATCCCACCGGCGACATAGCCATACAGGAACGCAACCTCATCCTTGTCGCCACGGGCATGATGCTTCTGGTGATCCTGCCGGTCATGGCACTCACGGTCATCTTCGCGCTGCGCTACCGCAAAGGTCGCAATCCCAAGGCATACGACCCCCACTTCACGCACTCGACCCGGATCGAACTGGTCGTGTGGACTATCCCTCTCCTCATCATCGCCTGCCTTGGCGTCGTCACCTGGACGAGCACGCACCTGCTCGATCCCTTCCGTCCGCTGGACCGGATCTCGGCGACCAAGCCCCTTCCCAAAGACATGAAGCCGCTGGATATCCAGGTCGTGGCCATGGACTGGAAGTGGCTGTTCATCTACCCCGAGCAGGGCATCGCGACGGTGAACGAACTCGAGCTGCCCGTGGATGTGCCGGTGCGCTTCTCGATCACCGCGACCAGCCAGATGAACACGTTCTACGCGCCCACGATGGCCGGCATGATCTACGCCATGCCAGGCATGAAGTCGATGCTGCACGCGGTGCTCAATGAACCGGGCGACACCTGGGGCTACTCCGGCAATTACACCGGCGCAGGCTACTCCGACATGCGTTTCATGCTGCACGGGGTGGATCAGGCGGGCTTCGACGCATGGGTGAGCAAGGTCAGGTCCTCTGGCGAGTCCTTGTCGACCGAACGTTACCTAACGCTCGACGAGCCCAGCGAAAAGGTGCCGGTGATGCACTTCGCCGCCGTCGAGGCCGACATCTTCAACCGGGCGGTCAACCGCTGCGTCAAGCCGGGCACGCCCTGCATCGCCGATGTCATGGCGCTGGACCGCGCCGCCGACCAGGGTCGCTACCAGGCACCCAGGGCCGCCGCCAGCGATGCATCGATGCATGACGACATGCCCCACGACGCCATGCCTCACGGCAGCCCCTGAGCGAAACCTCGCGCCGACACCCTCTTCTTCCTCTCCGCCCCGGCCGCCTCGTGTGGGCCGCGGGCCTGAACCCCGGGCCGACCATGCTAGACCAAGGCTTTCTCAAGGCACCACTCGGGCGGTTATCGCTCGATTCCCTTCCACTCCACGAGCCCATCCTGATCGGTACCTTCATCGGTGTCGCGGTGCTGGGCCTCGTCGTCGTCGCCGCGCTCACCTGGCTCGGCCGATGGGGCTGGCTCTGGCGTGAGTGGCTCACCAGCGTCGATCACAAGAAGATCGGCATCATGTACGTCATCCTCGGCATCATCATGCTGTTGCGCGGGTTTTCCGACGCGCTGATGATGCGCGCCCAGCAGGCGGTCGCCTTTGGCGCCAACCAGGGCTACCTGCCCGCCAGTCACTACGACCAGATCTTCACCGCGCACGGCACGATCATGATCTTCTTCGTGGCGATCCCGCTGGTGGTAGGCATCATTAACTTCGTGATGCCTCTGCAGATCGGCGCGCGCGATGTGGCGTTTCCGTATCTCAACAACCTCAGCTTCTGGCTGACCGCGTCCGGCGCGGTGCTGACGATGATCTCGCTCTTCGTGGGCGAGTTCGCGCGCACCGGCTGGTTGTCGTATGCCCCGCTGGCCGAGTTGCAGTACAGCCCCGACTCCGGTGTCGACTACTACCTGTGGTCCCTTGAGATAGCGGGTGTCGGTACGACGCTGTCCGCGATCAACATGGTGGCGACCATCATCAAGATGCGTGCCCCCGGCATGACCCTGATGAAGATGCCGGTGTTCACCTGGACCGCGCTGTGCAGCAACATCCTGGCGATCGCGATCTTCCCGGCACTCACCGCGGCGTTCTTCCTGCTGATCCTGGATCGCTATGCCGGCACGCAGTTCTTCACGAACGAGCTGGGCGGCAGCCCGATGATGTACTGGAACATGGTCTGGATCTGGGGTCACCCGGAGGTGTACGTCCTGATCCTGCCCGCTTTCGGCATCTACTCCGAGATCACCTCCACGTTCACCGGCAAGCGGCTGTTCGGCTACTCCTCGATGGTCTACGCCACCGTGGTCATCACGCTGCTTTCGTACCTTGTCTGGCTGCACCATTTCTTCACCATGGGCTCCGGCGCATCGGTGAACTCGTTCTTCGGTATCGCGACGATGATCATCGCCATCCCGACCGGCGCCAAGGTGTTCAACTGGCTGTTCACCATGTATCGCGGCGAGATCCGCTTCGAGCTGCCGATGATGTGGGTGGTCGCGTTCATGCTGACCTTCGTGGTCGGTGGCATGACCGGCGTGCTGCTGGCCGTGCCGCCGGCGGACTTCGTGCTGCACAACTCGCTGTTCCTCGTCGCCCACTTCCACAACACGATCATCGGCGGCGTGGTGTTCGGCCTCTTCGCCGGCATGACCTACTGGTTCCCCAAGGCCTTCGGTTTCCGGATGGACGAGTTCTGGGGCAAGGTCGCCTTCTGGGGCTGGGTGGTCGGTTACTGGGTGGCCTGGACGCCGATCTACATCGTCGGCCTGATGGGTGTGCCGCGTCGCGTGCACCACCTGGACGATGTCTCGCTGCGCCCCTACTTCGTCGTCGCGGCCATTGGTGCGGTCATCATCCTGATCGGCATTCTCGGCTTCGTCATGAGCATCGTCATGGGTATCGTGAAGCGCAAGGCACTGGCCGACGTTACCGGCGATCCATGGAACGCCCGCACGCTCGAGTGGTCGACCTCGTCGCCGCCGCCGGCCTATAACTTCGCCTTCCAGCCGGTCGTGCACGACCTCGACGCCTGGCACGACATGAAGGAAAACGGCTATGTCCGCCCGACCACAGGCTTCAATCCGGTGCATATGCCGCGCAACACGGGTGTCGGCATCTATGTGGCCGCATTGAGCCTGACCCTCGGCTTCGGCATGGTCTGGTACATCTGGTGGCTTGCCGCGATCAGCTTCGTCGGCATCGTGCTGGTCTCGATCCTGCACACTTTCAACTATCGCCGCGACTACTTCATTCCCGGGCACGAGATAGCCGTGACGGAAGACGCGCGCACGCGTTCACTGGCCACGGGAGCCTGATATGAGCAGCAACGTAGCCATGCCGAGCCGCCACGACGGTCCCGTAGCCACCCGCACCTGGTTCGTCGCCACGGAAGATCACGCACACGGTGGCGGTGCCACCCTGATCGGATTCTGGATCTATCTGATGAGCGATGCGCTCATCTTCGCCTCGCTGTTCGCGGTGTTCGGCGTGCTCGGCCGCAACTATGCCGGCGGCCCCGGCCCGAAGCAGCTGTTCGACCTGTCGCTGGTCGCTCTCAACACCGGCTTGCTGCTGGCGTCGTCCATCACCTTCGGCATCGCGATGATGGCGATGGAGTCGGATCGCGTGAAGCGGACGATGTTCTGGCTCGTCATCACCGGCTTGCTGGGCCTCGGCTTCCTGTGCGTCGAGATGCACGAGTTCGCCGAACTCGTCGCCCAGGGCGCCACACCCCAGCGCAGTGCCTTCCTCTCGATCTTCTTCACGCTGGTCGGAACCCACGGCGCCCATGTCGCATTCGGTCTGATCTGGCTGGTGACCATGCTGATCCAGATCGGTCAGCGAGGCCTCCACGTCGAGAACCGCCGCCGCATCGTCTGCCTGTCGATGTTCTGGCACTTCCTCGACATCGTCTGGATCGGCGTCTTCACCTTCGTCTACCTGTATGGAGTCATCCGGTGACCACTTCCGCCGCCTCCCATCCCGCCGACCACGGCCACAGCCACGGCAACAAGCAACGTTTCATCACCGGCTCCGCCCTTGCCGTTCTGCTCACCGCGATTCCTTTCTGGCTGGTGATGAGCGGCGGACTGCACAGCGGCAGCGCCACGGCCCTGACGATCTTCGCCTTCGCCATGGTCCAGATCGTCGTCCATGTCGTTTACTTCCTGCATGTGGACACGAAGAGCGAGGGCGGATGGACGCTGATGGCGACCCTCTTCACGGCCATCATCGTCGTTCTGACGATCGTCGGTTCGATCTGGGTGATGTATCACCTGGACGTCAACATGATGCCGATGCCCACAGCGCCGGGCGGCATGGGCGCGACGCACTGAGTGTCCGTCGGGCCGGGGCGGACCGGGAGCGATCGTCGAGATGAACGGAGGGATTTCGTTCGCAAGAAGTTGCTTCGGGGCGTGGCTACACTTCGCCGCACGTCGCTGCGATTGATCTTCGAGCGTGGCGTCCGCACATCCGGAACAGGACGCCTCGCACGAACTTCCCGTCGTGCGGCGACTCAAACCGCCATTCCGCGCTTCGGACACTTACATGAAAAAGACGTTGCTTGCCCTTAGCCTGATGTTTGTCGCCGCAGCCGCCAGCGCCGGCGATTCGCCGAAGGACGTCCAGGCGATGATCGCCCGTGGCGACTTCCCCGCCGCCGAGACGGCGTTGCGCGAGGCGGTTTCGGAACACCCCCAGAGCGCCAAGGCACACTACGTGCTGGCGGAAGTGCTTGCGCACGAAGGCAATATCGGTGAGGCCCGGGCGGAAGCCAACAAGGCCGCCACGCTGGATCCGGCGACCCGTTTCACCGATCCCGCCCGGTTCCAGCAGTTCCAGAGCAAACTCAACCAGGCCATGGCGCCGCCGTCGGCCAGTCGCCCGGCTGCCCGCCAGGCGGCTTACGGCGGTGCCCCGGCGGTGGCACCTCCGAAGGAGGCGTCCTTTCCATGGTCTGGACTTCTGATCGGCGCAGGAGTTATCGCGCTCATCGCCTTCCTGTGGTCTCGCCGCCGCCGTGATGTTGCGCCGCCTTTCGCCGGCGCGCCTTATGGTTCGCCCATGAACGGTGGCCCGGGCCCGGGTTATGGGCCGAACTACGGTTACCCGCCGCAGGCTCCCTCGTCGGGCGCCGGTGCCGCGGTGGCCGCGGGTCTGGGTGGTCTGGCCGCGGGCGCCCTGCTCGACGAGGCGTTCCGTAGCCACGGCTCGGGTGAGACCTCGCGCGAGGCGGGCTTCGCCAATCCACCGCCGCAGCAGGACGCCTCTCCGTCCGGTCAGGCGTATGACGACCTGCGCGACGATCCGATCGACATGGGCAACAACGACAGCTCGTGGGATCAGGGCGATTCGGGCGACAGCGGGAGCTTCGACGATAACCAGTGGTAAAACCTATGCTACGTTTCCCGCGCAGGGGGCAGTTTGTCGCGGGAGAACGGGCGCATGGCTGTCATCGTCGGGGCGGGCCGCAAGGGCCTGTGGGTGGGGTTGTTCGGTTGCATGATGGTAAGCCCGGCGCCCGCTGCATTCGCAGCGACGGCGCCGGGTTTCAATGTCGGTTCCGCTAACGTCGCGGTAGCCGACCCAGCGGTACCGAGGCCACCGGGCAAGGCGTGCACGGTCCAGCTGTTCGAGGGTTTCAGCTTTACCGACTTCTCCAACCACCCTTATACGTATACGCCACCGGTGGGCTGCGGCAAGTCGTGGTCGAAGGTCGTGCTGGAAGCGGATTTCTCCGTCACCGCCGGAAGGCAGTTCGACCGCACCGCGTCCTTGTGGCTCGGCGGTGCGAACCTCTATTTCGGTACCACGCAGGAACCTTCAGCCGCCGTCTCGCCGAGCTGGCACATCGAACGCGATGTCAGCGACTTCGCAAGTCTGCTCGGCAATGTGCAGACGGGTCAGGCGATCCTGGGCAACGTCGTCGACGGAACCTATACCGGTGTGATCAGTGGCTCGGCGCGGCTGGTCTTCTATCCCGCGAACGTACTGGCGCCGAAGGTCGATGCCCCGGATGCGGTATTTCCACTATCGGACGGCACGGCGGGCGGTCCGGTCACCCTGAACACCGGCGCGGACGTGCTATCACGCACGCTGACCTTGCCGACGAACGTCGAGCGCGCCTACCTGGACGTCTTCGCCCAGGGCCAGGGTGGTGACGAGTTCTGGTACTCCTGTGTGCCCGATGCGCTGGCTGAGGAGGCTCAGAGCTGCGGCGGCGGTTCGTACCGCGAGGTGCAGGTATCGATCGACGGAACCGCGGCAGGCGTCGCGCCGGTGTATCCGTGGATCTTCACCGGTGGCATCGATCCGTACATGTGGCGGCCCACGCCAGGCGTGCAGACACTGAATTTCCTGCCCTATCGCGTGGACCTTACACCGTTCGCCGCGTTGCTCAATGACGGCAAGGCGCATGCGGTGGCGATCGGCGTCACGGGAGCCAATGGCTATTTCGCGGTGACGGGCAACCTTTTTGTCTATCTCGATCGCGGTCGCAAGGTTCTCACGGGCAGCGTCACGGCCAATACGTTGCAGGGTCAGCCAGCTGTCGCCGCGGTCGACAACCGGCTGACCGACAACGCCGGAGTCGTCGCGGGCTCGGTGGCCACCCAGGCGTCGCGTCGCTTCCGCACCGCGGGCTATGTCGATACGTCTCACGGCAGGGTCACCACCGATGTGACGCAGACGGTGGCCTTCCGCAACACCCAGACCTTCGCCATCGACCCATCGCGGTATGACCAGCGCATCGATCAGCTGTCGACGGTCGACAGCACGACGAAGACACGGCAGGGTCCGTTCGGCGTTACCGTCACCAGCGAGGCGCATTTCGATTATCCACTGGTCGCCAGTTTCCGTTACACGTTCGACGCGGCCGGCAACGTCGCGACGGCGCCGAGCGCTGTCACGCAGGGCTATTCGAGGCAGTTCACGAAGAAGCTGGGCAGCCTCGTTCTCTATCGCAGCGACGTGGACAACAGCATCGATACCGCGGACACGCTGGTCTTCACGGACGGTGCGGTGACCAGCCACACCGGCCAGCGCAGCACGCAGGTGTTCCGCTTCAAGGACAACCTTGGCAGTTGCTACGGAAGGGATATCGCGACCGCGACAGGCGTACTGACCGCGGCGACGGATGGCGGCGATTGCGCGAAGGGGCGTAACCAGGTGCTGTGGTTCACACACCCGGATGGATCGCCGGATACGTCACGGACGGAAGACCCGGGTCTCTTCTGAACCAGGCTGTGGTGGGAGCCCGCCGTCATTGCGGCTCCCTATCACAGGGATGTGTCGATACGGGTGGCGTCTTCGGATCTATAATGGGGAATTCATCTGTATCGGTACCCGTCCGGGCATGGCTATCCTGAAAACGAATCAAGTCCTCGTCACCGTCGGCACGGCCTGCACCTTGTCGGCCGTCGGTTCGACGGAAACCTATCAGGCCCTCGTCGCCCGGTCGGAAGAATTCCTTCCGCTGGCCGCGTTCGACGCGGGTCTGGTGGAGATCGATCCGGAATCGGCCAGCGCAGCGGACGGCATGCGTTGGGCCGGCGGCGAACACGCAGGTGAACCCGTCACGCTGGACGAACTGAAGCGCCTGCACGGCGACAGTCTCCGCGCCAACAGCGGCATCCGCCATGTGCCCAACGTGCGCGAACTGGCGCCGCGCGTGGTAACCGACATCGCCGCACCGTTGCCGCACGATCTGGAGACCGTCGGACTGCGTCGCCTCGCCGGTCTGCGATACGAGGATATCCGCGCGTCGAAGCTCAAGGACATGCACGGTCTTTTCCAGGATGATCCGTTGCTCAGCCCGTCGTTGCAGGCCCAGCTGTTCGCCTACGGCGCGCTCGGCGCGCTGGCCGGCCTGCCGCGTCCGCTGTCCGAACTGGTCCCCAACCCGTTCGGCTTCCGTGTGGCGTCAGCGACGGCATTCGGCGGTAACGAAGCGCTGGGCCAATGGCTGCGGCCGGATGCGCCGCTGCCCGAAGGCGGCTTTCCGAAGGACACCTTCGCGGTCCGGCTGGCGCACTCGCTGGGTTCGCACGGCCCTGCCCTCGTCTCGACCATGCTGTCGCCGTCGTACAGCATCAGCCGCGTTCTGAAGAACCCGGAACTGCGCGAATCGCTGCGCTCCGACGATGTCGGCTTCATGCGCGTCCCGCAGGCGCCGATGACCGCCGTGGGCGCCTGCGCGTCGAGTCTGGTCGCGCTGGCGGACATCGCGCCGCAACTGCTGTTCGACTACCCCGGTTTTCAGAAGCCGCAGATGGTGCTCCTTACCGCGGCCGACGCCGCGCTGCAGCCACGCTTCGGCATCCTCGAGGCGTTCGGCGGCGGTGCGCTGATGACCGGCGACAAGCTGGCCGCCAAGAACGCCGCGCACGACGACGGCAATGTACGCAGCGTGCACGATTCGCTCGCGCCTTTCGACATCGATGCCGACGGCACCGTGGTCGGCCACGGAGGCTCGGGCCTGCTGGTGACGACCCTGGAGTTCGCCCTCGCCAACCAGCTGGATATTACGTCCATCATCGTCGGCTGGGGCCAGAGTGCGGAAGCCGGTGGCAAGGCGCATTTCGCCGGTGTCGGCTTCGGCGGTGAGAACGCGCTGGTACAGGCGCTCGACATGGCCCATGCCGGCCATGGTTACGGCGTGCACGACTTCCAGTACCTCGCGGCGCACGCGACGGGCACGCGTACCAACTCCAAGACCGACCTCGGCACCGCCTTGGCCGGTCTACGCGGCGCGGCGCAGCGGCAGGGTGTCGAGAGTGATCTGCCCAGGCTCTTCGTGGGCACGCCGAAGGCCGTCGGCGACGGTCACACGATGGGCGAGACCGGCCTGAAGGCGCTGTCTCAGGCATTGCAGTTCGTACTCGGCCGCAAGGCGCCCGGCGTCCCGACACTGCGCCGGCTGGACCCCGATCTGGCCGATGTCGCGGCGCACTTCCATCTGCAGGCCGACCCGTCCGACGGCAACGCGGACGGTGGCGCCATCTGCGCCACGCAGGGTTTCGGCGGCTACAACGGCGCGGTGGCCCTGCGCTCCGCGACACCGGCGACGATCGCGAAATACGAAGGCGATCCGGCTGTACTCGAGGCGTATCTCGCCGCGTGGCCGACGATCCGCGCCGACCGCGAGAAGCGTGAGCGCGTCGCCCGCCGTAGCCCCAGGCTCGCCCTCAACATGGCCGAGACGCACCGCTGGATCGGCCTGGACTGATCACGGGGCGGATGCGACGAGGGGCAGTTCGATCAGCGCGAGCAGCCCCCCTTCCACGCGATTCGACAGCGTCAGGCGGCCGCCGTGCTCCTGCACGATGTCGCTGACGATCGACAGGCCAAGGCCCAGACTGCCCGGTCGCGCGTTACGGGGCGGGTCCAGCCGGACGAAGGGCTCGATCACTTCGGCCAGCTGATGAGCCGGGATGCCGGGGCCGTCGTCCCCAATCGTCACCGCCACCTGGTCGCCGGCGGATGTGGCGATCACATCGATGCGCGAGCCGAACGCGATCGCGTTCTCGAGCAGGTTGCCGACCGCCCGCTGGATCGCATTCGGTTTGCACACGACCGTCAGGGCATCCGGCCCGGTGTAGTGGATCTCGACACCGGCATCCGCGTACTCGTCGCAGATCGTCTGCAGAAGTGCCGCGAGATCGAGCGGCTCGAAGGCTTCCGACGAACTCCGGTTGCCGAGATAGCCGAGTGCGGAGGTCACCATGTCCTGCATCAGGATGGTCTCGCGCGACAGCTTCTGCACCATCTGTGTCGGTTCCGCCGTGTCCAGCTGGAGACGCATGCGGGTCAACGGCGATCGCATGTCGTGACTTATCGCGGCCAACATGCGGGTGCGGTCCTGGATCGAGCGCGTTACGCGCTCCTGCATCAGGTTGAACGCGTGCGCGGCACGCCGGATCTCGAGCGGACCTTCTTCCGCCAGTGGCACGAACGACATCTGTTCACCGAACGTCGTGACCTGGTCGGACAGCCGCCGCAGCGGACGTATGACCAGCCATACCGCCCATGCGGACATGAGAACGACCGCGACACCCAGAAAGACAAGTGCCCCGACCAACGGGAAGGTCAGCCGTCGACGGGTGCCGTTGACGGCATGCGTCCGCACCGCAAGCGTCTGCTCGCCCAGGCCGACAAGGATCTGCACACGGGTCTCGAGCGGCGCATCGCTGCATTCGCGCACGGTGACTTTCCCGCTCGTCGCGGCAAGGTCGTCCTGGAGTACCGCTTCCAGCTCACGCGTGTCTTTGGATAGCGCATCGCACACCGATGCCGCCGTCGCCAGTCTGGCCTCGGTAAGCGGCCAGCGCACGCCGGCCAGCAACGCGGCGCGATCGCGCTCCGGGACGCCACGCAAACCGTCCACCAGACTTTCGATACGAAAGGCGACCGACCACGGCCATGGTGGACGCGGTGGCGCGTTCGGGTAAAGCCACGAAAACAGGGCGAGGGAAAAGAGGAAAGTCACCGTCGACGAACTGGCCGTGATCATCAGAATCTGGCCGACGGTACTGCGGAAGAAGCGGCCGATCATCCGGCGGTCACATCGCGCTGAAATGCATAACCATCCGAACGCATGGTCCGAATGGGATCGTCGAGCGGATCGGTTCCGGCCAGCTTGCGACGCAGCCGACTGATGAGCAGATCCACCGAGCGCGCGGAGATCGGAAAGCCCTGGCCACGGGTCAGGCCGATGAGCTCGTCACGCGAGAGCACCTCGCGCGGATGCTGACACAGCGCGAGCAACAGATCCGTCTCCGTACCTGTCAGCGGAATGCGCACGCCCGCGTCGCTGCGCAGAAAGCGTTTTGCCGGGAAGAAGGTAAAGCCCTGGAAGCGCAGCACCAGGCCATCCGCGCCGCTTGCGGCGACCGTGGGAGCATCGGCCGCCATGGGTCGACGCAGCACGGCACGGATTCGCGCGACCAGTTCACGCAGATCCACCGGCTTGGTCATGTAATCGTCCGCGCCCAGCTCGAGACCGACCACCTTGTCGGTGGACTCACCCAGCGCGGTAAGCATGATGATCCGCGGCGAACCCCTGGCCTGCATGCGCCGGCAGAACGACAGCCCGTCCTCCCCGGGCAGCATGACGTCGAGCAGCATCACCTCGACATCGCCGCGTGCCAGCAGGCGCTCCGCCGCTTCCGCGCTGTCGGCTTCGGAGACGACGAACCCCTTCCCTCGCAGGAAGTCCGCCAGCGGCTGGCGAATACCGGGGTCGTCCTCGACCAGGAGAATGTGCGGAGTGGCCAACGCGCCCTGCCTTTTGCGGTTCGTCGATATTCTGCGGCATCCCCGAGGCGGATAACCAGCGAATGCGGTGTTTGTTTAAATACTGACACACTGTGTAAATGTGTTTTGATATCAACAAGATGCATTGTCGCGACAAGGGTCCGGTGTCACCGTGTCGACCATCCGAATCTCCCTGATGGCCCGCCATGCACCCGCGTACCGAACCGCAATCCTCCTCCACCCCGTCACGCCGTCGCGTCGGCCTTTGGGTATCCGTCGTCGCGGTCGTCCTCCTGATCGCCGCGTTCATCGCGTGGCGGGTGGTGTCGGGTACGGGTGGTAGCGGTCATCAGGGAGGTCCGGGCGCTCAGCAGACGGCGACCTCGGTCGGCGTGGCGACAGCCACCAGGGCCGACATCCCGGTCACGCTGGAGTCCATCGCCACGGTCACATCGCTGGCTACCGCCACCGTGAAGGCGCAGACCAGCGGCTACCTCACCTCCATCGCCTTTCGCGAAGGCCAGACGGTGAAGGCGGGCGACGTACTCGCGCAGGTGGACCCGCGTCCTTACCAGATCGCCCTGGCGCAGTATCAGGGCCAGCTGCAGAAGGATCAGGCCACGCTGGAAAACGCGCGCCTCGATCTGCGGCGCTACCAGCAGCTGATGAAACAGGACTCGACATCGAAGCAGACGGTGGACACCGCCATCGCTTCGGTGCACGAGTACGAAGGCACGGTGCGGACGGATCAGGCTCAGGTCGACACGCAGAAGCTCAACCTGACCTATGCGCGCATCACCTCGCCGATCGACGGCAGGACCGGCTTTCGCCAGGTGGACGTCGGCAACTACGTGACCTCGTCGGACACCGATGGCGTCGTGGTGGTGACCCAGATGGATCCGATCTCGGTCGTGTTCACGCTGCCGGAAGATTCGCTGGCCGCCGTGCTGAAGCCGTCGGCCGACGGTAAGCCGCGGCCGGTGTCCGTCTGGGACCGTACGTTCAGCACGAAGCTGGCCGATGGCACCCTGGATACGATCGACAACGCGGTCGATACGAGCACCGGCACGGTGAAGCTGCGTGCCTTGTTCGCCAATCCCGACGGGCGTCTGTTTCCCAACGAATTCGTCAACGCGTCGCTGCTGGTCGACACTCTGCGCGATGCCGTGACGGTGCCGACGACGGCCGTGCAGACCGGTACACCGGGCACCTATGTCTACGTGCTCAAGAGCGACCGCACGGTATCGCTGCGCAAGATCACGACCGGTCCTTCCGCCGACGGCAACGTCGCCGTGACCTCCGGACTGAACGTGGGCGACGTCGTGGTCGTGGACGGTGCGGATCACCTCAGTGACGGTGCCAGGGTCGTCGTGCCGGACGAGAAGAAGGCGTCGGTCTCCGGTAAGGCAGCCGCCACGGCCGCCCCATGAATCCGTCGCGCATCTTCATCCTGCGGCCGGTGGCGACCACGCTGCTGATGGCCGCCCTGCTCATCGTCGGCCTCGTCGCATGGCGCTCGTTGCCGCTCTCGGCCCTGCCGGCCGTCGAATACGCGACGATCCAGGTACAGACGTTCTATCCCGGTGCCAGTCCAGACGTCATGACCTCGGCGGTCACCGCGCCGCTCGAGCAGCAACTGGGCACGATGTCGGGCCTGAAGCAGATGTCGTCGCGCTCGTCGGCGGGTGCGTCGGTGATCACGCTGCAGTTCGACATGGCCGTGACCCTGGACGTCGCCGAGCAGGAAGTGCAGGCGTCGATCAACGCGGCCAACAGTTTGCTGCCCAGCGACCTGCCCGCACCGCCGGTGTATGCGAAGGTGAATCCCGCCGACGCGCCGATCATGACACTGGCGATCACCTCACCCACCCTGCCCCTGACCCAGGTGCAGACGCTGGCGGATACGCGTATCGCCCAGAAGATCTCCCAGCTTCCCGGCGTGGGCCTGGTGACGCTGAGTGGCGGCAACAAGCCGGCGATCCGCGTGCAGGCGAACATCCGCGCCATGTCCGCTTACGGTCTCAATATCGACGATCTGCGCACCACGCTGGACAACATCAACGTCAACACGCCCAAAGGCAGCATCGACGGCCCCAGACGCGCGTACACGATCGATGCCAACGACCAGATCCAGGATCCGGCCGACTACCTCGAGACGATCATCGCGTACAAGAACGGCCGCCCGGTCAAGCTGAAGGACGTTGCCACGGTCGTGGCCGGCTCGGAGAATGCGGAACTCGGGGCGTGGATGAATACGACGCCCGCCATCATTCTCAACGTTCAGCGCCAGTCCGGCGCGAACGTGATCCAGGTGGTGGACAACATCAAGTCGTCGCTCGCCCAGTGGACCGCCGGACTGCCCTCGTCCGTCCATGTGGCCGTCCTGACGGACCGCACGACCACCATTCGCGCGTCGGTCCAGGACGTGGAGTTCGAGCTGGCGCTGGCGGTGGCGCTCGTCGTCATGGTCATCTTCCTGTTCCTGCGCAATGTCCGCGCCACCATCATCCCGAGCCTGTCCGTGCCGCTGTCCCTGGTAGGCACCTTCGGCGCCATGTACCTGTGGGGCTTCAGCCTCGATAACCTTTCGCTGATGGCGCTGACCATCGCCACTGGATTCGTCGTGGATGACGCGATCGTGGTGATCGAGAACATCAGCCGCTACATCGAACAAGGCATGCGTCCGCTGGATGCCGCGCTGAAGGGCTCGGAAGAGATCGGCTTCACGATCATCTCGCTGACCGTGTCGCTGCTGGCGGTACTGATTCCGCTGTTCTTCATGAGCGATGTCATCGGCCGACTGTTCTACGAGTTCGCCGTGACCCTGGCGGTGACGATCGTCCTGTCCGCCGTGGTGTCGCTGACGCTGGTGCCCATGATGTGTGCGCGGCTGCTTCGTCAGCATCCGGCCGAGCCGAAACAGCTCGACGCCGGAAAGCGACCGGGATGGTTCGATCGCGTGATCCGCGGCTATGACCGCATTCTCACCATGGCGCTCGACCACAAGTGGATCACGCTCGGCGTGGCCGCAGGCTCGGTCGTGCTGACGGTCCTGCTCTACATCGTGGTCCCCAAGGGCTTCTTCCCGAGCCAGGACACCTCGGTGATCCAGGGCATTACGCAGGCATCCCAGTCGATCTCCTATGACGATATGCGCAAGCGTCAGCTGGCGCTGGCCGAGGTGCTGCTGAAGGATCGCGACGTCGTCAGCCTGTCCTCGTTCATCGGCGTGGACGGTACCAACACGACACTGAGTTCGGGCCGTTTCCAGATCAACGTCCTGCCCAAGGATCAGCGCGACGATTCCATCGACGAAATCATCCGCCGCATCCAGAAGGACGCCGCGAAAATCGCCGGCATCACGCTCTACATGCAGCCGGTACAGGATCTGACCGTCGATACCGAGGTCAGCGCCACCCAGTACCAGTTCATCCTGGACAACCCGTCGCTGGACGAACTGTCCACCTGGACGCCGAAGCTGCTCGCCGAGCTGCGCAAGTCCTCCGAACTGGCGGACGTGACGAGCGACTTGCAGGACAACGCCCTCGCGGCCACGGTCGTGGTCGACCGCGCCACCGCCGCGCGTTTCGGCATCACGCTGGCGACCATCGACAACGCCCTCTACGACAACTTCGGCCAGCGCATCGTCAGCACCGTGTTCACCCAGTCGAGTCAGATGCGGGTGATCCTCGAAATGGATCCGACGCTCGGGCGCGGCCTGAAGACGCTCGATTCCATCTATCTGTCTTCGGCCACCGCCACGACGGGCCAGGTCCCGCTGAGCTCGATCGCAAAAGTCGTGGTGACACATAAGCCGAACCAGATCGGCCACCTCGCACAGTTCCCTGCCACCACCGTATCGTTCAACCTGGCGCCCGGCGCGTCGCTGGGCGCGGCGGTCGACGCCGTGAATCAGGCGCGTAAGACCGTCGGCCTGCCCGGGAGCTTCGGTGTGAACTTCCAGGGCGCGACCGATGCGTTTCAGTCGTCGCTGTCCAACGAACTGTATCTGGTGCTGGCCGCGGTCCTGGTCATGTACGTGGTGCTGGGCGTGTTGTACGAGAGCTTCATCCATCCGCTCACCATTTTGTCGACGCTGCCGTCGGCGGGTATCGGAGCGCTGCTGGCCATGGAGATCAGCGGGTCCGGGCTCGATATCATCGGCATCATCGGTATCGTCCTGCTGATCGGTATCGTGAAGAAGAACGCGATCATGATGATCGACTTCGCACTGGCCGCCGAACGCGAGGAAGGCCTCAGCCCACGCGAGGCCATTCACAAAGCCTGCCTGCTGCGCCTGCGCCCGATCCTGATGACGACGATGGCCGCGCTCATCTCGGCCGTGCCACTCGCTCTGGGCCATGGCAGCGGTTCCGAGCTGCGCCATCCGCTCGGCGTGGCGATGATCGGGGGCCTGCTGGTCAGCCAGCTGCTGACGCTGTTCACCACACCGGCGGTGTATCTGGTGCTGGACCTTGCCGCGCAGCGGTTCCGTCACCATCGCGCCGGCCTGCCCGGTCACGAGGCAAGCCAATCGTGAACCTCAGCGCGATCTTCATCCGGCGCCCGGTCGCGACCATCCTGCTGACCGCGGCCATCGCCGTGGCCGGTGTCCTGGCTTTCCGTCTGCTGCCGGTGGCACCGCTGCCCAACGTCGACTTCCCGACCATCCGCGTGCAGGCGCAGATGGCCGGAGCCAGTTCGGACACCATGGCGTCGACCGTGGCGGCACCGTTGGAACGTCGGCTGGGCCAGATCGCGGACGTGACGGAGATGACGTCGCAGAGCAGCCTGGGCTCGTCGAACATCACGCTGCAGTTCGGTCTGGACCGCGATATCGAAGGCGCGGCACGCGACGTGGAGGCGGCGATCAATGGGGCCCGCGCGGATCTGCCCGCCAGTCTCAAGGCCAACCCGACCTACCGGAAGTTCAATCCGGCGGATGCGCCGATCATGATTCTGTCGATGACCTCGGACAAGCTGACTACCGGCCAACTTTACGATCAGGCCTCGAACATTCTCGAGCAGCGTCTGCTCCAGGTGCAGGGCGTCGGCAATGTCGACCTCAACGGCGGTTCATTGCCGGCCGTACGCGTGGAAATCAATCCCGGCAAGGTGTTCAAGTACGGCATCGGTCTGGAAGACGTGCGTGCCGCGTTGTCCGCCGCCAATGCCGACAGCGCCAAGGGCGTGGTCAACGAGGGCAATCTCCGTTACCAGCTCTACGCCAACGACCAGGTCTCCGAGGCCAGCGACTATCGCGATCTGATCGTCGCCTGGCGCAACCAGCGACCTGTCTACCTCAAGGACATCGCCGAGATCGACGATTCGGTGGAAAGCCTGCGCAACGTCGGCATGGTCAATGGCAAGCAGGGCATCATGCTGTTTATCTTCAAACAGCCCGGCGGCAATATCGTCAACACGGTGGACGGTATCCGCAAGGTGCTGCCGCAGCTGGAGGCCGCCCTCCCCGCCGGCACGCATATGACGATCGCCGCGGATCGCAGCAGCACCATCCGCGCCTCGCTGTCGCATACTGAAGAAACGCTTGTCGTCGCCGTGGTCCTGGTAGTCCTGGTCGTGCTGGTCTTCCTGCGCGAGTGGCGAGCCACGTTGATTCCCGCCGTGGCGGTGCCCGTGTCGATCCTCGGGACGTTCGCGATCATGCGTCTTTGCGGATTCACGCTGGACAATCTGTCGCTGATGGCCCTGACGATCGCCACGGGTTTCGTGGTCGACGATGCCATCGTCGTCCTGGAAAACATCACGCGGCACCGCGAGGCGGGTATGCCTCGCGTCGAGGCGGCCCTGACCGGTGCCAGAGAGGTCGGCTTTACCGTGCTGTCGATGAGCGTATCGCTGATCGCGGTTTTCCTGCCTATCGTGCTGCTGGGCGATATCGTGGGACGGCTGTTCCGTGAGTTCGCGCTGGTGCTGTCCGTCGCCATCGGTATATCGCTCGTGCTGGCCTTGTCGACCACTCCGATGATGTGCGCGCTGTTGCTGAAGGACGAAACGACGCCGAAGCGGCCGGGCCGCGTCAGTCGCTTCATCGAACGACGCATTCAGGCGGTTCACGACCTTTATGCGCGAACGCTCGGCATCGCGCTGAGGCACCCGCTGGCGGTAATACTTACCTTCTTTCTGACCATCGGCGCCACCGTCGTGCTTTTCACGATCATTCCGAAAACCCTGTTCCCTCAGCAGGACACCGGACTGATGATAGGCGGCATCAACGCCGACGAAAGTACGTCGTTCCAGTCGATGCGCACCAAGCTCACCGAAGCGCAGGCCATCGTGCAGGCGGATCCGGCCGTGCAGACGGTGGTCGGGTTCACCGGCGGCCGCGGTACCAGCACGGCCAACGTCATTGTCGCGCTGAAGCCGCTCGAGGAGCGGACGGCATCGGCGGCACAGGTCATCGCCCGGCTGCGCCCGAAGCTGGCGAACATTCCCGGTGCCCGGCTGATGATGTTCCCGATGCAGGACCTGTCCGCCGGTGGCCGACAGAGCTTCGCGCAGTTCCAGTACACGCTGCAGTCCGATGACAGTGCGCTGCTGAGTGTCTGGTCGAACAAGCTGCTCGACGCACTGAAGTCCAACAAGATGCTCGCCGATGTGAACTCCGACCAGCAGACCGGCGGCCTCGAGACCCGGGTCGTGCTGGACCGCCCGACCATCGCGCGGCTCGGCCTGACACCCGACATCATCGACGCGACGCTTTACGACGCTTACGGCGAGCGTACGGTGTCGACGATCTACAAGGCTCAGAACCAGTACCACGTCGTCATGGAACTCGCGCCGCGGTACCTGCAGGATCCCGAGACGATCAAGGGCATCTACGTCGGCACGTCGGGCGAAGCCGCCAGCGGCACGTCGTCGACCAATGCCACGTCGAACACCACCAGTGCGGCGAGTACATCCGCAACGTCCACGTCCTCCGCGGCGACCAACGCCGCGACCAACTCGATCGCGACGAGCGGCGGAAGCGCCTCCAGCGGCTCCGCGGTCAGCACGACGGCCGGCACCATGATTCCGCTCTCCTCGTTCGCCACGCTGGCCACCGGCAATACGCCTGTGCAGGTGAGCCACCAGGGCCAGGCCGTCGCGACCACGCTTTCGTTCAACCTGGCGCCGGGCTATGGACTGGCGGATGCGACCAGGGCCATCGAGCAGGCCACGCAGGCCATTCGCATGCCTGTGTCGGTGCGTGGGTCGTTCGGCGGCACGGCAGGCAAGTCGCAGTCGATCATCGCCACGATGCCGCTGCTGATCGGTGCCGCGCTGCTTGCCGTCTATGCGGTTCTGGGCATCCTCTACGAGAGCTACGTCCATCCGCTGACGATCCTGTCGACGTTGCCGTCCGCCGGTGCCGGTGCCGTACTGGCCCTCTTGCTGACCGGTACCGAATTCAGTGTCATCGCGCTGATCGGTGTGTTCCTGCTCATCGGCATCGTCAAGAAGAACGCGATCATGATGGTCGACTTCGCCCTTGAAGCCGAACGCAACGAAGGCCTCGAACCGCTCCAGGCGATCGAGCGTGCCTGTCTGCTGCGCTTCCGTCCCATCCTGATGACGACCTGCGCCGCCCTGCTCGGTGCCTTACCTCTCGTGCTCGATCACGGCATGGGCGCGGAGCTGCGCCGCCCGCTCGGCATCTCGATCATCGGCGGCCTCGTCGTCAGCCAGCTGCTCACGCTGTACACGACGCCCGTCGTCTACCTCTACCTCGACCGCTTCCGCCATCGCTCGCTGGGCTTCTGGCACCGGGCGTTCCCCGGCGCGGCCCTGCCGGATACCCGTCCATGAACCGACTGACCCCCATCTTCCTCGTTGCAGCGATCAGCACCGCCCTCGGCGCCTGCGCCGTCGGGCCGAATTACGAACGCCCGTCGGCACCGGCGCCGACCGCGTTCAGGGAGGCGCCGGCCGGATGGCAGGCGGCGCAACCGAAGGACGCGGCGCAGCGCGGTCCCTGGTGGAGCGTCTATGGCGATCCCTTGCTCGATCGGCTCGTGTCCCGTGTCGCCATCGACAATCAGAACCTGAAAGCCTACGAAGCCGCGTATCGCGAGGCCGTGGCCGTCGTGGGCGAAGCGCGCGCCGGCTTGTCGCCCACGGTGGATCTCGCGCCGACCGCCAGCCGCCAGCACAGTGCGCGCAGCAACAGCACCACCCGCGCGGCGACCGCATCGGGCACGTGGGAGCCCGATCTGTGGGGTAAGGCCCGTCGGCAGATCGAGAGCGACACGGCCTCCGCGCAGGCAAGCGCGGCTGAACTGGCCGATCTCACCCTCTCCGCGCAGGCGGAGCTGGTCACCGATTATTTCGAACTGCGCTATCAGGACTCGCTCATCGTGCTCTACCAGCGCACGGTGAATGCCTATGAGCGCAGCCAGCGCATCGCGCAGAACCAGTACGACGCGGGCACCGTGGCACGTTCGGATGTGATCACCGCACAGACCACTCTCGCCACGGCCCGCGCGTCACTCGTCGGCGCGGAGCGCCTGCGTGACCAGTACGAACATGCGATCGCGCTGCTGGTCGGCAAAGCGCCGGCCGAGCTGACCATTCCGGCGGCCACGCTGGACACGCCTCTACCCGAGGTCGCCGGTGTGCTGCCTTCCGCACTGCTCGAGCGCCGGCCGGATATCGCGGAAGCGGAGCGCAGGATGCAGCAGCAGAGCGCCCAGGTCGGTGTCGCGCAGGCGGCGTATTACCCGACCATCGACCTGTCGGCGGAAGCCGGATACTCGGGTCTGGGCAAGCTCCTGTCCGCCCCGAATGAGCTCTGGTCGCTGGCAGGAACGGCGACGGAGACCCTCTTCGACGGTGGCCAGCGCAGATCCACGGTCGAAGCCGCGCGCGCGGCCTACGACCAGAGTGTCGCCAGTTACCGGCACACCGTGCTCGCCGCCTTTCAGGACGTCGAGGACGAGTTGTCCAACCTGCGCGTGCTCGCGCAGCAGTCGGTCGCGCAGGATGAGGCACTGCGCCTCGCACGGCAGGCCGAAACGATCGCGACCAATGAATACCAGGCGGGCACCGTCGACTACACCACGGTCGTGACGGCCCAGGCCACCGCGCTCTCAGCCGAACAGAGCAGCCTTCAGATCACCGAGCAGCGCCTTGTGGCGACGGCGAGCCTGATCCGCGCCCTCGGTGGTGGCTGGTCGACGGCGGACATGGCCAAGGCGCCCTGAGGTCGAAGAATGTCCCGCGGGTCAGAGCCACACCGATACGTTCGAGGTATTGCCCGCACGAATATCGTATGAGCAGCGAAACGTAAACTTACGCGTGCCGCCCGATCCGTCGCGAAGATGCCCTCCGCCTGCGATGTCGGTCCTGCTTTCCGTAGCGGGCGATGCGTGCGCCTCGTCGACCTCGACCTGACTGGCCATGGCGTTGCGCGACCGCACCTCGCGATTCACGGCATCGCCGCAGGCGCCGATGGCGACATCGTCCGTCGCGCGGTGCTCGCGGGCCTCGGTGAATGACGACTGTGCCCAGCCCACGACCGGCACGACCGCGGCGATGCCCATCCACAGGAATATACGCACGAGCCCCTCCTTCGGCACCAAGGCCGAGGTGTTGTCCGGGTTCGATCTTTTGCCCGCACCGGTGCAGCCGCGGTGAAATCCAGGTCGTTGCCGCAGGAAGCCGCCCTTCCGGCAGGAAATCGCAACCTGTCGTGGCATTTCACGATGCTGATGAGATTTTTCGTGAGAGCGCGACGGATCGAACACGCGGTGACGGAAATCTCGCGAATATCGAATCATCTCGCGGACGCAAAAAAACGCGCTATAGCATTTGCATATTCGCACCGTGTTTTTAGCTGTTTCATGCATGGTCTCATTCACTAGATTGCGCGCATCGCACCATCACGGAATGCGGACTACGCGTATGCAGTGGCGGCAAAAGGTCACACCTCGTTGCCACTCCATCATTGCGAAGCTAGCATTTCCCCGATTTATTTCGATTTAAATGCAAGGGGAAGTATGGCTTCGCCAGGACATGTCAGGGGCGTGTCTTTGATCGAGGTGCTGATGGCGGTGCTGGTTTTCAGTGTCGGACTCATCGGACTATCGAGCCTTCTGATCACATCGTTCCGGTCTAATCAGGTCGGTTACCAGCGCACTCAGGCCGAATTTCTCGCGATGAGCATGGCCGATCGCATGCGTGCGAATCCGCTTGGCGTCTGGTCCGGAAGCTACAACTCCGCGTCCTATCCCCTCTCGGTCACACAGACATGCAATAAGGCCAGCGCATGTCCGCCGGCTAAAATCGCGCTGCGCGACCAGTCGATGTGGAGCACGCAGCTCACCACCTTCCTTCCCAACGCCACGGCATCCATCGCGTGTACGAACGGCGCGACGGCGAATGCCACGCAGCTGCTGGTCCGCCCACCCTATGCGGGCAACTGTGTGATGCGTATCAACTGGACTGAGCGCGCGGCCGGCGACAGCTCCCATCAGGACGCCGGTACACGGACTTACGTGTGGAATTTTCAGCCATGACCGCGATCTCGCCCCTGCGCGCGCACACGTCGCGAGGGCTCTCCCTTATCGAACTGATGGTCGCGCTCGCGCTCGGGCTGCTGGTCGCGGTCGGTATCGTCAATGTCTTCCTCGTTACGTCGCAGAGCAGCCTGGTGCAGACCCAGCTCGCGAAACTGCAGGAAGAAGGTCGTTTCGCGATGACCGCCCTGACGACGGACCTGCGCATGACCAACGCCCAGTACTGCAACAACATGGGCGGGCAGTCATCCACCCTGTCGAACGGCGTGATGTCCCTCGACCGCTACCTCCGGGCACCTCAGGTGCTGGTGTCCGGCGCCACCCTGCAATCCGCACTGCATGACGACACGACCACGTGGGCGTCGACCAGCGGCAGCAATACCTACCCCGCCTCGCCGACCGCCGCCTTCGCAATGCCTCCGTTCCTTTCCCTGCGCGGCTACGACTGCACGGTGAGCACGTGTACGCCGGGAGACCCGTCGACCTCGGGCGACACCTCGCCTCTCCCCGCTCAGGGCACGGAGGTCGGCAAGCGGGTGCTGGGAAGCAGCGTAATTACGCTGCGCTACCTCGACGGCTCACGCGGGTGGGCGCTCGACGGCAACCACAGCACGATGAACCTCAGCGGCAGGACCGTCACCAGTTTCACCATCGCGCCGCAGACCGGCGAGCCGCCGCTGTCCGATTACACGGCGGGCGATCTGGCCATGCTGTCCGATTGCAACGCGTCTCAGATCTTCGCGGTAACGGCCTCCGGCGCGACTTTCACACCAGCTGCCAGTAACTACGCATCCGTGACACAGCCCTCGGGCGTGATGCCCAGGCTCTTCGATTTCAACCGTGACTTCGTCACGGTCAGCTACTACCTGCAGGTTGTCGACGACAATAACGGGCATACGACGGGCGCGCTGATGAAGCGGGTGAACGGTGTCAGCGCGGAGGTCGTGCGCGGCGTCGAACGTCTCGATTTCCTGTATGGCGTCATGGACGCCTCGGGAAACACCAGCTATCAGACGGCCGCCCAGATCGACAGCGCCACGTCGTGCGCGTCGTCGACGGTCACGCTCACCGGCACGGATCCCGGCTGCCTGTGGCGTTCGGTCCAGGACATCGAGGTGCACATACTGATGGACGGCCAGGTCGCCCAGTACGGGCTCTCCTCCACCGACCTCCAGTACCAGTACTACGGCGACAGTGCGGTCACCGGACTCGCGGCGCCGGACAACAGCGCCCGCGCCGTGATGCCCAGCCAGCAGGGTTTCGACAATCACATGCTTCGACGTGAATTCTCGGCGCTCGTCGCGGTCAGGAACTACAACCCATGAAGCGGCAACGCGGTGCGGTACTGGTCCTGGCCATGATCTTCCTCCTGTTGCTGACGATCGTCGCCATCAGCACGTCCGGACGCTCGCTCCTTCAGGAGCGCATGGCGGGCGCGCTGCGCAACGCGCAACAGGCCGAGTGGTCCGCGGAAAACGCTTTACGCGGTGTCGAATGGAACCTGTTCAGTGGCGCAGGCGGGATCGCCTGCTACAACTCCAGCAACCCCGCGACGATCAGTCCGAAGGTCTCGGCCTTCCGCCAGTCCTCGATCTGGCTTACCGACGGCGCGACCGAATACAAGGGAGCGGGCGTCAGCATCGATTACACGACCGCGTCATCCGACGCGGCGTTGTCGACGGCTGTCATGGCCCGGAATCCCTGGTACATCGTCGAATACCTCGGTCAGGACCTCTCGCCCAACAACGCCACCAGTGCGGCGAAGGAAGCGGGCTCCAGCGGAACCGCGACCGCCAGGTTTTACCTGTACCGGATCACGGCGCGTGCCACCGGTGGCAGCCCGAACACGATCCGTGTCGTCGAAAGTATTTTCGTCACACCCAACCTCGTCGCCTGCACGCTGAGCTGAAGGATTCGATCATGTCCCTGCCCTCCTTCATCCGGCGCATGGCTCTCAGCGCGCTTGCATGCCTTCTCGTCGCCATGCCGGCCGCGGCCACGACGGTGACACTGAGCACGACGCCGCCCGGCGTCACCTCGAAGGTGGCGCCCAATATCGTCGTGACCTTCGACGACTCGGGCTCGATGAATTCGACCTCCATCCCCGACGCGATGGACGCGAGTTACGCCACGAAGGTGTACTACTCGGCGAAGGGCAATCCGATCTATTTCGATCCCACGGTGACCTACGTCGTACCGCCGGACGCGACGGGTGCCCCGCTGGGAACGCCCACGTTCACGGCGGCGTGGCGTGACGGCTACTGCGCCAACACACTGACGAAGAAGTGCTGGGCGCCCTCGAGTGGCAAATATATCGCGCCGAACGTCGTCGATCTGAGCACGGCCTTCTACGCCGGGTTCCTGGCCAATACGCTGGCGGGCAACTCGCCCTGCGCCAGGGACGCCAACGAATTGACCACCTGGTACGACAACGGCTCGTGCAGCCAGATGGATATCCCGACGTCCGTGCGTGGCGCGACCACGACGACGACGACGTCGACCGCCAATTCGACCTGCACGAACACCGGTTGCGGCAGCGCCAACGGAACCACCGGCACCCACACATACACGGGCAGCGACGGCAGCAGCTCAACCTATACGTGCACGGCAACGACCTCGGGAAGAGGCAACAACAAGACGACGACGACCAGTTGCAGCGTCGCCACCACGACGACGAAGACGTCCACCACATACGACCAGGGTGGTTTCTATTACGTCTGCACCTCGGCGACCAGCGACAGCACCTGTACGTACCATCTGGTCGCCAACGAATCGGCGGCGACCCAGCAGAACTTCGCCAACTGGTACAGCTTCTATCGCACGCGCAATCTCAACGCCCGTGCCGCCGTGGGCCGCGTCTTCGGCAGCATCGGCGACGGCGCGGTACGCGTCGCCTGGCAGACGCTGCAAAGCCAGTCGGCCAGCGGCAGCTACAACACCACGGGTTCCTATAGCGGCCCCTCGTACGGCCCACTGGCGTCCACGAGCAAGATTCTCGAACTGGCGAATGCCACGACGGGATGTACGGCGACCAGCACGAGCGACAGCTGCTGGCGGAGCCAGTTCATGAACTGGCTGTATGGCGCTCCCGCCAGCGGCGGCACGCCGACGCGCGTCGCGACGGTGGCCGCCGGCGAGTTCTTCAAACGTACACTGAAGACCTCGCCGACGTCGCAGGACCCGTACTGGAACGGCAGCACCAGCACGCCCGGCGAGCTGTCCTGCCGCAAGAACTTCAACATGCTGGTCACCGACGGCTACTGGAACGGCGACAATCCGTCGACGGTCAGCCCGAACGACAACAAGGCGCTGACGCTTCCCGACGGCACGTCCTATTCGATCAGCGACGGTACGTCGAGAATCTTCTGGAATCAGACCGGCACGACCAATCCCTCGCTCGCGGACATCGCGTTTGCCTATTGGGCCAATGACCTGCGCAGCGACCTCAAGGACAACGTTCCGGCTTACTACCCCGACCTGACGACAGGCATCACCGGCAGCGCCGCCACGGTGAATACCGCGTCCCCGGGCGCCACCCCCGAGGTGTATTTCAACCCGTCGAACGATCCCGCCACGTGGCAGCACATGTCGCAGTACATGGTGACGATGGGTATCTCCGGCAGCCTCACCTACCCGGATGACTACGCGGCGCTGCGCACGGGGAGCAACGGCAAGAAATGGCCGACACCCAATACGTCGGGTGGCGCGACCAACATCGACGATACCTGGCATGCGGCGCTCAACAGCCGGGGCGGCTACTTCAGCGCGGCGGATCCCACATCGCTGGTGAACAGTCTCAGCACGATCCTGTCCTCCGTGATCGCAAGCAGTTCCACCGCCCTGACGCTGAGCCTCAGCACCAATGTGCTGACGACCAATGCCGTCGCCTACTACGCGGGTTACGACACCACGGACTGGAGCGGATCGCTGCTGGCCAAGGCCGTGGGCACCGATGGTTCCATCGGCACCACGCTCTGGTCGGCCGGCACCTTGCTGACCGAGCGCGCCGCCAGCGATCCCCGCATCCTCACCACGGGTACCGGACCGGGCACAGGGACCGGCGTCGCCTTTGCTTACGCCAACCTCAGCGCGACCGAGCAAGCCGCCATCAACTCGTCCGATGGCAGCGGCTCCACGGCGACCACCGATGGCCTGGGCGCATCGCGTGTCGACTGGCTCAGTGGCGTGCGCACGCTGGAAGGCACCTCCCTGCGCACCCGTACGTCGCTGCTCGGTGCGGTGTTCGGTTCGCAGCCGGCCTTCGTCGGCGCGCCCACGGGTGGCTACAGCGATACGTTCCCCAGCGGTTCGCCCGAGGCGGTGGCGCTGAAGAACAGTTCCGCCAACAGCTACTCCCGTTTTCTGGCGACCTGGGCGAACCGGCCGTCCACCGTTTACGTGGGCGCCAACGACGGCATGCTGCACGCCTTCGACGCCCGCCTCGCGTCGGTGAGCGGTGCATCGCCCGGACGGGAGATCTGGGGATACGTACCGGCCAGCGTCTACGCCAACCTGCCGGCGCAGTCACGACTGAATAAATTCGCCTTCACACCGACGGTCGACGGAAGCCCGGTCACCGGCGACGTTTTCTTCAATGGCGATAACGCGCAGAACAACTCGTCCGCCGGATGGCATACGTTGCTGGTCGGCTCGCTGCGCATGGGTGGACGCGGCGTGTTCGGTATCGACATCACCGATCCGTCGGCGGCGACGCTGAGTTCCAGCGCCGCGGTCGCGAAAAAGGTGCTCTGGGAATTCAACAGCAGCAGCGTCTCCACGGCGGGCACGCCGGCCAACCTCGGTTACACCTTCGGCACGCCGGTCATCGCCCGCGTGGCATACACCAACACCGACAATTCGGTCGGGCGCTGGGTGGTGCTCGTCCCCGGCGGTTACTTCCCCGACGGCAGCACGATAAGTGCGGCATCCAATACCTACAGTTCGCTCTTCGTGCTCGATGCGCAGACCGGAACGCTGCTCAAGGAAATCCGTACGCCGACCGGCACCGGCGCGGTCGCCAGTCACGGCCTCACCACGCCGGCCGTCGGTGACTACGACGGCGATCAGGTGGCCGACGTGGCTTTCGCCGGCGATCTGGATGGCAACGTGTGGCGGATCGACCTGTCCGCCGCCTCGCTGGCCTCGACCACCCAGTCGCAAGGTGTGAGCCTCCTGTTCCAGCCGGACACCGCCAATGCGCAATCGATCACGACCTCCCCGCGACTCCTCGCCGACCCGACCTCCGCGTATTTCATGGTGATCTTCGGTACCGGTCGTTTCCTCAGCACGGCGGATACCTCCGACACCACCACTCAGGCCTTCTACGGAATCCGCGATCCGGGCAAGGCGGTGACCACGCCGACCACGGTCGCCGGGGGCACGCTGATCCAGCAGACCATGACCGTGGACAGCGCGACCGGGGCGATAGGTGTCACCAGCAAAGCCGTCGCATCGACCAATGCGGGCTGGTACCTGCCGCTGAACAACCCGTCGGGTGAACGCGTGGTCGTGACGCCCGCACTGGACTCGTCGAACAACACCGTGACGTTCAGTACGTTGATCCCGACCGCCAACGACCCCTGCACGACCTCGAGCTCCGGCTCGGTCATCGCCCTTGACGGGACGACCGGCGCCGCCGCCATCGGTGTCTCGATCGGCAGCGCGGTGTCGTTCGGGACCGGCTACTCCCTCGCCGGCGCGCACGTCACGGGTGCGGCCAGTTCGGGCTCGCTCTATACGGCGGCCAGCCTTGCCGGCGGCACCGCCTACGCGGCCGGCCAGCTGACCTCGGCGGGCAGCACGTTCGGTACCAGCATTCCCACGGCCCGCCGACGTGCCTGGCGCGTCCTGAACAGCGAGAACTGATATGAAGACGCCACGCCGCGCGGCCGGCTTCACCCTGCTCGAACTCATGGTCGTCCTCGTCGTGATGGCGATCCTCGCGGCCCTCGCGTTCACTTCGTACGCGCGTTACGGCTTCCGTGCCCGGCGCCCCGACGGACAGAAGCTGCTGATGGCGATCGGCAATGCCGAAGAGCGCTACTACGCCCTGCACAACATCTACGCGGACCTTGCGACCATCGGTTACGCATCCACGACAACCGCCACCTCGGACAGCGGTTACTACACCGCGTCCGTCACCGTCGGTACCGTCAACGCGCTTGCCGGCCAGGGTTACACGGCGACAGCCGTGCCCGTCGGCAACCAGGCCAGGGACGTCTGCGGATCGCTGACGCTCACCGATACCGGCGTCAGGAGCCAGACCGGCACCACCGGCAACGGCAATTGCTGGTGATGTCCATGCCGTCGCGACCGCGTTCCATGGGTGGCTTCAGCCTGCTCGAACTGATGGTGGCGATCGTCGTCGCCGCCATCCTCGCGGCGATCGCCGTGCCGTCGTTCCGGACGAGCATCCAGCGCCACCGGTTGCTCGCCGCGGCCGACGAGCTGCAGGCTGCCGTGCAATACGCCCGCACGGAAGCGGTGCTGCGCGCCACCTATGTCTCGCTGTGTCCGAGCGCGGACGGCACCAGCTGCGCATCGTCGACCACCTGGGACACGGGCTGGCTCGTCTACAGCCACCCGGTGGCAACAAGCAAAGCCTCGGATGCCTATTCCGCCACGCCTGCCAGCGGTATGCAGATCCTGCGTGCCGCGGCGGCCCTGACCCTCGTGTCAGCACGCGGCGTCGATACGGGCGTGGTGACCTTCGGCCAGCAGGGCCAGCTCGAAGCGGTCGCGTCGCGCACCAACGCCGGCCAACCCGTGGCCTTCGTCCTCTGCGCGATGCCCGCGGGTCGGCCGGGCAGCGGCCTCGGCGAAAACTCGACCCGCCTGCCGGGCACCCGCATCGGCGTGAGTCCGTACGGCGGCATCGCGTCCACTAAGCTGACGGGCACCGACAGTTGCATGCCCTGACGTGACGACGAAGCATGCGCGCTATGTCCACATTCGTGAAAATGACAGCAAAAGCGCATGAGTACCGCCCAATGTGAAGGGATGCCGCGGGACGTTCTGCCGTAAAGGCGTAGCCTCCACCGAATAGACGTAAAGCGGCGCGCGCGCACGGCCTATACCTGAATCGCACTTTTGCTTTTCAAGGTTTTCTATGGCTTCGGCAAGACATGTCAGAGGTGTGTCTCTGATTGAGGTCTTGATGGCGGTCCTGGTTTTTACGGTCGGCCTTCTCGGACTTTCCAGTCTCCTCATCGCCTCGTTTCGCTCGAATCAGGTCGGGTACCAGCGCACCCAGGCTGAATTCATCGCGATGAGCATGGCCGACCGCATGCGCGCCAATCCGCTCGGAGTCTGGGCCGGCGGTTACAACTCGGCGGCATATCCGCTCAGCGGATCGCAGGCATGCACGGCCGACCTTGCATGCACGCCGGCCAAACTCGCGCTGCGCGACCAGTACATCTGGAGTTCGCAGCTCCGGACGTTCCTGCCCAACGCCAGTGCGTCGATAGCTTGCAGCAATGGCACCACGGCGAATGCGACGCAGCTCCAGGTACGCCCGCCGTACGCCGGTAACTGCGTCATGCGGATCAGCTGGACGGAGCGCGGCGCCGGCGACAGCGCACATCAGGATGCCGCTCCGAGGGTCTATGTCTGGAATTTCCAGCCATGAACCGCCCCTACGGTTTCTCCCTCGTCGAACTCATGGTCGCCATGGTGCTCGGTCTCGTCGTGGCCGGCGGCATCGTCAGCGTCGTTCTCACGACCACCGGCAGCACGGTCACGCAGACCCAGCTGGCCAAACTGCAGGAGGAAGGACGCTTCGCGATGACCGCGCTGACGACCGACCTGCGCATGACGAACGCGCAGTACTGCTCGAACGTCGGCGGTCAGTCCGCTCCCTTGTCGAACGGAGTCGTGTCACTGGACCGGTACCTGCGAACGCCTCAGGTACTTGTGTCGGGCGCCGTCTTCCAGGCCGCCATCAGCGACAACACGACGACGTGGGGCTCGACGAGCGGCACCAACACGTATCCCGTGGCGCCTGTCGCGTCATTCGCCATGCCATCCTTCCTTGCCTTGCGAGGGTACGACTGCACCGTCTCCGCGTGTACGCCGCAAGATCCGGCGGACCCCGCAGGCAAAGGTATTCCTCAGCAGGGCACGACCGTCGGTAACCGCGTGCCTGGCACCGGCGTCATCACCTTGCGTTACCTGGACGGCGCACGAGGCTGGGCGCTCGATGGCACCACGAGCAAGCTGACGCTGAGCGGAAGCTCGGTCGCCGGTATCACCGTCGTCCCGCAGACAGGCGAGCCGCCGCTATCCGCCTATGCCACCGGCGACCTGCTCATGCTCGCCGACTGCAATTCGGCCCAGGTTTTCGCCGCCACCCTTTCGTCCGCGACGTTTACGCCATCGACCAACTACAGCGCTCCCGCCCGGCCGTCCGGCGTCACGCCGAGGCTTTTCGATTTCAACCGGGACTTCCAGACCGTTTCGTACTTTCTGCAGGTCGTCGACGACAACAACGGGCACAAGACCGGTGCGCTGATGAAGCGGGTCAATGGCGTGAGCGCTGAAGTGGTACGCGGCGTGGAACGGCTCGATTTCCTCTACGGCGTCATGGACGGCTCAGGCAACACCAGCTATCGCACCGCGGCGGAGATCGACAGCTCGACGGCGTGCGCATCGTCGACGGTGACCGTTTCCGGGACCGATCCCGGCTGCATGTGGCGGTCCGTACAGAGTATCGAGGTTCACATCCTGATGGACGGACAGCTCCCGCTGTATACGCTGACCCCGACCGACCTCCAGTACCAGTACTACGGAGACAGCGCGGTTACCGGACTCTCGTCGCCCGACGATACGAAACGAGTGGTGATGCCCAGCCAGCAGGGTTTCGACAATCACATGCTGCGGCGGGAGTTCACCGCCGTGGTGTCGATCCGGAACTACAACCCATGAACCGGCAGCGCGGTGCCGTGCTCGTCCTGGCGATGATCTTTCTGCTCATCCTGACCATCGTGGCGATCAGCACATCCAGTCGCTCATTGTTGCAGGAGCGCATGGCCGGAGCGATGCGCAACGCGCAACAGGCGGAGTGGTCCGCCGAGAACGCCTTGCGCGGCGTCGAATGGAACCTCTTCAGCGGTAACGCCGCCGTCGCCTGCTACAACTCCAGCAACCCTTCCACGATCAGCGCGAAGGTCACGGCATTCCGGCAGTCATCGGTCTGGATGGTCGACGGCGCCACCGAATACAAGGGCGCCGGCGTGACCATCGATTACACGAAGAAGAGCAGTGACGCCGCGTTGTCGACCGCCGTCATGGCGCGCAACCCCTGGTATGTCGTCGAATTCCTCGGTCAGGACCTCGCCCCGGGTAACGGAACCAGCGCCGCCAAAGAGGCCGGATCGAGCGGATCGGCGACGGCGAAGTTCTACCTGTACCGGATTACCGCACGCGCCACCGGGAGCAGTCCCAATACGATCCGCGTCGTCGAGACCACCTTCGTCACGCCGAACCTCGTCACATGCACCCTGACCTGAGGCCCCAGCCGATGATGAAAGAGAAGCCATCCACCGCATGGGCCGTCCTCCTGCTGGTCGCGCTGCTGTGGATGGCGTGGGTGCCGTGCGTGGTCGCGGGTACGGTGACGGTGAGCAAGACGCCGCCCAGCGTCACCTCGAGGGTCGCACCCAACATCGTCGTGACCTTCGACGATTCCGGCTCCATGAACGCCACGTCGATCCCCGATGCGATGGACGGTTACTACGACAAGAAGTACTACTACTCGGCCAAGGGCAATCCGATTTACTTCGATCCGACGGTGACCTATGTGGTACCGCCCGATGCCAATGGTGTTCCTCTGGGCACGCCGACGTACAAGGCGGCCTGGCGCGACGGCTATTGCGCGAACACGTTGACGAAAAAGTGCTGGTCGCCCAACAACAGCGGTTACCTCGACCCGATCGTGGTCGACCTTTCGAAGAATTTCTATGCCGGGTTTCTCTCGAATACCCTGGCCGGCAACGCCCCCTGCGCGCGCAACGCCAATGAGCTGACGACGTGGTTCTACACCACCACCAACCCGCGCGGAAATCCCGTCAACGCCTGCCAGCAGATGGATATTCCGGAGGTCGTGCGTGGGAAGACGACGACCAGCACGACGACGAGCGATACCTCGACCAGCGTCACGACGACGACCTGCACCACCTTGATCCTCGGAAACTGCGGCACGTTCAGCGGTTTCACCGGCGTCAAAACGGTGGTGAACAGCCCCACGAGCGTCAGCGTGTGGACCTGCAACACCGTGATCAGCATCGGCGTGGGCGGGATCCGGCTCAGTATCACTACCTGCACCATCGTCACGACGGTAACCACCACCACAACGACCACGACGACGACCACGACGACCGATACGGGCGGTTTCTACTACGTCTGCACATCGCCCACGGATGAAAGCACCTGCGTCTACCACCTGGTGGCGAACGAGTCGGCCACCATCCAGCAGAATTTCGCCACCTGGTACAGCTACTACCGGTCGCGCAACCTCAACGCCCGTGCGGCGATCGGACGCGTGTTCGGCAGCATGGCCGATGGTTCGGTGCGCGTCGCGTGGCAGACGCTACAGAGTCAGTCGGGTTCGAGCACCTATAACGCATCCGGCTCGTACAGCGGTCAGTCGTACGGGCCGCTGGTGTCGACCAGCAAGATTCTCGAACTGGCCAACTCGACCGGTTCGAGCTGCCTGACGTCCAGTACCAGCGACCCGTGCTGGCGCAGCCAGTTCATGAACTGGATCTACGGCGTGCCGGCCAGCGGCGGAACCCCGACCCGCGTCGCGACGCAGGTCGCGGGCGACTTCTACAAGCGCAGCCTCGCCACATCGGCCGGGGCGCTGGACCCGTACTGGAACGGCAGCACAAGCAATCCCGGCGAGCTTGCCTGCCGGAAGAACTTCAACATGCTGGTCACCGATGGCTACTGGAACGGCGACAGCCCGGCGGCGGCCGGGTCCGACGCCGTCTCGACCACGCTGCCTGACAAAGTCGCTTATTCGACATCGGACAAGACGTCCAGGATCTTCTGGAACGAGGCGGGGACGACCAGTCCATCCCTCGCGGATATCGCCTTTTATTACTGGGCGACGGATCTGCGGACGGACCTCAGGAACATCGTGCCGCCCTACTACTCGGACCTGACGACCGGCGTCACCGGCACCACGTCGACCGTCAGCTCCACCAACCCCGGCAGCAACAGCGAGGTGTACTTCAATCCGTCCAACGACCCCGCAAGCTGGCAGCACATGTCGCAATACATGGTCACCATGGGCATCTCCGGCACGCTGGCCTATCCGGGCGACTACGCGGCGTTGCGCGCGGGCGGCAAACAGTGGCCGATACCGACGACGGGCGGCGGAGCGAGCAATATCGACGACACCTGGCATGCCGCGGTGAACAGTCGCGGCGGCTATTTCAGCGCCGCGGATCCCACGTCGCTCGTCAGCAGCCTGACCACCATCCTGTCCTCGGTGATCGCCAGCAGCTCCAGCTCACTCACGCTCAGCCTCAGCAGCAACGTGCTGACCACGGGCGCGGTCGCCTACGCCGCCGGCTACAACACGACCGACTGGAGCGGATCGCTCACCGCGAGTCTGCTGAACGCCAACGGCAGTGTCGGCGACGCGCTCTGGTCGGCGGGCGACGTCCTCAACGCCCGCGATCTCAGCAAGGACCCGCGCTTCATCGCTACCGCGACCGGGCCTGGCACGGGCACCGGCATCACCTTCGCCTACACGACGTTGAGTGCCGCTCAAAAGGCGATCCTCGACTCCTCCGACGGGACGGGGTCCGCGGCCACGACCGATGGGCTGGGCGCCAAACGTGTCGACTGGCTGTCCGGTGTCCGGACGCTCCAGGGCACCACCTTCCGTTCGCGCACGTCCCTGCTCGGGGCGGTGTTCGGTTCCCAGCCGACGTATGTCGGCGCACCCAACGGCGCGTACAGCGATGCGTTCCCCGCCAATTCGCCGGAGGCGCTGGCGCTCAAGACGGACCAGACCACCAGTTATTCCGCCTTCCTGGCGAAGTGGGCGGCGCGCCCGGGGACCGTGTATGTCGGTGCCAATGACGGCATGCTGCATGCCTTCGATGCCCGGCTCAGCACCGATGCGAACGCCATTCCGGGTCGCGAAATCTGGGGGTACATCCCGGCCAGCGTCTATGCCAGCCTCCCCGCCCAGACGCGTCTGACCAACTTCAGCTTCACTCCCACCGTCGACGGAAGCCTCGTGACTGGCGACGTCTTCTTCAACGCCGCCAACACCGCGAACAAGACCACCGCGGGATGGCACACGCTGCTGGTCGGCGCGCTGAGACTGGGTGGACGTGGCGTCTATGGCATCGACGTGACCGATCCGTCGGCGGCCACGCTCAACACGAGTACCGCCGTAGCGTCGAAGATCCTCTGGGAATTCAACAGCGACAGCGTATCCACGGTCGGAACCCCCGCGAACCTCGGCTATACCTTCGGCACGCCGGTCATCACACGCGTCGCTTTCAACAACGGTGACAGCAACAGCACCGTCGGGCGCTGGGTCGTACTGGTACCCGGCGGCTACTTCCCGGACGGCAGCACCGCCGCGGCCGCAAGCAACACCTACAGTTCGCTGTTCGTTCTCGACGCCCAGACCGGCACGCTGCTCAAGGAGATCCGTACCCCTTCCGGTACCGGGGCCACGTCGAGTCATGGCCTCAGCACGCCCGCGGTGGGTGACTACGACGGCGACCAGGTTGCCGATGTCGCGTTCGCCGGCGACCTCGACGGAAACCTCTGGCGCATCGACCTGTCGGCGACCACCCTGGCGGCAACGGCCCCCTCTCAGGGCGTGAGCCTGCTGTTCAAGCCCGCGACCGCCAACGCCCAGTCGATCACGACATCGCCGCGCCTCCTGGCCGATCCGACGTCCGCCGCCTTTCTGGTGATATTCGGTACCGGGCGCTACCTGAGCACGGCGGATACCGCGGACACCACCACGCAGGCGCTCTACGGCATACGCGATCCGGGCACCGCCGTGGCGTCGCCGGTCACGGTCGCTGGCGGCAACCTCGTCAGGCAATCCATGACGGTCAATTCAGCCAATGCGATCGGCGTCACGAACAACGCCGTGGCGGCGACCCGGTCCGGCTGGTATCTGCCGCTGGATGCGACCGCCGGGGAGCGCGTGGTGGTCACGCCGGCCCTCGATTCCAGCAATAACACGGTGTCCTTCAGCACGCTCATTCCGGCAGCGAGCGACCCGTGCACGACCTCCGGCTCCGGCTCGGTCATCGCGCTCGACGGCACGACCGGGGGCGCCGCCTTCGGCGTCTCCATCGGCGCCGCGACGAGCTTCAGTGCGGGCTACTCACTGGCCGGTGCACGTGTCAGCGGCGCCGCCAGCTCGGGCGCGCTTTATTCCGCGGCCAGTCTGAGCGGCGGCATGTCCTACCTGCCTGGCCACGTTCTCGCCTCGGGCGCGACAGCCGCCAACAGCATTCCGACCGCGCGGCGTCGCTCGTGGCGCGTCCTGAACAGTGAGAACTGATATGCACGCACCCGACCGGCGCCGCGGCTTCACCCTTGTCGAACTGATGATCGTGCTGGTCGTGATGGCGATACTGGCCGCCATCGCTTTTCCGGCCTACACCAAGTACGGCTTCCGGGCGCGTCGCGCCGACGGGCAGAAGTTACTCATGGCCATCGCCAATGCCGAGGAGCGGTATTACGCCCTGCATAACGCCTATGCCGACCTCGCCACCATCGGCTACGCGGCCACGACGACGGCGACGTCGGAGAGCGGGTACTACACGGCGGTCGTCACCGTAAGCGCGGTGAACTCGCTCGATGCGCAAGCGTATAACGCGACCGCGACGCCGGTGCCCGGTGCGGCTCAGGCGCGCGACGTCTGTACGACGTTGTCCGTGACCGACACGGGCGTCAAGGCCCCGACCGGCCCGACCAGCAACGGAACCTGCTGGTAATGCGTGCGCGTCGGTCCGCGGGCGGCGCTCGCGGGTTCAGCCTGCTGGAGCTGATGATCGCCATCATCGTCGCCGGCATCCTCGCGGCCATCGCCGTGCCGTCGTTCCGCACGACCTTGCAGCGCCACCGGCTCCGGACCTCGGTCGACAACCTGCAGGCGGCGGTCCAGTACGCGCGGACGGAAGCCGTGCTGCGCGCGACCTACGTGTCGATATGCGCGAGTACCGACGGCGCGACCTGCTCCGGCGCAAGCACCTATGAGACGGGCTGGCTGGTGTACGTGCATCCCGTGGCGACGACGAAGGCGAGCGATGTCTACTCCGCAAGTGCATCGGCGGGGATGCAGATCCTTCGCGTCGGTGGCGCCTTGAACGACGTCTCGGCACGCGCCGTGGACGGATCGGTCGTGACCTTCGGACAGCAGGGTCAGCTCGCGCCCGTGTCGACGCGCACCAGTCCCAGCCAGCCGATGGCCTTCGTTCTTTGTGCCGGTGTCGCCACGACGACGGGGCTTGGCGTGAACACCACACGCCTGCCCGGATCGCGGATCGGCATCAGCCCGTTTGGCGGCATCGCGTCGACCAAGCTAAATAGCACGGACAAGTGCGTGCCCTGATCGCGCGCGGAGGCTCAGGCCAGCGTCGTCAGCTCGACCGGCACGACCGACTCGCCGCTGATCACCTGGGCCTGACCGTCCTGGACCATGAACTGGATCTGCATCGTGCGCTGGGTCAGCGCGGCGAGCGCCTCCACCGTTGCGGGGGCCACGTCGATGACGGAAACGTTCCTGGTGCGCGCGACCGCGGCGGCGGTCTTCTTCCACCACACTTCGGCGCTACGTCCGCTATAGCTGTAGATGATGACGCGATTGGCGCGGCCGGCGGCACGGCGGATGCGCTGCTCGTCCGGCTGGCCGATCTCGATCCACAGATCGACCTCGCCGGTCAGCTCCTTGCGCCAGAGATCCGGCTCGTCTTCCGAGCTGATGCCCTTCCCGAAAACGAGAGCGTCGTCCGCATTGAGCGCGAAAGCCAGGACGCGGACCATCATGCGCTCGTCTGTTTCCGACGGATGCTGGGCGATGGTCAGGGCATGGCCCTGGTAATAATGCCGGTCCATGTCGCTGACCTGCAGGTCAGCCTTGAAGACCGTGGATTTGAGTGCCATGAGATCGCTTCGCGGGCAAAGTAGCCGCCAAGCCTACACGCATTTTTATACCCGGACGTATGGTGCGACTATGCCTGCATCCGTCCACCATCGAATCCACGAGGAGCGCTGCGTGAAGAAGCTGATCAACGATCCGTTGAAGGTCGTCGACGAGATGATCGAAGGACTCGTCCTCGGCGACGAGCGACTGGCCCGCATCGAGGGCGAAAACGTCGTGTTGCGCGCCGATTACGCCGAGCACGCCGCTGCCGGTAAGGTCGCGCTCATCTCGGGCGGTGGTGCGGGTCACGAACCCGCGCATGCCGGTTACGTCGGCGCAGGCATGCTCACCGCCGCGGTGGTCGGCGAGGTGTTCACCTCACCCAGCGTGGATGCCGTGCTCGCGGCGATTCGAGCCGTAGCCGGTCCCGCCGGCGTCCTGCTCATCGTCAAGAATTACACCGGCGACCGGCTCAATTTCGGCCTCGCCGCGGAGCTCGCACGCGCGGCGGGCATCGCGGTGGAGGTGGTGGTCGTCGCTGACGACGTCGCTCTCGATGACGACCATGCCGTCGGTCGCCGGGGTATCGCCGGCACCGTCCTCGTGCACAAGGTGGCCGGCGCCGCCGCCGAGGCCGGGCTGAGCCTCGCCGGGGTCAGGGGCGAGGCACAGGCCGCCATCGACGCGGTCGTCAGCATGGGACTGGGTCTGGGGTCGTGTACGGTACCGGCCGCCGGTAAGCCAGGGTTCGAACTGGGCGAGACCGAAGTGGAATACGGCTTAGGTATCCACGGCGAACGCGGCGCACAGCGCGGCCCCATCGCGCGGGCCGACGAGATGCTGGATCGGCTCATCGAGCGCCTGCTGTCGCGCGGCGCCATCGGTGGCGGGGACCGTGTGGCGCTGCTGGTCAACAACCTGGGCGGCACCGCCGTGCAGGAGCTCGACATCGTTGCGCGCCACGCACTGACGCGGCTCGCCGACCTCGGCGTGGACGTATCCGCGGCGCTGGTCGGTACCTATCTCACCGCACTGGAAATGCCCGGCTGCTCGCTCAGCCTGCTCAAGCTCGACGAACACCGCCTCGGGCGCCTGCTGGCACCCGCCGCCGCCGCGGCCTGGCATGCGCCCTTGCGGCCGACGACGCGTCCGTCGATCGTTGCGGTCGCTCCCACGGAGAAGGCAGCGGACGCCGCAGGCCCGGCGTGGGCCTACGCAAGCCAGGCGGATCGCTTCACCGCCAGCCTGCGCGCCGTGGCAGCGGCTCTCGAAACCGCCGAGCCCGAGCTCACCGCACTGGACTCCGTCGTGGGTGACGGTGACATCGGCCTCAGCCTCGCGCGCGGTGCCCGTGCGATCGACGATGCGTTGCCCACGCTCGACGTCGCCCATCCCGCCGGTGCCCTGCTCGCCCTTGCCGGGACCTTGCGGCGCGTGCTCGGCGGCACGTCCGGGCCGCTCTATGCCGTGTTGATCGTGCGGGCCGCCACGACCCTCGCCGAGGCGGGCAAGGTCGACGCGCCCCTGGCGTGGGCTGCGGCTTTCCGTGCCGGCTGCGAAGCCGTGCAGGCGCTGGGCGGTGGCAAAGCCGGCGACCGCACCATGCTCGACGCCCTGCTCCCCGCCGCCGATGCGATCGACGCCGCCGTGGCGAGGGGCGATGAGACCAGGGCCGTCGTCCAGGCCGCCATCGCCGCCGCCGAGCAAGGCGTGGAGGCGACCAGGACGATGCGGCCACGCCTGGGCCGGTCCGCCTATCTCGGCGATCGGACGCAGGGGCACGCCGATCCGGGTGCGCACGCGGTCGCCGTGTGGCTGAAAGCCGTCGGATCGGCGTTCTGACAGGTAAAATCGTCGATTGCCTGCTGCTGGAGTTTGCCTGTGTCCCACTATGCCGGTCCGCTGCTCACGCGTCCCATCGTCGAGGCGTGGGCCGCGGCGCGACAGGACGGCACGGGCAAGTGGCGTGGTTCGCTGGATCTGGGGCGTACCGATGACGATGTATCGCTAGCCGCGGACACGTGGACCTGGCGCGACCGGGTCTACCCGTGGCCTGGCAAGCTCAAGGACCGGACCCTTTACTGGTGGGATGGGGAAAGCTTCGAACCGGTGTCGAGGTTTTCGGGCTCGCTGATCAAACTGGTTCCCACCGAATGGGGCGCGCCGACCTTCGAAATCGATGGCATCAAGATGCTGCCGACGTCGAAAGAGTCGCCGGTCGACGATGCGCGGCGGAAGGTGGCCCTGGTCGAACCCCGGGGAAAGGTCGTGCTGGATACCTGCGGCGGACTCGGCTATTTCGCCGCCTGCTGTCTGGATTCCGGCGTCGCGCGCATCGACTCGTTCGAAAAGAACGCGGATGTGCTCTGGTTGCGCAATATCAACCCGTGGTCGCCCGACCCGGAAGCGCCCGAAACCGGAGGACGGCTGACTCTTACGCACGCGGACATCTCGCACGCCATCGCGCATATCGCGGACGCGTCCGTCGATGCCCTGCTGCACGATCCGCCGCGCTTCGGCATCGCGGGCGAGCTTTACTCGCAGGCCTTCTACGGCCAGCTGGCCCGCGTGCTCCGTCGTGGCGGGCGTCTCTTCCATTACACCGGCAGCCCCAACAAGCTGACCAGCGGACGTGACGTGCCACGCGAAGTCGCTACACGGCTGACCAAAGCCGGCTTCACGGCGGAGCTGGCACTGGACGGCGTATTCGCCACAAGCCGGTAAGGGCAAGTAGCAGGCGAATAGGAACACACAAGGCATGCGAACGAGGTAGACCGGGAAAGGGATCGCGTCACGATGCCTGCACGGCACCAACGCGCATCCTGACGGCGAGGCTGCACGTATGAACTCCATGACGCCCCTTCGCCACGAGGTCCCATGCGCCATCCAGCCGCTCTCTCACTCATCGCCTTTTCGGCGTACGCCGCCGCTTCGCCCTCTTTCGCGATGGCGCAATACACGGGCGAGGCCTTCGCCCGTGGCAGCGACACGCTTATCTATCGGGAAGTCCACATCGAAGATGCGTCACGGCACGCCATCGTCTTTCAGTGTCCTGATGGCAGGGCCTTCGCCCGCAAGCGGCTAAGCACGGCTGGTGCGCCGACACAGCCGGACTTCGACTTCAAAGATGCGCGCAACGGATACGAGGAGGGCGTCCGTGGCGAAGGCGGCCAGCGTGTCGCCTATGTACGCAAAGTCGATGGCCAGCGCAGTGAGCATCCATTGAGCATCGATGCCGGCGCGGTCATCGATGCCGGGTTCGATGCTTACGTACGGGCCAACTGGGATCGCGTCATTCAAGGCGGAGCGTCCGTCCCGTTCCTGATGACGGGACGCGGTAAGTTTTTTCCCGTGAAGATCACCGCCGCCCCTGCGCAGGGGCCGGACCGCAGGATCGATCTCAGGCTGGATGCCTGGTATGGCTTTGCCGCACCGACTATCAGCGTGACCTATACCGAGGCGACACGACTGCTGCGGCGGTACGAAGGGCCCGGCACGATACGCGACGAGCATGGAAAGCCCCTCGACGTACGCATCGAGTTCAGCCCGTCCGGGCGCAAGAGTGACGTCCCGTCCCACGCGTGGGACGACGCCCTCGCATTACCGCTTGACGGTCGCTGCCCGGCCTGACGTCAGGTGTGCGAGCGCGACGGCAAGCACCGCCATCGCGACAGCCCAGGAAACCGCCAGCCACGCGTATCCCTGCCAGACAGGTGCCGGAAACGTCACCGCGCTCCAACCCCTTTGCGCTCCCACGTACGACAACGGCCCGCCGATGGCCCCCAGCAACGCCGCGGCCACCGGACGGCCGGACAGCCAGCGCATCGGTCCCGGCAGAGTTACGGCGAACGACGCCCAGAGCCCGAGGATCCAGCACGGGGGCCCACCGGGAAAGGGCATCGGATCTTTCGCCGCGTAGCGCACGACACCCGCCGCCGTCGCACCTCCGTCCACGAGCATGCCCAGCAACACCGCGAGAACGGCAAGCCGCCAGACGACGGCGCGCTCGGCCGACGCGATCGATTGCCAGAGAACGAACGCGAGACATGCTGCGCAGGCAAGCCAGCCGCGGTCGTGTCCTGCGGCGACGACCACGGCGAACCACAGCGCCTGGTAAGCGATAAACGTGAGGACACGCGTGTTCATGCGGATTTCTTAAGTAATCATGCGTTACCCATCATTACGCCATGGAAGCGTCGGCGGATGCATTGCATCAACACCCAGAAATTGGCAAATGCACACTTTGCCGCATCTGTGAAGATGATTGCGGGCGATACGAGAGACTGTTAGCGTCCTCGTTTCCAGGGGGGATAGGCGTTCGACCGCCGTGATCAACGAGTTCAGGAAAACTTCTTCGCTGGTCCGGTCGATCGGCTTCGCGGTAGGCGTGATCATCGGCGTCGGCCTGGCGGCCGTACTGTTTCAGGATTACCGGCACCGCGTGCAGGCGGCGCATGCGCAGGCACAGGCTCTCGCGGATGGCGCGCAGCGTCTGCTCACTGCGCGCCTGCATACCATCGAACGCGCCATGCAGGCCGTAGCGGCCAATGCCCTCGACCTCAACAGCACCGTTCCCGCGCAGGCGCAGGCACTGGTCGCCGATAACCTCAAGGGCGTCATGGCACGCCATGAGCAGGTCGAAAGCATCGTCCTGGTCGACGCGCAGGGCCAGCCCGTCAGCGCCGGTGATGCGGAACGAGCGATACGCCAGTGGAGTGGCGACGTCACGCGCGGCACGGACCTGCGTATGGGTCCGCTCGCACGGCACAACGACGGCTGGGTCATGCCGCTGGCCGTGCCGCTGTCCGACGGGGGATGGGTACTCGTCCGCCTCAATCAGGTCGAGTTCCAGGACATCGTGGACAACCTGCACGGCGGTCCGCAGGACGTCGCCGCCATCACCGATCGCTTCGGCACGATCGTCGCCCGGACGGGTGCGAATTCCGAACTGATCGGCAAGCCGCTCGACATGCTGTTCGAACCCAACGATGTCCGCCTTGGCCGCCGCGTCAGTCGCATCGATGGCGTGGAGCGCGTCGTATCCGCGGCGGCGCCGGGACGATATCCCCTGTGGGTGGGATTCGGCACGGCAACCGCCGCGGTCTTCGAAAGCTGGTACCCCGTGGTCGCGCTCACCGGCGCACTCTATCTTCTGTACTGGATCGCGCTGCTGTACATCCTGCGGCGCATCGGTCGCGCCGAGCGCGATCACTTGCGCTATGTCGAACAGATCGAAACGGCCGAGCGCCGGTTCCGCGTCATCTTCGACAAGAATCCGATGCCGTGCTGGGTCTATGACATGGACACGCTGCGTTTCCTGGTCGTGAACCAGGCGGCCACCGACGCATACGGTTACACGCGCACGCAATTCCTTGCGATGACCTTGCTGGATATCCGACCCGCGGCCGACGAGGCCGCCCTGAGGGCCGCCGTGACCCATCGCGACGTTCGCGTCGCCGAAAAACATCCGTGGACACACCGTCGTGCGGACGGAAGCCTGCTTCAGGTGCGGGTCCACGCCTCCGACATCGACTTCCCCGGACACGCAGCACGCCTGGTCGTGGCCGAAGATGTCACCGAAAGGTTGCGTAACGAGCGTGTTCTGCGGCACCGGGCGACGCACGACGCCACCACGGGTCTGCACAACACGGACGCCCTGCTCGAATTCCTCGACGACGACCGCCGCCGCTCGGTCGGTTACGAACTCGCCTTCGTTCAGTTGCGCGGCCTCGAGCTGATCAGCGATACCTTCGGACAGGCCGTCGGTCAGGACGTGCTCCGTGTCATGGCCGACCGGTTCGCGGCCCTGCGGGGGCCCGACAGCGCCGTAGCCCATCGTCCCGCCGAAACCTTCGTCCTGGCGATACTGAACGGCGAGCGCCGTGGCGAGATGCTGGCCGCGCTGATGCGCGCGGTAACCTCACCCGTCAGCGTCCATGGCATGTTGCACGTCCTCGAACCACGGGTCGGGCTCGCCGTGCACCCGCGCGACGGCGAGCGTGCCGAGAAGGTCCTCGGCGCGGCCGCCCTCGCGGCGCAGATGGGCAACGGCGCACCGGGTACCTGGCACGTGTTCGAGGCGGCCATGGCGGCGGCATCGATCAACCGACTGAAGATGGCGGCGCAGATTCGTAACGCCCTGGATCAGGACACCTTCATCGTCCACTTCCAGCCGATCATCCGCAGCCGCGATGGCCTGATCGTCAGCCTCGAAGCGCTGATCCGCTGGCCGCTGCCGGACGGCGACTTCGTCGCACCGGACGTCTTCATTCCGCTGTGCGAGGAAACCGGCCTGATCGTTCCTCTCGGCCATCGTGTGCTGCGCGAGGTCGGACGGGCGTACGTGACCATGGCGCAGGCGGGCTTCGCGGACATCGCCCTTGCGGTGAACGTCTCGGCCGTGCAGCTGCAGCGCGACGACATCGTCGATGCGATCCGCCAGACCATCGCCGATTACCATCTGCCGACGGGAGCGATCCAGGTCGAACTCACCGAGAGCGCCGTGATCGGCGATCAGGCCCTTCGCGCGATGGATGCCCTGAAGGCACTGGGCGTACCGGTGCACCTCGATGATTTCGGTACGGGGTTCTCCAGCCTCGCCTATCTGCGCGATCTGCCTATCGATGCGCTGAAAATTGATCGCGCGTTTGTCGCCGAAATCGACTCCGAAGTCCGCTCGGCATCCGTCTGCGAAGCCATCCTGACGCTCGGCCATACCCTGGGCCTACACGTGATCGCCGAAGGCGTGGAGCGCGAATCGCAGGCGGAATGGTTGATCGCGCATGGCTGCGACTACCTGCAAGGCTTCCATGCCGCCATGCCCATGTCCGTCGACGATGTGATCGTCTTCATGCAGGAGCGGCGGGCGGCAAGGGCGTAGAATGGCGGTCTTTGCGCCCGGAGCCCGAGCCTGTGACCTTTCCCTTTTCGCTGGTCATCTTCGATCTGGACGGCACGCTGGTCGACAGCGCCGCCGACATCGCCGAGTCGGTCAACCGCACGCTGACCGACTGGAAACTGCCCACCGTCGACACCGCGCGCATCACCGAGTGGATCGGTGAGGGCTCGCGCAAGCTGATCACCTACGCGTTCCGCGATGCCGGGAGCGACGCCGATATCGACGCGGTGATGCCCGGTTTTCTCGAGCACTATGCCGAGACCGCGCTCGATGCCGTCGCCTATGACGGCGTCGTCGAAACACTGGCGGCGCTGCATGCGCAGGGCGTGAAGATCGCGGTCTGCACCAACAAGAACGAAGAGTTCGTCCGTCCGCTGCTCGAGGTTCGCGGCATGCTGCCGTACGTGGATACCATCGTCGGCGGTAACACGCTTCCCGAGCGCAAGCCCAGCGGCGTGCCCTTGCTGCATATCGCCAAAGCGGCGGAAGTCGCCGTGTCGGACGTGCTCATGGTCGGCGATTCGGAGAGCGACATGCTGGCGGCGCATGACGCGGGTGTGGCGCTGGTCATGGTCAGCTACGGCTACCGCAAGTCGCTGGATCTGCAGAAAGCCGGTGCACTGGCCGTGATCGATCGCATGCCCGACCTGCTTTCCATCCGCCCGCGCTGATCGCCGCCCGCGCCGCCCGCGTGCCAGGCCCGGCGGCGCCGGGCCTGGATCAGGTCACATCAGGCCGCGCGTCGGGGCAGTACCCAGTCCGGACGGATGAAATGACAGGTGTAACCGCTCGGATACTTTTCCAGATAGTCCTGGTGCTCCGGCTCGGCTTCCCAGAAATCCCCCGCCGGGGCGAGTTCGGTCACGACCTTGCCCGGCCATAGCCCCGATGCATTGACGTCCGCGATCGTGTCCTCGGCGACGGCTTTCTGCTCGTCGTCCAGGTAGAAAATAGCCGACCGGTAGCTCAGCCCGCGGTCGTTACCCTGGCGGTTCAGCGTGGTCGGATCGTGGATCTGGAAGAAGAACTCCAGGATCTTTCGATAGTCGATCTTCGCCGGATCGAACTCGATTTCGATGGCTTCGGCATGGGTGCCGTGGTTGCGGTACGTCGCGTTGGGCACGTCGCCACCGGAGTAGCCGACACGCGTGGCGATCACGCCGGGCTGCTTGCGGATCAGATCCTGCATACCCCAGAAGCAGCCGCCGGCCAGAATGGCGCGTGACGTCATACGACACCTCCTTTTTCGTTGGCGAACAGGGCCACGTAATCCGGATAGCCTTCTTTCTCGAGATCGGCCACGGGGATGAAGCGCAGCGAGGCGGAATTGATGCAGTAACGGAGCCCGCCACGGTCGCGCGGGCCATCGGGGAACACGTGACCCAGATGACTGTCGGCATGCGTCGAACGCACTTCCGTGCGGATCATGCCGTGGCTGATGTCGCGGTTTTCGACGACATGCTCGTCCTCGAGCGGACGCGTGAAGCTCGGCCAGCCGCAGCCGCTGTCGAACTTGTCAAGCGAGGAGAACAGCGGCTCGCCGGATACGATATCGACGTAGATGCCCGGCTCGTGACTGTCGTGAAAGGCGTTCTGAAACGGCCTTTCGGTGCCACTCTGCTGAGTGACGCGGAACTGTTCGGGGGTGAGCCGGGACAGGGCTTCGGGAGTCTTGCGATAGTCGGACATGGGGACCTCCTCGAGGGTTCGTCACATAATGCGGGCGGACCGCGTGGATGCAATGGCAACGTCGTCGCACCACCGGAGAGACCCGGCTCTGGCGTCTCCGGCCTGACGGAGGTCAGGCCGAAGGCAGCCGGATCCGGAAACGCGCACCGCCACCGGGCGCATCCGTCACGCGGATGTCGCCGCCGTGTCGTGCCACGATTTCCTGCACGAGGTGCAAGCCCAGGCCGGTACCTACGCTGCTCGGCTGGAGGCGATAAAACGGAGTGAACACGCGCGCACGCTCTTCCCTGGGAATACCCGGTCCCTGATCGCTCACCTGGAGCACGCCGTCGTCGTGGACCTCGACATGAATGAGTCCCTTGCCCCCTGCGTGGACGATCGCGTTCTGGATGAGATTGGTCAGCGCTCGCGACAGCGAAAGGCGATCGCCGACGATCTTCACGGGGTGATCCGGTGCGTCCATGGCCAGTTCGTATCCCGCGTCGAGCACCAGCGGCGCGACATCCGAGCTGACCTCACGCGCCAGGGCGACGAGATCCAGAACACTGAGGGTGTCGGGCTGACGGCCGAGGCGCTGCAGATCCAGCAGCTGCTCGGCGATGTTCGCCAGACGCGCAAGGTCGGTCAGCAGCCGCGTCCGCGAATCGCCGGGCGGAAGTGCTTCCAGACGAGCTTCGAGAATGGCGATCGGCGCGCGAAGTTCGTGCGCGGCATCCGTAAGGAACCGGTCGCGTGCGTCGTATCCCTCGGCCAGACGGGCCAGCGCCGTATTGAATGCACGCACGAGGGGTTGCAGTTCGCGCGGTACCGCACCGTCCTCCAGGCGCGCTCCGCGATCGGCGATATCGATTTCCCCGGCCTGCCGGGCGACCCGACCGACGCCGGCCATCGCACGATGGATGATCCAGGGCACCGCGATGAGCGTCAGCAAGACCAGAGGCAGGCCGATACGCCAACCGAGGTAGAACGCGATCCTCGCGACGAGCACCGCCGGCCCGGAAAGAGGGACACCGCCCACCATCACGTGTACCCGGTCCCCGTCCCGCTCATCGACCGCCAGGCGCATGGTCATCACGTACGGTGGTTCGCTGCTATGGATTTCCGAGGCTTCCAGTGAAGGCAGCGCGGCGACGAATGACGCGTACGCCGCGGGGATATGCCCATATTGCAGATGGCGACCCTGTTCATCGGCGGCGACGAACCAGAGACCGGGCGACTTCGTAAGCAGCATCGCCATGTCGCGATCGTCGTCCAGACGCAGCGTCCCGCCTTCGACGACCAGTGAGCGCAGAATGGTCTTCGACACCGCATCGTCGATGTACGATGCCCGCGCGTTGATCAGACTCCACGTCAACGCCGCGATCGTCGCCACCAGCGTCAGGGTCTGCAGAACACTGAGGCGCCAGGCCAGCCGTTTCGTCAGTGACTTACCGGGACGATGCATTCGCCACCTCTCGCAACAGGTAGCCCACGCCGCGAATCACGTGAATTTCCACGTGTGCGCCCCCTTCGGCGAGCACGCGGCGAAGCTTGGATACGTGCGCGTCCAGCGCGTTGGACTGAATCGCGTCGTCGAAACCGTAAACGGCCTCCTGCAGCACCTCGCGTTGCACCGTCCGTCCTTGCCGGTAAGCCAGCGCCTCGAGCAGCAGGAGTTGCCTGCGCTGCAGCCGCAGAGGCTCGCCATCGACGAAGACTTCCCGTGCACCGAAGTCGTAACGAAGGTTTCCGATGGAGGCGACCGGCAGTGCGATCTGCGCCGGCCGGCGCGAGATGGCGCGTATGCGTGCGAGCAGCTCTTCGATCGCGAAGGGTTTGACCAGGTAATCGTCGGCGCCCAGATCCAGCCCCTGAATGCGATCGGTCAACGTGCCGCGCGCCGTCAGCATGATCACGGGCAGGTCGACGTGTACGGCACGTGCCTTCGCCACGAGCGTGGCTCCATCGCCGTCGGGGAGCTGACGGTCGAGCAGCAGCAGGTCATGCACCCTGCTCTGCAAGGCCTCCGTCGCATGCGCGATGTCACCCGCCAGATCCACCAGCATGCCGTGCCGATGCAGGGCTCCCTGAAGGGCCTCGGCCATCTCCGGTTCGTCTTCCACCAGCAATATGCGCATGCGCGACCCCGCCCGGCCCGCACCGCGGGCATGAAGGGGGGCGATGCTAACACGCGCTAAAGGCCTGACCGGGCGCGCAATGTTGAGGCAATGTGGGCTCGCCACCATGCCCGACATCGTCCCCACGGTTACCTTGCATGTCGCTGCCCCGCTTCCGCTCCCTGACCCTTGTCGCTGTCCTCGCCGGCGTCGCCGTCCCCGCGGCCCACGCGCAATCCTCCACCGATGGCCAGGCGCACTGGACGCTCGGCATCGGCGCGACCTGGAGCCCGAGCCCGTATCGCAGCTACGACAACAAGGCCTGGCCACTGCCGCTGGTCAATTACGAAGGCAAGTCGTTCTACTTCCGCGGCGCCTCGTTCGGCTATCGCTTGTACAAGACACCGAACGATGAGATCTCGGTCCTGGTGTCGCCGCTGGCCAACCGCTTCCGTCACGACGACAGCAACGATGCGCGGCTGCGCCGCCTGTCCGATCGCGATATCTCCGGCATGGGTGGCATCGCCTGGAAGCACGCGGCCGACTGGGGTGTCCTGCAGGCCTCGGCGCAGAAGGAATTCACCGGGCACGGTGGCGGCACGTCGCTCGATGCGAACTACGCGTATCCCATCCGCAAGGGCGCGCTTACCCTCACCCCGACTCTCGGCGTGACCCGCGCCAATGGGGCGCTCAACGACTACTACTACGGCGTGAGCGGACGCGAGGCGGCACGTAGCGGCCTGGCGTCGTACCGCGCCGGCAGCGGCACGGCGCCCTGGCTGGGTCTGGCGGCCATGTACCGCCTGTCGCCGTCGTGGATTACCGCCGCCGGCATGCGCTACACCGTGCTGCCCGACGCCGTGAGAGATAGTCCGATGGTCGGCGACGACCACACCCAGAGCTTCTTCCTCTCACTCAGCCACGTCTTCTGAGCCATGCGTAACGGCATCATTCATCGCATCGCCGACATCGCAAGGCTCATCGAGCCCGACCGCCGCGCCGTCTGGGAGTGGTTGCTGCGCACGCCTATCGGCGAGTTCGACGGCCGCACGGCCATCGAACTCGCGCACGTGGGCGAGGGACAGCGGGTCGTCGATCTTCTAGAGGCTGTTCTCTCGGGCGCACGCAGCGCCTGAGCCGTGCGCGTTGGCGATGTATGACCCAGCGCGCCGATGAGGCGCATACTACCTGACCATTCCCTCCCTACATGGTTGGCAAGGTGACACGGACAACCTCCCTGCAGGGTATCGACTGGGCCGGCGTGCTGGACGAAAAGGGACCGCGCTACCTGCAGGTCGTCCGCTTCATGGAACGCGCGGTCGCCGAGGGAAGGCTTCGTCCCGGAGATCGACTACCGCCGCAACGCCTGCTCGCCCGTGCGCTCGGCATCGACCTCACCACCGTTACCCGCGCCTATGCCGAAGCTCGTGAGCGCCATCTGCTCCACGCGCGCGGCGCGCTGGGGACATTCGTCGCGGCGCCGCGGTTCGACACGACACAGGTCGTGGACCTGGGCATGAATCTGCCGCCCCCACCAGACGGAATCGATCTGGCGGACCTGCTGAAACGCGGTATCGATCAGGTTCTGACGCATGCGGACGCGCACCTGCTGATGAGCTACCACGCCGGTGGTGGCAGCGCCGCGGACCGCGCGGCCGGCGCGCTCTGGCTGAAGCCCATGCTCGGGAAGCTGGATGAAGGACGTATCGTCACCTGCCCCGGCGCGCAGACGGCGCTGGCCGGTCTGATCCTCGCCCTGACCGTTCCGGACGAGGCGATTCTGACCGACGCGCTGCTCTATCCCGGCATGATCACGGCGGCGGCAAAACTGGGGCGCCGCCTGATCGCCGTCGCCGGCGATGCGGACGGGATGCTTCCGGACGAGCTGGCAAACGCCGCGGCGCGCGAGAACGCGCGAGTGCTCTACCTGAATCCGACGCTATGCAATCCAACGGCCCGGACGGTGCCGGCGACGCGGCGGTTGCAGCTGGCCGACGTGGCCCGATTGCACGGCCTGCAGGTGATCGAGGACGACCCGTACTGGGCGCTCGCGGACGACCCTCCGCTGCCCCTCGCCCGACACATCCCGGAGCGCACTTACTACGTAGCGACCTTATCCAAGGCGCTGACACCGGGGCTGCGTACGGCTTACGTGGTGTCGCCCGACGCGGCGGCGCGTGGCGCGTTCCTGACCAGTCTGCGCGCCGTGAGCCTGATGCCTGCTCCGATGACGACCGCCCTGACCACGCAGTGGATTCACGACGGCACCGCGGCCGCCGTGCTGGAAGGCGTGCGGCGCGAGGCGCGTGAGAGGCAGCGCATGGCGGCCTTCGCGCTGAGCCGTGTCGACGTCGCCACTCAGGGTATTCACCTCTGGCTTCCCCTGCCCGCCCGCTGGACGGCCCGCTCGCTGACGACCGCGGCGCGGCTGGACGGCCTCGCCGTGACACCGGCTGAGGCGTTTTCCCTGGGCGCGCCGCCGGCCGAGGCGATTCGTGTGTCGCTGGGAGGAGTGAAGGAGCGCGTGCGACTGAAGCAAGGGCTCGATCGCCTCGCCACGCTGCTGGAGCGTGGCGAGACGAGTGAAGCCTCATTGGTCGTGTAAGCGCTCAACCTGGCGGGAACCGGCCTGCCGGCGACGACTCAGGCCGCGATATCTTCTACCCAGACATGCCCCGCCTGACGCAGCAGCGCCCGGGCCGAATCCGGTCCCCAGGTGCCCGCTTCGTAGGCATCCGGTCCCGTCTGGTCGTCATGCCAGGCTTCGAGAATGGGCGTCACCCACTGCCATGCGGCCTCGGTTTCGTCCTTACGCACGAACAAGGCCGGACTGCCCTTCACCGCATCCAGCATCAGCCCTTCATACGAATCGCGATAGACGATGCGCGAGGGCTCGTTCAACTTCGAGAACGCATCCACCTCGTCCAGCGCAAACCGGTTACCCGGCTGCTTCACGAACAGCGGCAAGGTCACGCTCTCGTTCGGCTGCACACGAATCACCAGACGGCTGCCCGGACGTGCCTCACCGAACAGGCCCGGCTCCGCCGCGCGGAACTGGATCACCACCTCGGTCAGCTTCTCCGGCATGCGCTTGCCCGATCGCAGGTAAAACGGCACGCCATGCCAGCGCGGCGTATCGATCTCCGCCTTGAGCGCGACGAAGGTTTCGGTGTTGCTGGGCGTTTCGCCGGGCAATTCCTCGCGATAGGCCGGCACCGGCTTGCCCGCGTTGGTGCCCTGCACGTACTGGCCGCGCGCCACATGGGCGCTGAGATTGTTCCGGTCCAGCGGTTTGAGGGATTTCAGGACGCGCACTTTCTCGTCGCGCAGCGCGTCGGCATCCAGCGATGACGGACGCTCCATCGCGACGACCGTCAATACCTGCAGGAGATGGTTCTGGATCATGTCGCGCAGCGCGCCGGAGCCGTCGTAGTAACCACCCCGGCCTTCCAGACCCACCGTCTCGGCCGCCGTGATCTGCACGTACTCGATCGACTCGTGGTCCCACATGCGCTCGAGCATGGGATTGGCGAAGCGCAGCGCGATGATGTTCTGCACCGCTTCCTTACCGAGGTAGTGATCGATGCGGAAGATGCTGTTTTCGGGGAAGTGGCGACCCACGCCCTCGTTGACCTTGCGCGCGGTATCCAGGTCGGTACCGATCGGCTTCTCGAGCACGATGCGCGACGTTTCGGTGCGCAGACCTTTTTCGTCGACGTTCTTCGCGATATCGCCATACAGGTCGGGCGAGGTGGCGAGATAGAAGACGCGGATGCGGTCATTCGTCGCGCCGTCGTCCAGCAGCGACTTGAGACCGTCCCAGTTACCGCTGGACTCGGCGCCATTGAGGCTCACATAGTGAACCAGCTCGAGGAACCGGTTCACCGTGTCGTCCGAGTATTCCTCGGCGCGGATGAATTCCTTCAGGGCTTTCTGCGCCCGTTCGCGGTACGACGTGTCGTCGAGCGGCGAGCGCGCGGTACCGACGATGCGCGAGTCCGACGGCACCTGGCCTTCGGCGAAGCGGCGATACAGCGCGGGCAACAGCTTGCGCATGGTCAGGTCGCCGGTGGCGCCGAAGATGACGTAGTCGAACGAGTCGACGGGTTCGAGTGCGGTCGAAGTGCTCATGGCTCGGGAGTTCCAGAAGGGTATGCCGTTCATCAATGCGGCATTGCATCATGGATTCAACCCCGGCGCACCTAAACAATCTTGCGTACGCCGCATAAGTGTTATGACGCGGCGCCTATGACACCCCTGCCCTGGCGACCCCATGGATAGCTCTTCGACGGCCAGATCGGCGGTCATTCAAGGAACCACTCCCATGAGCAAGCTGAAAGACAAAGTCGCGCTGGTCACCGGCGCATCCAAGGGTATCGGCGCCGCCATCGCCAGGTCGCTGGCCGCCGAAGGCGCGTCGGTCGTCGTCAACTACGCTTCGAGCAAGGCGGGCGCGGACGCGGTCGTGGCAGCCATCGAGGCGGCCGGTGGCAAGGCTGTCGCGGTAGGCGGTGACGTCTCGAAGCAGGCCGACGCGGAAGGGCTCGTTGCCGCCGCCATCGAGCACTTCGGCCGTCTGGACATCGTCGTCAACAACTCCGGTGTCTACGAGTTCGCATCGATCGAGGCCACCACCGAAGAACTGTATCGCCGCATCTTCGACATCAACGTGCTGGGCACCATTCTGGTGACGCAGGCCGCGTCGAAGCATCTGGGCGAGGGCGCGAGCGTGATCAACATCGGATCCGCGGTCACTCGCATCACACCGGTCGACAGCAGCGTCTACACGGGCACCAAGGGCGCCGTCGACGCGATTACCGGCGTGCTCTCGCGCGAGCTCGGCCCCCGCGGCATCCGCGTCAACTCGGTCAACCCGGGCATGGTCATCACCGAAGGCACGCACACGGCGGGCATCGCCGGCGGCGACTTCGAAACCTGGGCTGCCAGCCAGACCCCGCTCGGCCGCGTCGGCAAGCCGGAAGACATCGCGCCGATCGTGACCTTCCTCGCCTCGGACGACGCACGCTGGGTGACCGGCGAACTGATCCTCGGCTCGGGTGGCATGCGCTAAGCGTCTTCCGCCGCGACCAGCCCGTAGAGTTCCGGATGCAGGAACGGCGCCATCGCCAGCATGATGGTCTGCGTGTACGCGCTCTCGCGCGTCACGTGACCATTCGTGACCAGGCCGATGGCGCCACCCTGCTGCTTGATGTTGACGGTGCCGAACAGGCGATCCATGACGGGACCGAGCTCCTCGCCATCGACCAGCGCCTCGTAAACGGCCGGCGGCAGGGGCAGCCACGCGCTGCAGCCGACCGATACGTCATCGCCCCCGGCGATCGCGACATAGCCCATGGTGCCCGGACCATCCGCGGTGACGTCCACGCCGCCCTCCAGCGCCACGTAAAAGTCCGCCTCGGCGCCGTGTGCGCGGCAGTATTCCATCCGGTTGATCGCGCCTTCGCGAGTCTCGGCGGCGGTCATCGGTTGTTCCGGCACGCCCGACGGTGCGTGCATGCCTTCGCATTCGATCAGCCGTCCCGGAAAAAGCGGTGCGATAGCGTTGCGTACCGCGCCGATCTTGACGGGATTGAGGGAGCCGACGACGACCTTGAGCGTGCTTTGGGGTGACGACATGACGGGACCATGGGGGCGATGAAAGTCCCCCATGGTACCAAGCGCCCCTTATCTCAGAGCCTGAACCCGCCGACCACCGCTTCGAGCGTACGCGTCTGGTCTTCCATCGCCTTGGCCGCGGCAGCCGCTTCCTCGACCAGCGCCGCGTTCTGCTGGGTCATGTCGTCCAGCTGGGTGACCACACCGCTGACCTGGTCGATGCCCTGGCTCTGCTCGGTGCTGGCCGCCATGATCTCCTCCATGAAAGTAGCGACGTGGGCAACGCTGCCGGTGAGTTCACCGATGCGCTGGCCGGCGACGCGGACCAGCTGCGAACCGCGTTCGACGTCGTCGACCGACTCGGCGATCAGCGCCTTGATGTCCTTCGCCGCCTTGGCGGAACTCTGCGCGAGACTGCGGACTTCGCTTGCCACAACCGCGAACCCGCGACCCTGCTCGCCCGCCCGGGCCGCTTCCACCGCCGCGTTGAGCGCCAGCAGGTTGGTCTGGAAGGCGATACCGTCGATCACACCCACGATGTCGGCGATGCGTGCGGACGACTGGCTGATCGCGTCCATCGTCACGACCACTTCGTTCACCGTGCCGCCGCCATCGCGTGCTGCGTTGGCTGCCTCACGCGCCAGCGTATTGGCCTGACGGGCGTTATCGGCGTTCTGGCGCACGGTCGCCGTCAGTTCTTCCATGGACGCAGCCGTCTCTTCCAGCGAGCTGGCCTGCTCCTCGGTACGCTGCGAAAGATCCATGTTGCCGCTCGCGATCTGCGTGGCCGCCGACGAGATGGCCGACGAACTGTCGCGCACCTGACGCATCATGCCCTGCAGACGGGCGATGAAGCCGTTGAAGCTCTCGACCACGCCGTTGTATTCGCTGCCGCTGCCGTTCGCCAGGCGACGGGTCAGATCGGCGTCGCCGGAGTTGAGGTCGTCGATGTTGGCCTTGAGGGTCGCGAGCTGCTTCATCAGCGCACGGATGCCCAGCACCAGCGCCACGATGAGCAGAAGTGCCAGAGGCACCTGCACCGCGGCGAGCTTGGTCAGGATGCGAGTGCTGTTCTCGGTAAGCAGCCGGGTCGGGAGACTCGTGGCCAGCACCCACGGAGTGCCGGCGATCGGCTTCAGGAACAGCGTGTGCGATTCGCCATCCGCGTCGTAATCGAGCTCGACCTGACCGCCCTTGGCCACCTTCGGCAGGGCGTCCTTCACCTGCGCGATCATCGCCGAGCCAGCGGCCAGATCGGGGATCTTCTTCAGGACGATATCGTCCTTGATGTAGGTGCTGTTGCTGACCACCGTGCCGTTCGGCTCGACGATCAGGATCTGACCATGGACCTTCTTCTCCATGTCGGCGACCAGGCGGTTGAAGAAGCCCAGCGTGACGTCGATGGTGGAGACGCCGAACACGTCATCGCCCTTGTAGATCGCCATGGCGCAATTGGTGCGCGGCTGTGCGCTGGCATCGTCCTTATAGGCATCGGCCCAGAGACAATGACCACGCGGAGCGCTGAGGCCATTCTTGTACCAGCTCTGCTCCCAGTACTTGAGCGCGTCAGGCTGATTCCAGTGCGTGTTGACCACGAGCTTGTTGCTGGCATCCCGGGCGAAGAAGGTACTGTCGCGCTCCTTGCTCGCCTCGCGCTTGAACGGCAGCGGCCAGATGCCACCACCGAACACGTCGGGATCGCCGTACTGGTCGACCAGACCCGGCTGGAGACGGTCGATGGACGCGCTGTCCATGAGCGCCACCGTCTGCGTGATGCTGCGCTGCTGCGCTTCGACCTGCTTGAGCTTGTTGGTGATGACGGTGCCGATCTCGTCGACATTGCGGCCGACGAGTTGCGCCTCGGTCGCGCGCAGGTCGGGGCTGACGAACAGCCGGACGACGATCAGAGTGAGGATCACCAGTACGATAAAAGAGCCCAGCACGGCTACGGTATAGCGGGCCTGGGTCGACTTGAGAAAATTCACGCGAGTGCCGTTAGTAAGGGGACCCTTACCTATCGGCTTGACGAGGGCTTAACTTTAGCCCTCATCAACACCTTAGTTTCAGCTGAGAGCCTTGTCTACCATGGCCTGCGCCTCAGCCAGCACCTGCTGGAGGTGATCGTTGCCGCGAAAACTTTCGCCGTAGACCTTATAGATGTCCTCGGTGCCCGACGGACGGGCCGCGAACCATGCCTCCGCGGAAATCACCTTGATCCCGCCGATCGGCTGGCCGCCCGCCTGATTGACCACCTCGACGATCGGATCGCCGGCGAGCGTCCTGGATTCGACCTGGTCCGGGGCGAGCTTCGACAGCTTCGCCTTCTGCGCGTGGGAGGCCGGCGCGTCGATGCGCGAATTGGCCGGATCACCCAGTTCGCCGGTGATACCCCGGTAGATCTCGCCGGGATCCTTGCCCAGCCGTGCGGTCATCTCGCCGGCAAGCAACGCGGCGACGATGCCGTCCTTATCGGTCGACCAGGCCCCGCCGTCCTTCGACAGGAACGACGCGCCAGCGCTTTCCTCGCAGCCGAAGCCGAGACTGCCGTCGTAGAGTCCGGACACGAAGTACTTGAACCCGACCGGCACTTCGCGTAGCGGGCGGCCCAGATGCGCGGCGATGCGGTCGAGCAGACCCGTGCTCACCGCCGTCTTGCCGACGGCCGCGTCCGCGCGCCAGCCGGGTCGATTCTGGAAGAGATACCAGGCGGCGGCCGCCAGATAGTGATTGGCCGGCAGCAGCCCGGTGCTGGGCGCGACCACGCCGTGGCGATCGTGGTCCGTGTCGCAAGCGAAGGCCACGTCGAACTTGTCCTTCAGGCCGATCAGACGCTGCATCGCATAGGCGGACGATGGATCCATGCGGACACGGCCATCCCAGTCGAGCGACATGAAGGAGAAGGTCTTGTCGACGGTCTCACTGACCACGGTCAGGTCGAGCTTGTACCGCTCACCGATGGCGCGCCAGTAATGGACGCCGGCGCCACCCAGGGGGTCCACGCCCATCCGGACGCCCTTGTTCCGGATGATGTCCAGATCGAGCGCGTTGCCCAGATCGGCCACGTAGCGTTCCAGGAAGTCGTATTCCTGCGTCGTCGACGCCTTCAGCGCCTGTGCGTACGGCTGCCGCTTCACGTCACGCAGGCCGCCCTCGATCAGCGCATTGGCGCGCGCCGCGATCCAGGATGTCGCATCGGTATCGGCGGGCCCACCGTGCGGCGGGTTGTACTTGATCCCGCCGCTCTCGGGCGGGTTGTGCGACGGCGTGATGACGATGCCGTCGGCACGGCCGCTCTCGCGCCCATGGTTGAACACCAGGATCGCGTGCGAGACCGCGGGTGTGGGGGTGTATTCCCCACCGGCCGAGATGTACGTCGGCACACCGTTCGCGGCGAGCACTTCGATCGTGCTTTCAAACGCCGGGGCGGACAGCGCGTGGGTATCGATGCCCACGAACACGGGCCCGTCCACGCCCTCCTTACGACGATACTCACAGATCGCCTGGACCACGGCCTGCACGTGCCATTCGTTGAACGAACGATCGAACGAGGAGCCCCGGTGGCCGGACGTACCGAAGACGACGCGCTGCTCGGGCACCGACGGATCGGGTCGCAGGTCGTGATACGCGGCAAGCAGGGCGGCGACGTCGACCGGAGTGGTTTCCGTAGCGGGCTTTCCCGCCAGCGGGCTGATCTTGGCACTCACCGATAGCTCTCCTTGGGCGGTGCCGTCAGGGCACCGGACCGGGGCATTGTAGGCATGCCGCCTGAATGGCGTTGTCAAACCGGTGTGCACTTTTGAGATTTTTTCTATGTCCGGCGTGGCCGCCTGCGACTATCTTGTTTGCCATCGCTCTCATCGGCCGGCGGTAACCGCAGCCGGTCGATGTATTCGAAGATCTCCGCGTCCGTGTCCAGACGCAGCTTGCGCATGGCATTCGTCTTCTGCTGGCTCACGGTCGAGAGGCCGCGGCCCGTGGCGCGGGCGATGTCGGTCACGCTGTTACCCGCGGCGAACAACCGCAGGATCTCCAGCTCCCTCGGCGACAGGTCCGCCAGGGTGCCCTTGCCCACCGGCTCGCCCTGCGGCGTAACGATCATCTCGCGAACGGAGGCACCCAGGTACACATGGTTGGACACGATCTGCGCCAATGCCTCGGGAATTTCCCGGGTGTCGCCCGACTTCCCGATCAGTCCGCGGACGCCCGTACCGAGAATCTCGCGATACAGCGCGGGATTGGCCAGCGTGGTGATCACCATGATCGGCAATGCCGGATAGAGCTTCCGCACTTCCGTAAGCAGCGCGAGCCCGTCCCGTCCGGGCTCCGGCATGCTGAAATCGGTAATCAGCGCATCGCAAGGCTGCGCGGCGAGCGCGGCCAGCAGTTCATCGGGCGATTGCGCCTCGCCGACCACGTCGGCAAGGCCGTCCTTGGTCAGGGCCAGGCTGATGCCCTTGAGAACGACGGGATGATCATCCGCAAGAATGACGCGGTGAACCATGAGTAATCCTTTCTCCGTAGCCAGTCCGTGCGGCGGGGCGCAGAGTTGAGCACATCGCCGCCGGCATCGCCACTACGAATGCGCCTGCGCGCGCGAGTTCACGCATGGCGCGAACGCATCGCCCGGGCCTGCGTCCGCATGGGTGCGAGCGCTGACCTGCCCGACCTGCTGACGCGCGTAAGCCACTACTACACGGGCCTCGCCCGGCAGCGCGGCGGCACGCTTCAGCTCGAGCTGGACGCCGCCCTGGCGCCCGATCTCGTGGGTCCTTACGCAGCGCTCGGTGACGTCCTTTGCCTGCTGCTCGACCGCGCCTTCGCCGTCACCGTCCATGCACATGTCGCGCTGCAGGTCGATGTCGTCGGCGATGTGCCGGACGGCCAGCTGGTCCACATCACGGTGGCCGATCCCGGCGAGACGCTCGACGACTGTCCAGGCCTGGACACTGCCGCCCGGCTGATCGCCTCGCTCGATGGCGTCCTGCACAGGGAGTGCGCGCCGGATCGGGGTACACGGGTCATCATCGAGGTCACGCTGACCTTGCCACGCCATCCTCCGCGCATCGACATCGAGACCCTGCGGACCACGCTCGGAGGCACCCATGCGCTGCGCGAAGTGATCTCGGCACTGGATCGCTCACTCAGCCGCGATCTTTCCGAACTCGACGTCCTGCTCGCCCAGCCCGGCATCGCCGATCTGCAGGCCTGGCTGCACCGGGTCTCCGGTGCGCTTGGTATGGCCGAGGCCACCGACCTCGCGCGCATGGGACTCACGCTGGAGCGCCGCCTGGCGGAAGAACGGGATGCCAGCGTCGACGCGGCGATCCGGCGCTTCGGGGAAGACGCCGCGCATGCGCTTCAGGTGCTGCGCAAACACAGCTGAGCGATCGGCTATAGTGCCCGGCACTGTGAGTACCCTGCACACCTTCATCGACACCCATCCGCGCCTCTTCGTGCTGACTGGCGCAGGCATCAGTACCGATTCCGGTATTCCCGACTACCGCGATGGTCAGGGCGCGTGGAAACGCAGCCCGCCGATGACCCTGCAGATGTTCATGAGCGGTCCGCCGGCCCGGGCACGCTACTGGGCGCGTGGCATGATCGGCTGGCGCCATTTCTCATCGGTGAGCCCCAACCTCGCGCATCGGGCACTGGCACGGATGGAGCACGAGGGGCGCATCGAACTCCTGCTGACCCAGAACGTCGACGGGCTGCACGAAGCGGCCGGCAGCCTCAATGTGGTCGACCTTCATGGACGCCTCGACCGCGTGCGCTGCATGCAATGCGGCGATATCACGACGCGCGCCGCCATGCAGGCCAGGCTCGAGGAAGCGAACCCCGCGTGGCTCGCGCTGCAGGCCACGGTGGCGCCCGATGGCGACGCCGACCTCGACGAGGTGGACTTCAGCGCATTCGTCATCCCGACCTGCACGGTCTGCGGCGGGATCCTGAAACCCGATGTCGTCTTCTTCGGTGAAAATGTCCCCCGCGCCCGTGTCGACACGGCCTGGGCACATCTGGCCCGGGCCGACGCCATGCTGGTGGTCGGCTCGTCGCTGATGGTCTACTCCGGCTACCGCTTCGTTCTCGAAGCCTCGCGCAAAGGTCTCCCCATCGCCTCGGTCAACCTCGGCGTCACCCGCGCGGACGCACTGATAGATGTGAAGATCGAGCAGTCGGTCACGGACGCGCTCGCGCCCTACGCCTGACCTTCAACCCGTGGCGCCTGGCGCCTGGCGCGGAAGAACTCACGCAGCATCGTGCTCGCCACGTCAGCCCCAAGGCCGCCCTCGACCGTCACCCGGTGGTTGTGCAACGGCGAAACCAGCGTATCGAAGACGCTCCCGGCTGCGCCGGTCTTGGGATCGGTCGCGCCGAACACCACGCGCCCAACCCGTGCGTGGATCATGGCCATCGCGCACATGGTGCAAGGCTCGAGCGTCACATACAGCGTGGAGCCTGGAAACCGGTAGTTGGCGACAGCCTGGCCTCCGGCCCGCAGCGCCTGGATTTCCGCATGTGCGGTGGGGTCGTTGAGGGTGATGTTGCGATTCCAGCCTTCGCCGATCGCGACGCCACCCTGCACGAGCACGGCACCGACGGGCACCTCGCCCTCCGCATCGCGCGCGTGTTCCGCCAGCTGAAGCGCACGGGCCATCCACGCGCGATCGGCGTCGGTAAAGCGGTCGTCGCTGGAAACCGGAGGTGCGGACAAGAGCGGTCTTCCGTCAGGCAGGCCGGGGATTCTACGTCGTTTCGTCAGCGACGGAAGCAGCCGAGGGCGTGGTCGTCGACGATACCCACGGCCTGCATCCAGGCATAGGTGATGGTCGGACCGACGAACTTGAAGCCGCGCTTCCTGAGGTCTTTCGAGATGGTGACCGACAAAGGCGTCTGCGTAGGCGCCGTGCGGCCGTCGCCACGAATCACCTTGCCGTCGGTAAACGACCAGCAGTAGCTGTCGAAGTCTTCGCCGCGGGCGTGCATGTCTCCATAAATGCGCGCCCCGTTGATGGTCGCCTCGATCTTGGCGCGCGAACGGATGATGCCGGCATCGTCCAGCAGGCGCACGATGTCCTTCTCACCGAAGCGGGCAACCTTGACCGGATCGAACCCCTTGAACGCTTTTCGGAAGTTTTCGCGTTTGCGCAGGATGGTGATCCACGAGAGCCCAGCCTGAAAACCTTCCAGCATCAGCTGCTCCCAGAGCATGCGCGAATCGTGCAGAGGCTCGCCCCACTCCGTGTCGTGGTACTCGGTGTAGAGCGGGTCGGATCCGGCCCAGGCACAGCGTGTGGGTTCTTTGGTGGGCATGAGAGGCGATCCGTCTTTGCCGGAGATCAGGACGTAGGGGCGGCAACAGTTCGTACATCTTAGCGCCCGGCACTTGTCCGACAAGCCATCCGGGCCACGGCACGCCTGAAAATGCCGGGCTGGCCCAGCGACCGCGACAGAACGATCGCCCCCTGAATGCCGGCGACCGCATCTTCCGCCACCTCGCGCGCCATGACCCGGGGCTGTCCCAGCCGACCAAGGCATTCGCTCAGAGCATCGATCCAACGGACAAAATAGTTCTTCACCGCCATCGCGAAGCGGTCGCGTGTCTCATCCAGGGCGAATGCGCCGACGAGACAGACACGTCGTCCTGAATCGAAATAGGTATCCACGGCTTTCCACATCCCTTCGATCGCCACACCGGGCTCGGCGTCACGCAACGGCTTGAAGATGTGTTCATCGAACCAGGCATCGATATCCGCCAGAACGGCCGCCGCCATCTCTTCCTTCCCACCGGGAAAAAAGTGATAGAGGCTTCCTTTGCCCAGCCCGGTACGCTCGGTGATACGGCTCATCGTCGCCCCGTCGTAGCCGAGTTCCCGAAACGCCTCGGCCAGCAGCGGGATGATCTCCGCACGCTCGTAGACCTCGCGAGCCATCGCGCTCAAAGTCCCAGATCGGAGAGTCCCGGATGATCGTCCGGACGACGCCCCTGTGGCCAGCGGAACTTGCGATCGGACTCGGCGACAGGCAGATCGTTGATGCAGGCGTAGCGGCGCTCCATCTCGCCCTCCGCGCTGAACTCCCAGTTCTCGTTGCCGTATGAGCGGTACCACTGACCGCTGTCGTCGCGCCATTCATAGGCGAAACGGACGGCGATGCGGTTGCCGTCGAAGGCCCAGAGCTCCTTGATCAGACGGTAGTCGTGCTCCTTCTCCCATTTACGGGTGAGGAAGGCGACGATCGCCTCGCGGCCATTGACGAACTCGGCGCGGTTACGCCATTGGCTGTCGCGGGTGTACGCCAGCGCGACCTTCGCCGGGTTGCGGCTGTTCCAGCCGTCTTCGGCCATGCGGACCTTCTGAACGGCGGTAGCGTGCGTGAAGGGAGGCAACGGAGCGGCCACGATCGGATTCCTGTGTCGATGGAGGTCGCAGTGTACCGATTGGTACAGAGATTCGCCTGAACGAAAATGCCGCAGGGGTCGACCCTGCGGCACGTCGGACCGGCGCTGCTTGCCAGCGATAACTCAGCGGTAAGCGCCACCCTCATCCCGCCGCCACGCGGCCTGCGGTTCGACCAGCCCTTCGACGTCGAAGAGGTGGCGATGCCGCGATGGCTGCGAACGCAGGTACTGCTTGGGCGGATGGACCGTGCCGCCCAGTTCGGCGGCGGCATGCCAGGGCCAGCGCGGGTCGTAGAGAATCGTTCGCGCCAGGGCGATCAGGTCGGCCTCGCCCGTGGCCACGATGGCTTCCGCCTGCTCGGGGCTGGTGATCAGACCGACAGCCACGACCGGCATGTCGACCGCTTCCTTCACGCCGCGCGCGAACGGCACCTGATAGCTCGGTCCAACGGGGATCTTCTGGTGTTCGTCGAGGCCGCCGGTGGAAACGTGGATGGCATCGCAGCCACGCGCCTCCAGCGCCTTGGCGAAGGCGATGGTCTGCTCGAGGTCCCAACCGCCGTCCACCCAGTCGGTCGCGGAAACACGCATGGTCACGGGGCGATCGACGGGGAACGCGGCGCGCACGGCGTCGAAGACTTCCAGCGGGAAACGCATGCGGTTCTCAAGCGAACCGCCGTATTCGTCACTGCGCTGGTTCGACAGCGGCGAGAGGAACTGGTGCAACAGGTAGCCATGGGCCCCGTGCAGCTGCACGAACGCCAGGCCCAGGCGCGCCGCACGCACGGCGGCCGCGGCGAACGCGTCGCGCACCCTCGCGAGGCCGGCCTTGTCGAGCTCGGTCGGAGCTACATCGCCCGCGTGGAAGGGAATCGGCGAAGCACCTACCGTCTGCCATCCGTGTACGTCATCCGGCGCCAGCTGATGACCACCGGCCCAGGATGTCTCGGTGGACGCCTTACGTCCGGCGTGGCCGAGCTGGATACCGATCGGCATATCGGACCAGTGGCGCACACTCTCCAGCACCTTGCCCATGGCCGCCTCGGTGGCGTCGTCGTACAGGCCGACGTCGCCCCACGTGATGCGACCTTCCGGCTCGACGGCCGTCGCCTCGATGGTCAGTAGACCCGCACCGGACAGGGCCAGCTGCCCCAGGTGAATCTGGTGCCAGTCGGTCATGCGGCCATCGTTGTCGGCCGAGTACTGGCACATGGGAGCGATCACGATCCGGTTGGCCAGTTCGAGGTTACGTACGCGGAAGGGTTTGAAAAGCGCGGGCTGCGCCATGGGGTGGCTCCGGAAAAGGGTCGGGATGGCTTCCGACATGGTGATGGGAAAGGGAATCGGCAAGCACGCGAACGAATGAGACGTCATTCGGGACATTCGGTCGCTGATTTCATCAATATAGTTCGATCGGCACGCCACATGGCTTGCAAGATCGTGAGCTGCCGTGATCAGGACGTAATATGAAAGCTGGACGTCCGGGCGACAAGACGCGCCGCGGACCGACACCCGTTCCTTGAATTCACGAATAGAGGTTTCTTCATGGATAACCGCGCCGGTGAAATGGAAGCGTTCATGCGCGTCGTGCAGGCCGGCAGTTTCGCTGGCGCCGCCCGCGCCGCCGGCCTGTCACCGTCCGCGATCAGCAAGCTGGTCGCACGCCTCGAAGCGCGTCTGGGCACCCGCCTGATCGTACGCACCACCCGCACGCTGCAGCTCACGCCTGAAGGCGAGGTCTATCACGCGCGCGCCCTGCGCGTCCTGGCCGATATCGACGAGGCGGAGCGCCTGGTCGCCCATGGCGCCCGGTCGACGCCCTCGGGGCGGCTCAGAGTCAGTGCCTCGGTGTCGTTCGGCGTGCGCAAGGTGGTTCCGCTGGTGCCCGACTTTCTCGCCCTGTACCCGCGCGTCGAACTGGACCTGTCGCTCAGCGACAGCATCGTGGACCTGGTGGACGATCGTGCCGACGTCGCCATCCGCGTCGGCACCCTGCCCGACTCCGGCCTCAAAGCCCGCAAGATCGGCGAGGCCGGGTTCGTCGTCTTCGCTTCGCCGGCCTATCTGAAAAGCCATGGCGTACCCACCACGCCGGACGACCTGGCCTCACACAACTGCCTGGCCTTCAACCTCGGTCCGGCGTTTACCTCGTGGCCCTTCCTGGACCCCGCGACGGGACAGGTACGTCAGGTGCCCATCGGCGGCAATTTTCGCGCGAACAACGGGGAGACGATGCGGCGCATGGCGATGGAAGGCGTGGGCATCGCCCGCCTGTCGAGTTACCACGTCGAGCGCGACATCGCCGAAGGACGACTGATATCGATCCTCGACGCGTTCGCTACGGGCGAACGCCAGGCCACGCACGCCGTATTCGTGGGACATCCGCACCTGGCATCGCGCATCCGGGCCTTCGTGGATTTCCTGGTCGAGCGGGTTCCGATGGGCGAACAGGCCGCCTGAGCGATCGCAGCGGATACATCACCGGGCATCGCATATCGTCCCGACGCGCTTCTACGCGTCTCTGAATTGCGTCGGCGGCATGCCCACATGACGCGCGAAGGCAACGCTGAACGCGCTCGCCGAGCTATAGCCGACGCGCCCGGCGACGGTAGCCACACCCATGTCTTTTCCGCGCAGCAGCCGCCTGGCCAGAGCCATACGCCACGACAGCAGGTATTCCATGGGAGCCACACCCACGGCGCGGCTGAAGCGCTCGAAAAACACCGAGCGAGACAGCGCCGCGATCTTCGCAAGTTCCACGACGGTCCAGGGCTTCTCCGGACTTGCGTGCATCTGCCGGAGCGCGAGGGCCAGTCGTGCATCGGTCAGTCCCCGTACCAGCCCGGGCGACGCCGCCGTACCGGTCGATCGCAGTGCCTCGATGAAAAGCAGTTCCAGCAAATGAGCGAGTACGACATCACGCGCCGGCCGTTGCGCGCGCGATTCATCGCGCAGGAGTTCGACCAGCGTAGCGAGGCGACGCTCGCCACGCACCAGCACGATCCGGGGAAGCAGCGAGACGAGCAGATCGGCGTCCGGCGAGCCGAACGCACAGTGACCGATCAGGTATTCCACATCCGCCGGCGCGTCGATGGTTCCGAGACGGAACCGGCCATCGGGCATGGCCGCGGGCAAGCTATCCGGCGCGTCGTCCGGCACTTCCACCAGGCCCGACATGGTGAAGTCGAAGGCTTCGGGAATCAGGATGAAGTCGCCTGCCTCGAGCGTGATCGGCGCCTCTCCGTTCGTCTGCATCCGGCTGGACCCATCGAGGATGACGCAATAAAACGGCTGCCCCGCTTCTTTCCGGCGAACGCGCCAGGGCCCCGCCGCGCTGACTGCCTTCGAAAACGTCGGCTTCGGCTGTAGCAAGGTGACGACATCGGCGAGCGGATCGACCACGACCGGACTCCTGCAAACGATAATGGGACGAATGATTGTAGCAAGTCCGGACGCGGCGCCGTATCGTGACTCTTCTGCACACCCCAACCAGGAGATCCCATGAAAACCGTCCTTATCACCGGCTGCTCGTCCGGCTTCGGCCTCGAGATCGCCCGCTACTTCCTCGACCGCGACTGGCATGTCGTCGCCACCATGCGCACGCCACGCGAAGACGTCCTGCCCCGCTCCGACCGCCTGCGGGTGATCGCACTCGACGTTACCGATCCGGCCAGCATCCGCCGGGCCGTGGCGGACGCCGGCCCGATCGACGTTCTGGTCAACAATGCGGGGATCGGCATGCTCAACGCGCTGGAGGGCACGCCAATGGACGTTGCCCGCGACGTCTTCGAGACCAATACGCTCGGCACCATCGCCGTGACGCAGGCTTTCGTTCCGCAGATGCGCGAGCGCAAGGACGGCGTGATCGTCAATGTGACCTCGACCGTGACGCTCCGCCCCCTGCATCTGCTGTCCGTCTATACGGCGAGCAAGGCCGCGGTGAATGCCTTCTCCGATTCGCTGGCGCTCGAACTGGAGCAGTTCAACGTACGTGTTCGTGTCGTGCTGCCGGGCCGCGCGCCTGACACGCGGTTCGGCGAGAACGCCCAGCCACGCATGGCGGCGGGTTTCCCCGAGCCGTACGCGGAACTGGCGAAGAACGTATTTGCCAGCTGGCAGGGCGATCATCCGATCACGCGGTCGGTGCAGGTCGCCGAGGCGGTATGGCTTGCGGCGAACGATGCGGGAAGTCCGTCACATATTCCTGCTGGCGATGATGCGGTGGCGCTGGCTGCAACTCACTGATCCGAGGTTCGCGATCGCTCCACCGCCTTTTGTAACACCCGCTGCGTCAGCGCGTCTTGATGCACGCCAGCACGTCCGCCAACTGCCCACGATCCGCAGCGCGTTTGGCGGCCGTGCGCTGTGCCAGGTTGTGCAGCTTGCGCCGCACGCCGGGCAGATCGGTCGCATGGGCAAGGCCGATCAACCCGAAATCCGGCTGCTCATCCTCGAGCGATTGCAGAAAGGCGCACGATGGCTCGCATCGGCCAAGCGCACGAGCGCTTCATCGATCAGCTTCGCATCTTCGGCATAGTCGTGCACCGGCAGCCAGGCCAGGTCGATGTCTACGGACAGACGCGGCAGGTCATGCTCGAACAGGTTGATTGCGGTGCCGCCCTTGAGCGCGAAGCGCGGCTCCTGGGCCAGCACCGGCAGGATCTACACCAGCAACCGCACACGGTCGGTATAGCGTCGATCCCATCGATCAAGCCAGGTGCTCATCGAGGTCTCCCGGCAAGGTGATCTGGTAGGTCGGATGCAGGCGTCCGCCGGTCACCAACGCGCGCTTACCCCGGCCCAGATCGACGCCATCCATTGACACGTGGGCCAGCCAGGCATGCCGATGATGATCGGCCAGCGCCAGGAACAGCCGCTTGGCCTTGATGCTTCCGCAGTGGCGCAGCAGCAGAGCGACGCGCTGTGGTCGCAGTGTGGTCATGGCCTGCATCAGCGCATCGGCCTCGTAGACCCCTGCCGCATCCGATACGCCATCGCACAACTCCAGCATGGCCCGCTCGGGCGTCGAGCAGACCAAGGCATCGACGCCAGGTGCAGCGGAGTGCAAGGCCAGACCCACCTTGGATAGCGCCGTCTCGGAGACTTCCGCAGTGAAGGACACGGCCGGCAGATCGAACGGCCCTTTGCCCTGGTACTCGAAGCGCTGCTCCATGGATAGTTTGCCGACCCAGCCCGGCGGAGGCGCTGGCCCATAAAGCGTGATCGTTCCGGCATCGCCCAAACGCAAGTAGTGCTCGTGCCCTTGCAAGGCCAGTGCGAAACGCCCGCCGACATGCAGTGGCATGCCCTCCCCGACCTGCAGGCTGCGGACCACACCATCCCATTGCAGCCGCCCGCCCGCGCGCATGTAAACGCCACGCGCCGGCGACACCAGCCAGCCGCTGCCGACATAGCGCGCGACCAGGCTGTTGGAGTAGTCATGCGCGCGCAGCCAGCGGCTGGACACAAGGCGGGTATCGCCCAGTTCGCCCACCAAATGGTTCAATTTTCCTGAATTTTGAGCACCCATAGTGCTCAAAATACCATTTTTATAAACTTACGCCAAGGACTATAAGTTTGAAAATTCAGGAAAAAGATTATCCTGAGTGATCTTTTCTGGACAAATGAAAACCGCGCGTTGCCAACCAGAAGCGATCCTGGTCAAGGTCATCGTGCGCCCCTCCCTCACAAAGCCGGGCTGAGCACCGGAACCGACACGTCCTCCCGCAGCCGGTGGTATCCACCGAAGAGAACGCAACTTAGATTTTCAAGATCAATACGTTACATCACTTTCATCAATGCCTGGCGATCCCCCCGAAAGACGCTCCGTCATTCCCACTCAATCGTAGCCGGCGGCTTCCCCGAAATGTCATAAACGACGCGAGAAATACCACGCAACTCATTGATAATCCTCGTCGAGCACTTATCAAGAAAGTCATACGGCAGGTGCGCCCAATGCGCCGTCATGAAGTCGATCGTCTCCACGGCACGCAGCGCGATCACCCACTCGTAAGCCCGGCCGTCACCGACCACGCCCACCGAGCGCACGGGCAGAAACACTGCAAACGCCTGGCTCACCCGGTCATACAGACCATGGCTGCGCAGCTCCTCGATGAAGATCGCATCGGCCCGCTGCAGCAGGTCGACGTATTCCGCCTTGACCTCGCCGAGCACGCGCACGCCCAGACCCGGGCCCGGGAACGGATGGCGATAGACCATCTCGCGCGGCAGGCCGAGCTCGACGCCGATGCGGCGGACTTCGTCCTTGAACAGCTCGCGCAACGGCTCGACCAGCTTGAGCTTCATGTGCTCCGGCAGGCCGCCGACGTTGTGATGGCTCTTGATGACGTGGGCCTTGCCCGTCTTGCTGCCGGCGGATTCGATGACGTCGGGATAGATCGTGCCCTGGGCCAGCCACTTCACGCCTTCAAGCTTGGCCGACTCTTCGTCGAAGATCTCGATGAACAGGCGGCCGATGACCTTGCGCTTGGCTTCCGGGTCTTCCACGCCAGCCAGCGCGTCGAAATAACGCTGCTTCGCATCCACGCGGATGACATGCACGCCCATGTGTTCGGCCATGGTGGTCATGACCTGGTCGCCTTCCTGGAAACGCAGCAGACCCGTATCGACGAAGACGCACGTCAGCTGGTTGCCGATGGCCTTCTCGAGCAGCGCGGCCACGACGGACGAATCCACACCGCCGCTGAGACCCAGGAGCACGCGATCGCTGCCGACCTGCTCGCGCACGCGGGCGACGGCGTCTTCGATGATGTGTGCGGCGTCCCACAGCGTGGCCGAGCCACAGAGGTCGACGACGAAACGGCGGAGGAGCTCCATGCCGCGCTTGGTGTGGGTCACTTCCGGGTGGAACTGGACGCCGTAGAAGCGGCGCGTGTCGTCGGCCATGGCGGCGAGCGGCAGGCTGGACGTCGACGCGGTAACCCTGAAACCTTCCGGGATCGCGGTGACGCGGTCGCCGTGCGACATCCATACACCCAGCGCCTCACCGTCCTCGACCACCGTGTCGAACAGCGCGCAGCTGCCGAAGGTGATGGTGGCCGGACCGAACTCGCGATCGTGGCCGGCTTCGACCTTGCCGCCGAGCTGTTCGGCCATGGTCTGCATGCCGTAGCAGATGCCCAGCACCGGCACGCCGAGGTCGAAGACCTGCTGGGGCGCGCGCGGCGAGTTGTCCTCGGTCACCGATTCCGGGCCGCCCGACAGGATGACGCCCTTCGGGTTGAAGCCGGCGATCTCGTCCGGTGCGTGATCCCAGCCCCACACCTCGCAATAGACACCGATCTCGCGGATGCGGCGGGCGATCAGCTGCGTGTACTGCGAACCGAAGTCGAGGATGAGGATCTTGTCGCTGTGGATATCGGTCATCGTGGCGGCCTGGCGGTATGAAATTTCTGGCGGCCCCGCGCGCTGCGCGTTGGCCTGAAAAAGCAGAACGCCCACTTGCGGCGGGCGTCCTGGGTCACCGGGGTCGAGCGCGTGAGCGCATCAGTCCCGGCGGTAGTTCGGCGCTTCCTTCGTGATCTGGATGTCGTGCGGATGCGCTTCGAGCACACCGGCGCCGGTCACCTTCACGAACTGGGCCTTCTCGTGGATCTCTTCGATCGAGGCGGCGCCCATGTAACCCATGGAGGCACGCAGCCCGCCCATCATCTGGTGAATGATGTTGCGCAGGGGACCGCGATACGGCACGCGACCTTCGATGCCTTCCGGCACGAGCTTGTCGGCGTCGGCTTCGTCCTGGAAGTAACGGTCCTTGGAGCCCAGCTGCATGGCGCCGATGGAGCCCATGCCGCGGTAGCTCTTGTAGGAGCGACCCTGGAACAGCTCGACCTCACCCGGGGCTTCTTCGGTACCGGCAAACATCGAGCCGAGCATGACCGAGGACGCGCCGGCGGCCAGTGCCTTGGGGATGTCGCCCGAGTAACGGATGCCGCCGTCGGCGATGAGCGGGATCTCGCCCTTCAGCGCGGTGGCGACCATGTCGATCGAGGTGATCTGCGGCACGCCGATACCGGTGACGATACGGGTGGTGCAGATGGACCCGGGACCCACGCCGACCTTGACCGCGTCGACACCGGCGTCGAGCAGCGCACGCGCAGCCTCACCGGTGACGATGTTGCCGGCGATGACCTGGACCTGCGGGTAATGCTTCTTGACCCAGCCCGCGCGGTCGATGACCGCCTGCGAGTGACCGTGCGCCGTGTCGACCACGACCACGTCCACGCCGGCGTCGACCAGGAGCTCGATGCGACGCTCGGTGTCGCCACCCACACCCACGGCGGCGCCCACGACCAGGCGCTCATGCGAGTCCTTGGCGGCGTTGGGATTGTCGCGGGCTTTCTGGATGTCCTTGACCGTGATCAGACCGCGCAGCTGGAAGCTGTCGTTGACGACCAGGACCTTTTCGATGCGGTTGCGGTGCAGCAGTTCGAGGACTTCGTCGTGCGAGGCACCTTCCTTCACCGTGACCAGGCGATCTTCGCGGGTCATGATGTTGCGCACCGGGTCGTCGTGCTTGCGCTCGAAACGCAGGTCGCGGCTTGTGACGATGCCGACCAGCTTCTCGCCGTCGACCACCGGCACGCCGGAGATGTTGTGCGCGCGGGTCAGGGCCATGACGTCGCCGATCGAGGTGTCCGGGCGGACGGTGATCGGGCTGCGGATGACGCCGGCTTCGAACTTCTTGACCAGGCGTACTTCAGCGGCCTGGAGCTCGGCGGTCATGTTCTTGTGGATGATGCCGATGCCGCCGTTCTGGGCCATCGTGATGGCGAGGCGGGCTTCGGTCACGGTGTCCATGGCGGCGGACACGATGGGTATATTCAGGCGCAGGCCGCGCGTGAACCGCGTTGAGGTATCCACATCACGGGGCATAACCGTGGAGTGGCCGGGAACCAGGAACACGTCATCGTAAGTGAGTGCCTCGGCAAGGATGCGCATAGCATTAGTCCCGCGAGTAAATCGCGGCATTATAGCGTGCGTTGCAGCAAAACGACAGCGCGACGAGTGCGCTCCAGCAGGAGCCGGCCATGCCGGCGATCCCCTGCCTCTCAACCGTCGAGAGCCTCCGCCGCCTCCAGCGTGTTCTCCATCAACGTCGCCACCGTCATCGGTCCCACCCCACCCGGCACCGGCGTGATCCATGACGCACGCTCGGCCGCGGGGGCGAATTCCACGTCGCCCACCAGACGCCCGTCCTCCAGGCGATTGATACCTACGTCGATGACCACGGCGCCCGGCTTGATCCATTCACCCCTGACCAGCCCCGGCTTACCCGCGGCCACGACGAGGATGTCCGCCTGCGCCACGAAGCCTTCGAGATTCTGGGTGAACTTGTGGCAACAAGTGACTGTACTTCCTGCAATAAGGAGCTCAAGCGCAAGCGGCCGACCGACGTGGTTAGAGACGCCGACGATGACCGCGTGCTCGCCGCGTACCGGGCGATCGGTATGACCCAGCAGCGTCATCACACCCTTGGGCGTGCACGGACGCAGACCGAAACGGCGCAGCGCGAGGCGACCGACATTGACCGCCTGGAAGCCATCGACATCTTTCATCGGATCGATCCGGTCGACCAGCGCTTCTTCATCGATATGCGCGGGCAGCGGCGACTGTACGAGGATGCCGTGAACCGCCGGATCCGCATTGAGCTTGTCGATCAGCGCAAATAGTTCTTCCTGCGACGTTTCGGCCGGAAGGTCGTAGCCGAACGACTTGAAGCCCACCTGCTGACAGGCTTTGCGCTTGTTCCTGACGTAGACCGCAGAGGCAGGGTCTTCGCCGACCAGAACCACGGCGAGTCCGGGGGCGCGATGCCCCTCGGTAATGCGCTTGGCGACACGGCGCCCGATATGCTCGAGCAGTTCCTGGGCGATGCGCTTGCCGTCGAGAATACGTGCGGTCATGGGATATCGCCCTGTGGAAACCGGACATTATCCCCTGAGCTTACGACGCTTGCATACTCTCCGGCATGGCCATCGAAACCCTTCCCTACCCAAACGCGCTGACCGATGGGCAGGTCACGCTTCGTCCCCACCGTACCGGCGACATGGAAGCCCTCGCCGAAGCCGTACGCGAGTCTGTCGCAACCGTCGGCCGCTGGCAGGACTGGTGCCATGCGGGATACACGCCCATGGATGCGGCGGCATGGATCGCAACCTGCCAGAAGGCCTGGCTCATGGGCGAAGGCCATGAGTTCCTCGTTTTCGATGCAGCGACGGATGCACTGCTCGGCGGCATGGGCGTGAACCACCTCAACCGCGAGCACCGTTTCGCCAACCTCGGTTACTGGGTGCGTGAGTCGGCTCAGGGCCAGGGCGTCGCGACACGGGCGGGCAAGCTCGCGGTCCAGTTCGCATTCGAGGCCGTGCGGGTCTCGCGGCTGGAAATCGTCGCGGCCCACGACAACGTGCCGAGCCGGAAGACAGCTGAACGCATCGGAGGCATGTTGGAAGGAATACTTCGTAAACGATTGATATTACGCAGTACACCTGTCGACGCTGCGATGTATTCCATCGTGTCGGGGGATCGATTCTGAGCGGATCTTCCGACTTCCCGAAAAGATGAGGTCAGCAGCCGGTCCGGACCGCCTCATCCGGCGATCGCGCACATCCGCTCGAGGTCCACATAGCCGTCGAAGGACGCCCCGGCACCGCAACCCGGGCACTGCGGATCGCGCCTCAGCTTCAGCTCGCGGAAACGCATGCCGAGGGCGTCGTACGTCAGCAATCGTCCGACGAGCGTTTCGCCGATGCCAAGGACCAGCTTCATCGCTTCGGTCGCCTGCACCATACCCACCAGTCCGGGGAGCACCCCCAGCACACCGGCCTCGCTGCAGTTGGGTGCATCGGCGGCCGCCGGCGGCTCCGGGAACAGGCAGCGATAGCAGGGAGAATCGTCGCGTCGCGGATCGAACACACTCGCCTGGCCGGTGAAGCGCTCGATCGCGGCATAGACCATCGGCAGCCCCAGGCGCCGCGTTGCCGCGGCCAACAGGTAGCGCGTGGCGAAATTGTCCGCACCATCGATCACCACGTCGTGCCCACCGATCATCGCTTCGACGTTGTCCGCGCGAAGGCGCTCGACCACGACACGGACATGAATGCGCGGGTTGAGCGCAAGCAGCGTCATCCGGGCCGACTCCGCCTTGCTCATGCCCACGCGCGCGTCCGCATGGACGACCTGGCGATGCAGATTGGATCGCTCGACGCGATCGTCGTCGATCAGCGTGAGGTGCCCGACGCCGGCGGCGGCGAGGTAAAGCAACGCCGGAGACCCCAGGCCGCCCGCCCCAATCACGACCGCGCGAGCAGCGGCAAGCCTGGACTGCCCAGCCTCACCGACCTGCGGTAGCAACACCTGTCGGGCGTAGCGCTCAGCGGCGTCGCTATCGAGCGCACCCGCAAGCACCGGCAAGCCCGCGACCTTCCACGCCGCCATGCCGCCCGCGACCGACGACACCCGGGCATAGCCCATGCGCTGCAAGGCCTCGGCGGCGAGCAACGAGCGCTGGCCGCTACCACAGAGCACGAGGATCTCGCGCTGCCGGTCCGGCTCGATCTGCTCGATGCGAAGTTCAAGAAATCCACGTGAGAGCCCGCTCGCACCAGCCGGCGAGCCCTCGCTGCGCTCGTTGTCCTCACGGACATCGATCAGCAATGCCCCGTCCATCTGGCGGGACAAGGCATCGGTCGCGGCGATCTCGGGCACCCGCTGGCGCAACTCGGCCAGCCAGCGATCCCTACCCAGGTCTTCGGTCATGCGAGGCACCTCTGCGAGGGCGACGCTTACTTCTCGCGTCGCTTCGCGTTGCGGATCATTTCCCGGCGGCGGCGCTGCTGGCCTTCCGTCAGGACGTTCTTCTTGCCGGCGAACGGGTTCTCACCATCGCGGAAATCGATACGGATGGGCGTGCCTTCCAGCTTGTAACGCTTGCGGAAGAACCCTTCCAGGTAACGACGGTACGCCGGCGCGATGTGCTTGGTCCGGCTGCCGTGGATCACGATCGTCGGCGGATTGAATCCGCCCGGATGGGCGTAACGCAGCTTGGGTGCATGCCCGCGGACCAACGGCGGCTGATAGGCCTCGTAAGCCTGCTCGAGCGTCCGGGTCAGTTCGCTGGACGTCAGCACCTTCGTCGCTGCCCCGTGAGCGCGAATGACCGCCTTCATGAGTTCGCGCAGGCCGGAGCCGTGCAGCGCGGAAATGAAGACCGTCTTCGCCCACTCGGCGAACTGCAGGCGGCGCTCGAGCGCTTTCTGCGTCTGCTCGCGGGCATAGGAGTCCATGCCGTCCCACTTGTTCACCGCGATGACCAGCGCCCGGCCTTCTTCGATGGCGTGGCCGATGAGGGTCAGGTCCTGGTCGGCGAGATTTTCCCGGGCATCGATCAGAACGACCGTCACCTGCGACGCAGCAATAGACTGCAACGTCTTGATAACGCTGAATTTCTCTACCGCTTCCTCGACGCGCGCGCGGCGACGGACGCCCGCGGTATCGATCAGCGTGTAGCGCTTGCCGTCACGCTCCAGCGATACCCGGATCGGATCGCGCGTGGTGCCGGCGAGGTCCGAAACGATGAGACGATCCTCGCCCAGCAGACGATTGATCAACGTGGACTTGCCGGCATTGGGACGACCGACGATCGCCACGCGGATGCCCTGATCTTCGAGCGCGGGGTCGTTATCCCTGTCGTCCGGCAGGTAACCGATGGCTTTGGCCACCAGCACGTCGACGCCGCGGTTGTGCGCGGCGGACATGGGCAGCGTTTCAGCGATGCCGAACGAAGCGAATTCGCCCAGCGCCACGATTTCGTCGACACCGTCGGTCTTGTTGACGACGACGATGACCGGCTTGCCGCTGCGGCGGAGCTCGGTGAGGATGCCGGCATCCAGCGGGAGGACGCCATCACGGGCATCCACCACGAAGACGAGCAGGTTGGCCTCGCTGATCGCGAGACGAACCTGCTGCGCGGTGAGGCCTTCAATGCCTTCATCACTACCGGACAAGCCGCCGGTATCCACGACAACGAACGGTCGGGGACCGAGACGACAGACACCGTAGTGTCTGTCACGAGTGACGCCGGGCATATCGGCGACAAGAGCGTCCCTGCTACGCGTCAGCGCATTGAAGAGGGTCGACTTACCGACATTGGGACGGCCGACCAGAGCGACGACGGGCAACATGGGAGTTACATCTATCCTGTGGATCAGTTCGTCGCGATGCGGTAGGCGCCGATGTGGCCCTCGACATCTTCAACGAACACGGTGTCACCCACCACGAGGGGCTGGGCACGAATGGCTTTCTTGGACAGGCGCTCGCGTGCGGCGATCTTGCCGTCGCCCACCGCCAGCCAGTGGATGTGACCGTCGAGGTCGCCGACCACGGCATAGTTGCCCTGGATCGCAGGACCGGTCAGCCAGCGGTACTTGAGGCCCGCCTGCTTCCAGATGTTGGCACCGCTGCTCTTGTCGAACGCGAAAACCTGCGACTGGTCGTCGACACCGTAGACGGCGTTGTCTTTCACGTCCAGCGAGGTGAACGTCGAGAAGCCGTGGTTCCACAGCGGACGGCCGCTCGGGCCGTCGATCGCGGTGAGGTTGCCATGGTACGCGGCGCCGTAAAGCGTGGTGCCATCGAGGACCAGCGAGCCATCGGCGTCGTTCAGGCGATCGATCTCGGTACGGCCTTCACCGCTGGCGAGCGTCTGCTCCCAGAGCTTCTCACCGTTGTCCAGACGAATGGCGATCAGCTTGCCGGCATCGCTGCCGACGAACACCACGCCGTTGGCAATCAGCAGGCGGCCATTGCCACGCAGGCTGAGGAGCGGCACCTGGGCCTGGTCGAACACCCAGCGGCGCTCGCCATTGCTGGCGTCGATGCCGTAGATGCGACCGTCGTTGCAGCGAACGACGACCAGACCGTTGACGATGACCGGCGCCGTGATGACTTCCGAGGAAAGCTCGGACGACCAGCGACGCTCGCCGTCCTTCGCGTTGATACCGTACAGGTGTCCATCCAGCGTGCCGATGGCGACGAGATCGCCGGCGGCGCCGGGGCCACCGGAGAAGCGCGCGTCTTCGCGCTTGGCGTCGCCCCAGCCGAACCAGCCATGCTGGCGGGTGCTCTTGGACCACAGTTTCTTGCCGGTCGACGCCTCGAAGGCGGCGATCTTGCCGTCGGTGCTGGCGGCGTAAAGCACGTTGTCGACGACGGTCGGACGCATACGCACACCGGACTCGGCGGCGCCGTCACCGATGCTGGACTTCCAGAGACGCTCGACCTTGAGGGTCGGCTCGAACTTCTTGTCGAGCGGGGTCGGCGGTTCGACGTTTTCCTTCTTGAACGAATGGCAGCCGGCCAGAACGACCAGCGACGAAGTCAACGCGATTGCCCAAAAACGTTTCATGCACCCTGCTTCCCGGCCACTGCCAGATCATCGAGCTTTGTTTGAACCACACCGCGTTGCGGTGCGCTGTCGCCCATCGCGGCGATCGCCGCCTGATAGGCCTTGCGTGCGTCGTCGTGGCGTCCAAGCTTGACCAGCGCATCGCCGCGGAGTTCCTGCGCGATGGCCACAAACGACTTGCCCGGCATCGCGTCCAGCGCGGTGAGGGCATCCTGTGGCTTGTTCTGGGCAAACTTGAGTTGTGCGACACGAAGCTGCACGAGTGTCTTGAGCGCGTCGTCCTTGGCGTGGGCCACGGCCCAGTCCAGGTCGCCCGAAGCCTTGTCGAGCTGACCGGCCATGACGTTGCGCTGAGCCCGCTCACCCGCCGCGAAGACGGACCAGGCGGTGTCCGCATAATCCTTCAGCAGCGTTTCGGTATGGACGTCGATCGCATTGGCGTTGTTCTGCGCCACGGCCGCCTGAAGCGCCGAATATTCCCCGGCCGCCGCCTGCTCGTGACCGGCGCGGTGCGACTTCCACTGCTGCCAGCCAAAGATCAGCACGAGGCCCAGCGCGATGCCGACGGCGATCGAAACGCCGTTCTTGCGCAGCCATTGCTGGACGCGTTCGCCTTGTTCGTAATCGTCGTATACGTCGAAAGACATGCAATCACCCACTGCGCTCCGCGCAGCACATCCTGAAGGGAACAAGCCCGCACCTGCCATCTGACGATGACGGGGCGGATCAATAGGCAAGGATAACCGAAAAGCGCGGGCCGGCGGCGCCGCGCTGAGACGGAACCACGCTCGCGGCGATCAGTTGGAGACCGGCGTCGCCTTGCCGTCGCGGATATCCACACGGAAACGGGCGACGTTGGCGCGGCGGAACGCGTCGATCTGCACGGCCTGCCCGTCCACCGAGGCCTGGGCACCCGTGGCATTGCCGATGCGGACATCCAGAGGGCTGTCGCTGCGGTAGGACTTCTGCGTTCCGGCCGGCAGGATGCCGTACTCCAGACGCGAGCCATCGGCGGCCGTCACTTCGACCCAGCTCGCGGACGGCAACGAAAGAGAAAGGCTGTGCGCGCCCTGCCCCTGAGCCTTCGCCGCGTCATCGACGACAGGCGCGGCGGCGGCGGTAGCCAACGGCGCCCTGGCGGCACCCCGGTCCAGCGGCGGGAACATGGCCATCGACGCCAGCAGCGGCTGCTGGTCCTCGGCGCGGGGCTCGGACACGGCCGCCGGCCTGGCGGGGGCGGCATCGCTCGCGAGCGCGGTGGACGAGGCGCCGGCCGGGGCATCCTGCTGAGCGACGGGAGCGGCATCCAGCGGAGCCAGGCGCGGCATATCGCGATCGAGCGTGCCGCGTACGCCGAGCCACACCATGGGCACGACGATTACCGCGGTCAGCACGACGTACGTGGCGGCGGTCACATAGCGCTCGAGCAGATAGCGCGAATGGGACACCCCACCGGTGACGACGAGCTCCGGCTGGCGCGGGGTCAGGCGCGCGAGCTCGGCCTCAGTGGCTTCCGGGTCGACACCGAGATGGTTGCCATATTTACTGAGATAGCCGGCCAGATAAACCTGGTAGTCGATACCGCCGTACTCACCCGCTTCGAGCTGGCGCAGCAGGCGCGACGGCAGACGCAACGCCTGACCGCAGGCCTCGATGGTGTAGCCGCGCGCCTCCCGGGCGGCACGCAGACGGGCCCCGAAGCCCGTGGTGCCAGCACCGAGGTCGATCAGGACGCGACCGCCCTCGTCAGCGTTCACATCGAGCTGGGGATCCATGGCTTGCTCCGTGTGTGCGTTCGGCGCGAGCCCGGCGAACAGATCCTGTTCGCGATCGTCCCGACCGGAAGAATTCGAAGGTACGGATGTCATTGACGTGCGCTTGCTTCGAGTGAGCGCGCTTGTTCCGAATCCGGGAACTGTGAGCGCAACCGTTTGGCATAGTCCTGGGCAACCTCCCCGTTGCCCAGACGGAGCTCGATATCGCGACCGAGCTTCAACGAATCCGGAGTGGGCCTGGCCAGCGCTTCGTAGCGCTGCATGAAGGCCCGTGCCCGGAAAGCATCGTTCTTAAGGTACAACAGGTAAGCCATCTGATACAGGGCATCGGCGTTGTTGCCATTACGCTCGAGCGCTTTACGGAAGTAACCTTCCGCGGCCTCGTAATCGTGAGCCTGGATCTGACAGGTGCCCGCGTTGGTCATGGCCAGGTCGGGCGTCTCGTAAAACGGATCGGCCAGGGCACGATCGAAGAACGGTTTGGCTTCTCCGGCACGTCCCTGCTTGCACAGAAAAACCGCAAGATTGTTGTTCAGCGAACCTTTTTTCGGATCGAACTCGATCGCCTTACGGTAGTGCAGTTCCGCATTGACCGGATCGTTGATCCGCTCGTAGAGCACCGCGATCACCGTGTGGGCCGGCACGTATCTGGGATCGAACGACAGCGCTTTCTGCAGTTTTTCCATCGCGCCCTGCAGGTTGCCGCTCTCCATGTACCGCTGACCGAGCTCGGTGTGCACCTGAGCTCCCTTGGCGCGCTCATCCGCCGCCGTGGCGGGCTTCAGGACCGAGCCGTCACCCACGCAGCCGGTGCACGCCCACACGAGCGCCACCAGCATCCCCCACCGCTCAAGCCGCATTCACCACTCCCTCTTCGAGCTTCTTGCGGAATTCCGCCTGACGGCGCGTGCGATCGACCACCTGCCCCTTCAGCTGGCCGCATGCGGCGTCGATGTCGTCACCACGGGTGCGGCGAAGCATCGTAAGTACACCGGCGTTGAGCAACTGGGTCTGGAAGTTGCGGATGTCTTCCTGATTGGAGCGCTCGAAGCGCGTTCCCGGGAACGGATTGAACGGAATGAGGTTGACCTTGTTCGCGCCCGGCAGGCGGCGCATGAACTTGATCAGCTGCCTGGCATGTTCGGGGCGATCGTTGATGCCCTTCATCAGCGTGTATTCGAACGTGATCGAGGTGCGCGGCGCACGGTTGATGTAGCGCTCGCACGCCGCCATGAGTTCCGCCAGCGGATAGCGCTTGTTCAGCGGGACCAGCTCGGTGCGCAGCTCGTCGTTGGCCGCATGAAGCGAGACGGCCAGCGAGACGTCGCTTTCCGTCGAGAGCTTGTCGATCATCGGAACGAGGCCGGCCGTGGAGAGCGTGACGCGCTTGCTGGCCAGGCCGAAGCCCAGGTCGTCGCGCATCAGACTCATGGCCTTCACCACGTTGTCGAAATTGAGCAGCGGCTCACCCATGCCCATCATCACCACGTTGGTGATGCGGCGTTGCTGGTGAGGCACGTTGCCCAGATGTTTGGCCGCGACCCAGACCTGACCGATGATCTCGGCCGTCGACAGGTTGCGGGAGAAACCCTGCGTTGCCGTGGAGCAGAACTGGCAGTTCAGGGCGCAGCCGACCTGCGACGACACGCAAAGCGTGCCGCGGGTCGGCTCCGGGATGTACACGGTCTCGATGGCGTTGCCGCCATCCATACCGAGCAGCCACTTCTGGGTGCCGTCGACCGCGGTCTTTTCGAACGCGGTCTTGGGCGGGCCCACATAGCAGCTGGCGCTGAGCTTTTCACGCAACGCCTTGCCGACATCGGTCATATTCTCGAAATCGCTTTCGAGACGGTGGTAGATCCACTTCATGACCTGTTCGGCGCGATAGGGCTTCTCGCCGAGCTGGGCGAAGAAATCGCGCAGCCCCTGGCGATCGAAATCGAGCAGGTTGACCTTGTCAGCAGGCGTATTCACGGCGTGTCTCAGTGCGAAACGACTTCCGAGTCGTTGAAGAAGTACTTGATCTCGTTCGCGGCGTTCTCGAGCGAGTCCGAACCATGGACCGCGTTGGCGTCGATGGACTCGGCGAAGTCGGCGCGGATCGTGCCCGCGGCGGCTTCCTTCGGATTGGTGGCGCCCATCAGGTCACGGTTCTTGAGGACCGCGCCTTCGCCTTCCAGGGCCTGGATCATGACCGGGCCGGAAATCATGAAGTCGACCAGGGCGCCGAAGAACGGACGCTCCTTGTGGACGGCGTAGAAGCCTTCGGCCTCTTCGCGGGTCAGCTGCTTCAGCTTCGCGGCAACGATCTTGAGACCGGCCTTTTCGAAGCGGGTCAGGATTTCACCGATGACGTTCTTCTTGACGGCGTCGGGCTTGATGATCGAAAGGGTGCGCTCCAGCGCCATACGTTTGCTCCGGGGAATGGGAAAAGGGTGAACGAGTCTGCCAGCGTCCGCGGGGACGCCCGGTGAAAGTTTGGGGCCAAAGCCGTCAGGAATGACTGACTTAGCTCACGAAATCTTGACAGATTCTAGCTCAATCGCAAGCCGTTTGCAGGCCTCCGGCGTCATGTGCGTTCGCACATTGACCCTTTCGCAGACCCGGGCGTATTCTCAAACGATCGTTTGATTCAAACCTGCCGCCTCGGAGTCCGCCGACATGACCAGCGCACCCTACGCGTCCCGCGAGCGGACCACCAAGGAACGCATCCTGGGTGCCGCCGAGGCCCTGTTCGCCACGCATGGCTTCGCCGGGGCGTCGCTGCGCCAGGTGACGGCTGCCGCCCGGGTCAATCTGGCCGCGGTCAACTACCACTTCGGTTCGAAGGACAAGCTGATCGAGGAAGTGTTCCGCCGCCGGCTGGACGAGCTGAACAGCCGGCGCCTGGCGGCACTGGCCAGGGTGGCTGGCAAGGCCGGGACGTCCCTGGAGGACATCCTCGACGCCTACATCAGGCCGGCTCTGGACCTGTCCCGGAACGACGGGGGCGGCGCCGCCTTCGTCCGCGTACTGGCCCGGGCCTATGCCGAGCACAACGAGACGCTGCGCCGGTTCCTTTCCGAGAACTACGGCCACGTGCTGCGGCAGTTCGCCGCCGAGTTCGGCCGCCTGCTCCCTGGTCTCGCCAAGGAGGAGATTTACTGGCGCCTCGACATCGTCACCGGCGCGCTGACCTATGCGATGGCCGATTTCGGAATCATCCAGCGCAAGAACGACGTGGACGAACGCGACCACCGGGAGAGCGCCGCCGAGCACCTCATCCGCTTCGCCGCCGCCGGCCTGCGAAGCCCCACCGTTTCGAACTCCACGGCCACGCGCTGACCGTGGACGAATCCCAAGTACCACCGGAGATCATCATGACCGCAACACCGTTACGCATTCGCAAGGCCGCGGTACTCGGCGCCGGCGTCATGGGCGCGCAGATTGCCGCTCACCTGACGAACGCCAACGTTGAAACCGTGCTGTTCGACCTGCCCGCGAAGGAAGGTCCGAAGAGCGGCATCGCCCTCAAGGCGATCGCCAACCTGGCCAAGCTGTCGCCCGCCCCGCTGGCGGAGAAAACGCTTGGCGCCGCGATCATCCCGGCGAACTACGAGGACGATCTGGCCCAGCTGGCCGATGTGGACCTGGTGATCGAAGCGATCGCCGAGCGCATGGACTGGAAGCTCGACCTGTATCAGAAGATCGCCCCGCACGTGTCGAAGACCGCCGTGCTGGCGTCCAACACGTCGGGCCTGTCGATCAACGGGCTGGCCGAGGCGCTGCCCGAAGAGATGCGCCACCGCTTCACGGGCGTGCATTTCTTCAACCCGCCGCGTTACATGCATCTGGTCGAACTGATCCCGACCAGGCTCACCGACAAGGGCGTACTGGAAGGCCTCGAAGCCTTTCTGACCACGACGCTGGGCAAGGGCGTCGTCTACGCCAAGGACACCCCGAACTTCATCGGCAACCGCATCGGCGTGTTCTCGATGCTGTCGACCATGCACCACACCGAGCAGTTCGGCCTGGGCTTCGACACCGTCGACGCACTGACCGGCCCGGCCATCGGCCGCCCGAAGAGCGCCACCTTCCGCACCGCGGACGTCGTCGGCCTCGACACGCTGGCGCACGTGGTCAAGACCATGGGCGACACGCTCCCGGACGATCCGTGGCACTCGTATTTCCAGCCGCCGGTCTGGCTCAAAGGTCTGATCGACAAGGGCGCGCTCGGCCAGAAGACCGGCGCGGGTTTCTACCGCAAGGCAGGTAAGGACATCGTGGTGCTCGACCTGCAGAAGCAGGACTATCGCCCGTCCGAGCAGAAGGCTTCCGACGAGGTCTCGGCCATTCTGGCCATCAAGGATCCCGCCGAGAAGTTCACCCGGTTGCGCGCGTCGCAGGATCCGCAGGCCCAGTTCCTCTGGGCGGTGTTCCGCGACCTCTTCCATTACACCGCCTTCCACCTGGCCGATATCGCCGAGACGGCGCGTGACGTCGATTTCGCCATCCGTTGGGGTTATGGCTGGAAGCTCGGCCCCTTCGAGCTCTGGCAGGCCGCCGGCTGGCAGCAGATCGCCGGCTGGATCGCCGAAGACATCGCCGCCGGCAAGACCATGAGCAGCGCACCCCTGCCCGCCTGGGTCACCGACGGTCGGGCCGGCGTGCACGGCAAGGCCGGCTCGTACTCGGCCAGTGCCAACGCGGAGAAGCCGCGTTCCTCGCACCCGGTCTACGCGCGCCAGGCCTTCCCGGATCCGATCCTGGGCGAGAAGTTCGACCAGGGCACCACGGTCTGGGAGAACGACGGCGTGCGCCTGTGGCACTCGGGCGACGACATCGGCGTGATCTCGTTCAAGACCAAGATGCATACGGTCAACGATCACGTGCTCGACGGCATCCAGCATGCGATCGGCCTGGCGGAGCAGCAGTTTCGCGGCGTCGTGCTGTGGCAGCCGTCCGAGCCGTTCTCGGCCGGTGCGGACCTCAAGGGCGCGCTGGGCCTCCTGCAAGCCGGCAAGCTGGCTCAGTTCGAAGCCATGGTGGCGAACTTCCAGGCCACCAGCATGCGCATCAAGTATTCGCTGGTACCGGTGATCGCGGCCGTTCGCGGTCTGGCCCTCGGCGGCGGCTGCGAGTTCCAGATGCATTCGGCGCGTACGGTCGCGGCGCTGGAAAGCTATATCGGTCTGGTCGAAGCCGGCGTGGGCCTGCTGCCCGCTGGCGGTGGCCTGAAGGAGTTCGCCGTGCGCGCCGCGCAGGCCAACCCGGAAGACCCGTTCGAGTTCCTGAAGAAGATTTTCGAGACCGTGGCGATGGCCAAGGTCTCGACCAGCGCACTCGAAGCCAAATCCATGGGTCTCCTGCGCAAGGACGACATCGTGGTCTTCAATTCGTATGAGGTGCTGCACGTGGCCAAGGCCCAGGCGGTCGCCCTGGCCGAGGCCGGCTATCGCCCGCCCATGCCCGGCCGTGCCATCCCGGTCGGCGGCGATGTCGCCACGGCCACGTTCAAAGCCTCGCTCGCGAATCTCGCCGAAGGCTATTTCGCCTCGCCGCACGACATCGACATCGCCAGCCGCATCGCCGACACCCTGGCGGGCGGCAAGATCGAGCGTGGCTCGCTGGTCGATGAGACGTGGCTGCTCGCGCTCGAGCGTCGCCACTTCGTCGAACTGGCGCAGACCGAAAAGACCCAGGCCCGCATCGCGCACACGATGACGACGGGGAAGCCGCTGCGTAACTGACGCGCTTCGCGCTCTTACGCATCCGACTTCACAACTTAAAGGAACCAATCATGAGCAAGCAAGTGCAAGACGCGTACATCGTCGCCGCCACCCGCACCCCGGTGGGCAAGGCGCCGCGCGGCGTGTTCCGCAATACCCGCCCCGATGACCTGCTCGCGCATGTCATCCGCGCCGTCATCGAGCAGGCCCCGGGCATCGACGCCGCCCTGATCGCCGACGCCGTCATCGGCAACGCGATGCCGGAAGCCGAGCAAGGCATGAACGTCGCACGCATCGGCGTGCTGCTGGCCGGCCTGCCGGAGCAGGTCCCGGGCGTCACCATCAACCGCTTCTGCTCGTCCGGCGTGCAGGCCATCGCGATGGCGGCCGACCGCATCCGCCTGGGTGAGGCCGACCTGATGCTCGCCGGCGGTACCGAGTCGATGAGCATGGTGCCGATGATGGGCAACAAGATCGCCATGAATCCGGCGATCTTCGACAACGACGAAAACCGCGCCATCGCGTTCGGCATGGGCATCACGGCCGAGAAGGTCGCCGAGCGCTGGAAGGTCAGCCGCGAGGATCAGGACCGCTTCGCCCTGCAGTCGCACGAGCGTGCCTTCGCGGCGATCGCCGCCGGTGAGTTCAGGGACGAGATCACCCCGTTTCAGCTCGACGACCGCTACCCCGACCTGAAGAACCACAGCGTTCGCGAAGACCGTCGCGTCATCGACACCGACGAAGGTCCGCGCAAGGACACGACGCTGGAGGTCCTCGGCAAGCTGCGTCCGGTGTTCCGCAACGGCCAGTTCGGCGGCTCGGTCACCGCGGGCAACTCCTCGCAGATGTCCGACGGTGCCGGCGCCCTGCTCATCGCCAGCGAGAAGGCGATCAAGGACCACGGTCTGACTCCGCTTGCGCGCTTCGTCGGCTTCTCCGTCGCCGGTGTGGCGCCCGAAGTCATGGGCATCGGCCCGAAGGAAGCGATTCCCAAGGCACTCAATCAGACCGGCATCACCCAGGATCAGCTCGACTGGATCGAACTGAACGAGGCCTTCGCGGCGCAGGCGCTCGCGGTCATCCGCGATCTCGGCCTCGATCCGTCGAAGGTCAATCCGCTGGGCGGCGCCATCGCGCTGGGCCACCCGCTGGGCGCTACCGGCGCCATCCGCGCCGCCACGCTGATCCACGGCCTGCGCCGCCGGAAACAGAAATACGGCATGGTGACGATGTGCATCGGCACGGGCATGGGTGCCGCCGGCATCTTCGAATCGCTGTGAGGTGAGCCGGTGTCCGGCGGGGATCAGGCCAGCCTGGCCCCGTTCGGCACCGCCCGCTCCGTCGTCGTGATCACCACACCCTCATCGGTATGAAATCCGGTCAACAGGAACTGTGACCGGAACGGCCCGATCTGCTTCTCGGGGAAATTGATCACCCCGACGATCTGCTTGCCCACCAGCTCCTCGGCCGCATAGATCGCGGCGACCTGCGCACTGGTCTTTCGTTCTCTGTGCGGACCGAAGTCCGCCCAGATCTTGTAGGCCGGGCGCCGAGCCTCGGGAAAGGCCTCCGCGCGCACGATGGTGCCTGCGACAAGCATGACCTTCTCGAAGTCGGCCCAGCTGATTTCCTCGCTCATGTCATCCTTCCAGTCGCGACTTGAACCAGTCGCGGAATTCATGATTCCAGTACGTCCCCTGAGCCGCAAGATAACCGAACGGGCGATGTACGGGATCGAGACCGAAGTCCGCGTAGGCCGCGAGGGACGTGTCTCCGCCGGCGATCGCATCGGCCAGCGCTTCGCCCGCCGCGCAGGTTGGTGCCAGCCCATGGCCTCCGAATGCCTGTGCGTACCAGAGTCCGTTGCCGTGAGTGCCGACCTGGGGCATCTCATGGCGTGCATAGCTCATCAGGCCCGACCAGGCTTTCTCGATCCGCGCATCTTTCAGGGACGGGAAGACGCGTGCCAGATCGCGCCTGAGCAATCGCTGCACGGCGCGCGGCGACCGGTCGCGCACCGAGATGCGACCGCCCCAGAGCAGCCGCGTGTCCGTCAGGGGACGGTAATAATCGAAGGCGAAGCGTGTGTCGTAGATCGCCGCGCGCGTCCGCAGGCACGCACCCAGGCTTTCGCCCAGCGGCTCCGTCACCATCACATACGTCGCAATGGGAAGCACGGCGCGGTCTATGTCGCGATCCAGCCCGGCCAGATAGCCGCCGCAGGCCAGGACGACGTTCGGCGTTTCGATTTCCGCATCGCCCACGCGCAGCGTCCAGCGTGGTCCGCGACGCTCGAGCATGCGCACCCGCGATCCCTCGTGGATGAGGACTCCTGCGCTCTCGGCGGAGCGCGCCAGCCCGCGCGCATACGCCAGCGGGTCGATGTGCAGGGCGTTCCGCTCGTACAGACCATCGTGATAGCGAGCGCTGCGAACGAACTCGTGCATGGCGTTCGCGGGGATCCACTGCCAGTCGGCCCCGTACTCCCGCGCGAGCAGTTCCTGGCGCGAACGCAGCAGCCCGGCATCGCGGAACCAGTTCGCCCAGACCACCCCGGCGTCGACCATGTCGCAGTCGATGGCGAGGGTGGAGATGCGCTCGCGAATGAGGTTCACGGCATCCACCGTGCGGCCGTAGAGCTGTCTTGCACGGCCGGGGCCGGCACGTTCCAGCAGCGCGCGCTCACCCAGTGAGTAACCGGCGAAGACGAAGCCGCCGTTGCGGCCGGACGCGCCGAAGCCGATGGTCTCGGCATCGAGCAGCACGATGTCGCGCACGCCCCGTGCGGCGAGACCGAGGACGGTATTCAGCCCGGCGAAGCCGCCGCCAACGACCACGACGGCCGCCTCGCGCCTGCCTTGCGGCGGCGGCCGGCGTTCGGGTGTGGGGACCCGGTCGTGGTACCACGACGGCATGGGTGGCGATCCGGTGACGAAAGAGCGCAGTTGTACGACAGTGCGGGCCACGACGGGAAGTACCCGAAGACACCGGAGTATGATCCGGTGACTTCTCATACGACGCCCGGCCATGAGTCTGCTCCCCCCGATCGACCTTCAGCGATGGATCGACGACAACCGCGCGCTGCTCAAGCCGCCTGTCGGCAACAAATGCATCGTCGATGGCGATTTCATCATCATGATCGTCGGTGGCCCGAACGCGCGCACCGATTATCACTACGACGAGGGCCCGGAGTTCTTCTACCAGCTCGAAGGCGAGATGGTCCTGAAGGTGCAGGACGAAGGTCGGGCACGGGACATACCGATCCGTGCCGGTGAGGTCTTCTACCTGCCCGCCCGAGTCCCGCATTCACCGCAACGCATGGCCAATTCGGTAGGCCTCGTCGTCGAGCGGCGACGGCTGGCGGGTGAACGGGACGGATTGATGTGGTTCTGCGAAAACTGCAACCACAAGCTGTTCGAGACCTATTTCCCGCTGGACAGCATCGAGAACGACTTCCCGCCCGTCTTCGAGCGCTTCTACCGGTCGGTCGAGGCGCGCACGTGCACCGAGTGCGGCACCCTGCATCCGGCGCCGGCAAGATACCAGGACTGAGGCACCGCGCTACGACATCAGCGTATCGCGCATGACGAGCCACTTCGCCGCCATGCGTCGCAAGGACACATCCGCTTCCGGATCCGCCGCGATATCGGCGACCGGACGCCACGCCAGCGCGAGTGCTTCCTCGTTGACGACGAACGTCTCGTCGCCGCGCGCGACCACCACGTAACGCACGTCATGGTGCCAGTGCTCCGGCTCGTGTCCCCGTGCGGGGATGCGATGGGTATCGACGTCGAAGATGACGGGATGAACCTCGAGATCCCGCAGTCCGGTCTCTTCCCGCGCTTCGCGAAGGGCGACCTCGGCCAGGTCGGGATCGCCATCGGCATGACCGCCCGGCTGAAGCCAGCGGCCGAGCTTGCGATGCAGCATGAGCAGAACGCGCTCGCCGTCGCCGCTGACCAGCCATGCGGAGCCGGTGAAGTGGCCAGCCAGCGTTTCGCGATGGAACGGCTGCTCGCTGTCGCGCAACCAGGCGACACATCGCTCCACATCCGGTTCGGCCGGCCATCGCTCGCCATAGTGACGAAATGCATCGAGCAAGGCGTGGCGTTCGGCGTGCATGCGGGCGCTTCTGTGACGTCGGGCTGAGCATTCTCGCACGACATTTTAGGACTAATCCGATGTTTTTCACCGGGCGTGGCCGCCTAGGATGGGTCCATGCGCACGACGCGCATGGCAGTTCAGCCCAGCAAGGAATCGCAGCATGCGCTACATCCCCAACGTCACCGCCCTCGTTCTCGCCCTGACGATACCCGCAGCCTTCGCCGCACAGGCGTCTTCGGAGCAGGAATCGCCCCGCTTCACCGGCCCGCTCGTGACGCCCGCCGTCAACACGATGCCGATGGGAATGCTCAACATCGAGCCTTACCTCATCCATACGAATACGCGTGGCAGCTACGACAACACGGGCCACCGCCGCGAGCAGCATCCGATGTACCGCCAATGGCAGGTCGCCGTACCCATGACGTACGCCCTGACCGACAGCAGCGCGGTCCAGCTCACACTGAACGCCTCACGCACGTCCGGCGGCGGACGGCATACCGACGGTCTTCGCATGGGCGACTCCGTACTGCGCGTGCAACAGCGCCTCATCGCTCCCGCGGCCGACGGCACCGGCCTGGTGCTGGCCCTGGCGGTGGCGCAGCGCTTCGTCACCGGCACATACCAGCGGCTGGACACCAATCCGCTGAATGCCACGGGCAACGGCGCCGCGCGAACCACGCTGAGCCTCGGCGCGCAGCAGCTGCACTGGCTGGCGAACCAGCACGCCCTGCGCTGGCGCGGGCAACTCGCCTGGAGCCCGTCGCCGGGGCACGTCAAGGTACACGACAGCAGCGTTTATGGCACCGCCCAAGGATTTCGCGGCCGGGCACGCGTCGGGCAGGCCTGGAACGCGACCCTTGCCGCTGAATATGTCCTCGACACGCGCTGGGGCCTGGTCGGCGAAGCGATCTGGAACCGCGCGAGTGCGGTGTCCGTCAGCGGTCGGTCGCACCACGGGCAGACGACCCGCCACCGTGTCGCGGCATCCCATGACATCAGCCTTGCCCCGGCGGTGGAGTACCACCTCAGCCCCACGATGGGGCTCATCGCGGGTGTCCAGTTCACCGTCGCGGGCCGCAACGCCGGCGACTACGTGGCACCGCAGGCCGCGCTGAACATGGTTTTCTGAGAAAGCAGCACCGCGCCATGCACAACCGCCGTAAGTCATGCTCGACATCCGCACCCTGTCCGTGCAGGGCCTTGGCACGCCCCGCATCGCAGCTTGTACGGCCAATGCCCGCTGGGCTATGGTGCCGTGCCAGCGCTTTAAGACAGCGGCGTGTCCACCGTGAGTCACGCGGCGGTCCCAATAATAAAAGGCTACATTCCGGTAGTAGGGGAGACACATGTTGAAACACCTGTTCGCGACGCATCCGATCGAGGCCGCGCCGCACGTAGACGCCGGTGAGCACATCAGCACCAGCGCCCACGGAAATAACGAGCTGAAGCGCGTACTCACCGCGAAGCACCTTATCCTTCTCGGTGTCGGCGCCGTCATCGGTGCAGGTATCTTCGTCATCACCGGCCAGGCCGCCGCGCTTCACGCGGGTCCCGCACTGGTCATCAGCTTCCTTATCGCCGGTTTCGCCTGCGCCCTCGCAGGTCTCTGCTACGCCGAATTCGCGGCCATGCTCCCGGTCTCGGGCAGCGCCTACTCCTATTCCTATGCCACGCTCGGCGAGTACGTCGCCTGGTTCGTCGGCTGGAATCTCGTCCTCGAATACCTGTTCGCCGCCGCGACGGTCGCCGCGGGCTGGTCAGGCTATTTCAACGAACTGCTCGGCATGGTCGGCCAGTTCACCGGCAGCAATCTCGCCCTGCCCGCCGCGCTCGCGTCGGCGCCGTACCAGTTCGTCGAGGGGCACATCCAGGCGACCGGTACCCTGGTCAACCTCCCCGCCGTCTGCATCATCGCCGCGCTGTCGGGCCTGTGCTACGTCGGTATCACGCAGTCGGCCTTCGTCAACTCGATCATCGTGGCGATCAAGGTCACCGTAATCCTGCTGTTCCTCGCTTTCGCCATCCAGGTGATCAACCCGGCCAACTGGCATCCGTTCATCCCGGAAGCGGAAGGCCCGGGTACCTACGGCTGGGGCGGCATCTTCCGCGCCGCGACCATCGTATTCTTCTCCTACGTCGGCTTCGATGCGGTCTCCACCGCCGCCGGCGAAGCGAAGAACCCGCAGCGCGACATGCCCATCGGCATTCTCGGCTCGCTCGCCATCTGCACGGTGCTGTACATCGCCGTCGCGCTGGTCCTGACCGGTATCGCCCCGTTCCGCATGCTCAACACGCCGGAGCCGGTCGCCACCGCGCTTGGTCTGTATCCGCATCTGTCCTGGCTGAAAGCGCTGGTCATCCTCGGTGCGATCACCGGCCTGTCGTCGGTCATCCTGGTGATGCTCATGGGCCTGCCGCGCATCTTCTTCTCGATGGCGAAGGACGGCCTGCTCCCGCAGACCATGGCCAAGGTGCACCCGAAGTTCCGCACGCCGTACATCGGTACGATCATCGTGGGCGTCGCCGCGGCCGCCATGGCCGGCCTGTTCCCCGTCAGCGTGCTCGGTGAGCTCGTCTCCATGGGTACCCTGCTCGCCTTCGCCACCGTCTGCATCGGCGTGCTGATCCTGCGCTACACCCGTCCGGAGCTGAAGCGCAGCTTCCGCGTTCCGTTCGTCTGGCCGATCTGCATCATCGGCGCCCTGGCTTGCGTCTACCTTTTCTGGCAGGCATTTGAAGAACACTGGCGGCTGATGTGCGGCTGGATCGTCATCGGCCAGCTGATCTACTTCGGCTACGGTTACGCACACAGCAAGTTGCGCAAGTCGCTCTCCTGATCGACACGCTCACGTGACAAGGCCGGCGGGCTCCCGCCGGCCTTTCCGTTTGCGGCTATTCTCTCAACGTCTTTTCTTTCCGGGCCGCCCATGCTCAAGCAGTTACTCGCCAAGAAAGCCCCCCAGGCTGAACCCGACGACGCGCACGGCCCCGCCCTGCGCCGCACCCTTGGCCCCTGGGGTTTGACCGCACTGGGCATCGGCGCGGTCATCGGCGGCGGCATCTTCGTCATTACCGGCGTCGCCGCGGCGGAGCACGCAGGTCCGGCGATCATCATCTCCTTCATCCTCGCGGCCATCTGCAGCACGTTCACCGCGCTGTGCTATGCCGAGTTCGCCTCGATGATTCCCGTTTCCGGCAGTGCGTACTCCTACGCGTACGCCACCCTCGGCGAAGGTGCCGCCTGGTTCATCGGCTGGAACCTCGTCCTCGAATACGGCGTCTCGGCGTCCGCCGTCGCCGTCAGCTGGACGGGCTATTTCGTCAGCTTGCTCGACCATGTCGGCATTCACATCCCGACCGCCCTGACCAACGCACCGCTCGATTACGTCGATGGCCATCTGGTCACCACCGGCGCCATGTTCAATCTTCCGGCCGTGGGCATCGTGCTGGCGCTGACCTGGCTCTGCTACGTCGGCATCCGCGAATCCGCCGGCATCAATATGGCGATGGTGCTGCTGAAGACCGCCCTGATCATTACCGTGATCGTGGTCGGCGCACAGCACATCGATACCGCCAACTGGCACCCGTTCATCCCTGAGAACCAGGGAGAGAACAAGTACGGCTGGTCCGGCATCCTGCGTGGCGCCTCGATGGTGTTCTTCGCCTACATCGGCTTCGAGGCGACCTCGACGGCGGCGCAGGAATCCAGGAACCCGCAGCGCGACATGCCTATCAGCACCCTGGCCTCGCTCGGCATCTGCACAGTGCTGTACATCGCGATGGCCGCCGTGCTCACCGGACTCGTCCCGTTTACCGAGCTCGGTACGTCCGAGCCGGTCGTCACGGCCATCCGCAACCATCCGGAGCTCGGCTGGCTGCGCGGCGTGGTCGAGGTGGGCGCCCTCATCGGCTTGTCCTCGGTGGTGCTGGTCATGGTCATCGCCCAGCCACGCATCTTCATGATCATGGGTCGCGACGGGCTGCTGCCGAAGGTGTTCACCACCGTGCACCCGAAGTACCGCACGCCGCACCTCAACACGGTGATCACGGGCGTCGGTATCGCGCTGCTCGCCGCCGTGTTCCCGCTGAACGTCCTCGGCGACCTGACCTCGATGGGCACGCTCATCGCCTTCTGTGCCGTGTGTGGCGGCGTCCTGATCCTGCGTCTCACCGCACCGGAGCTCCCGCGCACTTTCCGTGTGCCCTGGGTCTGGTTCACCTGCCTCGCCGGCATCGCGAGCTGTATCGCGCTGCTGTTCTACATGAGCTGGTACAACTGGGCGCTGATGGGCGCATGGACTGTGATCGGCATGGCCATCTATGGCGCATACGGGTATCGCCACAGCCGGCTCAAGCACGGTCCGGCGCGCATGTAAGCCGCTAACGAAAATCTTACAGAAAGTATTAGGTTTTCGTTATAAGACCTTGTTTTGCGACGAGATAGGCAGAAATTCGCCCGTCATTTAACTGCCATTGGCAGCCTGCGGCGGGAGGGGAGTATGATCCTCAGTCCGCGGGTAAATCACTTGGCAGTGGGCCCCGGATTGCCGCCCAGCGCGTCAGGCGGGTCAGCTCCTCGGCCTGACGCGCTTGGGCTGCATTTTTGCGATTCCCATGATGTGATGGGCTGGAAGGCCGGCTGTGGAGCTGGCCTTTTTCTTTGGCTGAGCCCGGCGAAGCGGTTCGTCGCGCCCACCACAAAAAAAAGCGCCCGAAGGCGCTTTCTCCTTTTCCACCGTCAGGCCGGCATCACATCATCGCGGCGTGCGATACGCACCAGCCCTTGGCGGCCACGGCCTTGCCGGGGAACAGCTGGCATGGGCCCCATGCGGCGCCGGCCTTGCCGCTGTAGAAGTTGCAGTTCATGCAGGCGTCCTTCGGATCCTTCTTGCCAACGGCCTTGCTGCCGTCCTCGACGTATTTCAGCGCCGACGCCGTCGGGTCGCTCGTGGCGAGGTGCGGCAGGTCCTGCGCGTTCGCGAAACGCGGCACCGTCCCGAGGACCGCCGCGGCGGCCACGCCGCCAGCGGCGGCCTTGAGGAAGCGGCGGCGCCCCTCCATGTTCTTATCGTCTTGCGACATTGGTTAACCTCCGTCGATAAAGCAAACCGCGGGCCAGATGGCTCGCATCCAGTTGAAGCGTACGCGATTTGCCAAAATAGCAGTGGTTCGCATTCCGCTCCGCGACGTCTGGTCGCAGCAGACCGGAAAAAAAGTCCGCCTCGGCGTGCGTGATACACTTCATACCCGTTTGGACGTCCAAATCCCCATGTCGAAGACCCTGTCCCACCTCGATCCCGTCCTGCTCGCCGAGCGCGCCGACGCCATCGCCGACGCGGCACGCGAGCTTGCGGCCTTCGGCTGGACCCCGGCGACCAGCAGCAACTTCTCGATGCGGATCGACGACGAGCTCGCCGCCATAACGATTTCCGGCCGCGACAAGGGTCGGCTGGGGCGCGACGACATCATGGTCGTCGACATGGATGGCAAGGCCGTCGGCTCGGACAACCGCCCCTCCGCGGAGACCGGACTGCATACCCAGGTGTATCGCCGTTTCCCTGAAGCCAACGTCGTGCTGCACACGCATTCGCGAACGCAGAGCGTCTGCTCGCGCCTGTTTGCCGACGAGGGCCGTGTGCGCCTCGAAGGCTGGGAGCTGCAGAAGGCCATCACGGGCTACACCACGCATGAAAGCGTGCTCGACATCCCCGTTTTTCCCAATACCCAGCACATGCCCGAACTCGAAGCCCGTGTGGACGCCTGGATCGACTCCGGCAAGCCGCTGCATGCCTACCTGATCAACGGGCATGGCATCTACACGTGGGGCCGGGACATGGCCGAGACGCGCCGTCACCTCGAGGCACTCGAATTTCTGCTGGGCTGCGAACTCGACCTGAGGAGGCTAACCCGATGAGCCGTCTGCGCATCTACGAAGACAACAAGCACGAAGCGCCGGTCGCGGTGCTCGAGAATCATGCCGACATCGCCGCGGCGCTCCATGCGGTAGGCGTGCGCTTCGAGCAGTGGGAAGCCGGCCAGCCGATCGCCCCGGGTGCGACGCAGGACGAAGTCATTGCCGCCTACCGCGCCGACATCGACCGGCTGATGGCGGAAAACGGCTATCGGTCGGTCGACGTCATCAGCCTCAAGCCCGATCACCCCGATCGTGCCGCGTTCCGCCAGAAGTTCCTCAACGAGCACACGCACAGCGAGGACGAAGTTCGCTTCTTCGTCGCGGGTGCCGGTCAGTTCACGCTGCATCTGGACGGCAAGGTCTACGAGGTGCTTTGCGAAAAGGGCGACCTGATCGGCGTACCGGATGGCACGCCTCACTGGTTCGACATGAGCGAGTCGCCCTACTTCGTGGCTATTCGCCTGTTCACCAACACCGAAGGCTGGGTGGCGAACTTCACCGGAACGGACATCGCGGAGCGCTTCCCGCGCATGAACCCGCACGCGTCCGCCGTGCAGACCAGCGAAGCCTGAGTCCTGCCCGCGCCAGGCTTCGGCCGGGGCGCACGACGGCTCTCACCACCTCGCGGATGACCTCCGCGAGGTGGTGGCCGGGGACGGATACCCCGCCTTAGCCGGCAAGCCTGTTAACGTTCCGCGACCTCCCGTGACGCCCGGCCATTCCGCCGGCCCTGGTCGTCGTTTATCCTGCATGGTCTCCCCGCACCGCAGGCTTCCCCCGCATGTCCGATATCCGCGCCGTCCTCACCGACATCGAAGGCACCACCAGCTCGATCGACTTCGTCAAGGACGTGCTGTTCCCGTATGCCCGTCAGCACCTGCCGGCCTACGTGGAAACGCATACGGACGAACCCGAGGTACAGCACTGGCTGCACGAAGCCGCCAAAGAGGCCGGCATCGTCGAGGCGACACGGGGTGAGATCATCGACCTGCTGATTCGCTGGATCGACGAAGACCGCAAGTCCACGGCCCTGAAGGCGCTGCAGGGCATGATCTGGCGTGAAGGTTACGAGTCGGGTGTTTACACCTCCCACATGTATCCCGAAGTGGCGGCACGCCTGCGGGCCTGGCATCAGCAGGGGCTCTCGCTCTACGTGTATTCGTCAGGTTCGGTGCCCGCGCAGAAGCTTCTGTTCGGGTTCACGGAAAACGGCGATCTCACTCCGCTCTTCTCCGGCTACTTCGATACGCAGACGGGTCACAAGCGTGACACGGAGTCGTACCGGAAGATCGCCGAAGCGATCGGCCTGGAACCTGCGCAGGTTCTGTTCCTTTCCGACATCCGCGAAGAACTCGACGCCGCCCGCGATGCCGGCATGCGCACCACCCACCTCATCCGTCCGCCGCTTCCGCTGGTGGACGCCGGCCACCCCGCCGTGACGGATTTCGATGCCATCATTCCTTGATCCGCGCCGACGCACGGCGATCTGCGTGCTGGCCGCGTTCGCGGTCGGCGTGCTGGGGACCGTAGGCGTCCTTCGTTTCGGGCCTGCTCCCGTGACGACGCGAACCGTCGCCGCTGTCTCCGCGCGCGGGGTTGCGCCGGCGCCCGTTGCGACGACCGCCGGGCCGGCCAGGCCGGCAAGCACGTCCGCTCCTGCGACAGCGACAGCGACAGCGACAGCGAACGACGATACCGACGACGATCAGCCCGTCGAGCTCGACGCGAGCGCATGGCCAGACGATGCTCCCACGCCAGAGCAGGTTTTCTCCGCACAGCCCGATCGGGTCAGGGCATCGCTGGCCAGGCTGGCGAAGCGTCGACCGGGGAAGACCAACGTCTACGCCATCGCTTTCGCGGGCGACGGCTCCGAGGACGTGTTCCGCAACGAGGCCGAATACCTGGATCGCCTGATGACGAAGCGGTTCGCCAGCCCGGGGCATACGCTGGTGCTGGAGAACAATCCGGCAACGCTGTCGACCTACCCACTCGCCAGCTGGACCAACCTCGAGGCCGCCCTGACCGGTCTGTCGAAGGTGATGGACCCGAAGGAAGACGTGTTGCTGCTCTATGTCGCGACCCACGGCGGCAGCGACCACTCCCTGCTCGTGGATATGGACCCGATTCCGCTGGATCAGCTCGACGTCGACGACCTTGCCGATATCTTCGCCAGGCACCCGTTCCGCTGGAAGGTCGTGGTGGTCAACGCGTGCTACTCCGGCGGCTTCGTCCCGAAGCTGCGCGGCGAAGGCACCCTGGTCATGACCTCGGCGCGCACCGACCGCACCTCGTTCGGCTGCGGCGCCGACTCGGACATCACCTACTTCGGCCGTGCCTGGCTCACCGACGGACTGAATGCCACCAGCGATTTCGTGGAAGCCTTCGGTAAGGCGAAGACGGAGATCGCGGCGTGGGAAAAAAAGGATTCGCTCGAGGCGTCGGAGCCGCAGATCGACGTCGGTGAGGGCATCGAAGAAAAGCTGGCAGCGTGGCGGAAGGGCCTCAAGGCGGGGCCGGTAGTTCCGTTCAGCGCAAGGTAGGAGCGCGCCCCGCGCGCGGCCGGGGCGCGCCCCGCGCGCGGTAGGAGCGCGCCCGCGCGCGGTAGGAGCGCGCCCCGCGCGCGAAAAGCCAACGAAGCGCCGACGCCGAACCCCATCGCGCGCAAAGCGCGCTCCTACATCCAGTCAGACCGACACGTCCAGAGAAAACCGATCCGCGTCCATCCACGCAGGAAACCGCTCGCGGTGCGCCTGCAACGGCTTTGGATCGAGCACAAGGGTGACCACCTGCTCCTGCGGCCCCAGTTCGATCAATGGCTCGCCCACCGGATCGATGATCGCGCTGTCGCCGGCGTACGGATGGTCGTTACCGTCCACACCGACGCGATTCACGCCGATTACGTAGGCCAGGTTCTCGATCGCCCGTGCACGCAGCAAGGTGCGCCACGGCTGACGACGCGGCGCCGGCCAGTTCGCGACGAACAGCGCGAGGTCGTAATCCATGCCGCCCGCGGCTGCCTCACGACGACCGTTGCGCAGCCACACCGGAAAGCGCAGGTCGTAGCAGACCTGCGGAAGAATACGCCACCCCTTGAGTTCCACGATCAGGCGCTCGTTACCGCCACCGTAGCGCGTGTGCTCGCCCGCCATGCGGAACAGGTGTCGCTTGTCGTAGTAAGCCAGCGAGCCGTCGGGCGACGCCCAGATCAGCCGGTTGAAGACCGTCTCGCCTTCGCGGATCACCAGACTGCCGGTGACCGTGGCATTCACCTCGCCGGCCAGCGAGCGCATCCACGCGACGCTCGCGCCGTCCATGGTCTCGGCATTGCCGAGCGTATCGTTGGTGAAGCCCGACAGGAAGGTTTCCGGCAGGACGAAGAGGTCGCTCCGCGCGGCGCCGCGTACCAGGGCGCCGTAATACTCGCGGTTAGCCGCGGCGTCGTGCCAGCGGGTCGCACCCTGGACAAGCGTGACGGTCAGAGTTTGCACAGCAGCTCCGCGGCGGCTTCCATGGTGGCGTCGTTCTTCGCGAAGCACAGCCGGACCAGCCGCGTGTCCGGGGCGCTTTCGTAGAACGGGCTCAGCGGAATGGCGGCGACACCGCCCTCGCGCACGAGCCATTCACTGAAATTAATGTCGTCGAGATCGCGGATCGCGCTGTAATCGACCAGCTGGAAGTATCCGCCCGGCACGTCCAGCAGCTTCAGTCGCGACGGTGCGAGCAACTCGCGAAAACGATCGCGCTTGGCCTGATAGAAGGCCGGAAGCTCGAGGTAATGCTCAGGCGTGGACTCGAGGAACTCCGCAAACGCCTGCTGCGCCGGATTGAAGGTGCAGAAGGTCAGGTACTGGTGCACCTTGCGGAACTCGGCGGTCAGCGCCTTCGGCGCGATGGCATAGCCGACCTTCCAGCCGGTGCAGTGATATGTCTTGCCGAACGACGACACGACGATGCTCCGCGTGGCGAGTTCCGCATGGCGCAGCACGCTCTGATGCTCGGCGCCATCGAACACGATGTGCTCGTAGACCTCATCGGACAGCACCACGATGCCGGAGTCGAGCACGATGGACGCGAGCTCGTCGAGATCGGCGCGAGAGAGCACCGCACCCGACGGGTTATGCGGCGAATTGATCAGGATCATGCGCGTCTTCGGCGTGATCGCATCGCGAACCCGCTGCCAGTCGATACCGAAGGACGGCAACGTCAGCGGAATATGCACCGCCGTCGCGCCCTGCAGTTCGATGGCCGGCTCGTAGCTGTCGTAGCACGGATCGAAGACGATGACCTCGTCACCGGCGCGCACGACGGCGGCGATGGCCGAGAACAGCGCTTCGGTGGCACCGGAGGTGACCGTGACTTCCGTATCGGGACTGACGCGGTGGCCGTAGAGTCGCTCGGTCTTCAGGGCGATCTGCTCGCGCAGCTTCGGGATACCGACGCCCGGCGCATACTGATTTTTGCCCTCGGCCATGGCGCGCGTGACCGCGTCGCGCAGTGCCTCCGGTGGCTCGAAATCGGGAAAACCCTGCCCCAGATTCACCGCCTTATGTTCCAGCGCGAGCTGGCTCATGACACTGAAAATCGTCGTACCGACCTTGGGAAGCTTGGTTTCGAGCTGCATTGAACGCCCTTATTCGTTTGGACGGCCAAATGCCGCCGAATGATCCGATCCTAACATGCGCGCCATCTGCAGCGCCCCTGCCTGGGCGGGATTGCCCGCCACCGTCTCGCATTCCTTATGGAAGTCCGAGCGAGCCTTGGGCAGGCGTTCGGCGAGGAAGTCGACGAAACTGCGGATCGCCGGCAGCAGGCCACGCCGGCTCGGGTAGACGAAGTGCAACGTGCCCTGCGCGGTGGTGTAATCCGGAAGCACCCATTCCAGCTGACCGTTGGCGATCAGCGGCCCGCAATACTCCTCGGGCAGCAAGGCCACACCGCAGCATTGGACGGCGGCGGCGATCAGCACCGAAAAATCGCCGCTGACCAGACGCGGCTTTACTTCGACAGCGGCCTTCTTGCCGCTGGCATCGACCATCTCCCACACCTGCGCACCCTCGTGCTCGAACATGGACAGCGCCGGCACCTGGGCGAGATCGTCCAGCGTCTTCGGCCGGCCGTAGCTGTCGAGAAACTTCGGACTCGCCACGAGCAGGCTGCGCGCATAGCCGATGCTGCGAAGGACCAGCGTGGCGTCGCTGTCCAGCTTTTCGCGCACGCGGATCGCCACGTCGAAGCCCTCACCGATCAGGTCGACCCGGCGATTGGTCGCGGTAACGCGGACCTGGACCTTGGGGTGCTCGAGCAGAAAAGCCGGCAGCATCGGGCCCAGTACGTTCTGGGCAAGGGAGATCGGGCAGCTGACGCGGACCACGCCACGGGGTTCCGTGCGCAGTTCGTCCACCGCATCCTGTGCGGCGCGGGCCTCTTCGAGGACGGCGCGGCAGTGCTGGTAGAAGCGTTCGCCGATCTCGGTGACGACGAAGCGGCGCGTGGTGCGCTGTAACAGCCGGACTCCCAGACGGTCTTCGAGCTGGGCGATCCGCTTGCTGAGGCGCGACTTGGGGATACCCAGGGCCCGCCCCGCCGCCGAAAAACCCCCGTGCTCCACCACCGAGGCGAAGAAATAGAGGTCGTTGAGGTCCTGCAGCGCGCCTTCCATCGGGGAGTCCGTCGTTTCTCGTTTAGAACAATCAGTCTACCTCACGCCGACTAATCAAGGCATTGTGCGCAGGGTAACTTGTCGGCATACCGCCACGGCGGCCCCTGTCGAGGAATCTGTCCATGAAACTCCTGCATATCGATGCCAGCGCGCTGGGCGCCCACTCGGTCTCCCGCGGCCTGACCGCGGCGATCGTCGCCGAATTCGTCGCCAACCATCCCGGTGTCGAAGTCACCTATCGCGACGTCCACGCCGAACCGCTGCCGCACTGGGCTTTGCCGTCCGGCGAAAACGATCCGCAGGCCGCCGAAGGCGCCAGGGTGATGGAGGAGTTCCTGGCCGCCGACGTCGTGGTCGTCGGCGCGCCGATGTACAACTTCTCCATCAGCAGCTCGCTCAAGGCCTGGATCGATCGCATCACGGTCGCCGGCAAGACCTTCCGTTACACGGCGACGGGGCCCGAAGGCCTGGCCGGCGGCAAGCGAGTCATCGTGGCGTCCTCGCGCGGCGGCATCTACAGCCCTGGCAGCCCTGCGGCGGCCATGGATTTTCAGGAGCCTTACCTGAAGGCGTTGTTCGGCTTCCTCGGCGTGACCGATCTCGAGTTCGTCCGCGCGGAAGGCATCGCCATGGGCGACGATCACAAGACCCAGGCGATCGGCGGCGCGATGGCCGGCATCGGCGGCCTGCTGCGCAAGGCCGCCTGATAGCATCGCGGTACCTTGCTTCCGGGTAACAAAAAGGCCGCGCATCGCAGGATGCGCGGCCTTTCTGTCAGGAGCCCTGCTTACCGGGCTTGTCGTTGGGCATGTTCTGCGACTCTTTAGGATGCCCCTCGCCGGGAACCGAGGGGGTGCCGTTCGATGGCTTCGGATTGTCCTCGCGGTAACCGGGTGTCGGTTGCTTACTGTCGTTGCTCATTGTCGGTACCTCCGGATCGGTGGCGCTGCTGACACGCGGCGTGCCCACATTCGCAGCCGGCGCCTCCCATTTGGCTTTCGGACGCCATGCGGCAACTCTCGCTGCAGAAGTCCCTGGACACCGGCACATGGCAGTTACAGCCGGCGTGATCGCAGGGTTTCGTGGCTTCGTTCATGACGCGAACTCCTCACCGCATGGTTGATCGTCATCGAGCCTGCGCGGCCCGGCGTCTATTTTTTGTAATCGGCCAGCGAAGCCGCCAATGCGTCCTTCTCCGCCCAGCCATGCGCCTCGATCAGCAGGCCGCTGAGGCTGCGTACGTCCTGCAGGTTGTGATCGGCGACGCGGACCAGGTCCGTCGATGCGCCCCCACGCAGGTAGGAGAGCCACGCACGCGGTGCTTCAGACCCCGGCAGGTCGTCTTCGCGGACGATGCGCAACAGCCGGCGCTCGGCCGTCTGCATCTTGCAGTTCTCCCAGTCCTGCCGGTAGCGCCGTCGCATCGGGTGCAGCAGGTCGACATGCGTCAGGCCGGACAAGGGATTCGCGAGGCGGGCAAGCCGGTAACGCGTGGCGAGCAAGGGTGCGTCGTACGACTTGCCGTTGTAGCTGACGAGTACCGTATGCGGATCGATCCACTCGGAGAACGCCTTCAGCATCGCCGTCTCCGCGGCCATGGTCGTGATGTAGAGCTGACGCACACGCAGCGCGCCGTCGTGCCAGTCGGCGGCGCCGATCATGAAAGCGCGTGTACCCGTTCCGCCGGCCAGGCCCGTGGTTTCCGTGTCGAAGTGCAGCAGATGCTCGCGTCGCGCCGTGGCGAGACGCGCGAAGGTCAGGTCGAACTCGGCAGGCGGTTCGGACGAGGCGAAACGCTGCTCGAGAAGACGGAGGCCGGGGGACAGCTCATCGCCGGGAACGTCACGGGTGTACGAGCGTAAAGGAGCGCGCGGCTGGCTGACGCGCTCGCGTACGCCGGCCATGCGGCGCAGCGCGGCCAGATCGATACCGGGGCGAGGTGCTTTCGCCGGCAGGGTCGGCTCCCGGCGGGCCGTCTGACCCGATGGCCCGGACGAAGCATCCGCGGCGGAGCGGCTTCTGGCGGGGGCCGATCCTGTCGGCGATGGCCCGGATTCGCGAATGCCCGCCTGCTTCCTCAGCGCCCGCAGCCGCGCAGCCAGATCACTCATGCATCGCCACCGATCCGCGCATCCGCCCCCAGCAACCTCAGCACACGAGCCGTCAGCGCACGTGGCGTGTTTTCCCCACGCGCTTCGTCCGCCGCCAGTACGGGTCCGACACAGGCGGGACAGCCCGCTTTGCACTCGCAGCCTTCAACGGTCGCCAGCGCATGCCGGAGCAGCTCCGACGAGCGATGGAACAACGGCTCGCTGAGGCCGACGCCGCCGGGAAAGTTGTCGTACAGATAGACGGTGGGCAGGAACCGCTCGAGCGCGTCCGGCAGCGCGATGCCTCCATCAGGCGCATGGATCTGCCCGCGACCGGAGGAATCCACCTGCGCGGACCATCCACCGTCACCTGAACCGACGGCTTTCTGCAGGTCGCGCGCCTCCGCCATGACCGCGACGATGGCCGAGGTATGCAACGCATACGCCGCACCCAGAAATCCATCCAGGGCGTGCTGACGCGAACGGAACGCTTCGTCCAGCACCGTCTGCGGCAACTGCCACCACACCGCGGTGGAATGCAGTTCCTGATCGGGCAGGTTCACCGGACCGTAGCCGATGTTCTCGTGCGTGTAGTAACGAATCTTCTTGTAACCCGATACCCGGCGCACCACGTGCACCTCACCGTGACGGGCGCTGCCCTGCCCCGCCTTGCTGCCGTCGAAACACTCCAGCTCCTTGAGCTTGGTGTAGTCGATGGCGTCGGTGTAGTAGTCGACCCTCGTCCGCGTGCAGTACGCCTTGCGCCCTTCCCAGTCGAGCTTCTCGACCTGGTAGGGCACCGACTGGATCATGTGGATCGCACCCTCGTAGAGCGTCAGAGCGGCGGCGGAATAGTCGACCTCGGCAATGATCGTCTGGCGACCCTCCGTCCGGTCGACGACGACGAAATTGCCGTCCGCGACCGAGCGCAGGCTCACCGCGTTCGCCGGGTAGGAGTCGGCGATCCATTCCCAGCGGTCACCCTCGCGATGCAGCACCTCCGACTCGGCGAGCACCGTGAGATAGGGCTCCGCGTCATCGGGACCGAAGGTATCCCCGGCGAGAAAAGGCAGCTCGAACGCGGCGCAACGGATGTGGTCGAGCAGGATGAGCGGCTGGTCCGGCTGGATGCGTGCGTGCTCGGGCGTCGCTTCGGTCAGGAAGGCCGGGTGCCGCATGAGGTACTGGTCCAGCGGCGCACTGGTCGCGACGAGCACGCCCAGAGACGGCTGCTGGCGGCGCCCGGCACGACCGAAGCGCTGCCAGGTCGCCGCGATGGAACCCGGATACCCGTTGAGGACGACGGCGTCGAGGCTGCCGATGTCGACACCCAGTTCGAGCGCGGAGGTCGACACGATGCCATCCACATCGCCGGCTCGCATCGCGCGCTCGACTTCACGCCGCTCGGTCGGGAGATAGCCGCCCCGGTAGGCGCGGATGCGGGCGGGCTTGCGGGTGTCGTGATCGAAGACGTCCTTCAGATACTTGGTCAGCACCTCGACCATCAGGCGTGACTGGGCGAACACCAGCGTTTTCATTTTCGCCTTGATGGCGACGCGGGCGATCAGGTTGGTCTGCGAGCGCGCCGACGCCCGCAGGCCCAGGTCCGGATTGATCACCGGCGGATTCCAGAGCAGCACGTGCTTGTCACCACTGGGCGCACCGCTGGACGAGATGGTGACCACCTCGTCCTCGATCAGCGCCTGCGCGTGCTCCGTGGCGTTGCCGATGGTGGCCGAGCAGAGGACGAACTGCGGCGTGACACCGTAGAAGGCGCAGATCCGCTTCAGCCGGCGCAGCACGTTGGCCAGATGCGAGCCGAACACGCCCCGGTACGTGTGGATCTCATCGATCACCACGTAACGCAGATTCTCGAAAAACTGCGCCCACTTGGTGTGATGCGGGAGGATCGCCTGGTGGAGCATGTCGGGATTGCTGACCACTACGTCGCCATGCAGGCGGATGGCCTGCCTCGCGTCGCCCGGCGTGTCGCCGTCGAAGGTAAACGCCTTGACGCCCAGGTCGCCCGCCCGGTTGATGTCGAGCAGTTCGGCGACCTGGTCCTGCGCCAGCGCCTTGGTCGGGAAGAGATATAACGCCTTGCCGCCGGTCTCCAGAACCGAGGAAATCACCGGCAAGGTGTAGCAGAGCGTCTTGCCCGATGCGGTCGGCGTGGCCACGAGCACGTTACGCCCGGCACGCGCGGCCTCCCAGGCTTCCTGCTGGTGGCTGTAGAGGCGTTCGATGCCCCGGACGGTGAGTGCTCTCGAGAGTCCGTCGGGCAGGTCGGCAGGCAAGGGGACGAAACTCCCCTCCCGTCCGAACACGGTGAACGCCGTGGCGACCCGGTCGCCGTACTTGTCGGTAAGGCGACTGGCGAGCGTACGCCCATCGTGGCTCGTGGCGAGCACCGAATCGGCTTCGTCGGTACGTCGGGATTGAAGGTAGGCGGCCATGAGGGCATCCGGACAGGGAGGCGCCTCTTATCGCTTTCCGCGATCTCATATCCTGAGACGGAGGAAAGAAAAGCCCTCAGACGGGACCAGCGCCCTCCACCTCAGCCGCCTGCCACCGTCCGGACTCATCCTCGATCTTGATGTCGACCTGCTGGCCCGACTGCGCACGCAACGCCGCAGTCAGGCTCACCGCGTGGCGCAGCGCGTCTTCGCGCGTCGGGTACTGGCCGACCAGCTCGGCATTTCGACGCAGGATCCAGGGACCCCGCGTGGACGCATTGAATGGGACGTAGAGGGTGGTGTGCTGCAAGGTCGGCTCCGCCTGAAGGGGCCGGAGGCCCATGCGGCGAAGCTAGGCGGACAGCCGTCGTGGCCGCGTTATGGCGGAGTCGCCGGAACAGTCACGTCACTGCGTCAATGCGCCACGCGAGGCATTGAGCCAGTCGGCGTGCCTGACGCCCCGCTCCATCGCGGCATCGACGGCGACGCGCTCGTCGTCGAACTCGTCCAGGAGGGTGATCATCACGAAATCGCGGGGGCCCGCGCTCACGGCGGGCTCCACGATGTAGGCGGCTTTCCAGACGCCGGCCAGGGTTCGCAGGGTGCGGACCTCCACGGAATACTGACCCACGGTACGTCGATGCACGGAACACCCCCTTGCCGATGTCGCGGCGACGTGATGATTCTTGCGCCTCCGCGACGGCAATGGCAAGCGTTATGCCTTAGGCGGAGCCTGCACGCCGAGTCCCCGACCGCTGGCCGGAATCGAGAAGTTCTTCGTTTCGCCCTGCCCCACACTGGCGTCGACGTCGACGCGATCGGCCGAACACGACCCGTGCGGAAGAAGGCTCAGCTTCCGCGTACCGGAGGGCACGCGAAGCACCAGCTGCTCGCCGATCTCCATATCCGCCACAGCCTTGTCGTCGAGATAGATGGCGCTCGAGCACCCGGCGCCCCAGAGGCCCTGGTCGCGCACGATATTCAGCGTGGCATCGCCGTCCGCCGGAGACTGATTGGCGAATACCGTGCTGGACGGAACGTCGTGAATACCGACGTGGCGCTCGTTCTGGGTCGCGCAGCCGGAGATGAGCACGACGCTGGCGAGCCCGGCAATGAAGAAATGGCGCATGGAGAGAGCCTCGTTGATGAATGTGAAGAGCATTGGTTTCGTGACGTCGACGCTCGGTGAACGGGCGCCGTCCACTGACGGATCGTGCACATCCGACGCCGAACAATCGCGCGCCCCTATCGCTCACTATCATCGTCCAGGAGAAATACCTCAATGGCCAGCCGCGACTGGATCGACATCGACTCGTTTGAGGCCGTGGACGATACCGAGCAATTCGACCGCCCCGAGATCCCGCGCGTGGAAGCCGTTCTTTCCGGCGCTCCCGAGCGCGAGTGGCAGCAGTTCTTCCTCGTGCGCGCCCGGGAGCTGGAACAGACCCACCCCGGCTTGCGTATGGAGATCCTGGCCGACCGCCTGGGCTTCCACACGCGGGCCGCGTCGGCCGAGGAGACCTGTCGCCTTGTCCACGCGACCGTGCAGGGCACGAACCAGGACTTCGCGGCTCAGAAGGTGGCGGAGGAAAAGCGGATTGCCGACCGGAACGACGAAGTCCGCGACCTGATGGCGCGGATGAAAACGATCAACGCCAACTGGCCGCCCGACGCGTCGCAAAGCTGACTCTCCCGCGCGGCGCGCGCGCGGGATAGAATCGCGCCATGAATGACTTCGCCAGCCAGCCAGCTCTGGTGTTCGACCGTGCCGCCATGGTCGCCGAGACCGTGGCCATGGTTCTCAGCGACGCGGGCTACGACGCACGCGGCGTCGTGACGTACCGGGCGGCGAAGCAGGCCTTCAATGAGATGGACGACCTGGCCTTGCTGGTCATCCATGCCGATACGCCAGGCGAAAGACGCGGAAGCGTCCTTTTGCAGGCGACGCTGCGCGAACGCCCCTCCACCGCCATCGTCGTCATTTCCAGCCGGCTCCCACAGGACCTCGCGCCGTTTCCGCGCACAGCCGTCTTTCTGGAAAAGCCCTTCGACCGTGCCCAGTTGCTCGACGCCGTGGATCGCGCGCGCAACGCCCGTCCGGTCGCCTGAGCCTTACTCCTCCATCCCGATGAGCTTTTCGATGTCGTCGATGGCGAACCGGCGCGCGGCGCGCTGCCGCTCACGGCGGCCCATGGCCTGGCAGGCGGGGCCCAGCGGTCGCGCCCGACGGAGCCGCCCGTCCCTGCTTATCCGATAACCTTCGGTGTCGTACTCCACGAGGTAAGTAGCCTGCTGGCCCAGCGTGCGCTGATAACGGACCGATTCCATAGTTCCTCCGATCGACGCTCGTCACTCCCGGTCGTCGATCGAAGCAGCATAAACATCAAGATCACGAGAAATCGGTAGGCTCATCGGCATGTGCGGACGCTATGCCACCTTCGGCCCTGCCACCCTGTCACGACAGGGTCGCGACGTACTGGAGCGGCTCGAGCTCGATCTGACCAGCGAAATCAACCAGCGCGACGACCGGTTCAATATCGCTCCCACCCAGCGGGCACTGATCGTCACCGCCGGCGATGGCCGCGCCGACATCGGACCCGGTCGCTGGGGGCTCATACCCTCATGGGCCCGGGACGCCTCGATCGGTGCGAAGACGATCAACGCCAGGCGTGAAGGCCTTGCCGAAAAACCTGCGTTCCGTGCGGCGGTCAGACGGCGTCGCTGTCTGGTGCCCGCCTCCGGTTACTACGAGTGGACCGGCGAAAAAGGCAGCAAGCAGCCATACTTCATCCAGGCCGCCGATGGCGAGCTGCTTCTGTTCGCGGGGCTGTGGGAAGTGTGGCGGGGACCGGATGGCGAGCCGCTACGCAGCTTCACCATCGTGACCGGCGAGCCGGGCAAGGTCACGGGCGACGTGCACGATCGTCAGCCCGTCATGCTGGCACCGGAGGCGTGGGAGGACTGGCTCTTCGCGCCCCTCGAACCGGCACTTGAAGCCCTCGGCTCGGCGGCCGGGCCGGACCTCGTCTTTCATCCGGTCGGCAAGCGCGTCGGCTCACCGAAAAACGATGGGCCCGAACTGGTCGAGCCCATCGTCATCTGATGCCTGGCGACCGCGCTTACAGGCAGGAGATGGCCTCTTCGCGATAGCGGCCGTCGTAATCGCCGCCCTTCACCTTCTGAATTTCGTACATCACTACCTGGGCACCCGCACCGCTGGCGGTCACATCAAGGCGCTCATGCTTGCCGTTGTCGTTCGCGGTGACACGGCCCTCGTCGTCCTTGGCGTTACCCTTCGCGTCCTTGGTGAGTGCCTGCCACTTCGGTTCGACGCACTGCACATAGGCCGTGACACTCTTGCCCGTCTTGCTGCTGAGCTTGGGCAGGGTATCGGTCATGCCGCTGGTGGCGCAGCCGGCCAGGACGACACAGGCAGCGATCGCAAGAACGTGTTTCATGCTCGATTCCACGGTTAGGGTCCGGGAATTCTAGCGCGACCAGGGAGGGAGGATCAGATCCCGGCGCGCGCGACGGTGTTGGCTTCCACTTTGGCAAGCTGGCCGTTGCTGCATTTCAGGTAATGGGAAGAGGCCAGCCAGCGTTGGTCGGGGTAGTACGAAAAGACCATCTGACCACCCTTCAGCGCGTCGATCAGCTTGTGTGCGATGGCCGTGCGAACGGCGGGACAACCCCAGCTGCGACCGATACGACCGGCGACTTTCGCCATCGCCTCATTCACATAGGCGGCGCCATGAATCACGATGGCCCGCGCGAGTGCCTGATCGTTGACGCCGGGCTCCAGGCCCGACATGCGCAGGGAATACCCGTTCTTCCCCATGTACGTATCCGACGTACGGAAGAGGCCGATGCTGGATGCGAGGCTTTCGGGCGCATTGGAGAATTTCGTGGCGTTGGCGTCGCCACTGTTCTTGCCGTGCGCGACCAGTTCCTGAAACAGCAGCTTCCTGTTCACCGTATCGAATACCCAGAGACGCGGCTGCGACGACGGCTTCGAGTAATCGATCACCGCCAGGCGATCCGACGGCGCCCCGCCCTGTGTCTGCGCACACTCCGCCGCCTTGACCGCGAGACCGATCACCTTCGGATCGGCGGAGGGAGCGAGATGAGCCAGAGCGTCACCGAGGGAGTCGGCGGCCTGGGCCTGCGCGGGAAGAAAAAACAGTGCGCCAAGGAGTGGCGCCGACGCCAGAAGCGTCCGAAACGATCGAATCATGCGACCAGCCGGATGAAGTACGACGGGCCATCCTAACGCGCTGATCATTTATTGACCACAAAGCCGTCACATCTCTGCCATTCATATATGTGAAATGCTTAAGTAAAGCCCGCCGTTCCACCGGAAGCGATAGATAATGACTATGGAAGCCAGATTTCGCAGCGCCGCGCTCCTCGCGTGGTCGCTTTTTCCGCTCGCCGCCGCGGCGGGCCCGCAGGTGCATCCGGCGACGGCGGCATCGGGCGCGTCGCCGCCGCCCATCGTCGCGCCCGACCCCGCAACGGCGGCGTCCACCCCTGCCCCGCCAGCCATCGACGATCCCGTCGCCCAGGCCATTTACGCACGCGTCCAGCAGATGGCGCCGATCCAGGGCAGCCCGATTTCGCGGCAGGACGCCGCGCTCGGTAAGGCACTCGCCGACTTCTACATGCAGCGCCACTACACCGCGGCATGGACGGACGACAGCAATGTCCAGCAACTGCTCGGGGGCCTCGCCTCGGTCGACGCCGATGGGCTTCTTCCCGAGGATTACCACCTCAGCGAGCTGAAGGCGCTTGCCGAATCCCCCGACCGCGCCAGCGCCACGCCCGAGAAGAAGGCCGACTTCGACATGGCCGCGAGCAGCGCTTACATCACCGCGCTCGTTCAGTTGGCCCGCGGCAAGGTCGACCCCGTCCGGCTCGATCCGACCTGGAACTTCGATGCCGCCGCCATCGATCCTCAACAGGGTATGTCGATGCTGCAGACATCGGTCGATGAGCGCAGTGTCGACCAGGCATTCGCCATGGCGAGGCCGCAAAACCCGCTCTACGCCAAACTGCGCGATGCACTGGCGCAGCTGCGAACCACCGCCGCGCAGGGCGGATGGCCCGGCGTCCCCGAGGGCCCGACGCTCAAGCCCGGCATGAAGGACGCCCGCGTCGAAGCCTTGCGCGCCCGCATGGTGGCTGGCGGCTATCTCGATCCGACGCTCGCCCATGGACACCACTTCGACAACGCGCTGGCGGACGCGGTCAAACGCTTTCAGGCCGATCAGTATCTCGATGCTGATGGCAGTGTGGGCGCCGGCACGCTGGCCTCGCTCAACGTCCCCGTGCAGGACCGTATCAGTCAGGTCCGCGCCAATCTCGAGCGCGCACGCTGGCTGCTGCATTCACTGCAGGGTACGTTCGTCGTCGTCGATGTCGCCGGCTACAAGATCAGCTTCTACCGCGACGGAAATCCCGTATGGAAGTCGCGTGTGCAGGTCGGCAAGCCCTACCGAAGCACGCCGATCTTCCGGTCGCAGATCACCTACGTCACGTTCAACCCGACGTGGACCGTGCCGCCCACGATCCTGAAGAACGACGTGCTCCCCAAGATCCGCAGCAACCCGTCGTACCTCGCCAACAACCGTATCCGCGTGCTCGACAGCGCCGGCAACGTGGTGGCGGCATCCAGCGTCAACTGGGCCAACCCGCGCGGGATCACACTGCGGCAGGACGCCGGCCCGGGCAACTCGCTGGGACAGGTGGTGATCCGGTTCCCGAACTCCTTCGCGGTGTACCTGCACGACACGCCGCACCAGGAGCTGTTCTCCAGGGCCAAGCGCGACACGAGTTCCGGCTGCATCCGCGTCGAGCATCCTCTCGACCTGGTCGAGCTGCTGTTCAACGATCCGGACAAGTTCAGCCGTCAGGCGATCGACGAGCGCATCGCGACGAAGAAGACGCAGAACGTCACCTTGCCCACCGCGGTGCCCGTGCTTCTTGCCTATTGGACCGTGGACATCGCCGACGACGGCAAGCTCAGCTACAAGCCCGACATCTACGATCGCGACGGGCCGCTGGTCGCCGCACTGGACAAGCCGCAACCGCTACGTGCGCCCTGAGCCGGGAGTGCATCCGCATCGTGTCGGACCGGAACGCGCCTGACAGATATCGGTAAGGCATCCGGGGCCGTTTGCCGCACGGCGCAAGCAAGGGTCCCGGTCGTATACTGTGTGGATGAACCCCTCTCCCACCGCGACCGAGACGACCTTACACGACCAGGTTCGGGATGACGGCTTCGCCTTCGTCCAGGGAGACGACATGCGGGAGCTGGTGTCGAACATCGCACCGCTCGCCGACTGGGACACCTTCCGTGCGAGCTGGGACGCCCTGGAGCCCGACACCTATCTGGCCGCGACAGGGCGCTTTCGCCGACGTCGCCATGCCGTCTATGCCGCCTCGCGCTTCGGTCATGTCGAGCAGCGCCCGCATCAGGCGCATTTCCAGACGCTGGCTTACAACACGTTGCAGGGCGACATCGCCCGCTGGTTCGAGCCGGTGCTTCCGGAGATCGCCGGGGGAGCGACGCTGCGTGCGATCCTCGAATTCTGCCGCGACTTCTTCGGTGGCTTGTCGCCGGAGATCGAGCAGTGGCACGTCGAAGTCCATCAGTTTCGGATCGAAGCCACGGCCGGTGCCGCCGGTGAACCGACTCCCGAAGGCAGCCATCGCGATGGCGTCGACTACGTTCTGGTCCTGCTGGTCGACCGCGAGAACATCGCTCGCGGCACGACGACCATCCACGCACCCGATGGCACGTCGCTGGGCGAGTTCACTCTCGCCCGCCCGCTGGATGCCGCGTTGATCCACGACCCCAGAGTGTTTCACGGCGTGACGCCGGTGACGCCGCTGGATCCGGGTCAGGCGTCGCATCGCGATGTTCTGGTCGTGACATTTCGCGCCGCCTGATTCATCCACCGTTAGCCTGAGCGAAACTCCCGTCGCGTGGATTGCACCGCCGGTTCACGGCGTCTGCCGCGTACTGCGCCCTCCCCCGCGACGGAGCTGACGCCGTGACCTTTCGTATCGCCCCGCTTCTCGCCTTCGCCGCCCTGGTCAGCGCACCCGCGTTCGCCCAGGACACGTCGAAGGTCGACAACACCCAGATCAATCAGCGCGACCGCCATACCGAGCATGCGACCCCGTTCGATCAGTCGAACGACCCGGCCGACATCAAGCTGGCGGCCAGCGTGCGCGCCGCTATCGTCGCGGATGACGGCCTTTCGAGCGCCGCCCATAACCTCAAACTGATCGCGGCCAAGGGCGTCGTCACGCTTCGCGGCCCGGTCAAGGACGCCGCCGAGAAAGCGCGGGTCGAAAGCATCGTGCATTCCGTGGCCGGCGTGAGCCAGGTCGAAAACCAGCTCGATACCAAGCACTGAAAGCGAGGACCGTCATGAAAGCATCTGTCTACTGCACCACCCGTACCGTCGAGCAGGCCGAGCACATCGTGCTGGAACTGAAGCAGGCGGGCTTCACGAGCGACGATATTTCGGCGCTCCTGCCCGACCGCCGCGGCACCCGTGACTTCGCGCACGAACACCACACCAAGGCGCCCGAAGGTGCCACGACGGGTGGCGTTCTCGGCCTGGGTCTGGGCGCAGGTCTGGGCTGGCTGGCCGGCGTCGGCGCGCTCGCCATTCCCGGCGTCGGCCCGTTCATCGCGGCCGGACCGATCATGGCCGCCCTGGGCGGCGCCGCCGTCGGCACGGCTACCGGCGGCATCCTGGGTGCGCTGGTAGGTATGGGCATTCCGGAGTTCGAGGCGAAACGCTACGACGCCAAGGTCCGTGAGGGCAGCATTCTTATTTCCGTCCACACCGAGAGCGGCCGCCAGCGTGACGTGGCAAAGGATGTCTTCAAGCGGAACAACGCGGACGATATTTCCACCGGCTCTGAAGCCACAGCGCCGACGTGATGCGATGGACGGCGCCGGCCAACGGTGCCGTCGGCTCTTACCGATACAGGGGCTCACGGACGACGCCCCGTTCGACGTATTGCCCGATCCGGGGCAATCCGTCTCAGGCCGGAATGGGATCGTCGTGGCACAATGGGCCGACCCACGATCGAAGCATGACCATGAACTCGTCCGGCAAATATGATTTCAAGCAGTTCCAGGACGAACTGGCCGCCCTAGACCGATTATCCGGGAATACGGCAACGAAACCGGTCGTCGCGCCCGAGCCGGTAGTGCCTGAGCCGGTGGCGCCAAAGCGCCGCGGCCGGCCCCCCAAGGTCGATCCCCTCGCGCCCGCCAGGGCGGAGTTCGAGGCGCTGCGGCTTCGTTACCAGCTCAGTGTGGCCGACGTGGTGGCATGGTTTCCGCCTGAAGAGGGCATCGCGTACCTCCAGGGCCTGATCGCCAGCGCGGAACCGAAGCCGCGTAAGCCGCGCACCAAGAAACCGTCCGTCGACGAATGACCCGTACGCGCACGCCAAGCCTGCGCTCGCTGCTCTTCTCCCTGAGCGGCGTGAACGGGTCGATCGTCCCGATGATCTGGCGCCGCGTCCTTTACACCGTCCTTCTGTCGCTGATCGTGGTCCTGCTGGACCATCGCCTCTTCGCGCTCAAGGCCGGTCTGAATGCGGCACCACTGACCTTGATGGGTCTCACTCTGGCCATCTTTCTGGGCTTCCGCAACACGGTGGCCTATCAGCGATGGTGGGAGGCCCGCACGCTCTGGGGCGAGATGATCATTGCGATGCGCAATCTGGCCCGCCAGCGCATGGCGTTCCTGCCGGGCACCGAGGCGGTCGACGCGCGCCGGCTCACATACCACCTCATTGCCTATGCGCACACGCTTCGTCACCACCTGCGCGGCAGCGACCCCGCCGCGGAGCTGGGGCAGTGGCTCGACCAGGCGTCCATCGAGGCCATTCTCGCCGCGCCGAACCGCCCGTCCGCCCTGCTGGCGCGCACCGGGGCCGTCTACGCGGAGATCGCCCGGGCGCTTAACATCGAGCCCATCCTGCTGGCCGCGATCGACGCCGAACTCGGCAAGCTGTCGCATGTACTGGGCGGCTGCGAACGCATACAGGGCACGCCCATCCCGTTCGCGTACATCCTGCTGCTGCACCGGACGGTACACATCTACTGCTTCCTGCTGCCGTTCTGTCTGGTCGGCCTGATGGGCTGGTTCACTCCGCTGGTCGTGGGTGTGCTTGCGTATACGTTCTTTGGCCTGGATGCGCTGGGCGATCAGATCGAAGATCCCTTCGGCACCTTGCCGAACGACCTGCCACTGGATGCCTACAGCACGACGATCGAAAACGATCTGCTCGCCTTGCAGGCATCCGCTCAGAACAGGTGACGCAAAAGCCAGAACAACCCCGCGGCCAGAGCGATGGATACCGGCAAGGTCAGCACCCAGGCCATCAGCATGCTGCGCACCGTGCTCCACTGCAGACCCGAACCGTTCGCGACCATCGAGCCGGCTACGCCCGATGAGAGCACGTGCGTCGTGCTCACCGGCAGACCGAAGCGATCGGCGGCACCGATCGTGAGCATGGCGACCACCTCCGCGGACGCGCCCTGCGCATAGGTCAGGTGCTGCTTGCCGATGCGCTCGCCCACGGTGCGCACGATGCGCCGCCAGCCGACCATCGTCCCAAGGCCCAGCGCAATGGCGACGGCGACCTTCACCCACGGCGGAATGAACTTGGTCGATTTGTCCAGCAGGCCGTGGTAGTTGCCGAGCACGGCACTGTCCTCCGCACGGAAGGCGGGCTTCTTGTCCTTTTCCATCAGGCGCAGCGCTTCCGAACTCAGGTACATGTTGTTGCGAACGTTGTTGACTTCATGCTCCGGCACGTCGGCCAGCGTGGGCCGGTTGGCAACCTGCGCGCCGATGCTGTCCGTGAGCTGGACCAGGGCGGCCATCGTCGTCGGCGTCGCCTCGCGCGACTGGATGTAACGCTCGATCTCGCTGCGTGCCGATGCCACCGGCGCCGCGCCCTGCGCATACTTCTGCAGCGTCTCGCTCGCATGGTGGGCGACCGAGACAAAACTCTGCGTCTCGTCCTGCGTCACCGCCCGGTTCAGTGCATATGCGCTCGGCACGGTACCGATGAGGATCAGCATGATGAGGCCCATGCCCTTCTGTCCATCATTGGAACCATGCGCGAAAGACACGCCGGTGCAGGTCAGAATCAGCAGACTGCGCACCCAGAACGGCGGCGGCTTGTCGCCATGTGGTTCGGCGTACAGCTCGGGCGCCTTGACGAACGTCTTGAGCAGCATCAGCAGGGCGAAAGCGAGACCGAAGCCGATCAGTGGCGAAAACAACAAGGCCTTGCCGACGCTCAGTGCCTGACTCCAGTCGACGGCGGCATTCGCGTTGCCGGGATTCATCATCTGGTTCATCAGGCCTACCCCGATGATCGAGCCGATCAGCGTGTGCGAACTCGACGACGGCAGCCCGAGATACCAGGTGCCCAGGTTCCAGACGATCGATGCGAGCAGCAAGGCGAACACCATCGCGAAACCGGTTCCGCTGCCTACGTTGAGCACGAGTCCGATCGGGAGCAACTGCAACACGGCATAGGCCACCGCACCACTCGAGATCAGGACCCACGAAGTTCCAGCCACCGGACCAGACCACGGCGAAGGTAGCCGGCAACGACCGCGTGTAGATGACCGTCGCCACCGCGTTCGCGGTGTCATGAAAGCCGTTGACGAATTCGAAGCCCAGCGCGATCAGCAGCGCGACGCCGAGCAGGACGTATTCGAAGATTGGGCTGGTGGGCGCCACATGGAGATCGTGGCCGAGCTGTATAGCGACATAAACGGTCGCAGCCAGCAGAACCGCGGTGAAGATACCCAGGCTGAGCAAGCGGGTTTGCGGCGACCCCGCGGCTTGTTCGGTCAGGACGGTGCTGTTCATGGCGCGCCTCCGGTCTTGGTCTCCCAGAGGTAGCAAGCGCGTATGACGAACCGGTGTCAGTGGCGGCAGCGTGGCGTGAAGACCATGTAAGCGTGGTATTAATGCCGCCATGCCGACCACACCGAAACTCGCCACGGCCCTGGCCGCATTCGCCGCCAGCGAATGCCGTCGAGCCATCCGGTCGCTGGGCGATAGCAAGCAGCCGCACACGGGCATCCACGAAGCCCGCAAAGCCCTGCGCCGACTCAAGAGTCTGCTGAGACTCGGAGCGACGGTCTTCGAGGGCGCGCTGCCGCCACTGGAAACCGCCATCGATCGCCTCGCGGTGAGTCTTTCGCCCTTGCGCGACGCCCACGTCGCCGTGCTCACCGCTCGCCTGCTTGCGGGCGCCGATCCGTCCGATGGATGGAAGCACGCCATCGAGGCGCTGGAGTTGCGCAGCGAGAGTCGGCTCACGGCGGCGCTGATCAAGGATCCCCGGTTTCTCGATCGCCGCAAACGCATTCGCGAACTCGCCCACGCCGTCGCCGCGCTTCCCTGGCGGAAGATGTCCCGGCATGTACTCGAACACGCGGTCGCGAACTCGGAAAAGCGCGTCGCGAAAGCGCGCAAGCGCATGCGCAAGTCGGCGACGACGGCCAACCTTCACCGTTGGCGCAGGCGGGCCCGACGGTTGCGCATGCAGCTGGAGTTGATCCGCAAAGCGCGCAAGGCGGCCGGGATGCCTGCCCCCCATCATGCGGAACGCGACAAGGCACTCGCCAGGGCTATGTCCGCCCTGTCCGACACGATAGGTAGCAAGCAGGATCTGCGCGCGCTGCGCAGGACCCTTCGCACGATCGTCGATCCGGACACCATGCCGGCGTTGATCGTCGCGATAACGCACGAGCTGAAGAAGCACCGCACGCCCACGATCGACTCACTGCCTCAGCATCGCGTCGGGTAGACCGTACCCTTTGCCTGGACGCATACGTGCTTCCGGCAAGCGGACTCGCGACGGCGACATCGTGACACGGATCGATTGACCCACGTTGTCATTCAGGACAATTGAACCGTCACTCTTGGCGGTAAGTGGCTTGCGCAGTGCATCACGAGCGGGATATCGCATACACAGCATCGACGAAAAAAAATACCCCGCGATGCCGCAAAACTGGCGTCGCGGCTTTCATGGCACCCGTCACATTTCGTCACATTCCAAATAGACAACGTTGTCATTCCGGACTAAACCGTAAGCGCTCAATCGTGGTTGGTCGTATCGCGCAAGGACGCGGTCAGGGGACGTAGACGCCGGCACTCCGCCGTGGTCGCGCGCGCCCCTTCCCTTTCAAGCACCACTCGATCCGGAGGCGCTCCATGTTCCCGAAAGCATCAGCTATGCGGTCTCGTGCGGTACTGGGCGGATGTACAGGCAGTCTCGCCCTCGCTATCGCGCTCGCTCTTTCCTCGGTCGTCCCTGTCAACGCCGCGCATGCGGCCACGGCGTGCGCCGCCGCCTGGCAGGCCGGCACGGTTTATACCGGCGGCAACGTGGCCAGCAAGAATGGCACCAACTACGTCGCCAACTGGTGGACTCAGGGCAACGATCCCGCCACCAACAGCGGCGGTGCCGGCTCCGGTCAGCCGTGGACCTCGCAGGGCGCCTGCGACGGCGGCACGACAACGCCACCCACCGATCCAGGCAACCCGGGCGGCGATCCGCCGACCAACCCGCCGCCCGCGGCGGGCGACCTGCTGTTCAGTCCGTACAAGGACATCACGATCAACCTCGACTGGAACACCAACATCATGTCGACGCTGGTCACCGGAACGCGGATTCCGGTCGTCGGCAGCGGCAGCCTCGTGTCCACGCAGGTTCCGAACATCGGTGCGATCACCCTCGCCTTCGCGACCGGCGAATGCGGCAGCGAGAACTGGGGCGGCGTTCCCGCCGCGGCATTTGCCAGCGCGAACATCGCGCGGCTCAATAGTGCAGGCGTGAACTACGTCGTCTCCACCGGTGGTCAGGCGGGGACGTTTACCTGTGGCAGCACCGCGGGCATGGCCAAGTTCATCCAGACGTACAACTCATCGCACCTCGTCGGCATCGACTTCGATATCGAAGGCGGACAGACACCCGCTCAGCTGAACGCCCTGATCGCCAACGCGAAGTACGCCGCTGGCCTGTACCCGAACCTGCGTTTCTCGTTCACCCTCGCCACCCTGGCCGCTTCCGACGGCAGCTACGGCGGCCTGAACGGCACCGGTGACGCGGTGGTCCGTGCCGTGCTCGCATCCGGCCTGCAGAACTACACCATCAACCTCATGACGATGGATTACGGTGCGGCCGGTGCCGGTGTCTGCGTGGTCAGCGGCGGTAGCTGCGACATGGGTCAGTCGGCCATCCAGGCGGCGAAGAACCTGCAGCACACCTACGGCATTCCGCTGACGAAGATCGAGCTCACGCCGATGATCGGTGTCAACGACGTGTCGAGCGAGACCTTCACCCTTCAGGACATTGATGAGGTGACGGCGTACGCCGCGACCAACAAGCTGGCCGGCGTGCACTTCTGGTCGCTCGATCGCGACACGCCATGCACCAACGGCAACAATGGCGGCTTCGCCTCGCCGACGTGCAACTCGGTATCGGGCACCAGTGCCTTGCAGTACACCAGGCGCTTCCTGAGCGACCTCGGTCGCTGATGCGATACGTCGCCCCCGGCCGTGTCCGGGGGCGGCTTTACGATGCGTGTGCCGGGCGCTGGCGGCCGGGGACGGACAGCAACGCCTCGACCACGTCGGCGCGCCTGAAAGGCTTGGTGCAGACCGTACAGCCGCTGTAGGCCGGCTTGATGCTGTCGCGCGCATAGCCGGTCATGAACACGACGTGCGCTCCACGAGCCAGGAGGGCATCGACGGCGGGATAGGAATACTCGCCGTGCAGGTTTACATCGACCAGCGCCGCATCGATGTAGGCGTCCGATGCGGCATGCCGGATCGCTTCATCGAGCCATCCGAACGGTCCGATGGCGTTGGCACCTGCCGATCGAAGGAGAACGACGAGCGACTGCGCGATGACGTAGTCGTCCTCGATCACCATGACCGCCTTGCCGGTCAGTTCCATACCCATGGTCTTCGCCCCCCCCCCTCGCCGATCAGTAATGGACGCCGCGATTGTTCATCGGCATGTCGAGAACGTAGCGGACACCGTCTTCCTCCAGTTGCCAGGAGGGCCTGGCACGTAACGAGAACGCGAGCGCCTGCTCGATCAGCTCCCGTCCGAAACCCTTTCCGACCTCGCGGTTCGCGATCGCCACGCCACTTTCCTTCCACGTCAACGACAGCGTTTCCTCGCTCTCGCCGATGAGGCGCCAGGTCACGGCGAGGGTGCCTCCACCGTCGTTCCGCAATGCACCGTACTTCACCGCGTTCGTTGTCAGCTCGTGCAGCGCCATGCACAGTGTCTGCGCCACGTCATAGCTGAGCGGCACGGCGGGACCCTCGATGGAGACCTTGCCGGCGGGCACCGGGTGAGCCTCCAGTTCCAGCCGAAGCATATCGCTCAGGTCGATCGACTCACCGGACTGGCTTCCCACCAGACCCTGCACACGGCTGAGCGCACCGAGACGGACGCTGAGTTCGTCGAGGCCCTGCGAACCTTTGACGGTGCGTCGGACGATGCTCTCCACGATGGTCAGCAGATTGCGCGTCCGATGCTGCAACTCGGCGATGAGCATCCTCTGTCGCGCTTCCGAGCGGGTCAGGCTCGTAATGTCCAGAAACGTCACCACGACGCCGTCCACCTGCGCATCGGAAGCCTGATAAGGGGCGACGCGAAGGAGGTAGTGCCGCCGCCCGTCCTCGCTGGTGGTGCGCCGCTCGATCGGCGCGTGGTACCGGAAGACCTTGTCGATGTCCTCCGGCAGGGTGGGAATCAGCAGCTGCGTGGACAAATCCGTGATAGGCCTGCCGCGGTCGCTGCCCCGGATATTGAAGACCGTTGCGACAGCCGGTGTGTAGGAGCGTATGACGAGACCGCGATCCAGGAACACCGTCGCCACGTTCGTGCTGTCGAACAGGTTGATCAGGTCGCTGTTGGCCCGGTCGAGCGCGTCGATCTTGCCGTGAAGCTCGCCATTGACAGTGTGCAGTTCCTCGTTGACGGACTGCAGTTCCTCCTTGGATGCTTCTAGCTCCTCGTTGGTGGACTGGAGTTCTTCGTTGACCGAGACGAGCTCTTCGTTGGACGCTTTGAGTTCCTCGAGCGAGGTCTCGTACTCCTCTACCATCGACTGCAGGCGATCGCGCGTCTCGCGCAGTTCGTGTTCCACCTGCGAACCGTCGGCGCCGCCACGACCGAGGTGATCGATCGCATCGCCGCGACTCTGGACCACTCCCTGATCGACAAACAGGACGATGTACAGCGAATCGGCGGCGTCTCCGCCCTGAAGGGCCTCGATGTGCAGCGTGAGGACCTGGATGCGCCCGTCTTCGAGTTCCACCATGACGCCTTCGCGGCTGCTGGCACGGCCGCTCTCGACACAGGCACGGAAGCAGGTTCGCAGATCGAGCCGGATATCCTTCCGCGCCATGGTCATCAGGTGACGGGTCGGCGCGCCGGCGGGCGGCTCGAGATACTTGCCCGTACGCGAGGAGTAATAGACCACGTCGCCATCGCGGTTGGCGACGACGTGCGCAGGCGCGAAGCGATCCAGCACCTGCTGATCCACCAGCTGGCGAAGACCCGTTCCCGGCACGTCGGTACGGCGTGGGGACATCACGGCGGCGTACCCGCCGGCACCCCGCGCGGGACCCACCGGAAGGCGCAGATTGCGGGTGCTGTCCGAGCGGCGACGGAAGATACGATGGCGCTTCTCCAGGGATTCGAACAGATCGTCAAACAGACTGACATTTTCAGCGGAGCCCAGAAACAGGAAACCGCCCGGACGAAGGGCGTAATGAAAGATCGGAATCACCTGGCTCTGCACATCCGCGCCGAAATAGATCAGCAGATTGCGGCAGGACACGAGGTCGATGCGGGAAAACGGCGGGTCGCGGATCAGGCTGTGCGGGGAAAAGATGCACAGGTCGCGCACTTCCCTGGCCACCACGTATGCGTCCCCGTCGGCGGTGAAGAATCGCTCGCGGCGCTCAGCGGACACGGACGTCATCAGTGCTTCCGGATAGCGAGCCGCGCGGGCCACGGAAAGCGCGCTGTCATCGATGTCGGTGGCGAACAACTGGACTTTCGGCGGCGCGCTCAACGCATCCATGTATTCGCGTACCACGATGGCGATGGAGTAAACCTCTTCACCCGTGGCACAGCCGGGCACCCAGAGGCGTACGACATCGTCGGCTCCCTTGTGCTCGAAGAGCCGGGGTATCACGCTGGCCGCCAGCGCTTCGAAAGCGGCGGCGTCCCGGAAGAAACTGGTCACGCTGATCAGCAGGTCGCGGAACAACGCGTGCACCTCCTGCGCGTCCGTGCGAAGCAGCGCCAGATACTCATCCATCGAGCGCATGTCGTGTACCTGCATGCGTCGCTCCACGCGCCTGACGAAGGTTTTCGTCTTGTATCCGCTGAAGTCGTGTCCAAGCTGGCCACGCAGCAATTTGTAGATGTGGCCCAGCAGATCGGCGCGGGACTGCTCCGCCTCCCTGGATGCGATGCCGGTCCGCTCGAGGGCATCCGCCGCGTGCATCATGTCGAGCAGGCGCGCCCCCATACGCTCGGCGGGCAAGGCAAAGTCGATGAAACCCGTGGAGATCGCCGTGTCGGGCATGCTCGGATGGCGCGGGCCGAAGCCATCGGGCGCCTGAGCCATGGTGATACCGCCGTGCTCCTTGATCGCCTTGACCCCCAGCGTCCCGTCTCCATCGCCTCCGGAGAGAACCACGCCGACGGACCGCTCGGCGAAGTCCGTGGCCAGCGACGCCAGGAGCAGATCGACAGGCTTGACCTCGCCGCGACCCACGGTCGCAGTGAGCACGAGGCGGCCCTGGGCGGTGGTCAGGGTGGCTCCTTCGGGCAGTACGTAGACGTGCCCCGATTCCACAGGCGAATCATGGACGGCGACCGAGACGGGCCGGGAGGTGAAGCGCGCCAGTACCTCGTGCAGCAGGCTCTCGCGTTCGGGGTTCAGGTGGGTCGCAACGACGAAGGCGGCGTCCAGTTCAGCCGGCACGCCCTGGAAAAAACCTTGCAGGGCTTCGATGCCACCGGCGGAAGCGCCGATACCCACGACGAGAAAGGTGTCTTCAAGGCTCATGGCGTCCCTCATCCTGGCGCCCGGCATCTAGAAGGCATGACCATGCTCGTGCGCACCGCCCCGGAAGTCAAATGGCCGCGGCGTCCCGCCACTGGCGGCGGATTCACGGATCGATCATAATAAGATCGATTCGCATTTCCATTCGCCTCTAGCCGGGCGACTCTCGCTCTCGGGACCACCATGCTTGCCACCTCCTTCCAGGCGCGTCGCCGCCTCGCCGTGTCCATCCGCGCCTCTCTCATCGGTGCGCTTCTCGTCACCGGTGCCGCACACGCGGCCGATGCATCCGCCCCGGACGATCAGAACAAGCACACGGACAACGTCACCACCCTGTCCGGCATGCAGGTAGCGGCGAATGTCGTCGCGCCTACGGCGGCCTACGCGGGTGGGCAGGTTGCCCAGGGCGGCCGCTTCGGCGTGCTGGGTAACCAGGACATGATGAACGTGCCTTTCAGCATGACCAGCTATACGGACACGCTGATCCGCAATCAGCAGGCCCGCTCGCTGGGTGACGTGGTCTCGAACGACCCGTCGGTCCGGACCGGTTTCGGCTACGGCAATTTCTCGCAGACCTTCGTGATCCGCGGTTTCCAGGTCGCCAGCGACGACATCGGCTTCGACGGTCTCTATGGCCTCCTGCCGCGTCAGCTGCTGGCGCCTGAGCTGGTCAACCGCGTCGAGGTGTTCAAGGGTGCCAGCGCGTTCCTCAACGGTATCAGCCCGGGAGGCACGGCCGTCGGCGGCAACATCAACATCGCGCCCAAGCGCGCCGAGGCCGAACCCATCACGCGTATCGGCATGGACTGGGGCAGCGACAGCCAGATCGGCGAGAGCGTCGATATCGGCCGTCGGTTCGGCGCCGGCAAGGAATTCGGTATCCGCGTGAACGCCGTCCACCGCGAGGGTGGCGACGCCATCGATGGCGAAAAGCGTCGCGTCACCGCGCTCGGCGTCGCGTTCGACTTCCAGGGCGAGAACCTGCGCATCACGACCGATCTGGGTTATCAGAAGCAGGACATTACGGGTGGCCGTGCGGTCGTCTACAACGGCGGCCTGACCTATGTGCCGCGCGCGCCTTCGGCGAAGACAAACTATGCCCAGCCGTGGTCCAACTCGTCGCTGGAAGATACCTTCGGCGTGGTTCGTGCCGAATATGACTTCACCGACTGGCTGACCGGTTACGTGGCCGCCGGTGTCCATCACGGTAACGAGTATGGCGACTACGTGAGCCCGAGGCTGCTCGACGGCAGCGGCAGCGCCACCGAGACACGCTTCACCGTCCCCTATATCGCGGACACCGCCACCGGCGAGGCGGGTCTGAACGCGAAGTTCGACGGCGACGTGAGCCAGCGCATCAACGTGAGTTTCTCGGCACTCAACTTCCGCAAGAAGGCGGCGTACGCCGGTTCGCTGACGCCCATCCAGACCAACATCTATTCGCCGACCTACGTGCCGGTTCCGGCGTTCGACTACGACATCGGTCCTATTGCCGATCCGGGCATCACCGGGCGTACGATACTGCGCAGCGTTGCCGTCTCCGACACGCTCGGCTTCATGGACGACCGCCTGCAGGTGACCCTGGGCGCCCGGCGCCAGAAGCTCGAGGTGCTCGGCTACGACTACGGCACCGAGGTGAAGAACTCGGAATACAGTCAGTTCGCCAACAGCCCGATCGTCGGCATCAATTACCGGTTCGCCGATCAGTGGTCGATCTACGCCAACCACATCGAAGCGCTCACCCAGGGCGGCCAGGCGCCGGATACGTACGGCGGCCTGCCGGTGACGAATGCCGGCCGGGTATTCGCACCTTACAAATCGAAGCAAAACGAGGTCGGCGTCAAGTGGGACGCCGGCGAGTTCGGCAGCACGCTGTCGCTGTTCCAGATCAAGCAGCCCAACGCGTATGTCGATCCCTCGACGATCACCTACGTGGTCAACGGCGAGCAGCGCAACCGCGGCGTCGAATGGAGCTTCTTCGGTGAACCGGTCAAGGGCCTGCGCCTGCTGGGCGGCGCCAACTACATCCAGCCGGAACAGACCGACACGCAGGACGGGGTCAACGAAGGCAGGGACTCGATCGGCACGCCGCGCTTCCAGGCGAACCTCGGTGCGGAATGGGACATTCCGAACACCCCGGATATCTCGCTGAGCGCACGCGCCGTCCGCACGGGGAAGCAGTACCTGGATGCCGCCAACTCGCTGAAGCTGCCGGCATGGACCACCTATGACATCGGTGCACGTACCACGGCGCATCTGGAGGGTGTGCCCGTCACGTTCCGCCTGACGGTGCAGAACGTGGCCAACAAGGGCTACTGGGCCAGTGCCAATGGCGGTTACCTGAGCCAGGGGACGCCGCGTACGTTCCTGGTGTCGGCTTCGTTCGACCTGTAAAGAGCATCGCCAGCGGGGCTGGCTCCCACAGGAGCCGGCCCTGCGCCGTAACACCGCTGCCACAAACGCCTCCTAGGCTCGTCACACGAACCGGGAGCGACCTTGAGCCACGAGACGCCGTCGAGTTGGGCGCGCTTGTTGGTCGACAAGGGTCCCACCCTCGCCAATTACTTCCTCCGCCGCGTCTCCCATCGCTGGGATGCGCAAGACCTCGTGCAGGAGGTCTACCTGCGCCTGCTGCGCAATGGTCAGGGCGATGCTTCGGACGTTCGCAACCCCGAAGCCTATCTGTTCACCGTCGCCGCCAACCTGGTCAAGGAACACGCGCAGATGAAACAGCGCGCGCCGATCAGCAGTGAAGGGCTCGAAGACGTTATCGAACGCCTCGCCACGCCATGCGACGCGGGCGCCGACGTCGATCGCGCGTTGCGCCGTGAACGACTGGCGACACTGATCGGACGGCTTTCGCCGAAATGTCGCGCCGTCCTGGTCATGCATTACCGCGATGACCTGTCCTACCGCGAGATCGCGGAGCAGTTGTCGATCTCCACCAACATGGTCAAGAAATACATCGTCAAGGGACTGGCTACGTGCCGGCAAGGGATGCTGCGCTATGAATGAAGCACGGACGACGCGCGTATCGCGACGCACGACCGAAGAAGCCGCGGCCTGGCACCTCGACATGCGTGAGGAGGTCGACGCGGGCACCCGCCAGCGCTTTCTCGACTGGCTGCGCCGGTCGCCCCAGCATGTGGCCGAATACCTCGCCATCGCTCAGTTGCACGGTGAAATGCGCGCAGCGACGCTGGCCGAGATCGCTACGTTCGACGAACTGCGCGCACTGGCCGACAGCGAACCGTCGGTGCTGCCGTTCGTTCGTGGCGGCCAGGCGTCCAGGGTCGCGGCACCGCAGGATGGCCAGCGACCATCCGCCGCAGCCGAACCCGCAACAGCCCACCGCCATGAGCGTCAGCGGGCCCGCACCGTCCGACGCCTCGCGATCGCCGCAAGCGTCGCGATGGCCGTGTCCATCGGACTCATCGGCGCATGGCCGGCCCGGGAAACCCCGGCAGTGCGCTATGCGGCGGACGCTGCCGCCGTCCGCAGCGTTGCACTCGATGACGGCACATGGCTCCAGCTTGCACCGGGCGCCATGGTGGACGTTGCCTTCGATCTTCATGCACGCCGCATCACGCTAATCGCCGGCCACGCCAGTTTCGACATAGGCAAGGATCCGGCGCGCCCACTGTCCGTGATGGCGGGTGGCCAGCGGATCGACGACATCGGCACGGTCTTCAACGTCGGTCTTCGCGACGGCGAGACCGACGTCAGCGTGGTCAGCGGACGCGTGACCGTATCGCAGCGCCCCGTGGCATGGCTGGATCGCGCGAGCCAGCGCGTCACCGGCTCCGCATGGTCGACCGATACTATCGTCGCGCTCGGCGCGGGCGAAGACGCACGCGTCGCCATGGACGGGCGTCTGCTGGGTCACGCCAATCACGCCACTGCCACGGTCGCCCCCTGGCTGCCGGCGGAGATCGCCTTCCACGGTAGCAGCGTGGCCGACGTGGCCCGGCGCTTCAACGCGTATACGCAGGCACCGCTGACCATCGACGACCCCGACCTGGCGGACAAACGTATCAGCGGCGTCTTCCACGCGAGCGACGTCGAGGCCTTTGTCAGCTACCTCGGCAGCCTGCCGAACGTCCGCGTGATCCGCGAACCAGGACGCATCCGGTTCGTTTCGGCGAAGCGCTAAACGACGCTGTAAGAAAAAATTCATCGAATCGGCGGTACCCGATGGCCCGCGAACGGACTCTTTGATGGGGTCGGCACCACACGTTGCCATGCTTCTACCCCTCAAAGGAAAGCGTTCCCATGCGTCATTCGCTCGCGCTCTGTATCGCCCTCGCCCTCGCGGCCACCGCCTCGCCCACGCTCCGCGCCGCCACGGTGAGCACGACACCGATCGCCGCCATGCCGCTCTCGCAGGCACTGGATCGCTTTGCGCAGGATTCGGGCTGGCAGGTGGTCTATGACACCAGCGTGCCGGACGACGCGCGCAGCACCGCCGCTCCGGGCGGCGTTACCGCCGAAAAGCAGCTGGCCACCCTGCTCCGCGGTACGCACCTGACCTACCGCTTCGTTACCCCGACGACGGTGAAGATCGTGCCGGGAAACGTCGGGGCCGGCCCGGCGCCGGCGAGGGAACTGCCCGCCATCGACACCCATGACGACGCGAAGAACCTCGCGCCGGTCAGCGTCTCAGCCAACGCGGTGGACACGCTGGCACCGAGCGCCGCGCCGCTCGACGCCACCCAGCCGACCTCGGTGATCGACGAGCGTTTCATCCGCGACGGCCTGCGCTTCAACGCCAACTTCGACGACATCATCAAGTACGCACCGAGCATCACCGTGACCTCACCCGAGGGTCCGGGCCTGGGCAAGAACGAAGGCATCAGCCTGCGTGGATTCCAGGATGGCCAGTTCAACATCACCTTCGACGGCATTCCCTTCGGCGACGCCAGCGACCTGCACCACACGACCTCGGCTTACTTCAACAATCATGTGCTCGGCCAGGCGGAGATCGACCGTGGCCCGGGTGGCGGCAGCACCATCGGTAACGCCACCTTCGGCGGCACCATCGCACTGCGCTCGCGCGATCCGTCCGACGAGCCGGGCATCACGCCCTACCTCACGCTGGGCAGCTGGAACACGCGGGCCGGCGGCGTCACCGCCGACGAAACCCTCGGCAACACGCGCGTGTTCGCCGACATCTCCAAGGAATCCAGCGATACCTACCTCAAAGGTACGGACGATCGCCGTGAGCACATCTTCCTGAAGACGATCACGCAGCTCGGTACCACCACCGAACTCACGTTCGTCACCAGTTACAACCGCGAACACCAGAACACCGTGCAGGGCGCGACCAAGGATGAAATCGACCGCTACGGCTGGCGTTTCGGGCTCGGCAACGATCCGACCTTGCAGAACTTCGCCGGTGCGAACAACGCCGCCTACTACTCCAGCTTCACTTATCTGGGTCTCACCAGCCAGGTCGGTGACTGGACCGTCGACGACAAGCTCTACTACAACAGCTTCGACCACTGGGCGCGCAAGGCCAGCGACGCGTCGGACATCGACCCTGCCGACAATGGCGTGACGTTTTACAATGCGGCCGGCAAGAAGGTGCGCACCGTGGCGGACGACGTGCCGGGCAAGTTGTCCGACTCCGGCTTTCATGCGTTCGGTAACGTGCTTCGCCTTGGCCGCGACCTCGGTCCCGGCACACTGAAGACGGGTGTCTGGCTCGAACGAAACCTCGATGCGCGGTACCAGTATCCGCTCGACCTGACCACCGGCGAGAAGACCGGCACGAAGTACAGCCCCGTCCAGAACTACGAGCTGAGCGACCGCACCGACACGCTGCAGCCTTATCTCCAGTACGACTGGAAGGCCACGGACAGCATCACCGTGAGTCCGGGCGTGCGCTACTCGGAAGTCACCCGCAGCATCGACGCACCGCTGAATAAGGTATCCCCGCCGGTGCCGCTCGATGCGGAAGCGACCTATCACGCTACCCTGCCCTCGATCAGCGTGCACGACCGCCTGAGCGATGAGTGGAGCGCGTATCTGCAGGCCGCCAGGGGCTTCCTCGCACCGCCCATCGACGTCATTCAGGTCAACGGCTCACACGGCCTCAGCCCGGAAACCACGAAGAACTACCAGCTGGGCACGGCCTTCGCGTCACGCCAGCTGACCTTCGGCGCCGATGTCTACTACATCGACTTTTCCAACTACATCACCAAGACCCAGGTCGCCACCGACAACGGCAACGAGAGCACGTACGTCAACGGTGGCGGCGCCATCTACAAGGGTGCGGAAGTCGAAGGGACCTGGGCGCTGACGCGCACGCTGAGCCTCTACGGCAATGCCAGCTACAACAAGGCCACGTACAAGAACAGCAGCGTGCAGGTCGCCGGCACACCGAAGGTCACGGCCGCGCTGGGTTTGCTCTACAGCGGAAGCAACGGGTACTTCGGTTCGCTGATGGGCAAGTTCCTCGGCCACCAGTACGGTCTGGACAATACGACCGACGACGATGGCAACCTGGCGTTCCATAACGATCAGCGCATCGCCGGCTACATGAGCGTCGACGCCGCCGCCGGCTACCGCACGGACAAAGGCCCCGCCGGAACCAAGGGCTTTTCCGTGAGCATCGACGTCAACAACCTGTTCAACGTGCACAAGTACACCGGCTATGCCGGCACGCAGTCGGTCAAAGGCGATCCGCTCTACTTCGGGCTGCCCGGTCGCGGTATCTTTCTCGACCTGTCGGTGAAGCTGTGAGGGCCGCGCTCGCCCTACTCCTCGCTGCGGCGGTGCTTGCGGCGCCCATGGCGCATGCGAAAGATCACGCGCAGGTCGAGATCGTGCTACTGCGCCACGGCATCCGCTCGCCGACCAAACCCAACGCCAACTACGTCGATTATGCGAACGCCAGCTGGCCCGACTGGCCCGTGGCACCGGGCATGCTCACGGCGCACGGTCATGAGGGCATGCGGGCCATCGGCTCGCGCCTTCGCCAGGAACTGGTCGCCGACGGTGCCATGTCGAAGTCATGCCCCATGGGATCCTCGCTGGTCCTCATCGGCGACAGCACGCCACGCAATCGCGAGAGCAGCGTGGCCCTGCGTGAAGGGCTGACGCCGGGCTGCGGCACGACGTACCTTGCCATGGACGGCGCGACCAACAACCCGCTGTTCCACTACCGCAGGGACGATGACGACGACGCGGCACCGGCAACCCTCGGTTCAACGCCCCCTGCACTGGATGAACTGCAGTCCGTGCTGCTGGGCTGCGAAAGCGCTACGTGTGCCGACATCGCCCGACGCGACGGAAAGAAGCTCCTCTTGTCCACACCGGATGCGCTGCCGAAGGCCATGAAACTCGCTGGCACACTCAGCGAGAACCTGATGCTCGCCTATGTCGAAGGCATGCCGCTGGATACGGTCGCTTTCGGCCGCGGCGACGTCACGCGGCTTGGCCGGATCATCACGCTGCATAACGACCAGTTCGCCGTAACGAAGAAAGCCATGCCCGCCGCGTCGCTTGCGGCCTCCAATCTGGTTGCGCATATCGTTGCCACGCTGGATGCGGCCAATGGCGTCACGACGGACGTCGCATCCCTGACCCCGTCGCACCAGGGCGTCGTGGTGCTCGTCGGACACGACACCAATCTTGCGAACGTGGCGGGGGTCCTGGGCCTGGACTGGCACGATACATCGCGTCCGGACGATTACCCCCCGGGCGGTGCGCTGCTCATGGCGCTGGTCGAGCGCGATGGCAAACGCCTGATCCGCATCGACACCCTGATGCCGTCCATGGAACAGCTACGCGAGGGGCGCTTCGATGCCATGCGGCGCAGGCCGGTTCACGTGGCCGGGTGCAGCCATCCGGGCGAATGCACGGTGGACGAGTTCGCCGCGATCGCGAAGCGCGGCATCGACCGGAGCCGGGTCGATCCCGCCCTTCCCGTCATGCGTGCTCAGCAGGGGCGGGGCGCGCGGCCCCGAACGGGCAGAAAGTTTCGACAGAAACCGATGCAAGGGAGGCGATCTGGTCATACGATGCGAACATCGTCACAGATCGGCGATGCGCGGTGCCCGGCCTGGGAGTGCGTCGACACCGTCGCCACGTCAGCGGAGCTATGCTCTGGGCCGACCATCGGGGAGAAAAGGAAGATGCAGCAAAATCAGGAAGCCGACACGTTCACGATGGGCGAGATCATCTTCGACGCCGTGGAGATGAACGAGGCCGCCGTATCGGGCAATCTCGACGTAAGCCGTTTTCGTGCACGTCGCATCGCCTCGCTCGCGGCGCCCGAAGGACTCGACGGCATCGCCGAAGCCGCGCACGCCCTCACCCGCCTGCTCGGGCCGCCCGGTTCCGAGCCGCTCCCAGGCTACGGCGCCGCCATGGTGAACGTATCCGCCGAGATCGACCGGGCCTTCGGCGAGGGCTGAGATCGGCCAGGGCGCCCGTCAGGGCAAAGCCAGCTTCGCCAGCTCCGCTTCCGACCACTCACCTCGTGCCTCCTTGGCCGCGACACGATCCTCGCAGCCGGGTGTCGCAAGGTCGAGGACGAACGGGTCGACCCGGCGTCCTTCCACGATGGAATAGAACACCCGGACCACCGGCTGGGTGAGCGAGTCGCGCGAGCCATCGAGCACCACGGCGAGCCTGCCCGACTCCAGGCGCACGAGGGCACCGATAGGATAGACACCCACCGTGCGGACGAAGGCGCGGAACAGGCGCGGATCGAAATGCCCGCGCCAGCTCGCCATGCGCTGCACCGCATGCGCCGGATCCCAGCCTTTCTTGTACGGGCGATCCGAGGTAATCGCGTCGTAGACATCGCAGATAGCGGTCATGCGCGCCAGTCGCGTGATCTGCTCGCCGACCAGCCCGTGCGGGTAGCCGGTGCCATCGAACTTCTCATGATGGTGCAGGCACGCATCCACCGCCTCGGTGTCCACACCGCCCCGGCTGACCAGCAGCCGATGGCCCAGCAGCGGATGCTTGCGGACCTGATTCATCTCCGTGACGCTGAGTTCCATCGGCTTGCTCAGCACCTCGAGGGGCACCTGCGACTTGCCGACGTCATGCAGCATCCCGGCCATGCCAGCCGCCCGCACGCGCAAGGCATCCAGGCCCAGGTGGCGGGCGAAGCTCAGCATGAGCGCGCCCACGGCGACGGAATGCATGTACGTGTAATCGTCCGCGGTCTTCAGGCGGACGAGGCTCAGCAAAGCCGACGGGTGTGCCTCGATCGAGCGTGACATGTCGTCGACGAGCTCACGCGCGGCGACAGCATCGATGCCACGCCCCAGACGTGCGTCCTGGAACATACGCACGACCACGCCGCGTGCGCGTTCGCACAGGGCGGCGGCGGTAGCGACGGGGTCCGGAGCGACCGCGGCGATGACGGGCGCGGGAGACGCTGTGGGGTTTTCGACCGACGAGGCATCTTCTTCCGCCTCGACGCTGGGCTCGTTTGCCGCAACCGGAACGTCCACCGGCGGCACGTCCAGTCCGCGATCCGTATCGATCCAGATAGTCGGCACATCGAGCGCGCGGAGCGTCGCCAGGTCGTCGGGGGCTTCCAGCAGGAACTTCGTCCGCCAGAAAGGGTGCGACACCCACGACACGCCGACCTTGTGGACGAACATGCCGAGCCGCAGGTCGCCCATCGGTATTTCTTTCAGGGGCGAACTGCGCATCACGATAGTCATCCCGCCCCTTCTGTGACCCCCGTCACATTCGCAAGCGTATCGGCAGTGGGCAAAATCGGCTGAATAGGCCAAAAGTCATGGTTTTTGCCGAAGTCACCCAACCGTCACTGCCGAAGCTTAGTATCCGCTTAGCTTTCTCCTTTCTTTCGCAGAGCCCGGTGTCACAGCTGTTGTTTCCTGGATCCGCCGGCCTGATCGGTATCGTCCTGACCATCGTGGTCCTGGCGGCACCGGCGGCGTCGCGCACTGCGAACGGGATCGCGGCCTTGCTGGTGCCTACCCTCGCTTATGTCGCCTGGCGCCTCATCGAATTCATCGCCCCGATGGCGGCGACGATCGACCCACGCGATCCGGTGGAGGAGTTCGATATCTGGTTGACCGGAGCGGTCGCCCTGCTGACACTGGCGGCGCTCACCTGCGTCGTTCGCCTGGTCGCCGTGGCATTCCGACGCGTGCCCCTGTCTCGCAGCGCACGCCTCGCACGCTGACACAGGCAAGCAGCACGTCCGGGCTACACTGGGGCATCCCCCTCGGCGAGGCACGTGCTCCGTGACATCGAACGAGCTGACCGTCGCATCCGGTGAACTCACCGCGCTGCGCCTGATCGACATTGCCTACAGCATCGACCTTGCCCGCGCCGAACGGTTATGGGCCGAGCGCTCAGGACAGGCTTTCAACCGCTCCCATCTGTCGACGCCACCGAAAGCGGTCTCGTTCGGGGTCGCACCGTTGTGGCTGGCGCTGGGCGACGTGGCCTTTCCGCTGGCTGACGGTCCCGTGACCGGGCAACTCTCCGTGCGACTTTACGACTTCGGTGTCGCGGCACTGTCCCTGCGCATTTCGGTCAAGGACCGCCCCTGGTCGGCCTACACGCGCGATGTTGAATCGCTCGACGCTCAGGTCGGCGCCGGTGCGGATCCGGCGTTCTGGACCGATCTTCTCGCGCGCGTTCGCGAAATCCTCCTGCCCTCGCTCGACCGGCCGGCAACGAGCGCGCTCGACGAGGACTACCTCATCGCGACGGTGCATGCCTTCGACGTCCCCGTAGACGCGGAATCGCTGAAAGAACAACTCGACCTGACCCAGGTGCTCTCGGGAGAGACCCGGCCCTTGTCGCGTGCGGCGCGTAAGGAACTGCTGTCGCGCAGCTTCTCGTACTACGCGGACGATCTGGTGGTACTCAACTGGGACCGTGCGTTCGTCTACGAACCCCGACGCGATACCGACGTGGCCGATGTGATCGAAGTGGCCAACGCCCAGCTGGTCGAACTGCGCTATTACGACACCTTGCTCGATGACGAACTTCCGCTGATGTATGACCAGGTGGAGAACGCACGTACGGCGGCTTCCCTGCTGGCATCGCGGCGTTTCGCGTATCTGGCACGACGTCTCTACACGCTGGTGGCGGAGGTCACCGAACTGACCGAGCGCGTGGACAATGCGCTGCAAGTCACCGAGGACGTCTACCTGGCGCGTGTCTACAGCACCGCATTGTCGCTGTTCCGCGTGCCGACACTCAGCGCGTCGGTCGACCGCAAGCTGGCCATCGTCCGCGATACCTACGCGGCGCTGTATGAGGAAGCGTCCAGTCGCCGCGCCGAACTGCTGGAGATCGCGATCGTGGTGCTGATCGTCGTGGAGATCGCGATCTCTCTGCTGCGGGTCTAGTGTCCGCTCAGAACTCCTGCCACACCGCCTCTTCGGCACGCACCGACGCGGCACGTGGCAGCGTGGGAAGGCGCGCTGGCGCCGGCTCGGAAACGGGCGCAGCCTGTGCGCGGCTCACCGGGGCGGCGGCAGGCACGACGCTGGCCGGCTCATCGCCCAGCCTGAAAAACGCCACATCGCGCATCAGCGCCTCGGCCAGTTCCAGCGTGGCCCGGCTGGCGGCGCTGGCTTCTTCGACCAGCGCCGCGTTCTGCTGGGTGACCTCGTCCAGCGCGGAGACCGCCTGATTGACCTGGTCCACACCGGCCGACTGCTCCACCGAAGCGGCGGCTATCTCGCCGACGAGCCCCGATACGGCGCCCACGTCACTGACCATGCCCGCCAACGAGCGTCCGGTCGACTCCACCAGTTCCTTACCCTGCCCGACTTCGTCACGCGTGCTCGCGATCAGGCGACGGATATCCTTCGCCGCCGCCGCACTGCGCTGCGCCAGCGCACGAACTTCGGCCGCCACGACGGTGAAGCCCCGACCCTGTTCACCCGCACGCGCCGCTTCCACCGCGGCATTGAGCGCGAGCAGGTTCGTCTGAAAGGCGATCTCGTCGATCAGCACGGCCATTTCGCCGATATCGGTGCTCGCCTGCGAAATGCGCCCCATCGCCTCGACCGCCGTGCTGGCGATCGTGTGGCTGGCCTGCGCATCGTTGCGTAGCTTGTCGGCCAGACGCTGGGTATGGCCCGCCGCGTCCGCGTTCTGCTTCACCGTCGCCGCCATCTCCTCCATGGACGCCGCGGTTTCCTCGAGCGACGACGCCTGCTCCTGCGTCCGGTTGGAAAGATCGTCGTTACCGGCGGACATGTCACGCGCGGCGGCATTCACCTGCAGGGCGTTTTCCCGTACGCGACGCACGATCAGCGTCAGCTGCTCGTCCATCGCGGCAAGCGCGCGCAAGGTGTCGCTCAGCTCATCGTTCCCGCTCACCGTCAGCTGGTTGCCGAGCTGGCCATCGCGTATCTGCGAAGCCAGTGCCCGGGCCTCGAGCAACGGTCGCATCACCGCGCGGCGGAGGAAGAAGCCGATGACGGCAATCGCCACGGCGCCGACCACGAGCGCGATCAGCGCCTCGACCGCCGAGCGCTCTCCGTCGGCAACCATGCCGTCGTAGGTCGCCTTGGCCTGCTCGCGGTTGATCGTAACCAGCTGCGCGATGAGATCCGTCTCCTTCTGCAAGGACGGGCCCACCACGGTGAGCATGTTGTGCGTCGCCGCGGCATGGTCGCGTTTGAGCAATTCCAGCTGAGCGTCGACCAGCGGCCGCATGGCACTCCGCGCGGCGATGAAGGCGTCCGCGGCGGCGCGCTCGCGGTCGGTATCCACATGGTCAGGGTAATAACGCTTCCACATTTCATCGCCCTCGGCACGCAGGACCTGAATCCGGGCATGAGCCACATCCGAGGCATCCGGCGCATCCGTGAGCAGCGACCGGTTCAGCGCCGTTCGCTGCTCGTCGATGTGATGGCGAACGTCCGTCACCTCGGCGATCGGCACCAGCGCCTCGCCGTAAATCCGATGGGCGCCCTGGTCCGCCGCACGAATGCCGCGCAACCCCACGAAGCCAACGACGACGGCGATGCCCACCGACGCGGCGACCGTAGCCAGGATCCTGATTCCGATCTTCATGCCTCACCCCCGTTGTGACGTACGTCACACGTTGCAGGAGTATCGGCCGCTGCCGAATTTACTTAATGCATCGAGCCAGGCGCATGTCCCAGGAGCCCCTCAAGGCGAGATCCCGTGTTTCTCCCCCTCGAGGAAATGCCCGAAGGCCGCCAGTGGCCGGATCCGGTCGCAGACGATCTTGGTGATCGCGAGCATCGGTACGGCGAGAATCGCGCCAGGCACGCCCCACATCCAGTCCCAGAACAACAGGGAGATGATCACCAGCACCGGATTGAGGGTGAACCGGCGCGCCAGCAGCATGGGCGTGATGGTCTCGCCCTCGATCACATGGATCGCCCCGTAGAGAATCATCGGCATGAAGGCCTTCCACAGCGGATCGAGGCTGAGCATGCCCACCCCCAGAAAGGTCACCACGCCGACCAGCGGCCCCAGGATCGGTACGTAGTTGAGCAGGAAGGCCACCGCGCCCCACAAGGCCGCATCGGGTAAGCCGAGTGCCCACATGGCCAGGCCGGTGGCGACACCGACCGCCGCGTTCATCACCGTGATGGTCACCAGATACGACGACACGTCCGACTCGACCTGCTGGGATATGTCGATGACCTGGCGTTTGTCCTTGAAGCGGGGCATCACCTCGACCAGCCTGCGCAGGAAGGTGTCGCCGGAATTGAGCAGGAAGAACAGGACGAGGAAGGTGGTCAGGAATTCCGAGGTGAAGGTCTGTACGCCGGACAGGATGGCCGACTGGATATCCGCCGTTCCGGCCGACGCCGGCTGCGCTGGCTGGGCCGGTTGCGCCGGATGACCCTCGTCGCCTGCACCGACCATGCCCCTGGCGTGCGCGAGCATGCCCTTGAGGCTGTCGAGCGGGCCACTGATCACCTTGACCCGCTCCTGCAGGCGAGGCAGACCTTCCGGCAGTCGCTTCGCCCAGTTCGCGGCCGGACCGCTGAGCGCACTGCCGAGCCCGGCGATGATGCCGAACAGCGCAAGGATCATCAGCAGCGACGCGAGCACGCGCGGCACGCGCAGACGGGCCAGCAGACGCATGACCGGCTGCAGCAGCAGTTTCAGGATGAAAGCGAGAACGACCGGAAGGATCACCTCGCGTGCGACGAAGGACGCCGCCAGCACGGCGAGCAGAAAGAGCCCGCCGAGAAAGACCGTCTTAGGGTCACTCGGCAGCGGCATCTCCGCGTCTTCGGTGGCGCTGTCCAGCGCTTTGGAAACCTCGGGTTCGACGGTCGGTTTCGTCTCTGGCACGCTGCTGTTCATGGGTCCCCCTGGGGCATCGGTCGTTTTCGACGCGGAGTGGAGCACGCACGATGAGCGCCCCGCGTGAAAAAGGTCCTCAGGGTGCGGCCGTGGCGTAACGCCGGCAGTGCTCCAGATAACCGCCTTCATGCGCCTGAACCAGTTCCACGACACTGCGCCAGAGCCACGAGGGAGCATCGATGTTGGCCGGGCGGTTACGCGCAAGCTCCCCCAGCCAGGCCTTGCGGCGCTCGCGGGTGAGCTGCCGGGCATGCGCGCGACCGACGACGTTGCCGAGGTAGCGCGCGACGTCCATCGCCTCGCCCTCATCCATCCGTTCGATGTCGACCTTGAGATCCTGCGGTCTCAGCTCGCGCACGAAGACCGAGCGGCCCTGCACCTTGCCACCGAGCATCCGCTGGCCGAGGTTGGGTGCGAGATGCAGAGCGCCCTCTCGCACCCGCGTCGCGTTATCGCGCGGCATGATCGCTTCCGCGCTGCGCGGCGCGGCGGCGCGCAGCGCTTCCTTGACGTCGACCAGGCAGAGTTCGCCCTTGCCTTCGCCGACGCGCACCAGCAACGCGTAGCGCAGGCGTCCGAGCGAACTGCAGCCCTTGACCCAGTACTTCGCGTCGATCAGTTCGATCGCCGCGTCATCGGCGCGATGCACGATCTGCGTGACCAGCGAACGCATGCCTTCCGTGTGCACGAGCGCGCGCAGTTCTTCCAGCTCCTCCTCCGTCACCGGCCAGAAACGACGTCCTTCGGGGATGCGGGGGTGCGCCCCGTCGATGCGCTCGCGCGCAAGGTCTTTCCACCGCCGCCTGAGCGCCGTCTTCATCACCAGCTTGATCGACGGCGGCCGGTCGACGAGACGGTACTCCTTGCGACCGCTGCCCATCGCCCGCTCGTAGCCGTCGATCAGCTGTTCCACCATGCGCGCCGTCACCACGCCTGGCAGATCCGAACCGCGCGCCGCGGTAGCGAGCGATACCGCGAGCCGTACGATGTCGTGCGCGGGGTTGCCGATGACCGACTGATCGAGGTCGCGGATCTGGATGTCGATCCCGCCTTGCATATCGGCCACCGGCCCGATGTTGCTGACATGACAGTCGCCGCAGATCCACACGTCGGGACCACTCGGCAAGGCACGTCCGGCTTTCTCCAGCCACTCATAGAACTGCACGGTATTGCCGCGTACGAAGGCGTGCGCCGAACGCGCCATCTTCAGATTGCGCAGTGACGCGAGACGGGGAGCGCGCTCCTCCGGTGTTCTTGGAACGATCTTCGCCATGCTCGCCTCGTAAGTTCTTGCGCATCGTTTCGATCCACAACCAACCGCGAAGCTTGAACAGCGTGGGGTGAAAACGCCGTGCCAGGAGCGCGCACGTGCGCGCGCCCGTCGAGCGACAGCGCCTTAGTGCAGACCGGGCGCGGCGCTCGCACCCGAAGGCAACGCAGCGACCGCGGGCAAGCGCATCGAAATCGTCGCCGCCGCCACGAGCAACACGACCGCGGATGCCACGAAGACACCGGTCGCACCCGACGCATCGAAGATCACACCACCTACCGCGGCACCCAGTGTGATCGCGAGCTGCACGGCAGCGACGATCAGGCCACCGCCGCTCTCCGCTTCATCGGGCACGGTCCGCGTGATCCACGTCGTCCAGGCCACCGGCACGCAGCCGAACGCCATGCCCCACAGCGAGACGAGCACGGCATCGGCGACGGGCGCCCGACCGAGCGTGACCAGCACCAGCGCCATCGCACCCATCGCCAGCGGCATCAGCAGGAGCATGAGCCGGAGATTGCGCTCGAGCAGGAAGCCGGCCAGCGAGGTGCCGACGAAATTGGCGATACCGAAACCCAGCAACATCGCGGACAGGCCGTTGACACCTACGCCGGTGACCGTCTCGAGGAAGGGGCGCAGATAGGTGAAGAACGCGAAGTGCCCGGTGAAGACCAGAATCACCGCAAGCATGCCCGTGCGCATCGCGGGACGTTTCATCACCTTGAGCAGCGTACCCATGCGTGCGGCGCCGTTCGACGGCATGCGCGGCAGCGTGAACCACTGCCACACCAGGGCGAACACGCCGATCGCGGTGGCGATCAGAAACACGTTGCGCCAGCCGATCAGATGGCCGAAGTAGCTCCCGAGTGGCGCCGCGGCCACGGTGGCCACGGATACGCCGCTGAAGATGATCGACAACGCACGCGGCACCATCGCCTCCGGTACGAGTCGCATGGCGGTCGCCGCCGACATCGTCCAGAAACCGCCGATGGCGACACCCAGCAGGACGCGGCCGAGCAGCATCACGGTCAGGTTGGGCGCATAGGCGACCAGCAGGTTGGAGCCGATCAGCAGGACCGAGAAGGCGAGTAACACCAGCCGGCGGTCGGTGTTGCGGGTGACCACGGAAATCACCAGGCTGGTGAACAGCGCCACCACGGCGGTCGCCGTGACCGTCTGCCCGGCCATGCCTTCGGTCACGCCGAGCGTGAGCGCCATGGGGGTGAGCAGGCTGGCCGGGAGGAATTCGGCGGTGATCAGTCCGAAGACGCCAAGCGTCATGGCGAAGACCGCTCCCCAGGCGGGAGCCGTCGTTTTCGTCACCGCGTCGGCGGTGTCTGCGCAGGTATCCATGTGGTCGGTATCTTGGTCGGAGAAAACATGAGGTTACCCGGCCAGGTCCGGACGGTATATGATGCATCATCCTCAAAATTTGATCTTTCGTCCGGATCATGACTGCTACCCTCTCCGTCCATGACACCGATCCCGCCAGCGAACTCCTGCTGGGCATGCGTCTGGTCGGCGTCAGATACCGCCGGATCGAAGTAGCCCGGCCGTTCGGCATCGCCGTGGACGCCGCACCCGGCAAGGCGCAGTTCTACTTCATCGGCCGTGGCTCCGTGTTGCTGCGCACCGAGGACGGCACGATCTATCCGCTGAAGACGGGCGATGCGCTGCTCATGTCGCAGGGGCGTGCTCATGCGTTGCTCTCGTCCGAAGAGGCGACCACCCGGCATATCGCCACCTTCGACGAAACACCCCTCTGCGACACGGTGAAGGACATCCATCCTGACTGCGTGTTCGCGACACGGGCGGACGGCGCGCTGATCTTCAGCGGCTGCATGGACTTCGAGCTCGGCGGGATGCAACCCATGGTGCATGCCATGCCCGAAGTGATGCAGGTCGGCACCCTGCTCGACCGGTATCCGGAATTGCCGCCGATCCTCGCCGCGATGGAACGCGAGTCCGCCGCGAAGCGGAGTGGCTTCGCCGGCATTCTGGCGCGTCTCGCCGATGTCGTCGCGGCGATCATCGTGCGCGGCTGGGTCGAATGCGGCTGCGGCGACGCGGCGGGCTGGTTGCAGGCGCTGCGCGATCCCCGCCTGGGCAAGGCCATCGTCGCCCTTCATCGCGACCCGGGTCGCGCGTGGACCGTCGCCGACCTCGCGGCGGAAATGGGTAGTTCGCGCTCGGTGTTCGCGGAGCGTTTCCTCGCGGTGACCGGCATGACCCCGGTGCATTACCTCACCGAGCTGCGGATGCGCCTGGCCGCGCAGTGGATCTCCCACGACCGCCAGCCGATCGAATCGGTGGCCTTCCGTCTGGGTTATGGATCGCTGGCCGCGTTCAGCCGGGCGTTCAAACGCGTGGTCGGTTCCGCGCCCGGGGCACTGCGCGCGGGTCGTGCCTGATCCTTCGCGGCCGTTTCATGGCCTGACCGCGATGCTGGGCCATGGGATACCTCGGCTGGATCATTTTCTTTGGCGTGCTACTGGTCGCCACCTCGGCGAGTGCCGGCTTCATAAGACGCAGCCCGATCACCGCGTTCGCCCTCTATCTCGTGGCTGGGGCGGTGGTCGGCCCCGCGTTGCTGGGACTGGCGGCCGTCGCGTTCGATGGGGACAGCACGGCGTGGCTGCGGCCCGCCACCGAGATGGGCATGATCGTCTCGCTGTTCATCACCGGTCTGAAGCTACGTCTGCCGTTCAACGATCCCGGCTGGCGTATGGCGATCCGCCTCGCCCTGCCCGGCATGGCGCTGACCGTCGGTGGGCTTTGCCTCGTCGGTCATTTCGCCTTCGGATGGCCGTGGCCGCTCGCGCTGGCACTCGCCGCCATTCTGTCGCCGACCGACCCGGTGTTGGCCAGTCTGGTTTCCGTCGACGACGCACGTGACGACGATGCGCTGCGTGTCGGGCTCTCCGGCGAAGCCGGCCTCAACGACGGTACCGCGCTGCCCTTCCTCGTCCTCGCACTCGCATGGATGACCGGCGAAATGTCCGGCGATGCCGGCTTCTGGCCGCACTGGTTCAGCGTCGAACTTGGCTGGGACTGCGTGGGAGGCATCGGCATCGGTTTTCTCATCGGCTGGGGTCTCGGCCACATCGGCACGCGTCTCCGGCACTTCGCACCGGGCGTGGCACCGAGCGATTTTCTCGCGCTCGGCATCATGGCGCTGGCGTATGCGGGTGCCGAAGCACTGCATAGTTCGGGCTTTCTCGCGGCGTTCGCGGCAGGCGTCGGGCTACGCCGGGTGGAGATGGGCGTCACCCACGGCCATCCACCGGTCGGCAAGGAAGACGATGCGGACGAGGCACGGCACGAACACAGCCGCGCGCGGGCGCCGGCCGAGTTGCTCGTCAATCCCAACGAGCGGGCCACGTCCGAAGCGAACCATCCCGCGCAAACCGTCGGCTGGGTCGTCTCCGATGCGCTGTCGTTCGGAGAAACGATGGAACGCCTGATCGGTGCCGCCATGGTGTTTCTGGTCGGCGTGGCGGTGCTTCCGCGCTTCACCTTCGATGGCGTGTTGCTTGCCGTCGCGCTGTTCTTCGTCGTCCGCCCCGCCGCGGTGTGGCTGGTGACGATTCGCTCCGGCGCACCCTGGCAGCGCCGCCTGCTGTTCGGCTGGTTCGGGATTCGCGGCCTGGGCAGCCTCAACTATCTGGCTTACGCGCTCGTGCATGGCCTCGGCGGTGCGCAGGCGCAGACCGCCGCCGCCGCGGTGCTCACGGTGGTGGCGTTGAGCATCGTCGCGCATGGCGCCAGCACGACGCCGTTGATGAACTGGCGCGGTCGCGCGCTCGCTGCACGGGAAGCCTCGGGCTCCGACGTCAGAGACTGACCTTGCCGCCGTAACCGACGAGTTCGAGATAGCCGCGTCCCCCTTCGGTGCGCACGGCGCCTTCCCAGTACACCGGACCTCCCGTGCGACGGGTATCGAGTTCCTGATCGTCGAACAGCGGTCGCAGGGTGAAACGACGTTTGCCGGTCGGGGTGGTGACGACGACATCGGTTTCCACGGGGTAATCCGCACCGGTACGCGGCGAGTGCCAGCGGCGTCGCGGTTCGAAGGTGACATCGCCCGCGCCGAGTACCGTAAGCGTTCCATCCGCGCCCCGCACGCTGCCGCCCGCCCAGACGGCATGGCCTGCTTCATTGCGCACGCGGAAGACGGTGACCGCGCTGCCATCGTCCATGTTGAGACCGGCCCAGTCCCAGCCGACCGAACGTGGATCGAGCAGGCTCGACGACCATTCGCGATCGAGCCACGCCTCGCCCTGCACGGCTTCGTTCGTCGTTCCCCGCGACAAGCGTCCGCCGACCTTGAGATGCGGGAGACTGAAGTACGCGCTCGCTTCGCCTGTGTCCGGGCCTTTGCGGCTGTAGCCACGGTCGCCCTGCAGCAAAGCGGGCTGGCCTGGCGTCAGTGTCAGGTCGAGCGTGAAATCCTCGCCGCTCACCTTCGTCGCGAAGCTGCCGCCCGGGTCGCGACGCAGCCGCCAGTCACCGAGCATCACGTCGGTATCCGCCGTTGACGCCCCGGCGAGACCGAAGCCTTCACGTGCGAGACGCTGCGACTCGACAATGTGTCCCGTCGCGGGATCGGACAGCGCTACGTGTCCGACGATCGCCTGACGCGGCGCGAAGCGACTGGGATTCGCGTCGTCGAACGGGAGCCGCGAGCGAAAGAAGGTGATCTGAAAGCCGACGGGACCGTCCTTCGTTCGCAGCCAGCCGGTGACGTACCACCATTCCGTCCTGAAACCCGGGTGCGCGCCGTGGTCCCGCGGGAGCACCACCGGCGCGTCCGGCGACACGGGCGTATACGTGACCCGATCGCTCGCCGCGACGTCGACCGCGCCGGTGAGGGTCGTGAGCAACATGGCTGCCAGCCCGAGTACGCGCGCGCGCATCACCAGTCCTCCCGCACGGCACGCACCGCGTCCGTCGAAAGCACGCCCCGCCCCACGACAACCGCCGTACCGGCCGTCGCGACCGCAAGGCTTCCGATCACACCGATGAGCAACGGCCAGGGCAGCAAGGTGTCCATCGTCCAGTGGAACGACTGCGGATTCACCACATGAATGAGCACCTGACTCATGGCCAGACCCAGCGCCACGCCCGCCACGCCACCCACCAACCCCAGCAGCGTCCCCTCGATCATCAGCATGCGGGCCAGATCGCCACGCAGCGCTCCGACATGTCGAAGCATGCCGAACTCTCGGATGCGCGACAGTACCTGCGCGCCGATGGTCGCGGCAACGCCGGCCAGGCCGACGCACACGGCGATGCCTTCGAGCAGATACGTGATGAGGAAGCTGCGGTCGAACGCTTGCAGGGCCTTCGCGCGTATATCGCGCGGGCTGCTGATCGTGGCCGCGCCGCCGCTCGCGCGGACCACGGCGCGCAAGCGCGTCGCCACCTCGTCGATGCTCGTGCCGGGGGACACCATGACGGACACGCCGCTGCGTGTACGGTCGCCCGTCAGTCGCGTGTATGCCGCCTCGTCGATCACGATCGCGCCCTGCTGCCGTGCATAGTCGCGCCAGATGCCGACAACCGTCGCGCGGGGCGATCCCGGCAGGGGCAAGGTGATCGTGTCACCCGGCTGCCAGCGATAAATGCGCGATGCCGGCTCGGAGATCCACACCGGTAACGCTTTCGGGCCCGCCGCGACCTGCGGACCGATGAGGGACAGTCGCCCACCGGGGCCATTCAGCGTCCTGGCCACCAGCGTGACGGCGGGACGCCGCTCGTCGAACTGCAACGGGGTTTCCTTCAGCGTGCCGAGCCACGCGACGCCGGGTACCGCCCGCAAGCGCGCCTGCATCGCGGCATCGAAGCCGCCGCCGGCGCCACCGTCCGCCAGCAGATACACATCGGCCTGCAGGACGTCGCCCAGCCAGTGTTCGACCGATCCGCGGAAACTGGTGACCATCACCGCCATCGCCACGGTCAAGGCCGTTGAGGCGAGAACACCGGCCAGCGCGACGGACGCCTGCGAGGGAGCGCCCCAGAGCCTGGCGGTGGCGAGACGGAACGCCACCGACCGCGAGGGAACACGGCGCAATGGCGAGACCAGCGCACGGGCCAGCCACGGCATCAGCATGACGCCACCCGCCAGAAGCAACGCCATCGCTACATATCCGAACAGCGCGATGCCGCCCACGGCGGGAAGAAGTGACGCCACCAGCGCGCCGGCCAGCAACACGATGGCCGGCAGCACCCGTGCGCGCACGCGGGGATCCACCGCGTCACCCGCGTTCTTGATCGCGATACCCGGCGAAATGCGCGAGGCGGCGAGCGCCGGCACCATGCTGCCGAGCACCGCCGCGGCGATGCCGAGCAAACCGAAAACGAGCGCGGGCCAGGGCGCGAACACCATCTGCGGGGCCTGGCCATGGAAGTAGCCGCCGCCCAGATCGCCACCGAGCACCCTGAGCGCGAGCTGGGCCAGACCGAGGCCCAGACCGATGCCCGACGCGGCACCGATGACACCCAGCGCGAGCGCTTCCGCCAGGACCTGCCCGAGTAACGTCTTCCGCGCCATCCCCAGGACGCGCAGTAAGGCGAGCTGCGGGCGGCGGCGGGCGACCGACAAGGACTGCGCCGAGTAGACGAGAAAGCCACCGGTGAGCAACGCGATCAGCGCCAGCATGTCGAGATTCACGCGATATGCGGCGGAGAGACCATCGTTGCGGACGACGTCGCTCGCCGCGTCGGCGAGGATGGCGTCCGCAGGCAGGACCGCGCGTACCGCCTGCTTCGCCTTCGTCACATCGGCACCGGCGGCGAGATGGACGTCCAGACGCTGGAGGCGCCCCAGCGTGCCGAATCGCCACTGCGCCGCGCCGATATCCATGACCGCATGTGCGCCGTCGTTCGCACCGCCGGGAAGACTCCCCGCGATCCGCACCGATACCGTGTGACCGTTGGCGACGAGTGTCACCGTGTCGCCCACTTTGTATCCGGCGGACACCATCGCGTCCGATGAGAGGTAGATCGACTCACCGGTCAGCAGCCGGCCGAAGCCACCCGAGTCGACCGCACCGGCCGACTGGCCGGGCGGCGCGGGTCGCAGAAGGTCGATGCCTTCGAGGGTGACAGGGGTCTTTCCGCCGACGATCCCGGGCAACGACACGACCGGCGACACCGACACGTGCGACAGCTTCGCGACACGCGGATAGAGCATCTCGTCGAAACCGAACGGGCTGGACGAGCGCACGCTGAAGTCGGCCGCGCCACTCACCGCGTGCACGGCCTTGTCGAACTCGCCGAGCGCCGAGGCGTTGATGAGATGCACCGCGAAACCCAGCGCGACACCAAGCGCGATGGCAAGGACGGCGGAGAACGCGCGCCCGGGGTAAGCGCGCCATTCGCTGCTCAGCAGCCAGCGCCCGACCACCGGCAGGAGCATGCGCTCAGCCATGCGCGATGAGCCCGCGCTGCGACAGCACCAGCGTGCGATCCGCGGCCGCGGCCGCCACGGCCGAATGCGTCACCAGCAGTACGGCGGTGCCGGCGTCGCGCACGCGATCGACAAACAAGGTCAGCGTGCGTGCCGCGGTTTCCGGATCGAGATTCCCCGTGGGCTCGTCCGCAAGGATCAGCCCCGGCCGGTGGACGAGCGCCCGCGCCACCGCGACACGCTGCAGTTCGCCGCCCGAGAGTTCGCGGGGATACGCGCTCCCTCGCCCGCCCAGGCCAACGGCTTCGAGCATAGCGTCCGCGGCGGTCAGCGACTCACGCGCCTCGCGCCCCTGGAGTGCCAGCGGCAGGGCCACGTTATGAGCGAGATCCAGATGCGGCAACACGTGAAACGCCTGGAAGACGAAACCCACCCGATCGCGACGCAAGGCGGTGCGCCCGTCGTCGTCGAGGCTGGCGATATCCACGCCACCGATCATCACTTTCCCTGCATCCGGCGTATCCAGCCCGGCGATCAGATTGAGCAGCGTCGACTTGCCCGCACCCGACTCGCCGGTTACCGCGACAAACTCCCCGGGGGCAAGCGACAGATCCAGCCCGCCGAACAAGCTACGCCCACCCGGCACCGTCTTGACCAGCCCTTCGACCTTCAGCATCCGTGAAACACCCGGGAAAACCTCAGTCTAGCGCGGCCGGGGGTCAACTCAGGGAATGACCCCTCGTTCGCGGAGCGCGGATCACGACCTCGCGCTCGTTGGCACAGGCGGCACGATAGCCGTTCCTCTATCGCCGACGTTCGTCGCGAACAACAGCTTCGTGCTGATCGCAGCGTTGCTCGCGGGACGCGGCATCGGCGGCGTGCAGACGGCGCTCGTGCGCAACGAGCTGGAGAGCGGCGCCCTCGTCCGTGTGCTCGACGAGTTCGGCTACCCTCCCCTCGACGTCCACGTCGTCGTGCCGACGCGCCGGTACGTCACGCGAACGGTAAAGGCTTTGATCACGTGCGTGGAGACGGCAATGGCCGGTCATGCCTCGCTGCGAGCGTCGCTCCGACGGTAGCGAGATCGCGCTGAAGCAGGACGCCCGGGCTCCCAGATCAATTCATAGCATGCTAAGCTTTTCGGATGGGACCTCCCGCCAGACTGCAAATGCAATTCACCACGCTGCTGCCCTCGACCAGCCGGCGCTGGCTGCGGCTGCTTTTTGCGCGGATTCCCGATTTCGACATTACCCCGGCAGGTGTCGTCCCGCTGATCCTGGTCGGACGCGCCGGCGGTGGCATCGCCCAGATCGCGCTGGCCGAACAGCTCGGCGTCGTCGAGCCCTCGCTCGTTCGCACCCTGGCGCGGCTGGATGAACAAGGCCTGCTGAGGCGCGAGCCCGACCCGAACGACCGCCGTGTACGGACCCTCTGGCTGACCGACGTCGGTGAGGCCATGGTGGAGGGACTGGAAAAAAGGCTCGTCGAGATCCGCGCCGAACTCTTCGAGGGCATCTCGACCGACGACCTCAAGGCAGCGCTGCGCGTGCACGAAGCCCTGGTCGACCGCCTCGCCCTGCTCGCGCCCATCCGCCCGGGCAGCTGAGGAACGAAACCCATGGGTGCGCCCACGCGCTTCGAGTGGCTCTACTCGGGCAAAGCGTTCTTCGCCGGCATGCTGGCCTTCTATATGGCGCTGTTCCTGCAGCTGCCGAATCCCTACTGGTCGTTCGCGACGGTCTATATCGTGTCGCATCCGCTCTCGGGTGCGACGCGCTCGAAGGGCGTCTACCGCGCGATCGGGACGGCGATCGGCGCCGCCGTCGCGCTGCTCCTCGTGTCCGCCCTCGCCGAGTCACCCATGCTGCTGGTGTTCACGCTCGGCACGTGGATGGGCGTGTCCCTTTACCTCTCGCTGGGTAACAACACGCCCAGTGCCTACGCCTTCCTGCTCGCCTCGTATACCGCACCGCTCATCGCGGTACCCGCCATTCTCGCCCCCGGTTCGATCTTCGATATCGCCGTCGCACGCACGGAGGAGATCCTGCTCGGTATCGTCTGTGCCAGCGTGGTCAGTACGGTGCTGTTTCCCAGCCGGGTATCGCCGCTGTTTCATGCACGCGTCGCTTCGCTGCTGAAGGACGCGGGGGACTGGACCGGGCAACGCCTGCGGCACCTGGACCGGTCGGCACCGCCTCCGCTGCGTCTCCGCCTGCTCAACGACGTGCTCGCTCTCGACGCGCTGATTACGCATCTGTCCTATGACAGCACGCGCGACGGCCAGGCCGAGGAGGCACGCCAGATCCGCATGCGCATGACCCTGCTGCTTCCACAGGTGGCGTCTCTGAGCGACGCGCTCGTCGCGCTCGACGGGCGCGCGGACATGCGCGATGGTGGCCTGCAGGACGTGCTGGACGCGACCATCGCCTGGATGCACGAGGGGACGACCGCGTCGATAACGACCGGCGACGTCCTGCGCACACGATGCGGCGCATTGCGGCTGACGACGGCTATGACGACGCCCGGCGCGCACGCGCTGCATCGGCACGCCGCCGAACGCCTCACCGACCTCATCGACCTCTGGCAGGACGTACTCCTGCTGCATACCGCGTTCACCGAGCATCGCCCACAGCCCACGCCGCTCATCTATCGCGCGCACACGCTGGGCCACCGCGCTCGTCATGACGACCTCCGTGCCCGCCTGCTTGCCGCCGCATCGCCGGCGATGGCGGTGATCGCCACCGGATGGCTGTGGCTGCTCACGGACTGGCCGGGCGGCGCCGGCGGGGTCGTGCTCGTGGCCATCGCCACCGCCTTCTTCGCCGCGTCGGACGATCCGGCGCCGCAGGTGCGCCGCTTCCTGGTCTGGCAGGCGATCAGCGTCGTCACGGCCGGCACGTATCTCTTTCTCGTGCTGCCGCGGATCACCACCTTCATGGGCGTGGTCGCGGCCATGGCACCCTTCTTCCTCGTGCTCGGGGCGTTCACCGGTCGTCCGTCCATGACCACGGGTATCGTGCTGGTCACGTCGCAGACCGTCAGCGCCATCGCCCTGCAGAACAATGCGGCGGTCGGCTTCGAGGATTTCGCCAATTCCGCGACAGGGATGATGCTGGGACTGGGCTTCGCGCTGGCCTGGACCCTGGTCACGCGACCGCTCGGCGGCGACAGTGCGGCGCACCGCCTCGGTCTGGCCAATGCGCGCGACCTTGCCCTGCTCGCCCAGCCAGCGTCCGCCCCGAAGCAGGTCGCGCGAGCCACTCGTGTCCTCGATCGCACGATGCAATGGCTGCCGCGCATCGCGCTGGCGACGGGTGAATCGCTGGTCCGAATGGATGCGGTGCGCGATATGCGCCTCTGCCTGGCGCTACTGGATCTGCAACGCATCGCACGCGGCGCCGCGACCGACATCGACGACGTACTCGCGCGCAGCAGGGCCTGGCTGCTCGACAGCGTCGCGCGGCGTACGCGCATCGACCCTCCCGACGCCTTGCTCAGGCTTATCGACGACGCCGCCGTGCATCGCGGCGATGGAGACGGCCAGCTCGCCACGCTGCTGATCGCCTACCGCCTCGCGCTCTCCGAACCCGTCTCTCCCTTACCCATCTCACCGGCACTTCCGTGAACACCAGCCTCTCCGGCGACCTCAATCTCTATGGGGTCTTCGTCCCCACGTTCCTCGTCCTCATGGCAGCGGCTTACCTCCGCAAGGGCGCGATCCGCGGCGTTCTTGCGCGCTCGGGGTTCTACGCGCGCATCTGGCATCCAGGACTCTTCAACGTCGCCCTCTACATCGTCGTCCTCGGCTCGATGCTCGCGCTGATGCCCGGGGCGGCGTCATGAGCGGCCGCCTCGCGCATGCCCGCTCGATCTGGCCCACGCTGGCCATGGCGGCGCTGGCGGCCGTGGTCGGCTGGCACGTCTACACCTCGTACCGCAGCGCGTCGTGGACCCGCGACGCGCACATCCGTGCGGACACGCTGCCTGTCTCGCCGGACGTTTCAGGACTCGTCGAAAAGGTCTACGCCTCCGACAACCAGTTCGTAAAAAGGGGCGATCCTCTCTTTCTCGTCGACCGCGCACGCTTCGAACTGGCCTTTCGCCGGGCCGCCGCGGCCGTGGAAGAAGACCGGGCGGCCCTGGCGCAACTCCATCGCGATGCCAGTCGAAACGATGCGCTGAAGGATCTCGTCGCCGCCGAAAGCGTCGAACAGGTTCACGCGAAGGTCGCCGAGGCGGAGGCGCATCTGCACGCCGCGGAGGTCGCCGCCGATACGGCGCGTCTCGATCTGGACCGCACCGTCGTCCGCGCACCCGCGGACGGCTATCTCAATGACCGCGTCGTCCGCGCCGGTGATTACGTCAAGGCCGGTCATGCACCGTTCTCCATGGTCGATGCCGCGTCGTTCCATGTCGACGGCTACTTCGAGGAAACACGACTGCATGGCGTGGAGCCCGGCCAACCGGTCAGTATCGAAGTCATGGGCGAGCCGGCCTTACTGCACGGCCGCGTCGTCAGCCTGGCGGCCGGCATCGCCGACCGCGAGCGAAGCGCCGACGGCACGATGCTTCCGAACATCAATCCCACCTTCAACTGGGTCCGCCTCGCGCAACGTATCCCCGTCCGCATATCGATCGATGGGCGACCGGACGATCTGCGGCTGATCGCCGGCCGCACGGTCACGGTGACCGTCGACACGCGACACACGCCCCCGGCGACGGCGGCCCATTCGTGATGCGCCGGCACGCGGCACTCGTAACGATCGGCCTGCTGCTTTCGGGCTGCGCGGCGGTAGGCCCCGATTACCGCTTGCCGGACCGCGCGGTGGTGAAGCGTCCTGAGGCTCAGGCCGCCTTCGTGGACGTGGACACCGCAACCGTGGACACGTCGCATGCCGCCGCCGACGCGTGGTGGAAGCTCTACGACGACCCGACGCTGGATGCGCTGGAAACGCAGGCCTTCAAGGCGAACGCGGCGCTTCGCGAAGCCGAAGCACACCTCCGTCAGGCGTACGCCATGCTGGATGCGGCGCGAGCGGAGGGCGGCCTGACCGGCGGCGCCTCCGCCTCGGCGTCGCGAAACCAGCTGTCCGCCGAGTCATACCTGCAATCGGACAAGCTGCCCGTTTTCACGCTGTCGTCGGTGGCGGCATCCGCGTCGTACGAGTTCGATCTCTTCGGCAAGCTCAGGCGGGCCACGGAGGCGTCGGCCGCCGATGCCGAAGCCACGCGCGCAGCACGGGATCTCGTGCGCACGACCGTCGCCGCCGAGGTGGCGCGCAGCTATCTCGGGCAGTGCGAAGCGACTCACGATCTGTCGGTCGCGCGGGAGACGCTGCGCATCCAGGAGCAGGTCCTGTCGACCACCACGCGCATGATGGCGGCAGGCAGGGGCACGCGCATCGACGTGACGCGTGCCACGACACAACGTGACCTCGCACGCGCCGAGCTCCCGCCGATCGAGAAACGGCGCGACGCCTCGCGCTACGCGCTCGCCGCCCTGACCGGTGAAACCCCGGGACGTCTCCCCTCCGCCGTCGAGGCGTGTAAAGAGGCACCGCGCCTGTCGACGCCGATACCGGTCGGCGACGGCGCGACGTTGCTCCGTCGCCGACCGGACGTCCGGGAGGCGGAACGTCATCTGGCCGCGGCGACGGCACGGGTCGGCGTCGCGACCGCCGAGCTTTATCCGGACATCACGCTGGGCGCCGGCCTCGGCAGCAACGGCACGCTGGCGGATGTCGGTCAGGCACCCGCACGCTATTGGTCGCTGGGACCGCTGATTTCCTGGACGGTACCGACCAGATCGGCTCACGCGCGCGTTCGCGCCAGCGAGGCAGGTGCGGATGCCGAGCTTGCCGCCTTCGATCAGACGGTACTCACGGCCCTCAAGGAAGTGCAGACCGCGCTGAGCGACTATGCGCGGGCGCTGGATCGACAGGCGCTGCTCAGGCAGGCGCTGAACGATGCCACGCAGGCCTCGTCCGATGCGCAGACCCTGGTCCATGCGGGACGCTCTCCCTATCTGAGCAGCCTCGACGCGGAACGCACCCGGGTCTCCACCGAACACGCGCTGGCCGACGCGGACCGTGATGTCACCGAGGCCCAGGTGAACCTGTTCTTCGCCCTCGGCGGCGGCTGGCAAGCGCAGGACCCTTGAGACCGGCCCCGCGCCGCGCCGCCGGTTCACACCGCGCTGCGCATGCTCCCGGTGTCGAGCCAGCGCTGGTGCCATGACAACGCCTCGGGCAACAGATGCGGCGTGTGCTTGCCGTAGCTGTCACGGGAGGCGCGGTCGAAGTAATCCTCGAGCTGCGCACGATAGTCCGGATGCACGCAACGATCGATCAGCTGTCGCGCACGGTGCCGGGGAGGAAGTCCGCGCAGATCGGCCAGACCGTGCTCGGTCACGATGATCGAAACGTCGTGCTCGGTGTGGTCGACGTGGCTGACCATCGGCACGATCGACGAAATGCTTCCGTTCTTCGCCGTGCTCGGGCTGACGAAGATCGACAGAAAACCGTTGCGGGCGAAGTCGCCCGATCCGCCGATGCCGTTCATGATGCGGCTGCCCATGACGTGCGTGGAGTTGACGTTGCCGTAGAGGTCGGCTTCGATCATCCCGTTCATGCCGATGCAGCCGAGTCGGCGCACCAGCTCGGGATGATTCGAGATCTCCTGCGTGCGCATGATGATGCGCTCACGGTAGAAATCGATGTTGCGCTTGAACTCTTCGTTGGCCTGAGGACTCAGCGCGAAACCGGTGCACGACGCCACCTTGAGCACACCACTGCGCAGCAGGTCGAGCATGCCATCCTGAATGACTTCGGTGAAGGCGGTGAGGTCGCGGAATCCGCTGCTGGCGAGCCCGGCCAGTACCGCATTCGGGATATTGCCCACACCCGACTGCAGCGGCAGCAGGTTGGCGGGAAGCCTGCCCTTCGCCACTTCGTGCTGGAGAAATTCGATGAGATGCCCGGCAATCCGCTGGCTGCACTCGTCGGCAGCGGCAAACGGACTGTTCCGGTCGGGGCCGTTGGTCCGCACGATGGCGACGATCTTGTTGGGGTCGCAGTGCAGCGACGGCACACCGATGCGATCGTCGGCGTGCACCAGCGGAATCGGCTTGCGGTTGGGCGGCAAGGCCGTGCCGTAATAGACATCGTGCATGCCGTCGATGCCTTCCGGTTGCCACTCGTTGACCTCGATGATCACCTTGCGGGCGAGGTCGAGCCAGGTCTTGTTATTGCCGACCGATGTCGAGGGAATCAGGCTGCCGTCCTCGCGAATGCCGGCCACCTCCACCACCGCGGTATCGATCTCGCCGTAGAAGCCGAACCATACGTGCTGGGCCACGTGACTGAGATGGATGTCGATGTAATCGAGCGTGCCCGCGTTGATACGCTGACGGGCGTCGGGATCGGTCTGGAAAGGCATGCGCAGCGCGATGCCGTCCGCCTTGGCCAACGCGCCGTCGAGCTCCGGCGCCGTGGATGCACCCGTCATCAGCTTGATGCGGAACGATTCGCCCCGGCCATGTGCCGCGTCGATCCGCTTCGCCAGCTCCATCGGCACCGACTTCGGGTATCCCGAGCCGGTGAAACCACTCATCGCCACCGTTTCGCCCGGCTGGATCAGCGCGGCCGCGGCTTCGGCGGAAACAACACGATCGCGCAGAAGAGGATGACGAATTCGCTCGGCGGACATGAGGGCGGCTTGGTTGTGGGGACCGCCCATTATACGTGCCGCGCAACGCGCGACTCGCGTTTCTCGCGCTTTACGGCTGCGACGTCAGCAGCACGCCCTCATCCGTCAGCGACCGCACCAGCTGGATCGACGCACTGCACACCGACGCCGTTCCGCACGAAGCGTGCGACACCAGGGCGATCTCGAGCGCTTCGGCGTGCAGGGTGACGCCAGGCATACCGCTCAGGCGGCCGGCACGCTGCAGGCGGTGAGCCCGGAAGGCGGCTTCGAGCGTGTCGTCACGATGCATGGCTGCGAACAAGGCGGAAGCCTCGGCGCCGGCGTCATGGTTACCCCACCAGGAAGCCTCGGTGATCCAGGGTGCCGAACGGCTCGCCAGCGACGCGCCACCCGGCAGAGCGAAGACTTCACCCAGACGACGATTCAGCGTTACGCGCCAGACCAGACGTTCCGCAAGCTCACGCAGCACCACCATGTCCCACTCCCGATTCAGACGCCGGCAAGAGGGCCGGTACCGTGAAGAAGCAAGAGCCGTGCCGATATTGCACGACCATAAAATCAACGAGTTGAATGTGAAGACGCGGCAGGCTTGGTCAACAAATAGCCAAGTTCGTCACATTTTAACCAGCAGGGGGAATGCGCCCGTCGGACCGCGACCCGCAAGCATTCGGCCGGGCGGATCGGCGGGAGTCAGACTGAGACGCTATTCGCCGCTTCCGGCGCCATGAGCGCGCGATTGCGCCCGGACTGTTTCGCGCGATACAGGGCGTGGTCGGCCTGCCGCATAAGCGCAATGACGTCCGTCGCGTGGTCCGGATAAAGCGCGGCACCGACGCTGAACGTCACGTCCAGTGGCTCGCCGTGCCAGCTGAAGCGTCCCTGCGCGGCGGCGACGATCTTTTCCGCCAGGTTCATCGCCCCCTCGCCGTCACTCACCTCAGGCATGAGCACGACAAACTCGTCGCCACCGATCCGGCATACGGTATCGGTAAGGCGCACGGTACTTTCCAGGCATGCGGCCACCTGCCGGAGGAGTTCGTCCCCCGCGCCGTGACCATGCGTGTCATTGACCTGCTTGAAGCCGTCCAGGTCGATATACAGCAAGCCGACACGCGCACGATGACGAATGGCCGCATGCAGGGCCTGGCGGGCCCGGTCCTCGAACAGCAGCCGGTTGGGAAGATCCGTCAGAACGTCGTATTCCGCGAGGTGACGCATGCGTTCGGCGATGGCCTGCGCGATGCTCACATCGCGCAAGACGAGAACACCGCCGATGACCGTGCCCTGACGATTGCGGATGGGCGCGGCGACGTCTTCGATATCGAGTCGCGTACCATCCGACAGGACGAGGCGCCTCGGCTTGATCACATCGATCGTACGGTTTTCCGCGATCGCCCGGAGCAGCGACGTGGGACTGGCCTCGCCATCTTCGTCGACCAGCTGCAGCAGTTCGTCCACGGGCATGCCGACGCCCCGTTGCGCTTCGGTTTCGAGCAAGACGGCGGCGCGCGGGTTCAGAAAGGTGATCACGCCTTCCGCATCGGTCGCGATCACCGCGTCGCCGATCGATTCGAGAGTGACCTGGGCGGCCTCCTTGGCGGCGAAAAGATTTTCTTCCAGCGCCTTGCGCTCCGACAGGTCACGGCAGACACCGACAAAACCCGTGGTCCGGTTTTCGACCAGCACCGGCGCCAGATGCGATTCGACCCAGACCGGCGAGCCATCCTTGCGGACCAGCCGGAACATCTCCTCGAGACTTTCGTTGGTGCGTAGCAGCCGGTGCCATGCACTGTTCAGGGCATCGCTATCCTCCGGATGCACACTGGCCAGCCAGTCCGCCACGCTGCCACCCTCGGTCACCAGTTCACCCATCCGGATGGCTTCGGCGTTGAAGTACGTCGGCAAGCCTTTCTCGTCGAGGTGAAACAGGCCCAGTGGCGACGCATCGATGAACGCCTCCAGTTCGGCCTTGCTCAATGCCGTGTCGCGATAGGCCGCGGAGAGTTCGCCGATCAGGTCGTGCGCGGCCCGACGCAACCTGGCAAGGATCGCCACCGCCCAGAAAACCAGACCACCCAGAGTGATACCGAGCACGAGGAGGATGCCGCTCTGACGCGATCGCCGTTCCGCCAGCAACAGCTCTTCAGCCCGTTCCATCCGGTCGATCGAATCCATGAGGCGGGCATTGACGACCTGATAAGCCGGCTCCGTCATCGCCCGGGCGCGACTTTCGATCGCCGCGGAAAAGTCGGCCGTCGACATCAGCCTGGTCGAGCTGCGCACACGCTCTTCAAAGGCACCGGCAAGCTGATCGAGCAGCGGCTTCTGCGCCTGGTTCGAACCCACGAGGGCGCGCAGGGACGCCAGTCGCGCACGGGCGGAGCGGATGGAGGCGGTGACATCGTCACGCGACGCGCGATCGCCGCGGACGATAAAAATGCCCACCCGGAGCCGCAGCGCCTGGACGTCTTCGCGCACCAGCGAGGTTTCATGCAGCACGTCATAACTGTGAGCCACTCTGCCCTGCGCGATCAGCAAGGCGCCTGTCGTCGCCACCCCGCAGACGATGAGCAGTCCGATCAGCGCGGCGCCCATCCGAAGCGCACGGTCGACAAGACGGCTCAGGCGCTGCGGGCGCGGTTCGGGTATCGCTGGACGGGGATGCGTTGGGGCCATGCCAGCGTGAAGCAAATTCGGTGCCACGGCCCGGCGGCGATAAATTGGCGGTCAGGCGCACGACCGCAGGGGCTCACGCCCGGAATGGATATCCGCTGCACTTGCCGACGATAACCGTCATCGCGGCTGAAGCGCCATCCGCGTCCAGCGGTCGACGTCCTCCGGGACGGGCGTCGCGTTCGCGAAGACGATACGAAACATCACCGGGGCGATGACCCCGTCGATGATGTCGATGGTGGGGACGGGATGTTCGCCACGATCGAGCGCTCGCTCGCGGATCACGTCGATCTGCTGCGTGCAGAACGTCAGGCACTTCCCTGCCATCGCGTGATCCTGTGTGCCGAGCAGGTCGCGGAGCATCGCGCGTCCCGGCACCGACGTCATCTCGTCGACGTACTGCTCCAGCCACGCGCGAAGGTCCGCCTCGAACGATCCCTCGTCGGCCGGCGGTGTTTCGGGCCACAGCTGCTCGACCGCCACGTCGGCAAGAAGCCGTCCGAGGTCGCCCCAGCGGCGGTAGATCGTCGACGCGGTCACCCCGGCGCGCGATGCAATCGCGGGAACCGTGAGACCTTCGCGGCCCGCGTCGTCCTGCAGCTCGCGCACCGCCGCATGGACGGCGGACTGGATGCGCGCGCTGCGGCCGCCTGGACGAGGACCGGGGCGGGACGCGGGGTCGGGCGTGTCTGAAACGTCGGTCATAGCTCTCGCAAGTTATCCGCACTAACGCAATTTATTTGCTTTAGTGAGCAAGGAGGGGTAGCTTACTAATGCATATTCTTAGCTTTAGTGGAAAGTATCGCATGTCCCCGCCCCGTACGACACTCAGCACGACCGGTGCGCTGCTGACCCATGGCCTGACGCTGCTCGTGTTTTTCGCGGCTTCGTCGGCACCCACGCCGCTCTATCGCGTCTACCAGCAGACCTGGCACTTCTCCGCGACCTGGCTCACCGCCGTGTTCGCCATGTACGCGATCGCCTTGCTGGCGGCGCTGTTGACCGGGGCCCGGCTGTCCGATCATCTGGGGCGGCGCCCGGTCATTGGCATGGCGATCGCACTGGAATTGCTATCCATGCTGCTCTTCATCATCGCCGGTTCGGCGCCCGCCCTGCTGCTCGCGCGGGCGGTCCAGGGCGCGGCGACCGGCCTCGCCGCCAGCACGCTCGGCGCGGCCCTGATGGACACGGATCCCAGACGCGGCCCGGATCTCAACAGCATCGCTCCCCTGGTCGGCCTCGCCGCGGGCGCGCTGGGCAGCACTGCCCTCGCCCAGCTGGCCCCCGCGCCCTTGTCGTTGGTCTATGCCGTGATGGGCTTGCTCCTGATCCTCTGCGCGATACTCACGTGGCGCACCCCCGAAACGGTCGTGCGGCGGCCAGGCGTTCTTGCCAGCCTGCGCCCCAGAGTCAGCGTGCCGCCCAGCGCACGGGCGGCCCTGCTGGCGGTATCGCCCCTGAACATCGCGCTGTGGATGCTTGGCGCGTTCTACCTCTCACTCATGCCGACGCTGATCGCGCAGGCATCGCATTCTTCCTCGCTGTGGCTCGGCGGCGCGAGCGTGGCCCTGCTGACGCTGACCGGTGCGGCCGCCGTATGGCTGGCGATGAAGCGGCACGCACTGCATGCCCTGCTTGCCGGTGCCACGTTGCTTGCCGTCGGCACGGCGTGCATCCGCTGGGCGGCGGTACACGGAAGCACGACCGGTCTGCTCACAGGCTCGGTGCTGGCGGGCGCGGGATTCGGCAGCGCCTTCCTGGGCTCGTTGCGCACCGTACTCCCCCTCGCCGCGCCGCATGAGCGCAGCCACCTCATGGGCGTGTTCTATATCGAGAGCTACCTGTCATTCAGCGCACCCGCCATCGCTCTGGGCTTCGTCGTGCAGCACGAAGGACTGATTGCCGCGGTCAACCTGTACAGCGCGACCATCCTCGTACTCACGACCGCCGCCATCGGCTGGATCGTTCTGCAACGCCGCCACGTTCGCGCACCCAGCCCCGGCTGAAGCTCCGCCGTTTGCGGCTAGTTGACATTCGAAACGCACTGCACCAGCATGGGTCCACCATTCGGACTTCTAAACGCCCAGACTTCTGGACGTCCTTCGAGGTAAACCCATCTTGATCATGCCGCAGTCAACCCACACGCCTCACCCGATCGCCATGTCGATCGGTGCGTGTTGCTGTTGTCGCCTCGCCTGATCCTGTAGCGCCCCTGCGCGCTTCCGCCTGACCGGCGGACCCACCCCCTCCGATCGCCCCCACTGTGCCACGCGCGGCCTGCCGCCGCGTTGACGTGTCGCCGTCCGTAAAATCCAGGAATTCATTCATGAGGCATGCCCTGCCCGCGCGCTTGTCGCTGTCCGTCGTCATCGCAGCCAGTCTTTACGTTCCCGTTTCCGAAGCGCGGGAAGACGCCGCCAGGCTGCAGACCGTGGTCGTGACCGGCACCCGCTCGGTCAACCGGAGCCAGAGCAGTTCGCTCTCGCCGATCGACGTGGTGTCGGCGCAGGACTTGCAATCCTTCGGCGATACGCAGCTCGGCGCGGTGCTGTCGCGCCTCGCTCCGTCACTCAACTTCCCGCGTGCGCCGGGCAACGACGGCTCCGGCATCGTGCGCCCCGCGGCGCTGCGCGGTCTCTCACCCGACGAGACCCTGGTGCTCGTCAACGGCAAGCGCTGGCACACGAGCGCATTGCTCAATCTGCAGGGTGCGCTCGGTCGTGGCTCGGCACCGGCCGATCTCAACTCGATACCGATCTCGGCGATCGATCACATCGAAGTACTGCGTGACGGTGCGTCCGCTCAGTACGGATCGGACGCCATCGCTGGCGTCATCAACATCGTGCTGAAGGGCGCCGCGGGCGACGGCACCAACGAAGCGAGCATCACCGCGGGACGATCGAGCGCCGGCGACGGCAGGCAGTGGCAAGGTGAGGCAAGCCTTGGCGTGCCGCTGGGCGGTGACAAAGGCTTCGCTCGCCTGAGCGTCGTGCAGGGGCACGCGGACGCCACGAATCGTGGCGGCCGCGACTATCGCAATCCTTCTTCGCCTGTTTACGGCCAGCAGACGCAGCGCATCGGCGAGCCGGACATCAGCACCCATCAGGCGCTGCTCAACGTGCAGTACGCGCTGGCGTCGGACATCGACTTCTACGCTTTCGCCAGTACCAGCAGCCGCGAAGGTACCTCGCCTGCCCTGTTCCGCACCTACGACAGCGCACGCAACGTACGCTCCATCTACCCCAACGGCTACCTCCCGCTCAACGATGTCCGCTCGATCGACAGCGCCGTCGTCGCCGGCGTGCGCGGCACCACCGCGAGTGGATGGCGCTGGGATATCAGCGGCAACTACGGACGCGACCGCGTCAGTATCGACCCGATCCACACGCTCAACGTCGACCTCGGTGCCGCGAGCCCCACCCGCTTCAACGCAGGTCGCCTGATTGCCACTCAGAAAGCCTTCGACGTCGACATCGCCCGCGACCTCGACGTGAGCTGGCTCAATAATCCCGTGACACTCGCCTTCGGGCTCGAGTACCTGCACCAGCAATATGAGATCGATGCTGGCGACCCGGCGTCGTACTTTGGCACGGGCTCGCAAGGCTTCCCCGGCTTCCAGCCCGCCGATGCGGGACAGCACAGCCGCCACGACGTGGCCGAATACGTCAGCCTGGAGAATCAGATTACCGACAAGCTGAGCGGTTCGCTGGCGATCCGGCACGAGGATTACAGCGACTTCGGCAATACCACATCGGGAACGCTGTCCGCGCGATACGACTTCACGGACAGCTTCGCGCTGCGCGGCACGGCGGCGACCGGCTTCCGCGCCCCATCGCTTCCTCAGCAGTACTACACCACCACGTCGACCAATGTGATCGGCGGTGTGCCGACGCAGATCCGGAACTTCGCGGTGAGCGACCCGGTGGCGCGCGCGCTGGGCGCCGAGCCACTGAAGCCGGAGAAGTCGCATAACTATACGCTGGGTGCCGTGTATGCGCCGGGGACCTGGACGCTGTCACTCGACCTGTACCAGATCACCATCGGTAACCGTATCGTGCCATCGGAGAACCTCGTCGGCGACCCGGTGCAGGCATACCTGGAGGGACAAGGTTTCGCCAACATCCAGGGCGGGAGCTACTTCACCAATGCCCTGAAGACGCGCACCCGGGGCATCGACCTGAGCAGCGGCTATCGCATCGACTTCGGCAACGCGGGCAAGCTGCAGCTCACGGCGGCTTACAACCGCAACCACACTTCGATCCTGTCCGTGGCGCCGAATCCCGCGTCGCTGGCCGAGAGCGGGCTGGAACTGGTGCGCGTCGGGCACATCGCGCAGGGCTACATCACCAACGGCGCGCCACGCGACAAGATCGCCCTTGGCGCCGACTACGCGCTGGGTAAATGGAGCGTCCACAGCGCGCTCACCCGCTACGGCCAGTTCGCCGTCAACCAGGATCCGGTGAGCAACCCCGGATTCGACCAGGTGTTTCCGGCGCGCTGGCTGCTCGATCTCTCCACGAGCTACGCGACGCATGGATGGACCTTCACCGCAGGCGTCGACAACCTTACCAACGTCTACCCGCGGAAATACAAGAGCGGCAGCGACGGTGCCGTGGGAGGCACCTGGCCGTATCCCGATTACTCGCCGTTCGGTTACAGCGGTCGGTATCTGTACACGCGTGTCGCGTATCGCTGGTGAACGTTTTCCAGGCCTACACCACGGCGCTCCGGAACGGGGCGGTCACCAGCGCGAGGGCATCGCGCAAATCGACGGCGCCGACCGGCTTGACGAGGTGATGGTTGAAGCCGGCTTCGGCGGTAGCCGCCTTGTCGTTGGCCTGCCCCCAGCCCGTCTGGGCAATGATCGGCAGGTGCTTCAGCAAGGCATCCTGACGAAATGCGCGGCAGACGTCGTAGCCGCTCATCGTCGGCATGCCGACGTCCAGCAGGACCACGTCGGGCTGAAACGCGTGCGCCGCGTCGAGGGCCAGCCGTGCATCCAGCACCACATGGTGTTCGTGGCCCATCTCCTGAAGCAACCAGCCGATCGTCTCGGCGACATCCACGTTGTCGTCGATGACGAGAACCTTGAGGCGCTCGTCGCGCGCGCCCCGGTCGCCCGACGACAGGACGCGGTCAGCCGGCTGCCCGATCGGCAGAAGCGGCAGGCGAACGGTGAAGCGACTGCCCTGGTTCTCGCCTTCGCTACTGACCGAGATCGATCCCTCGTGCATGCCGACCAGCTGCTTCACCAGCGCAAGGCCGATACCGAGCCCGCCCTGTGAACGGGTCAGGTGCTCACCGACCTGTGTAAAGAGCTCGAAGATATTCGCCTGCATGGCCGGAGGGATGCCCATGCCGTTGTCGGACACCACGATCACCGCCTCGTCACCCTCACGGGTGGCATCCACGGCGAGCGAGCCGCCGGTCGGCGTGTACTTGGCCGCATTGTTCAGCAGGTTGCCGACGATCTGGGTCAGTCGCGTCTTGTCGCCGTTGATCCACATGGGGGTATCGGCGACGTCGACCCGCAGGGCGTGCTTGCCCCCATCCACGAAGGGCTGACTTGCCTCGAGCGCGGCCTCGACAATGTCGGCGATCCGCACTTTTGTCCGCTGCAGCGCGATCTTCCCCTGGCTCACGCGGGATACGTCGAGCAGGTCGTCGACCAGCCGTACGAGATGCACCAGCTGCCGATCCATCACGCCGTGAATCTGTTCGGTGCGCTCCCGCGCGGGATGCCCACGAAGCACGTCGAGTCCCATGCGCAAGGGGGTCAGCGGATTGCGCAGCTCATGCGCCAGGATCGCCAGGAACTGATCCTTGTAGCGGTCCGAACGCGTCAGGGTCTCGGCATAGGCTTCGAGCCGGTCGCGCTGGTCGGCGATCTGCTGCTTCTGACGGTAGAGGTCGAAGAACACGTTGGCCTTGCTGCGCAGGATGTCCCACTCGATCGGCTTCTGGATGAAATCGACCGCACCGGCCTCGTATCCACGAAACTTTCTCTGGTTGTCCGCCGTGCTCGCCGTCAGGAAGATGATCGGCACATGCCGCGTGCGGTCGTTGCCGCGCATCAGCTCGGCAAGTTCGAAACCATCCATGCCGGGCATCTGTACGTCGAGCAGGCCCAGCGCCACGTCGTGAACCAGCAGAAGCTCAAGTGCTTCCTCGCCGGAGCGCGCCTTGAGCAGGACGAGGTTTTCGCGCCGAAGCAGCGCTTCCAGCGAGAGGAGATTGTCCTCGAGGTCGTCGACGAGCAGGAAATAAACCGGGCTCATAGCGGTACTTGTGTCTTTAAGCATCGTCGGAAGTCTTCTGGTAAATCCTCTCGCCCTGCACGAAATCCTGGAACGCGGCGGCCTGACTGGAGAAGCGGATGCTCTCCTTGGACCCGAGCCCCAGGAATCCCCTGCGAATGAGGGAGTCGTTGAATAACTTCAGCGTACGATCCTGAAGCGTGTTGTCGAAATAGATGAGCACGTTGCGGCACGAGATGAGGTGCATCTCCCCGAAGACCGCATCGGTGACCAGGCTGTGGTCCGAGAACACCACGCGTTCGCGCAGGCTGCGATCGAACGTCGCCTTGCCGTATCCGGTCGTGTAGTAGTCGGACAGCGAGGACCGGCCGCCCGATTGCTGGTGGTTCTCGGTAAACCCGCGAATCCGGTCCAGGTTGTAGACGCCGGCCGACGCGGCCTCCAGGGCACCCGGATTGATATCGGTCGCATAGAACATCGTGCGCTGCTCGAGCCCTTCTTCCCGGAACAGGATGGCCAGCGAGTAGAGTTCTTCCCCGCTGCTGCAGCCGGCGACCCAGACTTTCAGCGAGGGATAGGTACGCAGGTGCGGCACGACATGCTCCCGCAGCGCGCGGAAGTACGACGGATCGCGGAACATCTCGCTGACCTGGACGGTGAGGTAGCTGATCACCTGCGGCACGACCGAGGGGTCGTGAAGCAGGCCTTCCAGCATCGCCGAATAGGTGCGATAGCCCAGCCTTTCGCGCAGCTGCTTCAGGCGCCGCTTGACCGACGCCTTGGAGTAACCGCGAAAATCGTAGTGAAAGCGCTGGTACAGCGCCTCCAGCAGAAGGTCGATCTCGATCGCCTCGACGCGATCGGTCATTTCCACGGGCGAAATCATCGCGCCAGCCACACACGGACCAGAGACAGGAGCTTGTCGACGTCGAGCGGCTTGGCCATGTAGTCGCTGGCCCCCGCCGCCAGGCAGGTTTCCTGATCGTCCGGCATCGCCTTGGCGGTCAGGGTGATGATCGGCAGCTTCTTCCAGCGGAAGTCGCTACGGATATGACGCGTCGCGGTCAGACCATCCATGACCGGCATCATCACGTCCATCAGCACGAGGTCCATCGGCTGTCCGTCGACATCCGCCGCCTTGTTCAGCGCCTCGATCGCCTCCTTGCCGTTGCGTGCGACCGTGAGGACGCATCCGCGCGGCTCGAGGATATTGATCAGCGCGTAGACGTTACGCACATCGTCCTCAACGACCAGAATGCGGCGGCCTTCCAGCACGGCGTCGCGGTGCTGGGCTTCCTGGATCATGCGCTGGTGCTCGGCCGGCAGATCGGTCACGACCTGGTGCAGGAACAGCGACACCTCGTCGAGCAGACGCTCGGGCGATTTGGCGCCCTTGATGATGATCGAGCGGGAATAGACGCGCAGGCGCGACTCTTCTTCCGCCGTGAGGTCGCGCCCGGTATAGACGATGACCGGCGGGAAGGCGTAGATGCCTTCGGCGCTGAGCGTTTCCAGCAAGGCCAGACCCGACGCGTCCGGCAGGGAGAGGTCGAGCACCATGCAGTCAAAGGTCTGGCTCTTGAGCAGCTCCAGGCATTCGGCCGCCGTGCCCGCGTCCACGGTTTCGACGTCCGCCGTCGAAAGCAGACTGCGGATGGCGTCGCGCTGCACGTCGTCGTCCTCGACAACGAGGACACGTCGCACGTCGCGAGACAGACGGGCGTCCAGCTTGTCCAGGACTTCGACCAGCTGGGGGCGGCGGACCGGCTTGATCAGGTAGCCGATGGCGCCCATGGACAACGCCGCGTGCGAATGGTCCTCCGCGGACACGACATGGATCGGAATATGGCGCGTGCGCACGTCGCGCTTGAGGATATCGAGCACGGAGAGGCCCGACTGATCCGGCAGGCCGACGTCCAGCACGATGGCATGCGGGAGGAACTTCCTCGCCAGCGCCAGCGCTTCCTGCGCGCTGGTGGCCACCAGGCCGCGGAAGTTCATCTCGCGAACCAGATCCAGCACGATCCTCGCGAAGGCCTCGTCGTCCTCGATGACCAGGATGACGCGGCGGTGATCGGCCTCGTCTTCGCGATCGTCGGGGATGCGCGGAACGATGGCCGGCGCGGGAGCGGGGGTTTCGACACGAGGCGGCGGAGCATGACCCTGGCCCGACGCGGCGATGCGAGCACGCGCCGGTGACGCGCTGCTGGCGGCGGCGTCGACACCGGCATCGGCGATGCTGAGTGGCAGGGTCAGGATGAATGTGCTGCCCTGCCCGACTTCGCTCTCCACGGTGATGCCGCCGCCCAGAAGCCGCGAAAGCTCGACCGAGATCGACAGGCCGAGGCCCGTGCCGCCGTATTTGCGGCTGATGGTGCCATCGGCCTGCTGAAACGCATCGAAGATACGCCGCTGCTGCTCGACGGGAATGCCGATACCGGTGTCGCTGACCGTGAAGACGACATCGCCCTGCGTACCTGCCGATACGTCGACGCGTACGCCGCCCTCTTCCGTGAACTTGAACGCATTGGACAACAGGTTGCGCAGGATCTGCTCCAGGCGCTGACGATCCGTATCCAGCACAGCCGGGCAATCCGGCGACATCGTCACTTCGAAGGACAATCCCTTCTGCTCGGCGATCGGCTGGAAACCCGGGATGAGGCCATTGACCATCCGGTCGACCGCGAACGGCTCCGGCTGGATGGCGATATGGCCCGCCTCGATCTTCGAGAGGTCGAGGATGTCGTTGATCAGCGTGAGCAGGTCGTTGCCCGAGGAATGGATCGTACGGGCGAACTTGACCTGCTCCTCCGTCAGATTGCCGCGCGGATTGTCCGCGAGCAGCTTGGACAGGATGAGGGCGGAGTTCAGCGGCGTCCGCAATTCGTGCGACATGTTGGCCAGGAAGTCCGACTTGTAGCGGCTGGCACGCTGGACTTCCTCCGCCTTGGCTTCGATCTGTTCGTTGGCGCGGTAGAGGTCGTCGCGCTGCACTTCGAGCTGGCTGGCTTGCTCTTCGAGGTGGGCGTTGGTCTGTTCCAGTTCCGCCTGCTGCTGTTCGAGCTCGTGCTGGGACTGTTTGAGAGCGCGGCTCTGCTCTTCCAGCTCTTCGTTGGACGCGCGCAGCTCTTCGCTCTGATGCTGCAGCGAATCCGACTGCCGCCGCGTTTCTTCGAGCAGGCGGCTCAACTCGGCACGGTAGGTCGCCGACCGCAGCGCAACGCCGATGTCCGAGGCCACCTCGTCGAGCAGCGTCAGCGCGTCATCGTCGATCGGACGGAAGAACCCGAGTTCCAGCACGCCGTTGACCTCACCGTCCACCAGGACGGGCAGCATCACGAGCTGGCGGGGCTTTTCCTTGCCCAGTGCCGAGCCGACGGAGAGATAACCGTCCGGCACGTCATTGACCACCAGCATGCGCTGTTCCGCCGCCGCCTGGCCGAGCAAGCCCTCGGTGGGCAGGAAACGCTCGACCGTGTCATGCCCTGGCGCAAGCCCGTACACACCGATTCGCTCGAAGAACGTCGCGGCATTGACGAACAATGCGCCGGCTTGCGCATTGAGGAAGCGGGCCAGGAAGGCGAGAACGTTCGCACCCAGTTCGTCGGTGCCCTGGTCACCGCGCATCACGCTGGCGAGTTCCAGCTGGCCGGCCTGCAGCCACTCACTGCGCTGACGCGCCCGCGAGGCATTGCGGATCAGCACGCCCACGACCACCGTCAGCGCGACGCCGAGCAGCGCGCTGAGGATACCGCTGGTGAGCGCACTGCTGTACGCGGAGGTCATTTCTGCGACGCGCTTGTCGCGCAGTGCCAGCTCTTCCGTCTGCATGGTGCCCAGCTGCGACCGGATGGCATCCATCGCGGCCTTGCCCCGGTCGCTGTTGACCACCGCCACGGCCGCATCGAAGCCCTGCGTCTGACGCAGCTCGATCGTGGTTTTCAGTTCCGCGAACTTGTCGCCCAGGCGGGCGCCGACTTCCTTCAGCCGCGCAAGCTGCGCCGGATTGTCGCTGAGGGCTTCGCGCACCGTGTCGAGTCTGGCGGGCACGCCCGCGACAGCCGCGCGATACGGCTCGAGGTAGCGGTCGTTGCCGGTGAGCAGGAATCCACGCTGTCCGGTCTCGGCATCCTGCGCGCTGGAAAGGATCTCACTCAGCGCCGTGACGGTCTGCTGGGAGTGGATGACTTTCTCGTTGTTGTCGCGGATGCTCCGGATATTCTGCCAGGCAAGCAGACCCGTCACGAGGAAAAATACGATGACGACGCTAAGTGCCAACGATGTGCGCTGGTCCACCGCGCGTGAGCGCGATGCGCCGGAAACCTGAGAAGTCATACCGCCCTGTCCAAAGCCGCCCTGTTAGCTGCCTAAGATATCATGACGGTCCCGCCAGTCTCGCCCACCATGTGTTGCCAAAGCGCCGGTGTGCAAGCGATTCGAGACGTCATTTTTCACACCCTCTTCACGACGATGTGTCCGACGATCCATCCGGGAGTCGCCCGCCGGTTATCCACGAGATGCACGCGTCATGGCCTTGGATGTTACCCCGTCGAATCGCGGGCACCCGATCACCTGGCAGCGCTGTGCACTTCCGCGACGTAGCCGCCCGGGAACTGCAGCATCGCGGCGCGGCGATCCGTTTCCGCATGGATGTCGACCAGGACCTTTACGCCATTGTCGCGCGCACGTGCCAGCGTCGCGTCCAGATCGCCGACCTCGTAGCCCGTGGTTTCCGCGCCATAGGGCCAGTCGAGGTGCCCATCCGTCACCAGCACCGTCGCCTTGCCGTAGCCCGATTCGATACGGATACGACGGAACACGCCGCTCTTCCCGCCGATATCCGCCACCGGAGCGGCACGCTCGTCCGATACGACCTTGCCATGCGCGAAAGCGACGAACGCCTTGACGAAAGCGTCCGCCGACTGCACCGGCAAATAGATGCGGTTCTCGGGCACGTGCTCCAGTGGGGTGTATTCGGATTTCTTCGTGTGCCAGTAGAGCTGCATGTTCACGCCGCCCGGCCACGTCACCACCGCGTCGCGACCGATGGGATCATCGAAGGGCGCCACCAGCGTGGCGGCGCCCGCGCGGTTGGCCGCCCTGACCGCCTCATCCAGATCGGTCACCAGATAACCCGTGCGCTCCAGCCCGAACGGATACGGCACCGGTGTGCGGAAGCCGAATACGGAGATCGCGCCCACGGGGCTCTTCACCAGCTGAGATGACGTCGACGATGGCGTCGGAGTGACAGTGACCACGGCTTGCGGCGTGGACTGACCGCCGAACGTCGCGGCAAAACTCCGCACGAACGCGTCGACGTCGCCGGGGGCCACATAGACGTGTGTCGTGTCATATTGCGGTCCGACCGAGAAATCCTGCGTCGCGGCGAACGAGGCTGGCGCGATGAGCAGCGCCATGGCGGCAAGAAGAACGTGTGATCGCATGATGGATTCCGGGGGCGAGTCGCAGAAGGCACGAAGACCTCATTCTGCGTCCTGCTCCACACGCGATTCCAGCATCCCGCTATCGCACGAGGACGCCGCGCGATTGAATTCGCCAACGTCAGTCGAGGCCCGTTTTACCGGGGGACCAATACGCCTTAGACATCATGCGCGCCCGAGACACACCCAGTGCCTTCAGCGCACGGCTGGCATGCTGTATCGATGTCGCCTTGCCCGTAAGAACAAAGCTGGCCGGTGTGGCGGCCAGCGCGGCGAAGCGGCGCTCTACGGCCGGGAAATGGGCGTCCTCCGGCAAACGCTCGTGAATTTCCACGCCCTCGAGCGCCAGCCGGGCGATGACCTCACCGGCACGGGCTGCGTGACTGACCTCCAGGATGCCGTGCAGTTTCTGATGGGGGAACCGCTGGGCAAGGGCATACACCAGACCCATCGAGGTTTCGTCACCGAATACCACGGGCTCGCCTTGCACACCGCTCAGATCGAGGGATGCACGAGGGCCGAAAACATCGCATGGCGCACCTGGCTTTACACTCCGAAGCCACTGAGAGCCAGGCCCGTCTCCGTGCGCGTAGCCCACGATCCTCGTTCTTCCCGATATCGCATTCCAGTCGACGGGCGTGAAGGTTCGGGCCGTGAACGCGGATCCCATGGCGACCTGCACTTTCTGCCCGGGTGCCCACGCCACGTCTCTGAAGGCGTCGCTCTGCAGCGAAATCAAATGGAATCCGCCCGCAAGGGTCTCGACTGCGGTCACCTGCGCCTGCTTCATGAACATGCGGGTCAGCGTCTTCCCGAACCGCCCGGGCTGCCCCGTCATCGCACGAACACCGAATATTCGTTGCCCCGCCCTTCGCTCACCGGGATGGGCTGTGACAGGTAGCCATGCGTCGGATCGCGCACATAGTCGAGGTAGTCGTTGCCGTGATCGAAGGCGTTCTCCGCCAGTATGACCGCCCCCGACGTCAGATGAGGTTCGAGCAGTTTGAGTATCGGCAGATAGAGGCTGGAGGCGCCATCGAGCAGCACCATGTCGATCGGGCCACCCACGTCCAACAGCGTCTCGCGCGCATCGCCGACCCGGATATCGACGAACTCCGCGAGTCCGGCGGATGCAAGATTCGCACGCGCTCGCTCGGCCTTGGCCGGCTCGATCTCACTGCCCACCAGCTGACCGCCACCCATGTCGCGCAAGGCGGCGGCCAGATAAACAGCCGATACGCCCATCGATGTCCCGAATTCGACGATGCGGGTGGCTCGGCCGGCACGCGCACACTGATAGAGAAAGCGTACGTATTCAGGCGCCACGTTGAGGAAGTTTTCCGCGTAACCCTGGTAGACGCCGCGCAGGTCGTCTTGCTCCAGCGCGATCTGCTGCGCGAAGAACGCATCGTCGATCTCGACCTCCGCAAACCGCTCCATCAGAGGGCGATCCGCCAGCTCCGCTTCCGCGAAAAGACGTGCCAGCGTGTCAGCGACACGCCCCGTGCTCAAGGATTCCATGCTGCCGGTTCTCCGGATGAGGGTGAGCTGCTGCCGGCGAGTCCGGCAGCAATGGACGGACAGCCTAGGACGCGGCGAGCTTGCTGCCATTGCGCAAGAACGCCAGAATGTTTGGAATTCCTGCCACCGCCACCCGGACCGGACACAAGTCCATCGCATGCCGATCCTTACCGACTCGCCCACGCCCGGCGCCGAGAATGCCGAATGGATCGAACCCGATGACGTTCCCCGGCCCGCCATCACGTTCGGTGTCGTCGCCGAGAACCTGAGCCCGATCGAGACCGATTTTCATCGGCACCGGAAGGCGCAACTCATGATGCTGGTGCGCGGCATCGCCAGTTGCGAAGTCGAGAGCGGCCTCTGGACGGTGCCGCCCCAGCACGCCATCTGGGTACCCGGGGGCGTGCTGCACAACATCACGATCGCCGGCCGACTCGAAGGCTATACGCTCTTCATCGATCCGGCGGTGACGGCGAACATGCCGGCCGAATGCTGCTCCATCGCGGTCTCCCCGCTCCTGCGCGAGCTCATGATCCGCTCGGCGAGCTTCCCCCTGCTCTATCCCGAGGGCGGGATCGAATCGCACGTCGTAACGCTGCTACTGGACGAAATCGCGGCGATGCCGACAGGCAACCTCCACCTGCCTATGCCCACGGACGCCCGCTTGCGCAAAATCGCGACGATGATCATGGCCGCGCCCGCCGACCGCGGCACGATGCATAGCTGGGCCGCTCGCGTGGGGCTCAGCGAACGAACCATGGCCCGCATCCTTCCCCGGGAAACCGGCATGAGCTTTGGCCGCTGGCGCCAGCAGATCCACCTGATGCTGGCCGTCAGGTGGCTTGGCACGGGATCGACCGTTCAGAGCGTCGCGGAGCGGCTGGGCTATGAAAGCGCCGGTAGTTTCGTGACCATGTTCCGCAAGGCGCTGGGAACGTCCCCGGGGCGATACATGGCTGAGCGCCGGTAACGTTTTGAAACAAGTTTCGCCGCTTCCGACACATACGCAACGCACCCGGTGACTAACCTGCTCCCGACGACGAGGCATACCGCCACGTCCCGAGGAGCCGATATGCGATACCTCTACGTAACCGCCTGCCTGATGATTGTCCCGACCTTCGCCATCGCTTCGCCCCAGGAAGCCGACGGTCGCGCGCAGCAGGCCATGGCCCAGCTGACACAGCGTTTCAACCAGGCGGACAAGGACCACGATGGCAAACTGACCCGTGACGAGGCGAAAGCGGGTATGCCGCGCATCGCCGAGCACTTCGACGACATCGACAGCGAGCATCGCGGTTACATCACGCTGGAGCAGATTCAGTCGGCCATCCGCTCCCGCATGGGCAGCTGAAAAGCCGGCGATCTTCCTCCGGCTTGTCGAGACGTTCTATCAGAAGAACTTGTAGTTGAACGACAGCGTCCAGGTCGAGCCCGGCGCGTAATACAGGTCGCTGGAATCGTCGAGCACGAAGTACTTCTTGTTGAGGAGGTTGTCGCCGTTGAACTGCACGGATGCGCGGTCGTTGAAGGCGTAGCGGGCCATCGCGCTGACCAGCGTCACTGACGACTGGCGTAGGATGTTCGGCCCGCTGGCACCGTCGACATACGCCTTCGACGGACCCTGCCAGTTCACACCGCCACCCACGGTGAGCCCGCTCCATGCGTCCGGCAGCGTGTACGAGGTGAACAGGCGAACCAGCGTGCGTGGCAACGAGGGACGCAGCGCACCGCCGTCCGGCGATTTCACGTTGAAGTGCGACCAGCCGAGCGTCGCGTTCCAGTCACGCGACAGCACGCCGGATGCCTCGAACTCATAGCCGCGCGACTTCGTACCGTCAACCGACCGGTAAGCCTGGGTGATGCCGTCCGGCAGGTAGACGCCCGTAAGCGCGTCGGCCACATGGTCCTGCCGGGTTTCGAAGAAGACCAGCGAGGTATTCAGTGCACCGTCGAAGTGGCGACCCTTGACGCCCACTTCGCGGCTCGTGCCCAGCACGGGCTCGAGGAAGCTGCCGTCTTCCTTGCGGTTGTTCTGCGGATCGAAGATCTGGGTGTAGCTGACGAACGCGGAGTAAGTCGGCGTGATGTCGTAAATCAGGCCGGCGTACGGGATCGTCTTGCTGGCGGTCTCGTGATAGATCCCCGCCGTGCTGTCGTTGGTGTCATTTTTCCACCTGGCATAGCGTGCACCGACGATCAGCTTCAGTGGGTCAGCCAGCGACAGGCGCGCCGCGGCATACGCGCCGCTCTGTTCGGTCCGGGCGATCGACACTCGCTCGCTCGACGACGAGAAATCCGGATACGGATAGTCGCCTGTCCACTGGAGGAAATTACCCACGTCCGGCAGGTCGCCATGCGGGTAGTCGAAGTAATCGGTCCGATAGTGCGAGTCGGTCAGGCCAACCACCAGTTCGTGCTCGCGACCGAAGGCGCTGAACGGACCGGACGCATAAAGGTCCACATTGTTCTGGCTGCCGCGCTGGTAGCTCTTATACGCGTACGGCGTGATGCCCTCACCCGTGTCGCGGTTGGGCCAGCCGTAGACGTAGAACAGCGCGGAGTCGGCATCCGTCTTGCGGTGGCTGGCCATCGCGTGCAGCTGCCAGCCGTTGTCGAAGCTGTGTTTCAGGTCGACGAACGCCGTCTGCGTCGTGTTGTTCCAGTGGGTCCAGTCCGCCGCCGGCGAGAAGCTGCGAGGCCACTGGATGAAACCGCCGGCGTCGTCGTACACCGGATACGAGCCCCAGGTGACGCCTGTCGGACGTGTCTTCTGCCAGTCATAGCCCACGCTCAGCGTGGTGTTGTCGTCAAGGTCGGCATCGATGACGCCATAGGCCACGTTTTTCTGGGTATGGTAACGATCGAGATACGAGTCGCCGTCTTCATGCGCCGCGACGAAGCGGCCGCGCACGCTGCCGGAGCTGTTCAGCGGGAAGGAGGCGTCCACGGTCTCGCGCTGGGTATTCCAGGAACCGTAGCTGACGCTCACATCGGCTTCGGCCGTACGGCTGTCGGCATGCTTGCGCACGAAGTTGATATTGGCCGACGGGCTGCCGGCGCCGCTCAGCAGACCGGTCGCACCGCGTATCACTTCGACACGCTCATAGATCGAGGTGTCCAGCGACGAGTCGGCCGAGCTGATGTTCAGGCTGGATGCGATCGGCACGCCGTCGTACGACATGTTCTCGATCTGGAAGCCGCGCGACCAGAACACGACGCGCTCGGAATCGTACGCCGTGGACGAGACACCCGTGGTGTTGTCCAGCACGTCGCGCAGGTTGGTCAGGTTCTGGTCCTTGATCCGCTGCTCGGTGATCACGCTGATCGACTGCGGGGTGTCCTGCAGGGTCAGCGGCAGGCGCGTGGTCGCGCTGGTCTGGTCCGTCGTGTACACCGAGACGGCCTGGCCCTTCACGTTGACCGTGTCCAGGGTGGTCGTCTTCTTGTCCTTGGCGTCCTTGTCGGCGTCCTCAACGGCCGTTTCGGCGTGGACCATCGCGGGCAGCGCCGCGCTGAGGGCAAGGCAAAGCAAAGTCAGCCGCAGTTGGCTCGATGAACGATGAGACATGGCAAAAACCCCAGGCAAGCAAAACCCATGGAACGGCCGTCTTGCCGTCCCGATTCATGTGACGACTAGGGCTTGCCGCAGGGCTGGCTCATCGTTTCGCGGCGAGATCTTAACGCAAATCGAATGCATTCGCATCAGCAAAAACTAAGCTTTCTTTGCAGAAGCTACTTAAGTGCCGGTCCTAAGAGATCCATCATCCGGCTCACCGCGCCTTCCAGCATGGCGCGCGACGCGCCGTCACGCGCCATGGTCGACATGCCCAGCAGGAAGCCGTAAAGCGCCATAGCGGTTGCCTGGGCGTCCAGCTCCGCGGGAAAGTCGCCTTGTGCGATGCCGCGTCTCACGCAGGCGAGCAGCCCCGCCTCATTCCGTTCACGTGCGGCTTTTACCGGCTTGTCGGTGTCGGCGTGCTCCGGCGAGCAGGCGCCCATTGCCCCCAGCGCGATCATGCAGCCGCGCGGATGGCCACGCTCGGATTGCATGCGCGCTGAGCGACGCAGCGACTGTTCGATGGCCTCACGTGGCGACAGCGATGCGTCCCACAGGCATTCCATGACCTGCCCGTGCGTCGCGAGATACAGCTCGACCGCCTCGTGGAACAGACCCTCCTTCGAACCGAAAGCCGCGTAAAGGCTTGGCGACGATATCCCGCCGCCGATACCTGCTTTCAGGTCGTTCAGCGAGGTGGATTCGTACCCACGCTCCCAGAACAGGTGCATCGCCTGCTTTACCGCGGCGTCGCGATCGAAGCCGCGCGGTCGCCCCATCTGAGCCATCGAAAGGTCCTCCGTTGGATGATTTATATACTACTCGATACAGAAGTCCTTGACCACGAGACCGCCACCGCCTACTTTTGTATCGACCTTTTGTATCGACTGATACACAACTCGATCAATTCAGGAATTCCGGTGGCAAAGCCTTCAGACCCCAAGCTCCCCATAGCCGCGTTACTCGCCCTCGCGATGACCGGCTTCACCTGCATCGTCACGGAGACCCTTCCCGCCGGGCTGCTGCCACAGATCGGCGACGGTCTGGGCATAGATGCTTCCGCGGCCGGACAGACGGTGACGGCCTATGCTGCGGGCTCGTTGATCGCGGCCATTCCCCTGACCGTCGCGACGCAGAACTGGCGGCGGCGCAGCGTGCTCCTCCTGTCGATCGTTGGCTTCCTCGTCTTCAACTCACTTACGGCGTGGTCATCCAGCTTTACGCTGACACTGGTCGCCCGATTCTTCGCCGGTGCCGCGGCCGGTCTCGCATGGAGCCTGCTGGCAGGCTATGCGCGACGCATGGTCACCGTCGCCCAGCAAGGCAAGGCGATGGCACTGGCGATGGTGGGTACCCCGATCGCACTGGCGCTGGGCGTGCCGGTCGGAACGTGGCTGGGGGCTGCCATCGGATGGCGCTGGGCCTTCGGCAGCATGTCAGGCCTGACGCTCGTGCTGATCGCGTGGGTGCTACTGAAGGTCCCTGATTACGCTGGGCAACCAGCCAAGTCATCGCACGCCCTGCGCGCCGTACTACGCATGCCCGGTGTGCGCCCTGTCCTGGGCGTCGTGCTCACCTGGATGCTCGGACACAACATCCTTTACACATACATCGCTCCGTTGGCGACACCTTCCGGCCTGCTGAGAGACCTGGACAAGCTGCTTCTCGTCTTCGGCGTAGCGGCATTGGCAGGCATCTACGCGACCGGTCGTACCGTGGACCGGGGTCTGCGGCCTTCCGTTCTTGGCAGTCTCGCCGTCTTCGCGGCTACATGTCTCGCGCTGGGCTTCGGCATGCGATCGCCCGGTGTGGTATGCGCGGCCGTCGCCGTATGGGGACTGACCTTCGGCGGTGCCGCCACCCTGCTGCAGACCGCCCTGGCCGATGCGGCAGGCGATGCGGCGGATGTCGCCTTGTCGATGAACGTGGTGACCTGGAACAGCGCGATCGCCGGCGGCGGCCTGCTTGGCGGCGTCCTGCTCGATCACTTCGGAGCGGTGTCGTTTCCGTGGGCCACGTTGGTCCTCGCGCTCGCCGCACTGTCGATTGCGTTCGCGGCACGGTCTCACGGCTTCCCGCCAGGGGCGCGGCAGTCATCCGGGCCGGTCATCGCGCACTAAGGGCCATGGCGGCACGGCGGCCCTGCCCGCCCCGCGCACACCGCACTCATCTGTCACGGTAGCGCTCTCCCCGCTTACCTCCCCACGTACGACTTTCGCGAGCGCGGACCAATCCTCGTTACCGAGACCGGAGGACGCGGCTCGCGAAAGGCTTTCACGCACGACGCTCATCGCGGGGAGTTCGAGTGCCGCGTCCTTTGCCGCCTCCTGCGCAAGATTGACGTCTTTCAGTCCAAGGGAAAGTTTAAAACCCGGTTCGTACGAGCTGCGGGCGATATTTTGCGCATATCGCTGATAGCTCGGACTGGCGAACATCGTCTGCGTTACCACGCTAAGGAAGACGTCCGCCGATAAGCCGTACGCTTCAGTAAGCGCCGTCGCTTCAGCCATGGACTCGATCGCCTGGGTAATCATCAGGTTGCCGGCGATCTTCGCAACATGCGCCATACGCTGATCCGCACCGAGACGCCACGTGGTTTTACCCATCACGTCGAACAAGGGCTGGACCGATGCAATCGCTTCGTCCGATCCCGCAGCCAGGATATTGAGTGCTCCGGCAGCTGCCACCGCTGGTACGCCGAAGACAGGCGCGGCGACATAAGGGATCCCGGCTTCGTCATGCAAGGTCTTGAGTTCCTGCACGAGCGCCAGCGAAATCGTCGACATCACGATGTGGATTGTCGAGCTTCCAGCACGTGAAATGGCACCGCTCCCGATCAAGACCTCGCGGACCGCACGATCATCGGCAAGCATGCTGATCACCACATCGTGCCCGAACGCGTCCGCCGCTCGCTCGAGCCTTTCAACGCCGTCCAGCGCATCCATCGCTTCCCGCGAACGGTTCCATACGGACACGCGATGTCCGGCTGCCACGAGGCGGGGAACGATCGCGGCGCCCATGCTGCCCAGGCCGATCCACGCCACCCTCATCGGAGCGCCCTAGCGGGGCCGAGACGTACACAAATGTTCGTGCGAAAATTCATATCGATTACTCCATGGGGCCTGAAATACCATGGTGCGGCCAAATCCATTGCCCAACGACTGACATTCCCGCATGTTGAACTTACATGTTTGTACGGAATCACGCCCTGGAGTGGAACGATGTACGAACTTACCGGATGCGCCCTGCATCGTCACCGGGCGTACGTGTAATACGTACCAACGACGATCAGAAGCATGCCCGCCAGGCTGACGAGTTTCGATGTCGTAGACGTGCGAAAACTACCGGCCCGCGCGCGCTCGTAAACTTCGCCCAGCGGCGTCGCGATCGATGGGCCAGGCGTGAACGCGATGTTCCAGCAGAGCAGCAACATGCCGCACATGGACCAGAGATTCCCGGTCGTCGGGATCATGATGGCAACGAAGATGCTGAGTGATGCGCCAAGCCATGCAGCCGATGATCTGCAACCTGCTCGCACTCGCACCCATGATGGATACGGCGGAAACCCGATAGATGGCGGGCCTGCTGGGAGCGACCAGGAAAGACCTTCAGGAGTCAGCCGCGGCGAACGCCTCCACCAGATAATCGATAAACACCCGGACGCGCATCGGGATGCGCCGGCCCGCCGCATAAACGACATGCACCGGTATGCGTGCGGGCTGTAACTCCGGCAGCACCACCTGCACCTCGCCGGATAGCACTTCATTTATTAGCAGCCACATCGGTACCTGGGAGATACCAAGCCCACTGAGCACGCCTGCCCGCACGTGTTCGGCATCGCCTGTGACCAGCGACCCATGCGGCACGTACGCGACGGTTTCCCGTCCCTGTTTCAGGGTCCACGGGCGACGCTCGCGACCACGCGCGAAGACGATACAGCTGTGTTTGTCCAAATCGGACAACCGCTGCGGAACACCGTGTTCGGCGAGATACGCTGGGCTCGCCACGATCACGAATTCCGTTTCGGTCAACAGGTCTGGTTGCCGCACTGCGAGCGCTCGGCGGCGTGATCGGGGATCCCCTGTTCCGGACCCGGCTGGGCAAGGAATTCGCCTTCGACCAGATCGACGAGGCCATGGCATACGCCCCGTCCGACGGGAGTAAGGCCGTCCTGGTCGCCTGAACCTGCGAGGTGCCCTCTGGAAAAGGCGACGGCGGCCCCCATCTTGGCCGCCAGGAGCCCCCATGATCACCTCAAAGCACACCCTCATCCTTTCCGTAGCCCTTGCAGGCCTCGCCTTGCTGGGCGGCTGCCGAAGCCATCCTTCCGGCGAGGATTCGGTTCAACCGCCCTCCAGGCAGGTGGCCGTCGTGGCGGGCCATCACGCGGCCAAGCCGCCGATGCAGGCAAAGGAAGCGATTTCGGCCGGCGATCTGGCCGGCGCCTTTGCCGCGGATCCTGATGTCGCCGCGAAGCACTTCGCTCATCGACAGCTGGAAATCACGGGTGATGTTCGTAGCGTCGACGCCGACGGTCCGGGTGTTCCGGTATTGACGCTGGCAAGTGGCGGCAGCGCGACCGATCCCAGAATGGTTCTCGGCGCCGACGCGTGGTCGGGCGTCTCGACGCTGAAAGCCGGCACGGCGGTCCGCGTGCTTTGCTCCAGCGTGACGTTCGCCAGCGGCCGCGCTACCGCGGGGGCGTGCACGCTGCTCTGACCGGTTGAGGCGGCGGGATGGCTCCCGGCGGAGATAAACTCCACCGATGACCATTCGCCACCTCGTCGTCGTCCTCGGTGACCAGCTCAACCGGAACTCCTCCGCCTTCGATGACTTCGATCCGGCGACCGATCTCGTCTGGATGGCCGAGCGACGCGGCGAATCCGAACACGTGTGGTCGCACAAGGCGCGGAGTGCCCTGTTCATCGCTGCCATGCGGCACTTTGCAGCCGAACTTCAGCGAGAAGGGTTTCCGCTGCGTTGCGCGAAGCTCAACGACGCCGGCCCCGACGACCTCACCGCGCTGTTGCAAGAAACCCTCCAGCACCTCAAGCCCGAACGCCTGATCATCATCCGTCCCGGCGAACACCGCCTGCGTGCAGGCATCCAGTCAGTGGCCGCCGCATGCGGCGTGCAATACGTCGAGCGGCCCGATCGCCACTTCCTCGTCTCGGTCGATGACTTTGCCCAATGGGCCAAAGGCAAGACCGAACTGCGCATGGAGAACTTTTACCGCTGGATGCGCCAGCGGCATGACATCCTGCTCGAGAACGGAAAGCCCGTCGGCGGCAAGTGGAACTACGACGCCGACAACCGGGGCAGCTTCGGTCGGCAAGGACCCGGTTGGGTCCCACGCCCGAGCGCGTTCAAACCGGATGCCATCACCCAGAGCGCCCTCGACGATATCGAGGCCACGCTGCCGGACCATCCCGGTGAACTCAACCGCTTCGACTGGCCGGTCACCCGCGAGCAGGCACAGGAGGCACTCACCGACTTTCTCGACCACCGCCTGCCCGCCTTCGGCCACTGGCAGGATGCGATGTGGACCGGCGAACCGTGGCTTTACCATGCACGTCTGTCGACCTCGATGAATCTGCGCCTGCTGTCGCCCGCCGAGGTGATCGACGCCGCACTCGCCCGCTTCCATCGCGGCGAGGTCAGTCTTTCGTCGATCGAAGGCTTCGTGCGGCAAATCCTGGGCTGGCGTGAGTACGTGCGCGGCGTCTACTGGCTGTCACCGGAGCGCCTGCTCGCGTCCAACGCGTTGCGTGCCGACGCACCGCTGCCGGCCTTTTACTGGACCGGTGACACCGACATGCACTGCATGAGGGAAACGATCACCCAGACGCTGCAGACAGGCTACGCGCACCACATCCAGCGCCTGATGGTCACCGGCAACTTCGCGCTCCTTCTGGGCGTCGCGCCGGCACAGATCCACGAGTGGTACCTCGCGATCTATGTCGACGCCGTCGAATGGGTGGAAGCGCCCAATACGCTGGGCATGAGTCAGTTCGCCGACGGCGGCCGCATGGTATCCAAGCCGTACGCGGCATCGGGCCGCTATATCGAGCGCATGAGCAACTACTGCACGGATTGCCGCTTCAAGCCGGGCGAAGCGGTCGGCGATAACGCCTGCCCGTTCACGACGCTTTACTGGGATTTCCTCGACCGGCACAAGGCACGCTTCTGGAATCATCCACGCGCGGCTTTGCAGTGGCGCTCACTCGAACGACTGAGCGAAGATCAACGCGAAGCCATCAGGTCCCGTGCGCGGCAGCTGCGGATCGAGTATTCCCCAGAATAGAGTTGACCGCCGCACTCAGCGCACTCAGGCTGAAAGGCTTGGTGATGAGCGTCATGCCGACATCGAGATACTCCCCCTGCGTCGCCGTGGTCGCCGCATAGCCTGTCATGAACAGCACGGGCAATTCCGGCCTCGACTGCCGGGCGATCTCGGCAAGCTGGCGGCCGTTCAGTCCAGGCAGACCCACATCGGTGACCAAAAGGTCCAGAGGACGTGCGGAGGCAAGCAGGGGGAGCGCGGCATCCGCGGACTCCACGGCCTCCACGTCGTAACCCAGCTGCTCCAGCAGCTCGGTGACGAGGGTGCGTACCTGCACATCGTCTTCCACCACGAGGATGCGCTGACCGCCACCTTGCAACACGACAGCGCGACCCTGCTCGGGTGCAACCTCGGTCCCGGTCGCCATCGGCAGATAAAGCCGTACCGTCGTACCCTGCCGCAAGGCGGAGGTAATGCGGACATGTCCATGCGACTGCCGGACAAAGCCGTAGATCATCGACATGCCCAACCCCGTGCCCTGTCCGATCGGCTTGGTCGTGAAGAAGGGCTCGAATACCTTGTCCAGCGTGCCCGCGTCCATACCGGTGCCGGTATCGGTGACGGACATGACCACGTAAACCGTGTCGTCCGACGTGTCGGGAAGCGTTTCGACCGTCGTCCTGACACACAGCGAACCACCCTCGGGCATCGCATCCCGCGCATTGATCGCCAGATTCAGCAGCGCACTCTCGAGCTGGTTGTGGTCGACCATCGCATGCGGCACATGGCCCAGGTCGATATGCAGCTGCACGCGCTCGCCGAGCGTCCGCGTCAGCAGATCTTCCATCGAGCGCACCAGGACTTCGACATCGACCGGGCGCGGGTCGAGTGACTGACGGCGGGAAAACGCCAGCAACCGCTGCGTGAGCCCCGCGGCCCGCTGAGCCGATGTCGAGGCGATATCGAGGAAACGATCGAGGCCGTCGTAGCGCTTCGCGTCCAGGCGCATGCGCATCAGCTCCATCGCGGCCAGGATGCCGGTGAGCATATTGTTGAAGTCATGCGCGATGCCGCCGGTCAGCTGGCCGACCGCCTCCATCTTCTGCGCCTGCCGCAAGGCCTCTTCGCTGCTCGCGCGCGCGGCCATTTCGGCTTTCAGCTCGGCCGTGCGCTCCGCGACCCGCGACTCGAGCAGAGCCGCCTGCTGCTGCGTGGCTTCGAGTGCGACCTTGCGCACCGTCACATCGGTGGCGAAGATGTGGAATCCGTCGACACGGCCATCGGCATCGAACCGAGGCAGATAACGGATTTCGGCGTCGCGCCGGCGACCGTCACGGCGCGGCCAGTTGAGTTCCATGCGTACGGGACGACCATGCAGCGCACGATCGATCGCTTCGGCTCGCTCGGCCCACGTCACGGGTCCCAGCACATCCGGCATGCGCCGACCGAGGATCTCCTTCACCGGCACGCCGAACCATTCCTCATAAGCGAGGTTGGCGAAGCGGTATACCAGATTCGTATCGACGAACCCGATCAACACGGGGATCGAATCCGCGATCAGACGCAGTTCCGCTTCGCTCTCGGCTTGCAGCGCCTGGCTTTCCTCGAGCCGCACCATCTGATCGCGAATGATGAACTGCTTATGCCGTGCCCGCAGCGCCGAGGTGACGGCGCTGACCAGCGACGTCGCGCTCAGCGGGCGCTCCAGCTCGACGACGTTCAGAGCTTCGTCGGGCAGCGCCGCACGCCTGCCCGGACCCGACGAACGCGGCGCACGAAGCAGCACGAAGGGAATGTCGGACCACGATTCCTGACGGCGCAGTGCCGCGACCAGCGCCGCCGGGTCACCGGCGATCGCTTCCTCCGTGAGCAGCACAGCGCCCACCGAATCGTCGAGGCGCTGCGCGAGGTCTTCGAGGGACGAGGCAATCGCCGATCGATAGCCGTTCTCGCCGATGATGGAAGCCAGGCTCTCCGCGTCGCGTCCGTAAGGCGCCAGCAGCAGGACCGTCTTACTGAAGGGCACTGAACTCATCCAGCAGAGGCGCCGAGCTTCCGACGAATTCTGGCGTACCCGTGAGCACGCCACGGAAATCGGACAGCGGCGCGCTCAGACGCAAGCCCTGACTGTCGATGCGCAACTCGCGAATGGTGTCTTCGTGCGCGCCGCTGCGGTTCTTGATGACCGACAACGCCTTGCGAATACGCCCCTGGGCTTCGAAGAAACGGAACAGGATGACCGTGTCCGCCATGTAGCTGACGTTGAGGTTACCCGTCGACATCGTGCCGACCAGACCGTGCTGGGGATTGATCAGCAAGGTCAGTACGCCGGCCTGATTGAGAAACGAAAGCAGTTCATGCATCTGCAGCATCAGCTGCTTTTCCTGCGGCATCGATGCGAGGTACCCGTTGAGGCTGTCGATGACCAGAACCCGGCAATTCTTGTCCTGCACGGATTCGCGCACACTCCAGGCAAACTCGCCGGGTGAGATTTCCACAGGGTCCATCTGGCGCAGCTCGAGCAGACCGCTTTCGATATGCGGCCGCAGGTCGAAGCCGAGCGCGTCGGCCCGGGTCAGCAACGTCCCGGTACGCTCGTCGAATTCGAAAATGCAGCAATGCTCGCCGCGCTGGCAGGCGGCGGCGACGAATTGCAGGGCGACGTTGGTTTTCCCCGTCCCCGCCGGCCCCGTCAGCAGCGTGCTGGTACCTCGCAGCGGGCCGCCTCCCAGCAGATCGTCGAGTTCGGCTATACCGCTGGGCACGGCGTCGCCGACGAAAGGCCGGTGGTGATCCGAAGCAACCAGCCGGGGATAAATCCGCATACCACCCGTCTCGATAGACAGATCGTGGTAACCCGCGATGAAATCCACACCGCGCAGCTTCTGCACCTGCATGCGTCGACGCGCCGCGCCGAAATCGAGGGTCAGGCGCTCGAGCGAAAGCACCCCGTGGCAAAGGCTGTGCAGGTGCGCATCACGCTCACCACCCTCACCGGTCAGGTCGTCGACCAGGATCACGGTGATGTTGCGTGGCGCGAAAAACTGCTTGAGCGACAGCACCTGACGGCGGTAACGCAGCGCATCCTGGGCCAGCAGGCGAAGTTCGGACAGCGAGTCGAAGACGATGCGGCTCGGGTTGAAGCGTTCGACCTCCGCCTGGATCAGTCGGACCGTGCCGTCGAGTTCCATCTCCCACGGATGCAGGATCGATTGCTGACGACCGTCGCCCAGAACGGCCTCGGCGGAGGCCAGTTCGAAAAGGTCGATGCCATCCAGCGACCAGCCGTGCGAGGCCGCTACTTCAGTCAGTTCGTCCGTGGTTTCCGAGAGGGTGACATAAAGACAGCGCTCGCCGTTCCGCACGCCCTCGCGGAGAAACTGCAGGGCAAGGGTCGTCTTGCCGGAGCCCGGCTGGCCTTCCAGCAGGTAGACGCGGTCGACGGGCAAACCGCCCTTGAGGATCGTGTCCAGCCCGGCGGTACCGGTCGTCATACGGGGAAGAGGCATGGGGGAACCAGGTCGGGACGGACGGGGGTCCGCAGCCTGGGCGGCGCACCTGTTCAGAGGCCATGGTAACCGAATTCCCCATTTTCTCGACGGCAAATGCGGCAGCCGAATAATCGACACGTCTTCACATTTGTGTGCGATCGACCCCAACCGATGGTGAAGACGTTTCCGCGTCGCGCTAACCGCGACGCGCGACCGATCCTGCGACTGCCGAGGTGACCAGGTCGTCGAAGACAACCTCTCGCTCGGGCCAGCGCAGGGCGCCGAGTCGCGTCTGGAAGTCCGTGCCCCGCAGCCGTTCCTGAAACCGCCGACCGACCGAATAGTCTATGCAGTAGACGTTCTTTCGCGCTCCCAGTGGTTCGTCAAAGGAGGCGCCGCCGAAGAGGTCCGGACCACCCTTACCGAACGCGGCGCGATCGACCGGATACGGCCAGCGCCAGTAGTGACCGATCACGACCGGCACATCGTCGGCGTATTCGTTCCACCAGGCGACGCGCTCGACCATGCGCCATTTTCCGCTGCTGTAAAACGGCGCGGTACCGACACGCTCGACCCCGGAGGTCAGCACCCGGATGGGGTTGGCCATCTGGCGCGTCTCGTCCATGACCGCCGTGTTGGGCAAAATGGGCATCAGGGCGTTCGGATCATGCATGAGTTCGCCGAACGCCAACCGCTCGTCACGGGCACCCACGAACGCACCCTCGGCTTCCAGTTTCGCTTCGAGTTCTTCTTCCCACTGGTCGAACATGGCAGTGGTGCCAGTGACGGAAGTCGCCCGCACCCTCCCGACCGAAGCCGCGTGCCAGCAGGCGTGCACCACGCGAAGTCCAGGTCCCTCGAGGGCCAGCGGCAGTGCTTCCAGGAAAGCGAGATACCGTGAACGCATGGTCGGGTCGACAGCCGAGGACGTGTGAAACTTCCCCTCCGCACGATCGTGGTCGTGCTCGAAGAACCATCCGTTGCCCTCTCTGATGGCGCCGCAGAGAATGTTCAGTTCGTGGTTGCCGAGCACGCACTGCGCGTGTCCGCTCTCCACCAGCCCGATGACCAGGTCGAGCACGGCGGGGCTGTCGGGACCGCGGTCGCAGAGGTCGCCGACAAAGACCAGCCGACGCCCCTCGGGGTGCGTGCCGTCCGGACCATAGCCAAGCCGGTGCAACAGATCCCTCAGCGCGTCGATCTCACCGTGGACGTCGCCGATCAGGTCAAGCGGGCCGTCGAAAAGTGCTGCAATGCGCGTCATGGCCGCTCCCTGCCCGTCGGTCAAACGACGAGTTTACCGGCAGTAGCCGCTCAGATGGTGGGCTGCTTACTCAGTCTGTCGGGACCCTGTCCGCTGTCGAAGCGATGCCGCATCGTGATCAGTTGCATCAGCTGAAGCGCCCGCTCGAAACCGGGCTTCGCCGCGAGGGCGGCTTCCGCATCGGCTTCGGCGCCTTTCACATCATTCATCGACAAGCGGGCGAGGCCGCGCTCGGTCCGGCTTGCTACTTCAGAGGTAGGTGACATGCGAAGCACTTCGGTGGCGTAGATCGCCGCGTCCGCCGGGCCGCCGGCACGTGCGCGCCGCTGTGCGATCTGTCGCATGACGGGCAGGCTCGGACCGATCTGGTTCATCGCCTCCAGGTCGGCCGTGCTCCATGCGCATTCGTCGCCGCACGAGCGTCGCGTCCACTCGATCTGGCTCACGATGAGGATCAGCAAAGGGTTGCTCGCGCCGGCCGCCCGCGCACGTTCCTGCTCGGCGACGAGATCGGCGTCCGAGCCCACCCATTTACGCTGAAGAAGCCTGGCCGCTTCCTCATGCAGCATGAAATTGTCGGGATGTTCGTGCAGAGCCTTTTCGAGGCGGTCCCGCGCCTCCAGCCGCTCACCCTCGCGCGCTTCGACCCAGAGCATGCCGTATGTGGCTGGCGTCAGTTGGGGGACGGCGATGAGGGCTCGCCGCAGGTCTTCAGCGCCTCTGGCGTCAAGCTGTGCCATCCGCGCAAACCGCTCGTCCGAGGTGTCCTGGCTGAAGGCGCCACCGCGCGCCTCGCCAGCTGCGGCCACGTGCTGCAGGCCGCTTGCAACGTGAGCCCAGACGTTATCGGGCGAACGCGCGAGCCAGGCGTCGGCAAGATCGCGCGCTTCCTTGCACGCGCACGAGAAAGTACGCAGGAAGGCCTCGTCCAGCTTCCACGAGGTCTCGATGCGAGCCTGATCTTTCAGCAAACCGTCGAAATATCGCTCCAGAGCCTTGGGGCCCTTCGCATCGAAGGTCTGCTGAAGTTGCCCGAGCGACATCAAGGGGTCGAACTGGAAGTGGCACAGCAAGTCGACTTCGCGGTGATCCCAGTGCACGTCCCGCGGATCCGGGTAATGCAGGCAGCGGGCAAGACGATCGGGATAGGCATCGAAGCGCGCCATGTCGCCGATGATGGCCGTCTCCGCTTCGGTCGTACGGTGCAATAACCCGCCTGGACGGGTAGCGGCGGCGCCCGCCGAACTGCTTTGACGCGCAGGACCGTCCTGCGCAAGCGCAGATGCCGACAGCACGCAGACGAACGCGATAAACACACGCTTATGCCAGTACATCCCTGTTCCCTTCCCCTGGTGAACCCCTAGTCTATCCATAGGCGGCCGTCTTACAAGCCTGGGTGACGTGCGAAGGCTCATTTGTCTTCGCTATCGCCCCCATAGCAAGTAACGATTGGATTGCAACGCGCTTGCCGCGCACGCTCTACGCTCACAGAAGCAACCAGGGGCGAACGCCCCAAGTCGAAAACACCATGAACACTACCGCCCTCGCCCGCACGCCGTCGCGTGCGCTCCCCCTGGCCGCACTGGTTCTTGCCGCTGGCCTCCTTGTTGTCGCGCCGCAGGTCCGCAAGGCATCGCAGCAGGTGGCTCCCGCGAGTGCGGACACGGCGCCTGCCGTGTATGTGGCGAACGGGGCAAATGCCTTGCTGCCGTACGGAGCCGTCGGACACGACGTGCACTCAGCGCCGCAGACGGTGCTTCCCTACGGCGCGGTGAGCCACGAGGCGATGTCCTCCGCGGAGACCGTTCTGCCCTACGGCGCGATGACCTCGGCGTCCCTGCGCGATGCCATCACGCCTTACGGCCAGCTCAGCCGCCACGCGGCTCCGTGACCAGGCCGCAAGGCGCCTGAATCAGATCGCCGACGTCCCGCCGTCGACGAAGAGCTGAACCCCGTTGACGTAGGTCGAATCGTCCGATGCCAGGAAGAGAGCCGCTTTCGCGATCTCTTCCGACGTGCCCATCTGGCCCCGCGGGATCATCGACTCGAACTGACGGATCGTCGCTTCATCGAACAGCTTTTCCTGAATCGGCGTGCGCACCTGTCCGGGATGCAGCACGTTGACCCGGATCCGGCGGTCCTTGAGCTCATTCAGCCATGTGCGCGCGAACGCGTGCAACGCGGCCTTGCTCGCCGAATAGACGCCGAAGGACGGAAACCCTTTGACCACGACCATCGATCCGTTCAGCACGATCGATGCGCCCTCGGTCAGCAACGGCAGAGCCTTCTGCACCGTGAAAAGCGTGCCGCGCGTATTCAGACCGAAGACGTTGTCGAAGTGTTCTTCGGTGACGTCACCGAGCATGGCCGATTCGCCCGTGCCGGCGCTGGCGAAAATGATGTCGACCTTGCCCTTCTCGCGCTTCACCGTGTCGTAGAGGCGATCCAGATCGTCCAGATTGGCCGCATCGCCCTGCACGCCGGTCACATTGCGACCGATCACCTTCACGGCCTCATCGAGCGTCGCTTTCGTGCGCCCGGTGATGAAGACATACGCCCCTTCTTCCACGAACCGTTGCGCGGTGGCCAGCGCCATACCGCTGCTGCCACCCGTGATGACCGCGACCTTACCGTCCAGCTTACCCATGGCTTTTCCTCTTGAGTTATATTTAATGGAGCAGTGCTCCGATTCAATATATGGAGCACTGCTCCACTTGTCAATGGAAGCCCATGCGAGCCGACGCGAAAAAAAATTACGATCAGGTACTGGCCGTCGCCGCCGAGGTCGTCGCCGAACAGGGCGCGGATGCGTCACTCCGCGATATCGCGCGGCGGGCGGAGGTCGGTCTCGGGACGCTGTACCGCCATTTCCCCACACGCGAGGCATTACTCGAAGTCTTGTTGCGCACCACCTTGGACGAGCTGACACGGAAGGCGACCGACATCGAAGCCACCTGCGCTCCCGACGAAGCGCTGTTGACGTGGTCACGGCTGGCGGTCGCGTTCACCCACACCTTCCGCGGCGTCGTCGACCTGATGGCTACCGCGATGGACGATGAAAACTCCGCGCTACATGCCTCGTGCACGAAGGTTCGCGCGGACGGTGCCCGACTGTTGCTGCGTGCCCAGGACGCAGGACTGGCCCGCAAGGACATCGACGGGGCGGATCTGCTGTCACTCATCGCGGCGCTGGGCTGGCTCAACGACCAGCCCTCGTTCGCCCCGCGGGCGGCGCATCTGTTCGACGTCATCGCCGATGCCCTGTTGATCGCGAAGCCTCACTTGCCATAAGGCCGCGACGACTGACGCAAACCTTCAGGCGCCGTGCGTGATAAGTTTTTGCATCACCTTGCAAGGACCGCCGAATGCCTCTGCCTGTCGTCTACGTCCAGGGTTTCATTGGCCACCTCCATTTTCCGGAATTGCGCGCGGGACTCGATCCATCGCGCGTCATCAGCCCTGACCTTCTTGGCTTCGGCGACTTCGCACATCGCTTTCCGCGATCCGTGGCCGACCAGGTCGAGCACCTGGAACGACAGATTTCCGCGCGATTCGGCAACGCGCCTGTGCTGCTGGTGGGACACTCGGGCGGGGCGGCCCTGTGCGTACGCTTTGCCCAGGCCTGGCCCGAGCGTGTCGCGGGTCTGGTCAGTGCCGAAGGAAACCTGGCGCCAAGCGACGCATTCCTCTCCTCGCGCCTGGCTCCCATGTCGGGCGACGCCATACGCGCGTGGCTGGAGAAAGCTCGCGCCAACCCGGCCGGTTTCGTCGCGCAGGAACGGATGGCCTTCGACACCGAACAGATGGCACGTCTCGAAGACTGGCTAGCGCACCAGTCCGCCGAAGCGATACATGCGATGGCGCGTGCTCTGCTCGTCGAGACCGTGCATCCCGGATACGGCATGGCCGTTGCGAGCGTCATGGCGTCGGTTCCCACCTATCTCATCCAGGGCGCAAAGTCGGCGGGTGCCCTTGGCGTGCCGCCGCGTCTCGTCGCTATGGCCGCAGGCACGATCACCATTCCAGGCGCTGGGCATCTTATGGTTCTCGAAGCACCCGAGGCCGTCGCGAAAGCCGTCGTCGCCATCATTAAAGAACTCAGCTGACCGCGCACCGGGATGAAATTGGTTACCGTTGAAAGCACCGCGCTGCCTTGACCGGGTTCTCATTTTTAACGGACCACCTCTGCGACACTTCGCCGACTCGCACGAGCCGACGCCTCTTCGAACCTGTCAAAACGGCGCCCTGCGTGCACGTTTCCCCACCGGATCACCGCCCACGGTCCGGTGACGGACAGATGGGTCGTGGGTATCCCTGAGGAGCGGTGAGTGAATCCGATGATCAAGTTCAAGCCGGTCGTGCATCGGCTGGTGTCGACGTGTGCCCGTTTCAGATCGCTGCTGGTTACCGCGAGCCTTGCCACCGTGGCAGCGGCGTTCCCTGCTGTCGCAGCGGTACAAGCGCCATTGACCGGGCCGCAGGTCGACGGCCCGACCGCCGTCGCGCGTGCGGGTGTGGCAGCCGACGTGCTGATGGCCACCTACGACCCCGTGAAGGCCTGGTTCCCCTCCAGCTGGTGGAACTCCGCCGTCGCCTTGCAGACCATCGGTGACTACATGCAGCGCACCGGCGACCGCCGCTACCTGGGTCAGCTGGACAACACGTTCGAGAAGGACAAGGGCGCCTTCCCCGCCGGCGTGTTATCGGGCGACCCGCTGCTGGGCAACTTCACCAGCCGCGCGATCGACGATTCGGAATGGTGGGCCCTGACCTGGCTGCAGACCTACGACCTGACGAAGGACCCCAAATACCTGGACATGGCGGTCACCATCGCCAACTACGTCAACGGCTACTGGGACACCGGCACCTGCGGTGGTGGCGTCTGGTGGGACGGCGAGCGCACGTACAAGAATGCCATCACCAACGGTTTGTGGATCCGTCTGACCGCCGAACTGCATAACCGCATTCCCGGCGACACCTTGTGGCTGGGCCGTTCGAAGACGGCATGGACCTGGTTCCAGGGCAGCGGCATGGTCAATGCCGACGGGCTGGTCAACGACGGACTGACCAACGCATGCACCAATAACGGCCAGACCGTATGGAGTTACAACCAGGGGCTCGCCATCGGCGGGGGCCTGGAACTGTATCGCGCGACCGGGGATGCACAGATCCTGGTGGCAGTGAAGCGCCTTGCCGACGCGGCGATCGGACCGGACGCGTTAGCGGCCGACGGCATCCTGACCGAGAGCTGCGACGCGACCGATCAGACCTGCGACGACAATGGGAAGCAGTTCAAAGGCATCTTTACGCGCTACTGGACCGATCTGGTCGACACCACGCATGACCCGCGTTATGCCACGTTCCTCGACCACCAGGCGCAAAGCATCTGGGCGAACGATCGCGACGCGGCGGGACGGCTCGGCACCCGCTGGTCCGGGGCGACGGATGACGATCATCCCAACGTGTTCGACTGGCGCACGCAGGCAAGCGCGCTTAGCGCATTGATTGGCGACGTGCCCGCCGTGACACCGCTCGAATCGCTGGCGGCGACGTTGTCTCCCGCCCAACCGGTCATCATGCCGTCGGCATCCGGCGTGACGAAGATTCCCGTCGACCTCGGCGTTTCGGCCACCGGCTTCCTGCCCGTGCTCGCGCTCGCCTCGGTCGATGTACCTTCGGGATGGAACGCGACGCCACGTGCGAATCTGCTTGCCCTGCAGCCCCACGGCATCTCGGCGCCGGTCAGCGGCAAGCTACCGTTGACCGTCACCGTGCCTGGCAACGCGGCGGATGGACACCACATGGTGACGGTGTATCTGAAAGCGGCGGGCTTACGCTTCACGACGCAGGCCGACGTGCTCGTCGCCCATGCGATCGACTTCGATACCGGCACGGTCGACGAGAATCCCTGGTTGTTCGACGCCGGCGGCTCGCAGAGCAACGGCGTGCAGAACCGCTTCGCCGATGGCCATGCCCACTTCACGTATCGCTTCCCGTTCCCGGCGGACACGTCCGCCGCGCATGTCACGCTGACCATCGATGCCGAATTCCTCGTGCAGGTCAGCCAGGACAACGCGCACTGGACCACGGTGCTGCAGGAGTCGCAGCCGGTCACGGATGGATCGAACAAGGCGGACCGCACCATCGACCTCACCCCGTATCTCGGTGCGGCGGCAGACGGGGCGAAGCCGCTTTACCTGAAGGTGTCCGATGCCTTCCCCGACGACGGCTGGGGCGGTCGCGTGTACCACGTGACGGCGAACATACTCGAGTAGGCTGAAGCACCTCCGTCCTCGTCCCGGGACGGGACGGAGGTTCCCGCCGCGTCCGGATCATGGTCCGCCATGCCGATGGTTCAGCGGCGCGCCGGTTTCCCGGCTATGCTTGCCCGATGACCGAATCCCTGACACCCCTGAGCGTCGAGGCCTCCGTTGAGGCCATCCAGCGGCTGTCGATCGTGCCCAAGGTTCTGGACGCGGTCTGCAAGGTCACGGGCATGCGCTTCGCCGCCATTGCCCGCGTCACCGACGATCGCTGGACCGCCTGCGCCGTTCTCGACCACCTGAACTTCGGATTGCTTCCGGGCGGCGACCTTGTCCTCAACAGCACCATCTGCGACGAGATCCGCGAGCATCGCCAGTCGGTGATCTTCGGTCATGCCAGCCATCACCCTGTTTTTTCGGCGCACCACACGCCCCGCATCTACGGGCTGGAAAGCTACGTCTCGGTGCCCATCCTGACCGAGGGCGGCAAGTTCTTCGGCACCTTGTGCGCGATCGACAGCGCGCCGCGTGACTTCGACGAAGGAACGATCCTCGCGAGCCTCACGATGTTCGCCGAACTCGTCGCCTCCCATCTTGCCCTCCACGACCGCACGATCGCCGCCGAAACCGCTCTGAAAGTCGAAGCGGACAACGGCGCGCTCCGCGAACAGTTTCTTGCCGTCGTCGGCCACGACCTGCGCAGCCCCCTGCAGGCCGCCAAGCTGGCCGCTGAGCTCCTCGAACCGCTGCAGGAAGGCGAGCGCGCCAGGCGCCTGACCCGCAACCTGACGCAGAGCCTCAACCGCATGACGGGCCTCATCGCCGACGTGATGGACCTGGTCCGCGGCCGACTCGCCGGACGGCTGGAACTCGACCTCGAGGAAGGCCCCGACCTGCAGATGGTGCTCGATGGTGTCGCGGAGGAGGTTCGTCTGGGCAACCCCACGTGCCGGATCGTGACCGAAGGGGAGATCGACTGCGGCGTACGCTTCGATGACCGGCGCATCCGGCAGCTGATGGCCAACCTGCTGAACAACGCCGTGGCCCACGGCGATCCCACCCAGCCGATCGTCGTCAGTTATGCACAGTCCGGAGACGGCATCGAGGTCAGTGTCGCCAACGCCGGGGAGCCGATTCCCGCGCACTTCCTGCCACGCCTGTTCGAGCCGTTCTTCCGGCCGGAATCGCCCCGCTCCCAGCCCGGACTCGGCCTTGGCCTCTACATCGCTTCCGAGATCGCACGAGGCCACGGCGGGACCCTTCGAGTGGACTCGAACGCCAGCGAAGGTACGCGTTTCACCCTCAGCGTGCCGCGTGTGCGCGTCGCTGCTTGAGGGCGAAGCGCCTTCGGCGTATGCCTCGCCGGCGGGAGCGAGCGTGGATATAGAGGCGACGATCATCCAGCTTCTGAGTCGACGAGCTCCCGAGGCGTCGATTTGTCCGTCGGATGTCGCGCGGGCGCTCGCCGAGGACGAAGCCGCCTGGCGGGCGCTCATGCCACAGGTACGCGAAGTCGCCGCCACGCTAGCGCGTCGCGGGCGCGTCGTCATCACTCAGGGAGCGGAGCGACTTTCGCCGGATGATATCGATCGGGGACCGGTCCGGCTTCGCCGCGGCCCGGGCTGGGCTAAGGCAGCGAAATGAAATGGATGTCCGGCAGCGGGGCCAGCGCCGGACGCGCGAAGAAAAAGCCTTGCTGCAACGAGATACCCAGATCGAACAGCGCCTTAGCCTCCTCCGCGAGTTCGACGCCCTCGGCGATGACGCGGACGCCGATCTCCTCACATAACCGCACCATGTGTCGCACGATGCGCTGGCGTACCACGTCGTCGTGGACGTTTCTGATCAGGCCGATGTCCAGCTTGAGCAGGTCCGGCTGAAAGTCGGCCAGCAGGTTCAGCCCTGCGTATCCCGCGCCGAAGTCGTCGATCGCGGTCCTGAATCCGCGGGCGCGGTAAGCCGCGAGGATGGAGAGCAGGTGCGCGTGGTCCGTGATCTCTTCGTGCTCGGTCACCTCGAAGATGATGTCGGACAGCGGCCAGTTCACCCGTTCCGCGGCCGCCAGCGTCGCCCTGAGGCAATGCTCCGGATTGTAGACGGCGTTCGGCAGGAAATTGATCGAGACGAGCGCAGGAAGCGCGGCTTCTTTCGCACATTCCAGCGCGCGCACCCGGCACGCCTGATCGAAACCGTAACGATTCGATGCGTCGATACCGCTGAGCACTTCAGCGGCTCCCTCGCCATGGATGCCCCGCACCAGCGCTTCGTGCGCGAAGACGGTACGTGCGGCGACGTCCACGATGGGCTGGAACGCCATCGTAATCCCGGCGGCAAGTGAATCGCTGTCGCGGCAGGCCCCGCAGGTCAATTGGCTGTCCATCGTTTCGGTGTTCCTCAAGTCTCCGTGTATCGGCCGGCATCCGCGAATCTGAAGGTACCACCGTTCCGACTGACCGGCCGGGCAGGGATGGACTTCACCTGCCCTGTCGCGGCTTAAGCACGTTACTTTTTCTTGTCCGCCGCCCGCACAGCGTTCGAGCTCACGTTCGTACCCTGGCCCTTCAGCGGCTCGGGCACCGGGGTTCCGAAAGCATCCCGGCGACGCGGATCGCCTGAGCCTTTTTTAGTATTCACCGGATCGGTCAGCTCCTGATTCGCCTCGGCCCGCTTTGTCTTCGGTGTTTCGACGACCTTCTGCGGATGCCCTGCCACCGTCTGCGTCTTGACCTGGGCGCCTTCGTCGGCCCTTGTCTGGGCAATCGCCCCTAGCGGCAGCAAGAGCAAGCCGGCCACAAAAAAATTCAGCGTTTTCTTATTCCGATAAGCCATCGTTACACCCTCTCAAGCCATGGGATTCGTCGTCATGACCGTGCATTGCGGGGTGTAACAGCGACCGTAACGCGGCGTGAAGGAATGCTTCGCGCGCGCTTGCCGATCGCCGGCGACAGGCATTTGTCGATTTGGCGGCTGCGAAACCGCTTGCGGCCAACACCTCCCCTTCAACACGGCAGGATGAGGATCGGGCTTTGACTGGAGAAACAGTATGAAGGCTCTGACCTACCACGGCTCCAAGGACGTGCGTGTCGAAACGATGCCCGACCCGACGATCCTGGCCGCCGACGATGTCGTTCTCCGAGTCACGGCAACCGCCATCTGCGGCTCGGACCTGCATCTGTACCACGGCAAGATCCCTGAAACGAAGCACGGCGACATCTTCGGGCACGAATTCATGGGAGTCGTCGAAGAGGCCGGCGCCGATGTCACCAACGTCGCTGTTGGCGATCGCGTGGTCATCCCCTTCGTTATCGCCTGCGGAAAGTGTTTCTTCTGCGAGAACGACCTGTTCGCCGCCTGCGAGACGACGAACCCCGATCAGGGTGCGTCCCTCAGAAAGAGAGCGAAGATGACGCCGCCCGCCGCCCTCTTCGGCTATTCGCACCTCTACGGTGGCGTGCCGGGTGGTCAGGCGGAATTCGTCCGCGTCCCAAAAGCCAACGTGGGGCCTTTCAAGGTTCCCGGCAGTCTGTCGGATGAGCGCGTGCTCTTTCTCTCCGACATCCTCCCCACCGGCTATCAGGCCGTACTCAACGCAAAGATCGAGCGCGGTTCGACGGTAGCCATCTTTGGCGCCGGCCCGGTAGGCCTGATGGCCGCCGCCTGCGCGCGTATGCTGGGAGCGGAGCGCATCTTTATGGTGGACTCCGAAAAATACCGGCTGGATTTCGCCGTCTCGGCGTTCGACGTCATCCCCGTCGATTTCGGTTCACTCGATCCGTCCGAGTTCATTCTCGAGCAGACGGCGGGCCATGGTGTCGACGCGTCCATCGACGCCGTCGGCTTCGAAGCGAAAGGCAGCACGACGGAGACGGTGCTGAGCACACTGAAGATCGAAACGAGCTCGGGTGAGGTGCTACGCCAGTGCATCACCGCCACACGGCGCGGCGGCGTGGTGAGCATTCCGGGTGTCTATGCCGGTTTCATCCATGCCTTCCTGATCGGTGACGCCTTCGACAAGGGGCTCACGCTGGCGATGGGTCAGACGCACGTCCAGAAGTACCTGCCGGAGCTGCTCGAATTCATCGAAGACGGCAAGCTTCAGCCCGACATCATTATTTCGCACCGCATGAGGCTGGCCGACGCGGCCCGCGGCTACGAAATCTTCGACAAGAAGGAGGAAGATTGTCGGAAAGTGGTGCTTACCCCATGATGCCTTGCCACACGACGACTTGCTGAAATAACGGAACGAACACGATGGAAGCTCGCGACCTCGGTGACACGATCACCTTTTACCTGCCCCAGGGAAGCGCTGGCGCCGAAGCGTACGCAGTGTTCCAGGACCGCCAGCATCTCGGCGGGTTTCCCACTCGCGAGGAATCGCTTCAGTTCGCGCTTGCGAGGGCACATGTGATCCGCGAAACCCGCACCGTCCCGATCCGGCTACGGATCGAGGACGATGCGGGTGTCTGGCTCACCAGGGATGCGCTGGCCGAAGCGGTCGCGGCGGACAGCGAGTAACCCGGTCATCACGGCGCTCGTGGTGTCTCATGCGCGCGCGGTATAGCCGCGCTCGGCCATGACCCGTGCCACGGCTGCTTTCGCATCGTCGAGGACCCGTTCGAGCGGCTGGTTGGCGTCGATATCGATCACCGTCGCACCACTGAACGCGAGCCGCGGTGTCACGGCGATTTTGCGCGCCAGCGCTTCGCGCCGGTGGTCCGGCTTGCGTGCGCAGGCGATGTCGAGGTCGACATTCAGACGGAGCACGATATCGGGTCGGTGGCTGGCCATCCATTCGAACATGGCGTATTCGCGCCGAGCCAGACCGAGCACGAAGCGCGAGCCCCCCTCGACGGCGGGAAATCCCGGGCCATCGTACGCGCCGGGAATTTCCAGCTGCGGAAAGCGATCGGTGACCACGATCAGCCCGCGACGCCTGAGCGCAAGCATGCGCCGGAAGCGCCGTCGGCGGCGGAGCGTGAAGGCGCTGATGACCAGAGCGGGCAGCAGGCTGGGCTGCTTCGCCTCTTTCATCCGGTTGTTCACATCATCGGACTTGCGCCGGATCAACCGCCCCAGCGCGCTTCCCACCAGCGGCCACTGCGCGACCGCACGGCCCACGTTACCGGCCTGTTTGCCGAGGTGGACGCTGGCCGCGGGACCGTAACGTCCTATCCAGGCGAGGATATGTTCGCTGACTGTCGACTTACCGGAACCGTCGCAGCCGATGACCGCGATCAGTGGCGCCATGGCGCCGTCCTTTGCCCCGGATACTGCTACCGGACTGAAAAAATGGTTCATTAAATCTCGCTGATGCGCGCGGTCTTACGACCGTAGACGCAAGAATATGCCATGTAATAAAATTGTATTCATCCTGCGCTACCGGCTGTCTGGTGTGCCTCTCCTTTCTGATTCCGATGACTTCCACCCGACGGTGGGGGTGATCGCGCTTACCGGTTGCGATGGCTCCGGCAAGTCCACACTGGCGGCGAAGCTCGTCGCCCAGCTGCGCGAACAACGCCCCACGGAGGCCCTGTACCTCGGCCAGTCGTCGGGCCGGATCGCCGAGTGGATCCGCACGCTGCCCCTGATCGGGCCACGCTTCAACGCGTACCTGCTGCGCAAATCCGACCAGGTTCACGATAAGCCGTCGATGCCGCCGGGCAACGTCGCGGCATTCGTGATCTACATGCTGTCGCGTTGGCGCGCTCACAAGTTCCGACGCATGCTCGCCCTGTGCCGGCGCGGCGTCCTGGTGGTCACGGACCGTTACCCACAGGCGGAAATTCCCGGGTTCTACTGCGACGGCCCGCAACTGGCGAAGACCGAAGGGGGCAACTGGTGGATCCGACGCCTCCGCGCGAGCGAGCAACGCCTTTACCAATGGATGGCGTCCAGCGTGCCAGCGCTCGTCATCCGTCTGAACGTCGATGCCGAGACGGCGCATGCGCGCAAACCCGACCACAAGATGGCATCGCTTCGCCAGAAGGTCGCTACCTTGCCGACGCTTCGGTTCAACGGGGCGCGGATCCTCGACCTCGATGGCCGTGACGATCAGGGTGCCATTCTCGATCGTTCGTTGCGCGCGGTGAGCACGGCTGTGCCGTTGCTGTCCTCATGACGGCGGCCGAGACCCTGCGGCCGCCGATCGCGCGGCTCATCGCCGTCGTGGGATGCGACGGGACCGGCAAATCGACGCTGACCCACGACATCGTCAGAACGCTGAAGCAGACGCGCAGCGTCCAGCGCCGTTACCTCGGGCTGATATCCGGCGAAACCGGCGACAAGATCAAGCGCCTGCCGCTCATCGGTCCCCGCCTGGAAAGGCGCCTGGCGGCCAAAGCCGCCAGCGCTCAGGACATGCGCAACAAGGTGCCCGGCGTGCTCGGCTCGCTCGTCATGTACGGGTTATCCGTCTGGCGGGCCGCTCACCTGCGCCGGGTGTGCCGGCTCGCGGAGCGCGGCACGCTGATCATCACGGACCGCTATCCCCAGGCTGAGATTGCAGGCTTTCGTTACGACGGTCCCGGCCTGGGCCTCGCGCGCAGCGAACACTGGCTCGTGCGCAAGCTTGCCGTGCGCGAGCAGCGCTTGTACGAACGCATGGCGACCTATCGCCCTTCGCTCGTCATCAAGCTCGATATCGACTTCGCCACGGCGCATGCGCGCAAGCCGGACCACGGCGCGGAAGAGCTGAACGACAAGATTGCGGTGATGTCACGGCTGCGCTTCAACGGCGCCCGTCTCTTCGATCTCGACACCCGTGCCCCGTACGCCGAGGTCTTCGCCGCGGCCATGGCCGCCATCCACGATCTCCCGGCCCAGGGGGCCTGAGCGCGTCCCGCTGCGCGCCCTAGCGCAATCTTACGTCGGCCTGAGGTTTTTCTTAACAAATCCTCGGATTATGGTACCCTTGGGTACAGTAAACGCACGGCAATAACCCAGTAACAGACCGGTAACACGGGGGTTGGCCCCAGTGGCACGGGACTCGTTGAGACGCGACTAACACTATGAGCGCAGACGGAAACATTGCGATGCAGGCCGGCCTGGCGACGCCGACCACGAACACGGTGCCCATGCGACGCGGCGACTTCGCCAGTCTGGCCGAGGCGCTCGACTACGCGGCATGCGGCGTGACAGGTGCAAATTTCTACGCTGGCGGCAAGCTCGACACCGCGCTGCCTTATCGAACCTTGCGAGCGCAGGCTCGCGAGCTCGCGCAGAAACTGGCCAGCCTCGGCCTCGAACGCGGCGCGTGCCTGGCCATCGTCGCGGAGACGACGCCGGATTTCCTGCGTTTCTTCTTCGCCTGCCAGTATGCGGGCCTCGTGCCTGTCGCGCTGCCGTCCTCGGTGAATCTGGGCGGACACGACGCTTACGTGCACAAGCTGCGCGGCATGTTGCAGGCCTGCGAGGCCGTGATCGCCGTGGCCTCGCCCGCGTTCCAGGGTTTCCTCGGGGAAGCCGTGAGTGGCCTGGGCATCGTCATGTGGGGCGAGCCGCAGGCATTCGATGCCCTGCCCCGCCATGACGTCGAATTACAGCCCATCGGCCCGCACGAAGTGGCCTATCTGCAGTTCACCTCGGGCAGCACCGGCACCCCGAAAGCCGCCGTGATCACCCAGGAAGCCCTGCTTGCCAACGCCCGGGGATCGATCAACGACGGCCTCGATCTGCGCGACAGCGACCGCTTCGCATCGTGGCTGCCGTTCTATCACGACATGGGTCTGGTCGGCTGCCTGCTGACCGTCGTGGCGAGCCAGCGCTCGATCGATTACCTGGACACGCGTGAGTTCGCGATGCGTCCGCGTCGCTGGCTCGAGCTGATGACCGAATCGAAAGCCACCATTTCCTACAGTCCGCCGTTCGGTTACGAGATGTGTGCACGACGCGTCCGCCCGTCGGACATCGCGGCATACGATCTGTCGAACTGGCGTGCCGCGGGTATCGGCGCGGAGCCCATCCTGCCGGAAGTACCGGCGCGCTTCGCCGAGATGCTGGCACCCGCCGGCTTCGACGCGAAGGCGTTCGTGCCCTCCTACGGCATGGCCGAAGCATCGCTTGCCGTCAGTTTCGCACCGCTGGACACCGGCATCGTGGTCGAGTGGCTCGATCCCGTGGACCTCGCGGAGAACCTGCGCGCCACGCCGGTCGCCGAAGGCACCGGCAGCGGTTTCGTCCGATGCGGCGGACCGTTGCCCGGCCATGACCTCGACGTGCGCGACAACGCCGGCCGTCGCCTGCCGGAACGCCACGTAGGCCGGATCCTCGTGCGCGGTCCCAGCCTGATGTCGGGGTACTTCCGCCAGCCGGAACTCAACGCGCAGGTGATGGGTGATGACGGCTGGCTCGACACCGGCGACATCGGTTACGTGGTCGATGGCGAAGTGGTGATCACCGGCCGGCACAAGGACATGATCATCGTCAACGGGCGCAACATCCTGCCTCAGGACATCGAACGCATCGTCGAACGCCAACCGGAACTGCGCTCGCAGGATGCGTCGGCGTTCGGCATTCCCGGCCCCGGGGGAGCGGAAATCGCCGCGGTGGTCGTACAGTGCAATTCGCTCGATCCCGATGTCCGCGCCGCCCTGGTGCGGCGCGTACGGCGCGACGTGCTCGAAGAACTCGGCATTGCCTGCATCATCGAGCTGGTACCTCGCCACACGCTGCCGCGCACGTCCTCCGGGAAGTTGTCGCGTTCGGCGACGCGCACCGGATACCTCGAGCGTCAGTCCATGCGGGATGCGACCGGAGCCGCGGCGTAACGATGAAGGAACTCGCCGACGCGGGGCATCCCGTGATTGCTTTGACGGGGGCGACGGGCTTCATTGGCACGGTGCTGCGCGAACAGCTGATGGCTGCCGGATACCGTGTGCGGGCGTTGTACAGACCTCGTCCCGGGCGGGTACCGGAGAATGCGCCCGGCCTTAAGTGGATCGCCGGCGACCTCAACGATCGCGACGCCCTCGCCGCCCTCGTGGAAGGCGCGGACGCGGTCGTGCACTGCGCCGGCAACGTGCGCGGCGCGCGCGCCGCCGATTTCGACGTGGTCAATGAAGCCGGTGTCATCGACATCGTGCGTGCGGCGCGGGAAGAAAGCCACTGCCACCGGTTCCTGCTGGTGTCGTCGCTGGCGGCCCGCGAGCCGCAGCTGTCCGACTACTCACGCAGCAAGTGGCTCGGTGAACGCGCCCTGGCAGCCCACGCCGGCGACCTCGTGTGGGCTGCGCTGCGGCCGCCGGCGGTCTACGGGCCAGGCGATCGCGAGATGCTTCCGCTCTTCCAGAGCATGGCACGCGGCATCGCGCCGATACCCGGCAGCGGCGACGGTCGCTTTTCCCTGATCCATGTGAGCGATCTCGCCTCGGCTATCGTGGCCTGGCTGCGCTCGGACACACAGTCGGGGCAGACTTTCGAACTCGACGACGGTCACGCGGGCGGCTACGACTGGGACACCGTGCTGAGCACGGCGTCACGCGTCCTGCGCGACAACGCGCCGATCCGTCGCCTCCTCATCCCCGCGCCGTTATTACGCGCGATCGCCGGAGCGAACCGCGCCGCGGCGCGCGTGTTCGGTTACGCCCCCATGCTGACCCCCGGCAAGGTCCGCGAACTGACGCATGCCGACTGGGTATGCGACGGCCGCGCCTTTACCCGCGCCACCGGTTGGACACCCGACATCGGGTTTGAACGTGGCCTTGCCGCCACGCTCGGCAACACCGTGACGCACTGAACGGAATACCCTGATGAACCATCAAGACATCGTTGCGAAGCTTGTCGACATCCTCGAGCCACTCGCGGAGGGCCGCGTCGCGTCCATCGGCGAGAACACGGAACTCACCGGCGAACTGGAACTCGATTCACTGCGGGTCATGGACCTGGTGCTGGCGGTCGAGGACGAGTTCGACATCTCGATTCCCATCAACGCCCTCGCGGAAATCAAGACCGTCGGCGACCTCGCGACGCAGATCGAAACGACGCTGAGCGCAAACGCATGAGAGAGAATCCCAGGCTTCAGGCGGTACAAGCCGTCCGGCAGGAGCTCGCCACCCTGGGGATCGATCCGTTCGGCGTGCAGATCGACCGCATTCTTTCGCCCACGGAAGGCCTGATCCACGGCCGCCGCACGATCCTGGCGGGCACGAACAACTACCTCGGACTGACGTTCGATCCCGGCACGATCGCCGCGGCGCGCGAAGCGCTCGAGGCGGCCGGCACGGGCACCACGGGCTCGCGCATGGCCAATGGCAGCTACGCGGGACACCGCGAGCTGGAAGTGGATCTGGCGGCGTTCTACGGCAAACGCGACGCCATCGTCTTCTCCACCGGCTATCAGGCCAACCTCGGCATGATCTCCGCGCTGGTGGGCACCGGCGACGTCGTCATGATCGACGCCGACAGCCACGCCAGCATCTACGATGGCTGCCGGCTGAGCGGCGCCAACGTCATTCGTTTCCGTCACAACGACGCCGCCGATCTGGCCAAGCGCATGCGCCGTCTTGGCGACGACGCGGCCAACGCGCTGATCGTCGTCGAAGGCGTCTACAGCATGCTCGGCGACCGCGCTCCCCTGCGCGATTTCGCTCGCGTGAAGCGGGAGTTCGGTGCCACGCTGATGGTGGACGAAGCCCACTCCATGGGCGTGCTCGGCAGCAAGGGGCGCGGCCTGGCCGATGAGCAAGGTGTGCTTGCCGACGTCGACTACGTGGTCGGCACCTTCAGCAAGAGCCTCGGAAACACGGGCGGCTTCTGCGTCAGCGACTCGCCGGATCTGGACGTGCTGCGCTATGCCAGCCGGCCTTACGTTTTCACCGCGTCCCTGCCGCCCGCGACCATCGCCGCCACCCGGCAGGCGCTGCGCACGCTGTCGGCCGCCGACGACCTGCGACTGCGCCTGCAGAACAATGCCGAGCGTCTGCACGCGGGCCTGGGCGCGCTCGGCTTCCGGCTCGGCGCTCCGGCGAACGCCGTCGTCGCCGTCCTTGTCGGCGACAAGCTCGAGGCGCTGCGCTTCTGGGACCACCTGCTCAAACACGGTGTCTACGTCAACCTCATGGTTCCGCCGGCCACGCCCGGGGGCGAATCGTTGCTCCGCTGCAGCGTCAGCGCCGCTCACACGCCCGAGCAGATCGACGCCATCTGCGCCGCGTTCGCCAGCTGGACTGGCGCCAAAGCATGAAGCACTGGTTCTCCGATGGCGCTTTCCGCGCCATCGTGCGCAACGCGTCCTATCTGGCTTCCAGCAACGTCGCCAGCGCGTTGCTGGGATTGCTGTCGCTCGCGTGTGCGGGACGTGGCATGACGCCGGAGCTGTTCGGCACGCTGGTGGTCGTTCAGGCGTACGCGAAAAGCGTCAGTGATTTCGTCAAGTTTCAGACCTGGCAATTCATCGTTCAGTTCGGCACCCCCGCGCTGGCCCATCAGGACGTGGCCCGCTTTCGCGATGTCACGGGCCTGTCCTTCGGACTGGATCTGGCGAGCGGCGCGGTCGCCCTGGTGGGTGGCGTGGTGCTGCTCCCGCTGCTCGGCCATGCCGTCGGCATCTCGCCCGCGGACTTCTGGTGGGCACTGGGCTACTGCACTCTGATTCCGACCATGACCGCGGCGACACCGACCGGCATCCTGCGCTCGATCGATCGCTTCGACCTGATCGCGGTTCAGCAAGCCATTACGCCGCTGCTGCGCGCGGCCGGCAGTGTCATCGCGTACTTCGGCCATCTCGGATTTCCGGGCTTCATCGCTACCTGGTATGTCTCGAGCCTGGCCGGAGACGGCGTGCTGTGGCTGTTCGCCGTCCGCGAACTCCGCCGTCAGCGGATCGATCATGCGCTGCGCCCGGGCCTGCTCGGTCCCGCCCGCCGTATCAAGGGCGCATGGGATTTCGTCTGGACGACGAACATCGCGCACTCGATCTGGTCCGCCCGCAACGCCGGTACCAACGTGCTGGTCGGCATCATCCTGGGACCGACCGCGGCCGGCTTGTTCAAGGTGGCGCTTACCTTCTTCGACGCCGCCGGCACGCCGGCGTCGCTGATGCAGAAAAGCTTCTATCCGGAAATCATGCGCATGGACCCGGCCAGCACACGCCCGTGGAAGCTGGGGCTGCGCTCGGCGACGCTGGCCGGCGGCGTCGGTCTTCTGGTCGCCTTACTGGTCATCGTCGTCGGCAAGCCGCTGATCTCGACGGTGTTCGGAGCGCAGTATCTCGAGTCTTACAACCTGCTCCAGGTCATGTCCGCCGCCCTGGTGGTCTCGATGGCCGGCTTCCCGCTCGAATCGCTGCTGTACATCGCCAGCCGTCAGCGTGCCGCCCTGGTCGCCCAGGCGCTGGCGGCCCTTCTTTACGCCCTGTTGCTGGTCGGACTGTCGCATTATCTCGGCATCATGGGCGCCGCCATCGCCTACTTCGGCGGACAGTGCCTGGAGGCCTTCTTCTCGCTGATTCCGACGATCGGCGCGTACCGCAAGCGACATACGCTTTCGTTCTACAAGCCCGAGGAAGCGCAGACATGATCCGCCGCCGTGACCACGCATGGCCGACCTTTCCGGCCGAAGCGCTCCGACGTCTGTTCGACGCCGTCGATGTCGACGATATCGTCGATGCGCATGTCGCCCTGCCCGACCCCATCGTTCTGAGCTGCCCCGAGGGCACGATGCGCGACTGCTACGCGCTGTGCCTGCAGTTCTGGGAAGAAGGCGTGCGGCGGGAAGAGCTCCTGGGACTCGTCGGAAAGCTGCTTCGCAACGAAGGGTTGAGCGCGGACGAGCGCCTGCATTTCAAGCACATCCGCGCCCGGTACAAACACCTCCGTTTCGCGCAGCGCCTGTACAGCGAAGGTCACACTTCCAGCTATCTTTTCGACCTGACGACACGCGTGCTCGGCCACTTGCAGGATGCGTTCCGCAGCGGCAGGCGCGGCGGCATCGTCCGCCACGGGCTAAGACTGCGCGTTCTGTTGTCCAGGCCCGTGTGGACGATGGTACGGCGGACCATGGAACGCACGCGCATCGATACCGAAGCCGGGCTGATCGCGTTGCAGCGGGCTGAAATGCGGCGCCTCGCCGGGGCGGTGTCGCGCACGCACTTCGCGGGCCACGAATTCCATACCGTGCGCAAGATCGTCAGCATGCAGGTGTCCTACTACGACACCCTGCGCTCGCTCGGTCCCGACGAGCATGCCTTGCGCATGTCGAGGTTTCTGGCGGCCATCAATGGCCTGATGGGCTCGCGTCACGACGAAATGGTGGCCGAGGCCCTCTCCGGCCGGCGTCATTACCGCACGCCGGCTCCGCTGGCCAACGAGATTCGTTCACGCCTCGAAACGCTGATCGCCCGCTACCCCGTTTAGGGTGATCGGTGCTCAGGGACGGGCGGCGACGGAGAAGACCACCCGCCGCCCAGCGCCATGATCAGATTGACGCTGGCGTCCAGCCGGCGAACGCGAAGCTGAAGTTCGCCACGGCCCGCGTCGAGGGAAGCATTGGCCGCCTCCACGACAGCGGAATAGTCGGCGACACCTTCCCTGTACTGGTTTCGCGTGACCCGGTCGGATTCGTTGGCCGCCGCGGCGGCCCTGTCCTGCAGCTCCGCCGCACCGGACAGCGTGCTCGTGATCACGAGGCCGTCTTCCACTTCGCGGAAAGCATCGAGCACCGTCTGGCGGTAATTGGCGACAGCCTCGTTATAGGCCTCGCTGGCATTGGCGGCCTGTGCCTGCAGCCGTCCACCCGTGAATAACGGTGCGCGTACATCGGCGGTCCCCGTGGGACCGCGGAGGATGCCGATGCCGGCCGCGAGGTTGATCGTCGGCAACGCTTCCGCCCTGGCCACGCCGATGCGCGCGCTGGCCGCCGCCATACGACGCTCGCTGGCGGCGACATCCGGCCGGCGTTCGAGCAACGTCGCGGGTACGCCCGCGGGAATTGCCGGGACCTGCACGTCGAACGCCGCAGGGGCGATCGCAAAGTCCGCCGGCGCCTTGCCGAGCATCACCGCGATCGCGTGCTCCAGCTGGGCTCGCGCGCTCCTGGTATCCGCCAGTTGCATCTGCGCCGTACTCGCCCGCATCAGCGCCTCGGCGACGTTCGCGCTCGATGCCTGTCCCTGGGCGTACTGGTTGCCCACCATGCGATGCCACTGATCGTTTGCCTCGGCGCTTCGCTGAAGCAGCACGATCAGCGCATCGTCCTGACGCAGCGCAAAGTAGCTTTGCACCAGCTGCGCCTGCATCGAAAGGGTGGCGGCGGCCAGATCGTCGGCGCTGGCGTCGGCGGCTGCCCGATGGGCTTCGACGTCACGGCGGATCCGCCCCCACAGATCCAGCTCCCAGCTGACGCCCAGGCCGAAGTCGTTCTCGTTCTTGCGGCCGGATTTCAGCGTTCCCGCGCTGACCGCCGGTACCGAGGCACCACTGGCGACCTGCACCAGCGCCTGCGCCTCGCGTACGCGTGCCGCCGAGGCCGCCAGCGACTGGTTGCTCACCGCGACTTGCGACACCAGCGCATCGAGCACCGGGTCACCGTAGATCTCCCACCACCTGGCCGAGATAGCGGCTTGCGCACCCGACGACGCATGCGCGCCCGCTTCCTTGTAAGCGGCGGGTACCGGCGCGGAAGGGCGAACATAGTCCGGGCCCACCGGCGCGCAGGCGCCGATGAAGCACACAGCCAGAGTGACGAGGGTAACGCGCCATACACGGGGAGGCATGCGCTCGCTCACGGCAGCGGATCCTCGCGGCCGGTTGACCAACCCGCGTCGTCGCGCCTGCCGAGTTTCTGCATCCATCTGCCTGCCCACTTGCTGAATCGATCGAGGTAAAGGTACACAACGGGAGTCGTGTAAAGGGTCAAGAGCTGACTGACCACGAGGCCGCCGCCCATCGCGATGCCGAGCGGCCGGTGCATCTCGGCACCGTCGCCGCGTGCGACCGCCAGCGGCACCGCGGCGACCATGACGGCGAGAGACGTCATCAGGATGGGGCGAAAGCGCAGCCGGCATGCCAGCTGGATGGCTTCCGTCGGCGTCAGCGCCGATCCGCGCTGCGCGGCCAAGGCGAAGTCCACCATCATGATCGCATTCTTCATCACGATACCGATCAGCGCGAAGATCCCGACCAGTGCGATGACGTCCAGGTCGGTCCGGAAGAGCATCAGCGCAAAGACGGCACCCACGGCGGCCGACGGCAACGTCGAAAGAATCGTCAGCGGGTGCACGCAGCTCTCATAGAGAATACCCAGCACGATGAACAGGGTGAGGAACGCGCCAAGAATGAGGGCCGGCTCGCTGTCCGCCACCTGGCGAGCCGCACCCGCCGACCCTTGCAGGCTGCCGCGGACGGACGTCGGTACGGCCATCCCATCCACGGCCTTCCTGATAGCGAGCGTTGCCTGAGAGAGGGAGACGCCAGGCGCTCTGTCGAACGAAATCGTCGTCGCCACGGACTGAGCGAAATGCGCGATCATCAGTGGCATGTCGTACTGACGCACATGGGCGAGCACGGGTAACGGCACGCTGGCACCGTTCGCTGCGGGAACCTCGATGTGGTTGAACACGTCGGTAGACGTGGCGTGTTCGGGCGCGATCCCCATCAGCACCGGCGTCTGGCTCGACGGAGAAAACATCGTCGTGACCCGGCGGCCTGCGAACGCGTCTCGCAGCACGCCGTCCACCCGTGCGTAGCTGACACCGAACTGCGCCGCGGCATCCCGGTCGACGTGCAGCGCCGTCGCGACGCCCGTCCCGCTACCGCTGCCGTGCACGTTGGACAGCTCCGGCAACCTTGCCATGGCCTCCGCGATACGCGGCACCCATGTCGCCAGCAGCGCCGACGAGTCGGCCTGGATCGTGTATTCGTTGGAGGCGCGGCTACGACGTCCACCCGTGCGGATGTTCTGCACCGACGTCACGGTAAACGTGCCGCCCGAAAGTTTCGCCAGCCTGGCGTTGATACGCGCGGCCACTTCGTCCGCCGTCGCGTCGCGTTGCGAAAGCGGCTTCAGCGTGGCGAACAGCGAACCCGAATCGTGTTCGACATAACCCGCGACACTCGCTATGGCCGGATCCGCACGCACCACCTCGAGATAGCTCGCCAGCTTGGCGCGCGCCACCGGAAAGGAGGCATCCGCGTCGGTGTCGAAGTCGCCGGTGAGCTCACCGGTGTCCTGCCGCGGAAAGAATCCCTTCGGCACGGCGATGTAGAGAAAGACGCTAAGGCAAAGCACGGCCAGCAGGGAAAGCATTGTCAGCGGCGCACGGCGGAGCGCCCACACCAGGCTGTCGTCGTAAGCGGTTTGCAGACGACTGAACGCACGTTCGCTCCAGCGCAGCATCCGCCCTGGTGCGCGCCGGGCGTCTGCCGGTTGCAACCACAACGCGCACAGCATGGGCACGACAGTAAGCGAAACCACCAGCGAGATCGCGATCACGACGGCGAGCGTGACGGAGAATTCGCGCACGAACAGACCGACGTAGCCGCCCATCAGCAACAAGGGAATGAATACCGCGATGAGGACCGCGCTCATACTCACCACCGTGAGACCGACCTCACCAGCACCCACACGCGCCGCCTCGCGCGGCGGCACCCCGTCTTCGATATGGCGCGCGATGTTTTCGACGACGACGACCGCGTCATCCACGGTGAAGCCCACCGCGATGGTGAGTGCCATCAGCGAGAGGATGTCGAGGCTGTACCCCAGCAGGTACATCGCGGTCATCGCACCGAGCAGCGAGATTGGCGCCACGGCGCTGGCGATCAGGGCCGCGCGCAGGTCGCGCAGGAAGACCAGCATGACCAGGACCACCAGCACGACGGCCAGCGCGAGGGTATGTTCGGCCGCGCGCAGCGAGCCGCGGACCGAGGTGGCACGATCGACGATGACGCTCACCTTCATGTCGCCAGGCAGCGAAGCCTGGAGCGCGGGCAGGCGCTTCATCACCCCGTCGATGACATCGATGGTATTGGAGCCGGGCTTGTGGCGGACCAGGGCCAGCACGGCCGGCTCGCCGTTGGCGAGCGCCGCCTGATGTGGGTCGCGCTCCGTCTCGATGACGCGGGCGATGTCACCGAGCGGCACGGCCGTACCATCGCGTCCCGCCACGACGACCGAGCGAAACGCGCTGGCCTTGTCGAACTGACCGTTGGTAGCGACCTGCAGGTAACGGTCACCGGTCTCGATCGCGCCGCCGGCGGCATTCGACACGGCAGCCGACACCGCGTGGCGCACCTGCTCGAAGCCGACACCCCGTTGGTTCATCGCCTGCGGATCCAGGGCTACACGCACGGCGGGGACGGAACTTCCGACCAGTTCGACCTCGCCCACCCCATCCACCTGCGCCAGCGTCTGGCTGAAGGTGGTCGACGCGACGCCATACATCTGACTCGGCGTCGCATGCCGGGAGGTGAGGCCGAGCACCAGCACGGGCGCGTCGGCGGAACTGACCTCGCGATAGCTCGGTGCGGCCGGCATATCGGACGGCAGGTCCGCACGCGCGGCATTGATCGCCGCCTGCACGTCGCGCGACGCCCCGACCACGTTGCGTGACAGGTCGAAGGTGAGCCGCACGTCGGTGCCTCCCGTCGTACTGACGGAGGTCATCTCGGTGAGCCCGGCGATGCGCCCGAGCGCGCGCTCGAGCGGCGTCGCCACGGCCGAGACCATCGTCGCCGGACTGGCACCGGGCAACTCGGCCGACACCTTGATGGTCGGCACGTTCACCTCGGGCAACGAGGCGATCGGCAGCAGCCGCCAGGCAAGCGCCCCTGCGACCACCAGCCCGAGGCAGAGCAGCGAGGTCGCTACCGGCCTGTCGATGAAGAGACGCGACAGATTCATGCCGTCTCACTCACGAGCGACGCCCGCCCCGCTGCAGCACGCGCTCGAACGCCAGATAGATCACCGGCGTGGTGAACAGCGTCAGCAACTGGCTGACCAGCAGCCCCCAGAAGATGCCCACACCCAGGGGGTGACGCAGTTCCGCGCCCATACCGCCGCCCAGCATCAGCGGCAACGCGCCCAGCATCGCGGCCAGCGTGGTCATGATGATCGGACGGAAACGAAGGAGACACGCCTGCACGATGGCATCGCGCGGGAGAAGGCCCTGCTCGCGCTGCGCATCGATCGCGAAGTCGATCAGCATGATCGCGTTCTTCTGCACGATGCCGATCAGCAGGATCACGCCGATCAGCGAGATCACGTCGAGCTCGAAGCCGCCGATGATGAGTGCCAAAAGGGCACCGATGCCGGCTGAGGGAAGCGTCGAAAGAATCGTCAACGGGTGGATGTAGCTCTCGTAGAGTACGCCGAGCACGATGTAGACACTGAGCAGCGTGGCCAGCAGCAACCACGGCTGTCCGCCGCGCGATGCTTCGAACGCCTGCGCGGCGCCCTGCCAGCGCATGTGCATGCCGGCCGGCGGTTTCAGTCGATGCCACGCCGAATCCACGGCTTCCATCGCACCGTCCAGCGACACGCCCGAAGCGAGATTGAACGACACCGTAGCCGCGGGCAACTGGTCGATTCGGGTGACCACCAGCGGCGCGGTGCGCTCCGTCACCTTCGCGATGGATGCGAGGGGAATCAGCGACGCCGCCGGATCCGCAGGGTCGGCACCGGCGTCGCCTGCCCCGCCCTGGCCGGAGAGATAGACACCCTCCATCGCGCTCGCCGTACCGCCCGCGGCGGGCAAGGCCTCGAGGATGACGCGACGCTGGCTGGCGAGGGTGAGCAAGGTGCCGACCTGACGCTGGCCGAAGCTGTTGTACAGCGCGTCACCCACAGCCGCCGACGTGATCCCGTAGCGGCTGGCAAGCTCGTGATCGACATGGACGTAAGCCTCGAGACCGTCGACCTGCTGATCGCTGGTGGTATGGGCCAGGTGCCGGTCGTTCCGCAAGGGCTCCAGCACCCGCGGCAGCCAGGCCGCAAGCTGGGTGGAGTCCGCGTTTTCGACCGAGAACTGGTACTGACCCGGACTGAGGCGGTCGTCGATCGTCAGGTCGGGCACCGGCTGCATGTAGAGCGTAATGCCGGCGACGCCGGACGCCGCGTCCGCGAGTCGCTTCATGACCGCGGGCGCGCGGTCGCGGTGCGACAGCGGCTTGAGGTGGATGAGCAGTCGCCCGCTGTTGAGGGATGGCGCACCGTCACCCACACCGACGAACGACGCGACGCTGGCCACGGCCGGATCGCGCAGGATCGCATGCGTCAACGCCTGCTGCCGCTGGCTCATGGCGGCGAACGATACGGTCGCCGGCGCGACGGTGACGCCCTGAATGTCGCCGCTGTCCTGCCGGGGAAAGAGACCGCGCGGCACGACGAAATACAGCGCGACCGCAAATACCGCCATCGCGCCGACCGTCACGAGTGTCGCGGTCTGCCGTGCCAGGACCCAGCTCAGACCGGCCTCGTAACGCGCGAGTACGCGGGCATGCCACGCTTTGCCCTCGCGCACGGGCGTGCGCCGGAGCATCCGTGCGCACATCATCGGTGTCAGTGTCAGCGACACCACGCCGGAGATCAGAATGGCGACCGCGAGGGTGACCGCGAACTCGCGGAAAAGACGCCCCACCACCCCGCCCATGAACAGCAGCGGGATCAGTACCGCCAGCAGCGACAAGGTGAGCGAGACCACGGTGAACGCGATCTGGCGCGAACCCTTCAGCGCGGCGGCGAATGGCTCTTCCCCCGCTTCGACATAGCGTGCGATGTTCTCGATCATGACGATCGCATCGTCCACCATGAAACCCGTCGCCACGATCAGCGCCATCAGCGTCAGGTTGTTGATCGAGAAGCCCGCGAGGTACATGACCGCGAACGTGCCGATCAGCGACAGCGGCACGACCACACCGGGGATCAGCGTCGCGGCGCCGCCGCCGAGGAACAGGAAGATCACCAGGACCACCAGGATCACGGCGAATACCAGCTCCATCTGTACATCGTGCACGGCGGCACGCACGGACTCCGTGCGATCGGCCAGTGTCGTGACATCGGCGGCCGCGGGCAGCGTCGCCTGCAATTGCGGCAGCACCTGCCGGACGCGATCCACGACCTCGACCACGTTGGCGCCCGGCTGCCTGCGGATCTGCAGGATGATGGCGGGCTGCTCGCCCGACCAGGCGGCAAGACGTGCGTTTTCCGCACCATCGCTCACGCTCGCCACATCGCGCAGGCGAACCACCGCGCCTTCGCGGTGGCCCACGGTCAGATTCGCGAAGGCTTCCGCGCTGTCCAGCGGATCCGCGATGGCGATGTTGGACGAACGCACCGCGCCGTCGAGGGTGCCTTTAGCCACGTTCGAATTGGCCTCGCGAATCGAACCGCGCAGGTCCTCCAGCGTCATGCCACGCGAGCGCAGTTTCGCCGGATCGGCCTGTACCAGGATGGCCGGTTGCTGGCCTCCGCCGAGGCTGACCAGGCCGACGCCGGTCACCTGAGACAACTTGGGCACGAGGCGGGTATCCGCCAGTTCGCGCAGCGTCCGGAGCGGCAACGTCGGGGACGTCAGCGCCAGCGTCATCACCGGCGCATCGGCCGGATTGACCTTGCGGTAGATCGGCGGCTGCGAGATATCGGAAGGCAGTGACGGCGCCACCGCGTTGATCGAAGCCTGCACTTCCTGCTCCGCCACGTCGAGCGGCAGATCCAGATTGAAGCGCAGGGTGATCGTCGAGGCGCCCGCCGAACTCGTCGACGACATCTGGCTCAGCCCTGGCATCTGGCCGAACTGCCGTTCGAGCGGCGCCGTGATGGTCGATCCCACCACCTGCGGTCCGGCCCCCGGATACGCTGTGACGACCTCGATGGTCGGAAAGTCCACTTCCGGCAGCGCCGAGAGCGGCAGAAAGCGATACCCGAACAGGCCGACCAGGAGGATCGCGACGGCTAGCAGCGCGGTTGCGACCGGCCGGAGAATAAACGGACGGGACGGGTTCACGAGCGCGCGGTCGACGTCCGCGCTGAGGCGCCCGCCTCGTCGCGATGACAGGAAGGCGTCTCCGCCGCGGGGGACGGCGCAGGCTCGGCCGCCGCCGTGGCCTGCACTTTCGTCCCGGCGCGCAGCCGGTCCGCGCCTTCGACGACGACCTTCGCCCCCGCTGCGATCCCGGAGGCGATGACGGTGGTGGAAGCGTCCTGAGCACCCAGTTTGACCGGCACGACGGCAGCGGTCTTGTCGTCCTTGATCGCGTAGACGAAGGGCCCCTGAGCGCCCTGCTGGATCGCTGCGGATGGCACCAGGATCGCCTGCGGCAACACATCGACGGGGAGCTTCGCGGTCACGAACTGGTTCGGCAGCAGCGCGCCGTCGGCATTGGCGAACTCGGCTTCGAACTTCACCGTGCCGGTCGTGGGGTCCACCTGATTGTTCGCCGCGAGAAGATGGCCGGTACCCAGTTTGTCGTCAGGGCCGTCGCCGTAAGCATCGACCGGAATACAGGCACCGCCGTTAAGGCGCGCGAGTACGCGCGGAACCACGTTGACCGGTACGGAGAAGAGGACCTTGCTGGGCTGCGACTGCGTGACGGTGACGATGCCACGAGCGTCCGACGGGCCCACCAGATTGCCCGGGTCGACGCGCCGCAAGCCCACCATTCCCGAGATCGGCGAGACGATCCGCGCGTTGGACACCTGAAGGTTGGCGCTGCCGATACGGCCCTGCTCGGATTTCACCTCGGCGGCGTACTGCCGTACCAACGAGCGCTGATCGGCGACCCGCTGACGCGAGATGGAATCCTGCGCGAGGAGCGCCTCATAGTGCTTGAGCGTTTCTTCCGCATTGGCCAGCTGCGCCTGACTGCGGCCCAGATCGCCGGTTGCGAGCTGGAGCTGTGCCTGCGAGGCTCGCGGATCGATCTCGGCCAGCAGATCGCCCTTCCTGACCTGCTGCCCGCCGCTGAAGGCGACGCGCGTGAGCACTCCATCCACCTGGCTCCGCACCAGCACGCTGTTGAACGGGGTGACCGTTCCCGGCTGCACGCGATAGACGACGAATCCGCCTTGCCGGACGGTGGCCGTGACGACCGGCACCGCCTGATCGGCTACCGAGGCACCGTCTTTTTTGCCGTGTCCGACCCACCATACAATCGCGGCGACCGCGACGATGCCGACGACCGCCACGGTTCCACGCGAGGATTGCTTCGCCATCAGAGCTGCCTTTCGTAGACGCGATAGCGCTTGTAGTCACGACCGCCGATCGCTTCGATGATGTTGCGCATGCCGGCGTTGTCTTCGAGGATCCAGGACAACTCGACCTCCTCGACGCCACGCGCCACCAGATGATGCCGGACGGCATCGATCACCAGAAATGCCAGTCCGGGACCGAGCGGCGTGTTATGAAAGCTGCGACGCACGCCCATGAGCGGCACGCGCGACGACTTCGGGAAGCGCTTCTTGAGCCGCCACAGCAGCTTGACCCAGTTGAACGGCAGCAGCTTGCCGTCGAAGTCCCTGATCACTTCGTTGACGTTGGGCAAGGCGACGATGAACGCGGCCGGTTCGCCGTCCACCTCGGCGATCTGGATCAGCTCCGAGGCGATCAAGACCTTCAGGGTGTGACCGAGATCCTTGAATTCGGCTTCGGTGAACGGCACGAAGCCCCAGTTATCGGCCCAGGCATCGTTGAAGATATCGCGCAGCGTGGCCAGTTCTTCATCGAAACGGCTGCGGTCGAGCGGGCGCACGCGGATGCGCTGCTTCGACTTGCCGAGCAAGCGGTTCATCACTTTGGGCTCGGGAAAGTCGGGCGCGACGACATAGGCCAACATGTCCTTGGCTTTCGCGTAGCCTGCCTGCTCGATGTGCGAGCCGTAATACGGCCGCGTATGACCCATCATGAAATAGGGCGACGTATCGAAGCCGTCGATGAGAAGGCCCACCTCGTCGTTGATCGACAGACTGAGCGGCCCGCGTATGCGTTCGATACCCTCGCCTCGGAGCCAGTCTTCCGCCGTCCGGAGCAACGCGGCGAAGGTCTCCGGGTTGTCCTCGGCGTCGAGCATGCCGAAGAAGCCCGCACCGTCGGCGTGGCGCTGCAGGTGCAGGGAATCTATCTGGGCACTGATCCTGCCAACCGGGCGATCACCGCGATAGGCGATCCACCCCTTCCACCGGGCATGCTCGAACCATGGGTTGGTTTTTGCACCGAGGTGGAGTTTTCGTTCAAGAAATAAAGGCGCGATCCATGCGGGATCCGATCCCAGGATCGCGCCCGGTACCTTGATGAACCGGTCCAGTTCGGCCTTGCTATCAAGGGGAACGATGCGCAGCGAGGCGGAGTTGCTCAATTCTGGGATCCCTGAAAAGCGGATTAAGACATGTGTTTGCCATATCGGCGAAACATGATTTTAATCTTGCGAATCCCAATTTGATATACCCGCGAGGCTAGTAATTCAAAAGCGTGCCTCCCTACCCTATCGCTGACCGCTCTTGCCCGGATCCCGCCGTCCCTTCTGATCCGCGCCGTCGGTCGCCACATCGTCCGGCCGGGTCTGACCGACCTGGTCCGAGGGCTCGTTCGCCGGCTTGTCCTGGCCGGGGTTGGCCGCTGGATTGTTGGACCCACCGACGCCGATGGAGGAATGCTGCACGCTGTCGCGGTCGCTCATGGTGTTCTCTCCTCTCAGAAGAACGAATCGTTGCCCCACCTCCGTGACGAAAGAGCGTGTCGGCGGTGTTCATTGCGTGACTGAGTCAGGAGGCCCGGTGAAGACCTCATGCGACGTTGTCCGGTCAGGCCACCGTGCGTTCACGCCGTCTGACCAAGACTGCCCGCATGAACCAAACCACTCACGCTTCCGAATCGCCCGCCCTGCGAGTGGGCTGCGCGGGCTGGTCGCTTGCGTCGAAGGTCGCCTCGTCGTTCGGCACCGAGGGCACTCATCTGGAGCGCTATGCGCGGGTGTTTTCCTGCGTCGAGATCAACTCGTCCTTCTATCGGTCGCACCAGGAGAAGACCTACCTTCGCTGGGGGGAAAGCGTTCCTGAAAGCTTTCGCTTCAGCGTGAAGATGCCTCGAACGATCACGCACGAGCTTCGCCTGCAGCACTGTGAAGCGCCGCTCGCCGCCTTTCTGCGTGAGGTGTCAGGACTGAAGGCCAAGCTCGGTTGCATCCTGATCCAGCTTCCCCCGAGCCTTGCACTTGATTCAAAAACAGCGAGAGCATTTTTCCGCCGTCTGCGGAAGATCACATCCACCCCCGTCGTGTGCGAGCCGCGACACGCTTCCTGGTTTACGGCGAAGGCGGATGCGTTGTTACGAGAAGGGGACATATCGATCGTCCAGGCCCATCCCTCGCCCGTCGCCGGTGTCGAGCCAATGCTTCACCCCGAGCTTCTTTACATTCGGTTGCACGGCGCCCCCGAGATCTACTATTCCGCATACGACCGCACGTTCATCGACAGCGTCGCCACGAGGATGCGGCTGTCAGCCGGCGACGGACGCGACGCGTGGTGCATTTTTGACAACACGGCACGCGGAGAGGCCGTCCCCAATGCCCTGACGCTGAAGGCCATGCTCGATGCCGAGCAGCCGGATTGATGCTGAAACTCGTTGACATACCTGCGTTGTCGGGCGCGTTGAGGTCGATCGGCCAGTTCGGCTAACCTCGCCGTTTCCCTGCGCAGAAAAACGCTTTGATGAGCACGCCCGTTGCCGACGCCTACTTCGTTCCGATCGCACCAGGGCGCTATCGTCCCACCGACCACGTCGGCGGGGGCTGGAATCCCGACGAACAGCACATCGCGCCGGTCATGGGCCTGCTCGCCCGCGAAATCGAAACGCACCATGCGTCGCGTCGGACCGACGTTCTGACCATCAGCCGTGCCACCTACGACATCCATGGCGTGCTTCCCATGGACGCGTTCGATATATCGGTCGACGTAATCCGCCCGGGCCGCACCATCGAGCTCGTCGAGGCCACCCTCACCTGTCAGGGACGCATCGCGATCACACTGCGCGCATGGCTGCTGGCGACATCCGACACGTCGACGATCGCAGGGGACGGATTCCCGTCTATGCCTCCGTTGGCGGACACCCCGCCGTGGGACTTCTCATCCCTGTGGCCGGGCGGCTTCGTACGAAGTGTGGAAGCGCGTCAGATCAAGGTCGATACCGGTCAGGCGACCAGCTGGGTGCGACCGGGGTTTCCGCTGATCGCCGATGCCGCCACCAGCCCCCTCGCAAGGATGCTCGGTGTCGTCGACGTCGCGAATGGCCTTTGCCCGAGGCGGCTGCCCGGTGACGTGGCGTTTCCCAATGTGGATCTGACCGCGCACATCCTGCGCTCTCCCGAGGGCGGCTGGCTGGGGCTGGCAAGCCACGCGTCGTTCGGACCGGCAGGGCTCGGGGTGACCCATAGCACGGTATACGACGAGCGCGGTCCCGTCGCTGTCATCAGTCAGTCGTTGACCGTCCGCCCGAAGGCGGCCGTCTAGAGCGCTACGCTGGCCATTCGCTACGGAGATAGCATGCTCACGTTCGACCCGGCGACCCACGCCGATACCGACGCCATCGCCGATCTCATCGTGTCCATACAAAGGGAGGAATTCGGCCTCCCGATCACCCGGGACGATCAACCGGATCTGGCCGACATCGACGGCTACTATCGCACCGGCCAGGGTGACTTCTGGGTCGCCCGACAGCGTGGCCGGATCGTGGGGACTATCGCGCTGAAGGACATCGGCGGCGGGATCGGCGCGCTTCGGAAGATGTTCGTCCATCGCGACTGGCGTGAGATCAGGCCGTCCGTGGCCGCAGGGCTGCTGGACGTCCTGGAGCAAACCGCGAGGAAGCGTGGATTTGGATCGCTCTACCTCGGCACCACCGCCCGCTTTCTTGCCGCACATCGTTTCTATGAGAAACACGGGTTTACAGTGGTCGATCCAGAGAGGCTACCGGCCATGTTTCCCCGGATGGCGGTGGACACGCGCTTCTACCGACGCGATCTGTAAGCGGTGGCGACGTCACCGTTCGCGTTCAGGGCGTTGCCGGGCGCGCTTCCGCGGCCAAACAGATGAATCAGGTCGATGCACCTCAGCTCAGCTCACCTCGGGCGCGCAGGATCCGGCACATCCGGCCTCCGCTCCGCCATGCTCCGAAGCAGGCCCACGAGTTGCTGCGCGTCATACGGCTTGGAAAGGAAGACTCCGCGCGCGGGCATCTCGTGGTTCGCGATACTGACATGACTGGACGTAACCACGATCTCGATCGGCGGCCAGCGGTCGCGGATCATCGCGGCAAGGCGAATGCCGTCCATGCCACCGGGCATATCGATGTCGGTAAACACGATGCGGATGTCGAGCCGGGTTTCCAGAATCCGCACGGCCGACGCGGCATCCGGCACGGAGACGACGTCAAAGCCACCGTCCTCGATCAGCTCTTCCGCCATGAGGCGCAGCAACGGTTCGTCTTCGACGATGAGAACCACGGGTTTCAAGGGAGATGCCTGGCCCACTGGGTCATACCTGCTGTAGATGCGAAAGCGGTGCGGAGAGCGTCAGTACGAACCCCTTAGGGTGGTACTCCGTACGAACATCGCCCGACCCCATGCCCATCCTGATCAGACGGGAGCCGAAGCCCTTGCGTTCGGGCTCGCTCACAAGCGGCCCACCCACTTCCTGCCACTTCAGATAGAACTGTTCGCTGTCGGTTGACCAACTGAGTCGTATCCTTCCCTCGGCATTCGAAAGAGCGCCGTACTTCACCGCGTTGGTCGTCAGCTCATGAAGCAGGAGCGACAGGGAAAGCGTGGCTTTCGGTCCGAGTTCGAACGCCGTGCCGATGAAATCCACACGGCTTTCCAGGCAGAAACGCCCGAAGGACGACTGCGCGATGGCTAGCACGGGCGCTCCGTGCCAGTTCTCCCGGAAGAGAATGTCGTGCGCCGAACTGAGTGCGTGAATGCGCTTTTCCAGTGCATCCACGGCGTCCCGCTCGGTCACGCCGCGCAAGGTCTGCACGGCCAGCGCCTGAACCATCATGAGCGTATTCTTCAGACGATGGCTCATCTCATGGTTGAGCACATCCTGCAGCTCTTCGTTTCTGCGACGCTCGGTGACGTCAGTAAAGAAGCCGATCAGCCGGTCGCCGTCGAGCGGCGTCAGACGGGTCTCGAACCAGCGGCCGTCGACCAGCGTCGAACGACCGACATGCACGACCGCCGAGCGATCCTTGAGTACGCCCTCGAACACCGGAAGCAATTCATCGATGGCCAGCGGCGCGACATCGCCCAGCATCGCACCGGTCGTCGCCGCCGGGTCGAGACCGGTGAGTCTTCCAAAAGATGGATTGACCTCTTCGAAACGGAAGTCGACGGCGGCGCCATCGGCCGAGCGCATGAGCTGACCGACGTAGAAGCCCTCCCGCATCTCCCCGAAAAGCGTACGGAATTTTCGCTCCGACGAACCGACGCGGATTTCCTTGTCGACGATGATCGCGATCATCTCGAGTACGCTGCGATCGTGCGCCGTCCATGCTCGCGGCTTCGTGTCGATCGCGGCCAGGGCCCCAATCAGTGAACCGTCGAGCGAGTGGATCGGCACGCCAAGGTACGCCTCTACGCCAAGATCGGGAATGGCGAGGTTGTTCTTTACCAGCGGCTCGGCGCGCGCATCCGGTACGTCGAACACTTCACCCCGCTCGACGACGTACTGGCAGAACGAATGAGTGATCGGGGTTTCGCCCATCGACGCCCAGGGCTCGGGCAGGCCAGAGTGACCAGCGAACACCTGACGGGTTTCGTCGACGATGGACACGATGGCGACGGGAACGCTAAGAACGTTCCGGACCAGTTCGGTGAGGTGTCCGAACTGGGCGCTCCCCGGCCGATCCAGCAGGCCGCTGCGGCGCAGTTCGTTGACTCGAAGGGAGCGGGTGTATGTGAAGGAATCGGCGGGCATGGGACATGGTCGGGGACGGGGCGACAAAGCCGCGTCAACGGGCTGCGATGAGACCGGATCCCGACTTTGTCATCCTCTTCCCGCGCGGAGCCTACGCGCCCATGCTGTCCGGCGTGTCCGAAGCCATGTCTCCGCGGCCACCCCGTAACCGGCCATCGTGAGCATTGTGGCTTGGTGGAAGACTTTTGAGCCGTCCCGCGGCCTAGAGAGCCCCCGCCTCCACAGCATCCCGCAGACGCGGAAAGACCGGTGAGAAACCCAGATCTTCGCGAATGCGGCGACCGTCCATGCGCACATTGAAGATCCTGGCTCGCTCAGCGTCCGAACCATCCGGAGGCAGCTCGCCGACCGCCTTGAACAACGTCGCCAGATCGGGATCTTCGTCGTCGACGACGTTGTAGATACGGTGCTTCGGCGTTTTCGCATGAAGCATGCGAACGACCGCCTGAGCGACGTCGTCATGATGCCCGAGCGACATCCGCATGTCGGCGGGGAACTTACGCATGAACGGCAGGACCTCGTTGATGTGCGGATCACCCGCGCCATAAACGAAGGGAAGACGAAGCACCCGGACATCCAGCCCGTCCATCGACAACAGCATCTTCTCGGCGGCAAGCTTGCTCACCGGGTACGCATCTACCGGCGCACAGCTATCCTCTTCGCCGGTCTGCGCTCCACCCTTGGGGCCGTACACCAGGCCCGTACTCGTGAAAACGAAGCGCCCTACCGAGGCGTTCTTGCTCGCCTCCGCCAGATGCCGCGTTCCCAGGTCGTTCGTCGCATGCGCCTGTTCATCGGTCGCGCCACGAAAAAACGCGGCGCAATGAACCACCGCGTCCACACCCTCCACCGCCTCAGGCAAGGAATCAGGCTCGAGCAGATCGCCCTTGACCAGTTCCACCTGGTCGCCCAGCATGTCCCCGGCGCGCTTCTCGTCGCGCACCAACGCCCTCACCTGCTCGCCATGCTCGATCAGGCGCTTCACGAGACGTGAACCCACCTTACCCGTCGCTCCGGTAACCAGGACCTTCATACGACACCGCCTTTCCGAAAGAATGAGCGGTCAGCGTACTCGCGGGATTTCCGGAGAATTGGATAAATCGGACAAGGCTTGTTAGCCGCCCGGTTTGTCTTCAGACTGACCCCATGCGCACAGAGATGCACCGTTATCACGACCCGCTGAGCATGCCCTTCCCGGCATCCGCGACTTACCTCGACCTCGTCGCAAGCCCAAGCGCCAATATGTATCTGGTCGCTCGCTACGGCCCGTCAATTCCCGGCGGACTGGACGTTCATGCGCTCGGTGCACGTCAGCGCGTTCATCGAAAGCGGATCTACCGCGGTCACCGCGCCGCCTTTGTCCGTGTTCCTTATGAGACTCACCAGGCCGTGTTCGGCGTGCCGGCGAGCGCGCTGGTGGGGCGGACGATTCCGATCGAGGAGATCTGGAGCAGAAGCGCTGCGGAGGATCTGATCGGGAAGCTGGCCGATACCCATGATTCCGCCACCGCTGCCTCCGTGCTGGAAGATGCGATCGCCCTGCGTGTCGCGTCGACGCCGATGGATGCCAGGCATGGCTTTGTGCGCCGGGCAGCCGGACTGCTGGAACACGCCAACGTCGGCGAAGTCTCAACGCAACTGGGAATCAGCGATCGTCATCTGCGTCGCGTCTTTCAGGAGGTGACGGGCCTCAATCCCAAGACGTTCGCCCGGCTGAAACGGTTCGACCGCGCCGTAAGCAGCGCGCTGAATAACGGCGAATCGAACTGGTCGAGCGTCGCGGTGGATGCGGGCTATTACGACCAGGCCCATCTCATCGCGGACTTTCATGTCATCGCCGGTACTACCCCGCAGAAGTTCCTGGCGGAGGTTCGCGATCAGCGCAGGCTGATCGCATTCAGGTGAACTGGCCGCGTCCCCGCGACACCCTGTCGGCAAGGATGTCGAGCGCATCGCCAGGCAACCAGAGTTCGTCCGTCGCACGGCTCATCGCGAGATAGACGGCGCGCACGCGCTCGTCGGCGCGACGTCGCTCGAGCGCTCCCGACAGCGTGTCGAAGCAACACGGCCACAAGGTCACCTGGCTGAACTCCAGGCTCTTGCAATGCTCCAGCAGGCCCAGGGTCAGTCCTTCCGCTTCCGCGTCCTTCTGGGAGCCGAGCAGCGACTGCATATCCGTGCTGCCGAAATCCCGTTCGAACAGCCGCACGACCCTGCTGTAGCCGATCCTCTCCAGGTGCCCTGCCAGTGCGCTCCAGGACGTGTACTCCCGGTTGCCGTAATACCGTGTCACGTGGTCCCCACGTCGCATGCCGATCGCATCTTCGGTGGCACGTGCCAGGTCGCTCTCCGTGGCGGGCAGCAACCGGAACGGCACGCCCTGGCTCTTAAGCCGTAGCGCGTCCTCCAGAATGGACCACACGCTCCCATAGACGCGAAGCCCTGCGAGTGGCAGCGTGTCGGTCGACTGATAGAAATACCGTCGCGTGTAATGCTCTCGCGAACCCTCGAGCGACTCGACGACCAGCTCCGTACTGTGCATGTCGAGCACCGACCGGATGAGTCCGACCGCCTGACCACCGGCGCGTACCGACCGGGTCAGCGTCAACGCCTTGCCCGACCCGTAGTTGGCCATGACCCCGCTCAACTTCTGATAGGGATCGCCCATGGTCACGCAGCCATCGGGGTAGCGACGAATGAGGGCGAGCAACGGGGCGGGAAGATCGTGGGCCTCGTCGATGAGCAGCGTGCCCATCGGTGGCAACGAGGCGCCCTCGACGTCGAGCCATTTGAACAGGTGATACGCGCGAACGGTGAACGGTCGCTCGGTCTTGTTCCCGAGCGGTTGCAGCATCAGCTCCCACACGCGGCGTGCCATCGCCACGTAAGCGGCGCGCTCATCCACCGAGAGGCCGTCGTTGAAGCGCACGTGCTCCGGACCGATCTGCGGCGCATCCGTGTAGCACCACCGGTTGATGATGCGATCGACCGCCGCAAGCACCCTGGCCGGACTATCGCCGGCAATCGACACGATGCCCGCGGCCTGCAATCGTGCTTCGAGCGGCATACTGGCTTCGCGCACCGTCGGCGCCCGCACCCAGCGGATGCTGTTGCCCTGGACGTGCGCGGTGGCCATGTCATTGGCGAGCGTGCGAAGCACCACGCTGGAGACCGCACGAGTCCCTACGCGCTCGTTGAAGGCGTGCTGGTGCGCATGGGTCGGCGCGAGGTGCGTGAAACGACGACCGCTGGTCGCGAGGGCGAACATGAGGTGCGTCTTGCCGGTTCCGGCAAACGCGGTGATCGCGTAATGCTCGCTCGAGGATGCCGCGATGGCCCTTACCGCGCGGACCTGATCCGTCGTTCCACGAAGGTGGAACGTGGGACGGACCACTTCGACGACCTGATCGCCCGCCATCGGTTGTTCGACGTCGCCGTCCTCGTCGTCCGCCCCGAGGTCTTCTTCGAGTCGAACGCTCACCTCCATGAAGGTTTCACGACAGGCCGCCTGAAACCCGTGCGAGAACTCGCCGTCCTCCCCGAGCCACGCCTCGGCCGCCATGACCTCGACATCGGCGAAAGCGACGCCCTGATCGCCAAGCAAGCCTGCGACCTCACCAAATCCCATGTCCGCGAGGACGGCACGCTGCGCCAGGAGATCGCGCTCGCCGTCCGCCAGCGGCTGGCCATCGAAGAGTTGGCGCGCCTCGTCCACCAGGCGATAGAGGTCGCCGCGACCCAGCGGGCGCTGCGTCGCCAGCATCATGGCCAGCAGCGCCGCGCGCTCGATCGACGCCTCCGGAACCGCGCCGTGGCTGATGAAGGCCGAGGCGGCGAATTCGGTCACCGGAAGGTACCAGGCGTCAACGCGAGCGTGCATGCACCTTCCCGGTATCGATGGACGGTATGCCGAGAGTCAAGCTAGCCATCGTTGATCTCCTCTAAGCGGCATTTGTAGCGCTCACGAACCGAGTGACAGTGCATGCTCAATCCTTACCCGCGCCTGCGCGCTCAGCCGCCTGACGCCGAAGACTCGGCCGATCTCGACCACTGGATCCGCGCCGCTCACGGAGCGCGCTGAGGCTACGAGCTCGTGCATCGACACCTCCTCGATTGACCGAACGTCCCCTGGCCCAGACGGCTCACGATAAGTGGTCCACATATTTACCGCATCGGCATCAACCCAGACGAAAGCGCCCTCGAGCGGATCAGCCTCCACGTGATGGTAACGGTCGACGAGTTCGAGCACGCGCTCCCTGATCAGTCGCCCTGCCCGCAAGAATCCATGAGTCCTTGCGACGCGCTGCACCAGCAGCGTATCCAACATGGGCGATTCTTGCTCAAGCACCCGGCGAATAATGATCCGCAACGCCTCGTCATATTCAGGGAGATAGAAACGTGCCGGATCGACCGAACCGGCGAGGTCACCGAGATCCGCCACAACGTACTTCGCACGGCGTGCATCCACCGTGTCCGAGCGACGAGCGATAATGACATCCTGCGAGACGGTTGTTGTCTCAACGCGGCCTGAGGACTTCTCGGCCTGGACAACCTCCTCAGGCTCGGCGACGACGACCTCAGGAACGTCCTTGGGCAGCAGACGTTCCGATGTCTTCGGGTCGGTGGCCTTCACGGCAGGCGCCTTCGCCGGAGAGGTTGCGCGAGATCGCTCGAGTAAATCGACAATAGCAAGGTGCAGACGGCCCAGTGCGCCTTCCTTGTCCACCCACCATTCTGTCGACCATACCCTGAGCAGTTTCCACCCGAGCCCCTGCAGGATGGCGCTGCGAACTTTGTCACGGTCACGAGCTGTAGCAGCGCTGTGATACGTCGCACCATCGCATTCGACGCCAACCAGATAGTCACCGGGCCGGTCCGGATGCACGATACCCAGATCGATACGAAATCGTGATACGCCAATCTGAGGCACTACGTCCCACCCCTTAGCCCGAAGACCGTCGGCGACATAACGTTCAAAAGGCGAGTCATAGCTACCCACCGACCCCCGCACGGCTTCCGCCAGCGCCCGGGGCCCGCGCTGCGCAAATTCAATGAAGTGCCTCAAATCGGCCACCGCTCTGGCGGATGTTCGATTGAGGTCGATCATCGATGGATCGAACGACGTGAAGGCCAGCATTTCGCGCCGGGCACGCGTCACAGCGACATTCAGACGGCGCCATCCACCTTCCTTGTTGAGCGGCCCAAAGTTCATCGACATCGTGTTCGCGTCGGAGGCCGTCGGCCCATAGCCGATGCCGAGCATGATGACGTCGCGCTCATCACCTTGCACCGTTTCAAGGTTCTTCACGATGACGGGCTCGGCCAGCTCTGGCTGGAAATACGGCTCGATGTCCGGATGAACCTGACGAGCGGCATCAAGCAAGTCGTTGACGAGCTTCTGCTGATCCGAGTTGAGCGTAATGATGCCAATCGACTGGCCGGACGCAATGAAAGCCGGATCGGTCAGACGCCTGACCGTCTCGGCCACGATCGCCTCCGCCTCGCGTTGATTGTTGCGCCCTTTGCCCTTCGCATACACGCCTCCCACGCGCCGCCACTCGACAGCGCTGGGGCGCGTCTCCGCCGCCGGGAACGTAATCAATTCATCGTCGTAATAACGGTGATTGGAGAAGGCGATCAGGCTTTCGTGCCGGCTCCGGTAATGCCAGGTGAGGCGATGACTCGGTACGCCCGCACCAAGGCACTCATCGAGAATGCTCTCGAGATCCTCCGCCGTATCGTCGTCGTCCGCACTGGCGGCGCGATTGAAGAAGCTGGTCGGCGGCATCTGACGTGGATCGCCAGCAATCACCACCTGCTTGCCGCGCGCAATGGATCCGATCGCATCCCACGGTGCGATCTGGGACGCCTCATCGAAGATCACAAGGTCGAAGAGTGCCTGGTCGGCAGGGAGATATTGCGCGATCGAAAGCGGACTCATCAGCATGCAGGGCGCCAGCCTTGCCATGGCGTCACCCATCTCCGCAGCGAGTTGACGGACGGGCTTATGCCTGCGCGACTTCTGTAATTCGTGCTTCAGGATCCCGTATCCGCCATTCTTGGGAACATCGTTCTTGGCAGGGATTACGCCACTGAGCTTAGCTCGGATATACCGGACCGTAAGTTTGGCGACTTTCTCATCAAGACGTCGGAAGTTCTCGATGTCATTCGCATGTTCGGAGGCCACAAATCCGCGCAGGAGCGGCTCGGCGTCAATGGCAGCACTGGCGAACCACCTTGCGTAGGCCGCCTCGAACATGTCCGTTGCCGTGTCCGATGGGGGCGCTCCAAGCTCGACGACCTCGATGATCGTCCGCAGTCCGAGCGTATGCGCTTCGTCGCGTACCCGACACCAATCGCACCATGCCTTGATCTGGCGCTCCTGTGAAAGAATCGCCTGACAGGACCCGTAGAGGTGATCGAGATCGGCATCGGGGTTCAAGACCGACCCGGTGAGTTCGGCGAACTTCGCCAGCGCGCCCTTGAACGCGTCGTACGTCGTTTTGAGGTGCGTAGCCGCACCCACAACGGTCCCGCCCGCGCCCAACATCTCGTTACCGTCGACAATGAGGGAGCCAGCGGCCTTCCGAAGTTCGATCAGATGCTCCGGCGACTTCGCTAGCGCGACTAGCGAGGCAAGGATATTCGCTCCGAGCTCCAACGCCGATGCGACCCTGGCAACGTCTGTCGACAACCCGTTCCAGCCGGGCACGCCAATCAGTTCGCCACCCGCGAGGTCAATCTTGCCCAGCAACTGGTGCATCTCAGCCAGCCTCGGCAGGTCAGCTTGTACATCAGGCACGCTTCCCGTCGCACCGGCCAGGGCAAGTGCCTTGCTGACCCGCTTCTTCGCCAGCGTCGCTAGGAACCAGAATTTCTCACCTGCTGCCACCCACTCCGCGTTGAACCGTGCCAGTTCGATTCGACGGACGGCCTCCGGGGCATACGCTACCGACAAAGTTTTCTCGACGTCCCGGTAAGACTGAATCTGTTCGAGCACCGTCCCGACTGCGGCCTGAACCGCACTGAACGTTGGCGCGAAGACGAAGCGCAGGTCCACGTCATAGGCGGCGGCCAGTAACCGTGTGAAGGCGATGAGCAGACCGACACCCGCGTGATCCGTCTCGTTGAGAGGCAGTCGGGTTGCCTCAAGTGTGCGGTGTACGTCCGACCGGCAGGCGTCGATGGCGGCGGCCAGTGTACGAGCACTACCGACCAGGGCTTCCTGCCATCCGTTCGACCATTCGCCTGTACGAACCACATTGAGTCCGCTCGCTTGCGACAGCACCTGCCGATTGAGATCGACACGTTCGGCGACTGAACGCAGCTGGGCAATCTCCTCGGCGCTGTGCCGCGTCGTAGCGGGCCAGGCCAGACGGGGGGTCGCCGGAGTGACGTCTCGCACCGCACGGCCGATAGCCGTATGAATCGTCAGACCGTTCGGCCAGCGACGGTGAAGCACGCCCACCAAACCATTGAGGCGGTCACGAATCATCTTGACCTTTGCCGCCTCTTCGCGCCATTCGTCGGCGGAGAGCAGATCGCGCGTATCCCAGGCACGCTCCAGCTGCTTCAGGACTTCGGCCTTGGACGCCTTGCTCGAGTGCAGTTCCAGACAGAATTCGCCCAGCCCTCGCTCATCGAGTCGACGCTTCACGACGTCCAGAGCGGCCATTTTCTCTGCTACGAACAGTACCCGCCGACCCAAGGCCAGGTTATGCGCGATCATGTTGGCGATCGTCTGCGACTTGCCCGTTCCTGGAGGCCCGTCGAGAACAAAGCTATGCCCCGCGGCGGAAGCCACAACCGCGGCCAACTGCGATGAGTCCGCTGGCAAAGGGATGAACAGGTTAGCCGGATCGGTGACCTGATCCAGGGTTTCCGGCCGCGGAAACTCCCCCGTGTTTGAGAACACACCGGCTTCAGTTCGATCTCCCAGAAGGTGCTTCACCATCGGGCTTTCGAGCAATTGCTCCGAACGGTCGGACAAGTCCTTCGACATGAGGTATTTGGAGAATGAGAACGTCCCCAGAACCAGATCGGGTACCACTTCAAATCCAGGAACGTCCCGAACCGCATGACGTACCCGATTCCAGATACCGTTGACATCGATGCCGCTTTCGTCCGTGGGAAGGTCGGCACCGAGGCCGGGAATCACCAATTCGAAATCGTGACGAAGCAACTCCAGCAACGTGAGGTTGAACCGCGGTTCCTCATCGATCATGGTCATGACGACACCGGAGAGCGCGCTCTTTCGTTCGAGCTTGACCGGCACGAGAATGAGCGGCGCGGAGTACGTCTTCGGATCTTCCGCAGCTTTCTTCCACTTAAGGAAGCCAAGTGCGAGGTACAGCGTGTTCGCACCGCCTTCGTCCAGATCGCTGCGCGCCTTGCGATACATGTCGACCAGCGAAGCCTCCAGCTTCGACTTCTCCAGGGTTGCCAGGACTTCCGATCGCTCCAGCGCGCTGCGCGCGTACTCGTCACGAAGGTTCTCGCGATTTTGCTGCTCGTAAAGAGCGGGATCGCGGCCACTGGCCGTCAGATCCGGCATGGAAACGATGCGAATACGCTTGCCTTCGGCCAGCCGATCCTCGAGCAGTGCAGGGTCCGGGCAGATGAGGCGGATGGCCTTTGCGCTTTCCGGCACATGAAGCAGACGGTTGCGTGTTGTCAGATCCAGCAGCTTCCGCTGCCACAGTTCCAGCTTTCCGGCGGGGGTATCCGGCTCGGCGGGAACTTCGACATCGAACGCGGGCAGCTGCGGTGCGTTCTCAAGCGCATCGAAGCTGGCGGACTCGGCAGGTGTCGCGGCCTCGGTATCCGGTTGTGAGCCCGACCCCAGCGCGAGCGGCCTGATTCGCTGCATGCGTGCGCGACGCACATCGACGGCCATCACAAAATCATCGTCATTGAGCTGACGGATAGCCTGCTCCACCGCGACGCTGAAGCCTGGCGCGTGAGCATTCGTGGAAAGGGTGGTTTCGAAGGCCACCAGCTCCTTCAACTCGATGCGCTTGCGGACGGATGACGCCTCGTCCGTGATCAGACTGGAAAACTCTTGCGGCTGCAGCCACGCGCCGACGAAAGCGTGCCCCCTGGTCAGGATAACCAGCGGATTCATTCCAGCCTGCTCAATCGCAGCGGCGAACAGCAACGCCGTGTCCAGGCAAGTCGCGACACCGCCGGAAAGCGCGATGGTCGGGGTGCGAATTTTCTGGCCATGACTTTCGAAGCTCGCCGGAGGGAGCGCGTAGCTGAGCTTGAGCCCACAGACGGCCGACCAGATAGCCGACACCAGTTCCCAACTGCGTGTGCGGGAACGCGCCTCGTACCCATCAATCGCGTCCTTCTTGCCGGCTCGGCGCAGGACGTCGGATGCCCCCTTCAATATACGGTCCACCGCCTGGTCATTCGGCATGACGAAGGCGGCAAGCAGGTCGGGCATGGAGCCAGCCCCGCCCCATTGGTTCTTCGGCAGAAGCTCAACGGGAAAGTTCGCGCGCGCAAGCAGCGCCTCGCCATGGATCAGGCGTATCGAGAGCTCACTGGTGATGCTCTCGGCGATGTCGTGCAGGAACGCGGCCACCAGCCGGATATCCCGATCAGCGATGCGCAGCGTGTCACCCGCGCCCAGATGGTCGAGTCGCCAGGATTTCGGCTCCACGAACGGCAGATCAGTCGTGAGTTCCAGGGTGAGATTGTCGAAGACCTCCGTGCCTGTATGGATGACCGAGAGGTCCCGAAGGAGCGGCACGGCGTTCTGGTGAGCGGCAAAGCCCGTCTTCGATGCGACGACGGCTTCTATCCTGATGTCCATTAGGGGGAACACTCCTCGCGTACCGTTGATCCGGCCATTTTAGGCGATACATTGAACGCGCGCGCAGGTACCGTCCGGTCGGCAGGGCCGTTGGGGGACAAGCGTTTTACGATTTTTAAAAAAGGTTGCCTGGCTGCATGGTCGGACTCACGTACGATTCATGTACTGCGAAGTATATTTATTCCCAAGGTTGCCGAGAGGCACCGGTCCCAGCATATCCGGGCAGTTCCCCTGCTGCCTTTTGCAACGACGGATGTTTCTCAAACCCGCGGTCCCCTCCGCGGGTTTTTATTTGCCATAGATTTCGTCTAAGAGGTTCGATTACACCTCTTATTAAGGGGCCAATAGACACCTCTTAGCAGCCAACCTATCATAAGTACATGAAATCACTGGCGGAATTGCTTGCCAATAAGCGGCCTCCCGCGCCCTCCCCGGAAGACTTCCCACGCGAGGTCGGAAACCGGATTCGGCGGCAGCGGATGGCGTTCGCGTGGCGACAGGCCGATCTCGCCACGCGCGCTGGCGTTTCCGAAAGCACGATCAAAGCTGCGGAGAAAGGGTCCCCCGTCTCTTCGGAGAATCTCCTGCGGCTGTTACTCGCCCTGGGACATGGCTCCGACGTCATTAAGATGCTCGACGCGCCTCACTACCCTGATCTCGACGCGCAAGCTCGTTTCTTCGAGATGAAGCCAACCGCCTCGCCTGCCCTGGCGAAAAAGCGCGTCCGCCCCAAAGCGTAGGAACGCGATGCCTGTCGATAGCGACGATCGACGGACATCTCGCTGACGTTTCCACCGTGTTGCTTCAGGCCGGTAGTTCACCTCAGGGTGCACGTCCGAATGGCGCGACCGGTGCGGGTCGCGGAATCAGTTTGTTCTGTGCGAGCCGAACCACGGTTCCCACCACCAGGACAGCCATGACCGCGTTGGTGATGACGAACAACACCGGCGCCATGTCGGCGACAGCGCCCGTGAGTCCACGCGCTGACATCTGAAGCGCATCGCCGGAGAGTGCGGTGACGCCGAAGCTGAAGGCCCAGTAAGCCGGTGCGAAAGCCTGCTTCAAAATCCACGGTAGCAGCCGGATCAATAGAAGCGCCTGCAACAGACCATATCCCCAGATCGCCTGCAGGACGAGATCGGGAGGACCCTTCGTGTTGGCAAGCCAGGCGGCCACGGCGACGACGGGAGGCGCGAGTTGAATGCCGAGCGTGGGGCGCAGAGGCACGGCAAGTGCGCTCGCATGGAAGAGTCGGAAAATGATGATGGATTCCAGCGCGAACCAGCTCAACAGGCCCCCGCCGGCGAACAGGATCCCCCACGAAGAAAACCCGAGGACACCGCATCCTATAGCGATGATGAAGTTTCCGGCCACGGACGGCAGATAGATAATGGGTGTCGTCGTGACGACGTCGCGTTCGCCCTGCAGCATTGCCCCGAATCGCCAGAGCCAGAACGTCACCTGCCCTACCCCGCCGACAACCAGCGCGCCGACGGCAACGTGGTACGCGTACGGGTGAATCACCAGCGCCATCAGCACGGTCGACGAAGGCGCGAGGCCGATAAAACAGCATTGCACCGGATGCCGCGCTTCCTCGACAGCCGCCGCACGGTCGAAGCACCACTTGTACGCGTAAGCCACGATGAGCGTTCCCCACACGACGAGCGCAAGGAACATCACCGCTTCACCCACGATCGCCGGCAGTCCCCAGAGAGACGCGGCCACCCGCCAGTTCCCTCCTAGCCCTACGAGGCCGAGGACGATACCGAAGAACGATGCCGGGATAGTTGCGCGGGATGACATGAACAGGGTCCTTTTTTGCCCAGCATCCGGGTCGCACGCCGTGACGTCTAGGAAGAACGCTCCCAAATTGAACGTAATGACAGTCCGCTCCGATGGGTTCGCCGCGAAAGGCGATCAGTCCGCTTGCCCCCAGCACATCCGTACGTGTGCCTGCGCCATGCAATGGATGCCCATGCGCATCAATGCGCCGATCGCTTCCATCCCCAGCGCGACGCGCTGGCAATCCATCGCGTCCGACTCGTGGATCAGGTCAGCGAGCAAGCCATTCAGCCCGCGCGCATATTGCAGCCACTCCGTTGCTTCGTTCATGAGGTCATGCGGCGTGGCTCCGGGGTCCGCGTGGTAACTGAGGCCATCGTCCATCGACTGGCGCTGAGACGTATTCATGAAACTCTCCTTGGTAGCAACCCACCCCGCGCATCCAGGTGCGGCACGCCGGGCGTAAGCAAGGCGTGCCGCGGATCAAACGGATTCGCGGGTTCATCGGCTGCCTGTGACCAGGCGCCGGGGCGGCGTGATTGACGAAGTGTGTGGCGGCGTCAGCGCGTTTTGCCGATCCGGCCGCGTACGCGCCGGGTGGTACGGCTGAGAACAAGCTCAGTTAAACGGCCGCTGCCGCGATTCTTCAACCGTGTCTGCGAGGTCGGCACACGTCCCGGTGACCGGTGGGGTTGTCGCCGGGGGGATCCGGCGGGCGAGCGAGTACCGTATGATCGGGGGTAGCCATTTCAACTGTCTCTTAGTTGGTTTGGTCAGCGGGTCGAGGGTGTCTCACCACCCTTGGCCCGCGCTTCTCACCGCTTTGAGCGATGGTTGCCTGCGAGGCTTCGAGAGCATCGACGCAGGCAACGGGACAAACCGTAGCAAATCAACTTGCGGTTGTCTGTAGGGGTAGCTGATCTATGCCTTTCGCCACGTGGGGTGAAGTGCCGTAACACACGCATCCAAGCGCACCTGCCGCCGTTGTCGAATAATGGCATCACGACAATTCCTCGAAGAGCATCGCACCATGAGTCAACATCGAACCGCATTGGTAACGGGCGCGTCATCCGGTATCGGATTGACCTATGCCGACCGACTCGCCAGGCGCGGCTTCGATCTCGTGCTGGTCGCACGCCGCACGGACCGCCTCGAGCAGCTTGCCGCTGAGCTCACCCGTGACCATGGGATCAAAGTCACCACTCTCACGGCAGACCTCTCCACAGAGACAGGGTGCCGAAGTGTCGAGCAAGTCATCGCCGATGACGCGAGCGTCGATTTTCTCGTCAACAACGCAGGCATGGGGAAACTTGGTGCCCTCTCCGACACGAAGGTCGACGACCTGGCCACCCTGATCAACGTCAACGTTCTTGCCCTTGCGCGCCTGTCCCTCGCCGCCATGCAGGCGTTCACGAAACGGGGGAGCGGTACCGTCGTGAACATGTGCTCGATCAGTGCGTTTCGCGCCGTCGCCGGTGGAGCGGCCTACAGCGGCTCGAAGGCGTTCGTGCTGAACTTCACCCGCTCGCTGAATCTGGAAACCCGAGGTACAGACGTACGGTTTCAATGCGTGCTGCCTGGTCCGGTAAAAACGGAGTTCTTTGCCGCGTCGGGTGTCGACGACTCCCTGTTTCCGGCGGGTTCGTTTATTACCTCGGAACAGCTCGTCGACGCCGCGCTACGTGGACTCGATCTTGGGGAAGAGGTCACCATTCCCACGCTTGAGCATGCGTCGTCGTTCGAGACCCTCGCCGAGGCTTTCACCCAGTTGCGGGAGGATGCGGGACGGGAAGGCATCATTGCGACGCGCTACCGAACCTGACGGGACGTATCGTGCCTATAAAGAGCCTGCTCTCGAAGCTCAGCGCCGCATTGACAGCATGCAGTCTGGCGACGGCAACGCCGCAGGCCGCCGAGGCAGCACCGCCGATGTCACTCGCCGAGCTGGTTTCCGGAGCGATCCCGCTCATTCCTGGCGACGCGGCAACGATGCAGGCGTATCTCCAGTCGCCCATGGTGGCGCCAGCAGACGGGAGAAACGGGTGGCGCTATCCGCCCGTATCTTATCGGACCCGCGAGGGATTCCTCCTGCGCCTTGTGCTTATTTCGGACTGGGAGAGCCCCGCTCCGCCCCCCGTCGTGCGGCTATCGGCCGCCGTGGATGCGGGGCGTTGTGTCAATGGCAAAAAGCTCACTGAAGAGATAACGCGCCGAAGAGGCATCCACTGGACTGCACTCAGCGACAGCGGGAGGCGAAGCGGATGGACCGCCATCGACTCCGCAAAGTACGTGACCGTCAACCAGTGGGGCGACTGCGTGTCGTCGATCGCCATCGACGTTCGTCGGCAGCCCAGAATGTCACCGCCGATCCGGCCAATGAGAATCGACGCGTCCGGCCACGTGGTGCCGGTTGCCTTGCCTCGGCACTGACCGCCTGCGGCATTGAAACGATCAACCGAGGGAGAACGCGCCAGATGACCTTCGACCTGGAACCTCGCATGTGTCGCATGGCTTTCCCGCCCGTGTGAAAGCCCGTTCGATTGAGGCAGGGATTGCATAATGTCACGAGCAAGCGCCACCGGCTGATGGTCGTAGCGCGTAGCAAGTCCTATTGCTCGCATGACCTGCATAAAAAACCGCCTATTTGCGCGTACTTCGCCATTCGCCCAGCGCGGAAATCCGGTTCGCATGAGCGGCTGCCGTCCCTCCCTGTGCGTTGATGTTTCAAGTCGATCACAGGGAAGCGATGTGCGCACCCACCAGCCGGAGTAAGCACCAGTCGATGCTTGCGAATGCAACAAACCCAGCGCACGATACATACCGCCTGTGGATGGGACCTCAAGTCCGCCCACATCAGTGCCCGGCGGGCAAGCAGCATGCGGGGAACCGCAGAAAGGGGAACCGAGTGAAGCGACATCCGGTGTGGGGGATCCTCATGACCATGGGCCTTGCCATGGTGCTTGCCCTGCCCGCCCATGCCGACTCTCCCAAATTCCCAGGCTTCGTCACCAAGTTCTGGGGGGGACGGGATGGAGCGCCTGGCGATATCAACGCGATGGCGCAAACCAGTGACGGCTGGCTCTGGCTCGGAACCTCCTCGGGGTTATACCGATTCGACGGAAAGGCCTTTGCTGCCCAGGACCTTTTGCCCGACGACTACACAGGCTCGCGGCAGGTCATTGACATAGCGGCACGTCCGGACGGCGACCTATGGGTCGTGTACGGGAGCACTGCGGTCGTACATCGGGCAGCGGACGGCGTCGTTTCCCAGCCAGACGGCCTTCCCCGAAGCGGCATCGACGGCCTGTTCTTTGACGGTGGCGGCCGCACCTTCGCCACTGTTGGCGACGCGGTGTATGTCCTGAGCAACGGCCACTGGGTCCGGTGCCGGTCACCCGAATGGCAGCTGCCTGCTGCACCTTTGGAGATCGTGACGATCGACGCCGAGGGCGACGTCATCGCAAACACGGAAAGCGGCGTTTATCGCCTCGCCAAGGGAACCAAGGCTTTCGTCCGCGTCCCGGACATGGATGCGGCGTCACAGCGCTACCTGATCGGCGCACCCGATGGACGGCTGTGGCGAACAAGTCCCACGGGCCTCGAGCTTGTGCCCGGCGCGAGGGCCGCGAAGCCCGCCCCGGGCACAGGCAGCAGTGTATTCGCCTTTGATGGTCGTGGCGGTTTTTGGTCGCTGATTGGCGGTTGCCAGACGTTGTGCCTTCGCCGCGCCGGCTTGAGTCCGGCCAAAAAATCGATGGCCGGCAGTGATGTCGAGGCCCTCCCGGAGCGGGCCGATACCCTGCAGCCCATGACCCTCCTTGCCGACCGCGCAGGAAACATCTGGGTCGGGGCAAAGGAAGGACTTGCACGCTTCCATCCCGTCGATACCCGGCCGGTGAACGTCGGTTATGCCGGCTATTATTTTTCGGTGCTGCCGGAAAACGACGGCAGCGTGCTCGTCGGTACGTTTTCCAACTGGAAGCGGGATGACGTGATGCGCTTTTCCCGCGATGGGAAACGCTCGACGCTCGCGAATGAGGACACCGTCTCGCTGGTCCCATGGGAGAACGGAGATGCCCTCCAGGCGACCCGTTATGCCGCCATCCACCTCGTGGCGGGCGACCGGTTGGTCCGCTGGTCTGACCGGCCCTCCTCCGTGGGCCAGGCCCCGCTCCTGTTCATGCTGCCCCGGGCCAACGGTACGGTGTGGGCCGGCGTGCGCAACACCGGGCTGTTTGAAATCTCCCCGCAAGGCTGGGTCCGACGCGGGAAGGCGGATGGACTTCCGGACGAGCCGCCGGTTTTTGGCGCAGCCGACCGGTCCGGCCACACCTGGCTCGCCTATCCGGGCGGGCGGATGCTCCGGGTAGACGGGGACCGAGCGGCGCGGGAGATGTTGGACACCGGTCTTGGGACCGTGGCGGTCATCTTGCCGGGTGATCCGTTCGTCGTCGCCGGCGAGCGCGGCATCGCCTGGTTCGATGGAACCGCTTTCCATCCGGTGGCTCTGCGAATGCCGGGCGTGCTGAGGGGCGTGACAGGCCTTGCGCGGACGCCGGACGGCGCGCTTTGGGCTTACGGACGCTCGGGTCTTGTCCGCATCGACGCGCACGCGATGCGGGGCGTGTTGGCCGGACAGGAGACTGATGTGCCATTCCGCATCCTGACCGAGGATGACGGGCTGCAGGGCGCTGGCCAGCAAGGTGGCCTGCCGAGCCTGCATGTCGATGCGGGCGGAATACTGTGGGCAGGCGGAACGCTGGGGCTGGCAACGGTCGACCCAGCCAGACTCCAGGGGCCGGACAAGGTCCACCCTGTCATCCTCTCGATGTCGAGCAGTCACGGGGTGCTCCCGAAAAACGGGGCGACGCTTCCCCCCGACGACACCGCGCTTGAGATCAGTTTCTCCGGCCTGTCCCTGGGCGACCCGAACCACGTGCAGCTTCGCTATCGTTTGAAAGGCATGGACGAGGCATGGCACGACTCCGAGAGCCCCAACACGGTCAAATACGCAAGCCTTGCGCCAGGCGAGTACCGCTTCGAACTCCAGGCAAGAAGCACCGAGGGCGACTGGTCCGCGGTCGTGTCGTCCGCTGCGATCACCCGCACGCCGTCCTTTGTTGAAACCACCCTCTTCCGCTGCCTCGTTGCCCTTGCCGCCGGATTGCTGCTGTTTGGCGCCTATCAATGGCGTATCAGGACGCTGCGCCACCGGCACATGGAACGGACAAAGGCCAAGCTCGCCGAGCGCGACCGCATCGCCAGCGAACTGCACGACTCCATCCTGCAGGGCATGCAGGCCATCTCAATCCGGCTTTCGGCATGGGAACTCGACGCCAACATGCCTGAGTGGATGCGCGATCGCGTCAAGGCACTGTCTCGACAGATGCAGGGCATCGTCCTGGAAGGCCGTGCGCGCGTCGTCGCCCTGCGGAGCGTGGGCCAAGGCAGCATGTCGCTGTCTGATGCGCTTCGGCTCATTGGCGAGGACCATGAGGAGGGTTCAACCGTCGCCTTCGAGCTGACGGTCATCGGGGAAGAAACGGAGCTGCCGGACGCCGTCCAGGTGCCAGTCCTCGACATCCTCAGGGAAGCAGTCCACAACGCCTTCCTCCATGCTGCGGCCAGCACCGTGACCGTCACCCTCGATTTTGCTCCCGGCGCCCTGCGGACCAGTGTGCGCGATGACGGACGGGGCATGCCCGCGGACGTGCTCGAGGCCGGGCGGCGCCCCGGACACTGGGGATTGGTCATCATGCGTGAGCGTGCCGAGGCGGCCGGTGCGCAGTTCGACATCGCGAGCGGTCCGACCGGGACGTGCCTGAGCCTTGGCGTCGCCCTCCCCGACGAGCGGGCGGTCCGGAACCTGCGGCGTAAGAGCGGAAGGAGGACTTCCCGCGTCAGGCAAGCCTAGGCAAACCGGTAACCGCCGCCAATCCAGTTGCTGACAAGCCTTGCATAGGTCGTCGACGCGTCTTCCCAGACAAAGTGCCCTGCTTCGACCACTTCGGCCTTGCAGTGCGGCAGGTTGTCCCTCAGGAACTCGCCGTTCGACGGTGGGACGAACGGGTCGTCGCTGCCCGAGATGGCAAGCACCGGCGTCTTGATGCCGGACAAGGCTGCGGCGAGGCGCGGTAGTTCGGCCGGATAGGCGCGCACAAATTCTGCCGCGTCGTTCCAGCGCTGGCCCTTCGACGCTGCCCGATAGTCTTCAAGCACCTCAGGGGCAATCGGAACGCGGGCGGTCGCCGACACCAGTGCTACAACCTGGTCACCGCCGTCGCCACCTTCAAAGTCGCTGTGTCTGGACGCGACAATCTGCGCGAGCGGGTCGCCCAGCAAATCCATGCTCACCGCCCCGCTACCGGCAACGATGCTCTCGAACAGGTCCGGGCGCTTGGATGCGGCAAAGAGCACAGCAAGCGTTCCCACGTCCGGGGCGACTACATGGGCGCGGGTCAGGCCGATCGCCGGCATGAGTTCCATGACAAAGTCGCCCATGGCTTCCGGCGACATCAGTGCCTTGCTGGCCTCCGATTGACCAAAGCCCGGGAGGTCGACAGCAATCACCGGGCCGAGGCGACACATGTCTGCCCAGATGAAATTGAACGCGAAAATACTCTCGGGCCACGGGCAGGTCAGAAGAAGCGGAATGCCGTCCCCCTGCCGTGATGCAATGAACCGCACTCGCACGCCTGCGACTTCGAGAAACGAGACTTCTTCTTTGAGCAGTGCCTTGACCATGTCGTTCAAACTCGTTTGATGGGCCGGCACAAATGGCATGCCGGTCCCGTTTTCAATGTTCCGGAGACCAGACAGACCGTGGAGCCGGCCCGACGACGCGGCCTTTAAGGATGCGTGTCACACCTGCTGGAGGAACTCGCGAACGTGCGCAACGTACGTCGATGCGTACTGGTAAATCGCACCGTGCCCCGAATTGGGATAGACGATCAGCGTCGCGTTGGGCAAACCGGCTGCCAGCACAAACGAATTTTTCGTCGGAATCATCGTGTCGTTGTCGCCATTGGTCACGAGGACGCGGTGCGGAATGCGGGCAAGCTTGCCCGCAACGTCACCTTTCCAGTTCGCCCATGCAATCATGGCGCTGAGCTGTGCGGGGGCGACGTCGGGGCCGGCCGGCGGATCGATGTCTGCCGTGCGCATCCCGAGCCGTGCGACAAAGGCATCCGCTGCGGCCTGTCCTGCGGATGTTGCCGGGAAGAAGAGATGCTTGAGCTTTTTGCTCATGGGCATGGTTGCGTCGACATAGATGGCCACGAGCTCCGGCCGGTCCATGCCAGCACCTTCGCCGCCTTCCGGCGCGCTGCCTGAGATGACCATCCGGTCGATGAGGTCAGGCCGGGCAATAGCCATGTTCTGGGCGAGGAAGCCACCGAGCGAGAAACCCAGAATGTGGAGCTTTGGGAGACCGAGGGCATCGACAAACCTCAGCGCATGCTGGGTCATGCCGTCGATGGACGTCGGAACCGCACCACTGGATCCGCCGATGCCCGCGTTTTCAAACAGGATGACCTCGCGGTCTTTGGCCAGTTCATCAATGATGGCCGGGTCCCAGTTGTCGAGCGTGCCAGTGAAGTGCTGCAGGCAGACCATGGGCGTGCTGCCAGTGGCACCAAAGCGTCGGTACGCATAGCGGTTGCCGTCGACGTCGAGGTGCTGCGTCGGCGCGGTGGCCGAAGTATGAGCGGTGGAAGTCATGGTCTGTCCTTGGTGGAAGTCGTCGGGCGATTGCGCCCTTCAGGTAAACCGGATGTCGAACAGGTCCACGCCGACGATGAGCGGCTCGGCAAGGGACGTGTTGTCGGCAGTGCGGGGGAAAATGCGAAACCGCGTCGGCATCTTCAGGCCCTGGACTTCGACGTAGTCGGAGATGTAGCGCGCCGCCTGGTTCTTGCCCTGGATATCGACTTCGTAATCGTGGCGACGGCAAAGACCATCGGCATCGAAGTAAAACGTCTGCACCGCGCTGTGGGTGGCGAATGCTTCCGGGAACGTCGCCCGCAGCCGACGCCAGGGCTGCCCGTCGACCACCCAGGGCTCGATTTCCTCGATGAGGATGCCGTCGCCCGCAAGCACAAACGGCGCGCGGAGATACGTCGACATCGTGTAGCCGGCAAAATAGGCGAGCTGCGGGTTCGACCATGGCGTCTCGAGCTCATAGCCTTCAAACGAGGCCCTCGGGTTGTCGAGAACTTCGACGACCGCGTTGTCGGGGGCGACAATCTCCACCCGCTTTGGTGTGAACGACGAGCGATTGGGGGTCGGAGCAAACGGCGAGTGGGAGACGTGCTGCGTTTTGAGGTCGACGGAGACTTCAGAGTCGGTAAGCACACCGATCCGCTGCTTGAGTGCCCAGAGCACGCCTGTGTGGTGGAGCTTCGCAGAGACTTTGGAGAACGCATCAAAGCGCTCCAGGCCACCTGCAGCGTCCATCGCAAGTCGGAGAAGGTCGTTCATGGCGTCGCTGTTCCATTCGTCATGCTGTCAAACCAGCCTTGTCCTGAGCGTGGCGGATGGGCGTGGCTTGTTCTTGGACCGCACCACTTTCGGACCGCGGGTTTGAGTCAAAAAAACGGACACGGCAAGCCGCCGTCTGGTTTCAGCCGGTCTGGTTCTGTGGTGCTTGCGCGGTTGTGGTTGAGTGCGCGCCGGTAGCCGACCGAGCCATCGGCATGCGGGCGGATGCGACCCATGCGGCCACGAGCACGCGCATTGCCAACGCATCCGTCTTTGATGCCATCCTGACCCTCTCCCGCGTTTACCCCCTTGCAATATCAGGCAAGAAAAAGAGAAGGGCCGCTCCCGCCTGGACGCGGCCTTTTTTTCGCAGCCGGAAAACCGGAGGGCATCAGCCCCGGGGAATGGGATTGTCCACAAGGGCCTGGTTGCGACTGGCGATGCGCTCGTATTCCTCACTCCGCGGCACCTTGAGCATGTCTCGGACACGCTCAACGTAAATGCCGGTGCTGCCGGTCGCCAGCTGCGCCATCGTGTCTTTGATGTAGACATCGAGCGGCATCGCACGCGGGTCATCGCTCTTGTGGATGAGGTCGGTGTTGACCCAGGGCGGCGCAATCTCGATGTCCTGAAAGGGAAGAAGAGCCCTGGCTCTGGTTGCCAGACCCCGCATCAATGGGGGCCGTGGGCGCGTCATCGATGACCAACTGGCTGAAAATCCGGACATCGTGGTGCTGGAAGACCAGGTAGTCCGACCGGACAGGGTGTCCGGTCGGCCACCGGGACTCGCTCAGGCTGCCGGGAAGTCCGCGTCGAGCACGACGCGGTAGTTGGCCTTGCCGGATTTCAGATGTGCAATGGCGTCGTTGATGCGGCTCATCGGGAAATGCTCGGTCCGTGGTGCGATACCGTGGTGTTCGGCAAAGCGCAGCATCCTCGCCATGGACCCGCGAGCACCGGCCGGCGACGACGAGACCGACGCCTGGGGCAGCAGGAGTGACATGACATGTAGCGGGATCGGTTCGGCCGGAATGCCCACAATGTGCAGGCGCCCCTTCGGACCCAGCAACTGCAAGATGGCGTCCCACTCAAGGGTTGCACCCACCGTTACGATGATGAGGTCAAAGGTACCCCGGATGGCGTCCCACTCAGCCCCTGGGTGGGTGGTGACCACGTGGTCGGCACCGAGCGACAGAATGTCGTTGCGCTTGTCGGCGTTCGACGAAAAAGCCGTGACTTCACAGCCCCAGGCATGCAGGAACTGGAGCGCCAGATGGCCGAGGCTGCCGATCCCGATGACACCGACCTTATCGGTCGGTCGCACATCAAATTCGACGAGTGGCGAAAAAACCGTGATGCCCGCACAAAACAGCGGCCCGGAGGACGCGGGGTCGAGGCCTTCGGGAAGCGGGATAGTCCACAGCCAATGGACTTTCATCCGGCTGGCAAAGCCGCCGTGGTGGCCGATGATGGTCCCCTCGAGCTCGCGGCAGAGGTGATTGGCCCCGTCCAGGCATGGGTCGCAGTGCAGGCAGCTTGCCCGGTTCCAACCCACGCCAACCCACTGGCCTTCCGCCAGACCCTTGTTTTTGGCCGTTTCGCCAAGCCGCACGACCCGTCCCACCACTTCGTGGCCGGCAACGAGGGGAAACGTGACAAAACCCGGTTCGTTGTCGATGAACGATAGGTCGGTGTGGCACAGACCGCAGTAGACGACCTCAACCTCGACTTCCTCAAGGCCCAATTTGCCGAGCTCATAGCGGAACGGCTCAAGGGCCTGACCGGCTTCGTTTGCGACCCATGCGTTTACTTGTGACATGACAATCTCCAGGTGCCAGGCGAGTCTCTGGTTGAAGCCGCCGGAAAAATGGGAGCAGCAACACCGCCTGCGCCCATCAGGCGTCGGTCAGACGCCGCGATAGACAAGGGTTGTAAAAAGAGCGGGGCTGATGACCGCCTGGCCCCACCGGGCGTCAAACGCCTGGGTGGGTTTGGCGGCGATGACCTGCTCGAGCGAGAGTCCCTGCTTTTTCAAGCCGGCGACCTTGTCACGAATGGAAACGAGCATGTCGCGGTACGCGATGAGGTCGGCCTTCGTTCCTTCCGGTCCGTGGCCCGGAACAACGATGGTATGCGCCGTCACCAGACTGATGTTTTCGTCGGCGGCGGCAATCATGCCGTTGATGCCACCGCCTTCGGCGTAGTCAATGAACGGGTAAAGACCGTTCCACCATGTGTCACCGGTAAAGAGCACATCCGCCTGTTTGAAATAGACCGACAAGTCGCCGTCCGTGTGGGAAGTCACGTAGGGCCGGATGAGGACGCTTTCGCCATCGAACGGCATGGTCTTGTCACCTTTGACAATCAGCGTCGGCCGGGCGTCCTTCTCCACCGGCTCGAAGGTATGCCCCCATTCTTCTACGCGAATGCTTTCGCCGAGGTGCTTTGCCGTCTGCGCGCTTGCGACGATGGTCGCGCCATCCTGGTGGACCCAGCCGTTGCCGTCCGCATGGTCCCAGTGCCAGTGGGTGTTGACCATGTAGCGCAAAGGCCCTTTTGACAGCTTTTTGAGCACGTACTCGATTTTCGGGCGCGACACGGCGATGCCAGCGTCGACCATGAAAATGCCGTCCTGGCCAACGAGTGCCCCGATGTTGCCGCCCGAACCGTAAAGGGCGCTGACGCCACCACGAAGTTCCTTGACGGTAACCGGGGCTGTCGCGGTTGCCTCGTTGATTTTCGCATACGGGGTGTCATCGCTCGCCGCCGCGCCCATGGCGGCCAGGGAGAGAAACAGTGCCGCGGCAAGCGCGCGCATGTCGATGGTTGCCTTCGGTTTCATGAACCCTCCTCGCAGGAATAAAAAAGAACAGGTGTTGCCAGCCTTGCGGTCGGAACGCCCCTGTCGGCCGATCCGCACCTCCTCGAAAAAATCGTCCGTCCTGGTCCGCCGCCCTCTGGCCGCGCCGCACGGGATGGTGATGCGCTCATCACCCAGTGACGTGCACGTTCGACCCGGCGCCATCCGACTCTTTAGCCGAGCGTGATGTGCGACAGCTCGATGGAGACCACGAGGGGCTCTGCCATGCGCTGACCGTCCGGCTGGCGCGGGTAGATGGCACGCTTGGTCGGGAACTTGATGCCTTCGACCGTCGTGTAGTCGGAAACGTAATGGGCGCCGGGGGTGTTGCCGGCAATTTCCACGTCGTAATCCAGGCGGCGCACGAGACCGTCGGGCCCGATGTAGAGCGCCTGGGCCTTGCTGAATACCTCGAGGGAATCGGGGTACCGCACGTTGACCTTGCGCCACGTTTCGCCGTTTTCCTCCCAGGGACCAGCGTCCTCGCATTCGACGCCGTCCCACGCAAGAACGAACGGCGTGTTGAGGTACGTCCACATCGCGCACCCTGCAAAGAAGGCGAGCTGCAGGTCATCCCACGGGGTATCGAGCGCGTGGCCGGCGAACGATTCGCGTGGATTGTCCAACGCGGTGATGACCTCGTCGTTCCCATCGAGCAGTGCAATGCGATGGGTCGCGAAATCGCTGCGGGCCGCAATGCTGCCAAAGGGCGCATGCGACGCCCACTGGATGTCGGTTGCGACCGTCACGGTCGTGTGGTCGAGAATGCCGCCCTTGCCCTTCAGGCCCCACAGCGCCCCGCCCTGGTCGAGCGTTGCACTGACCTGACGAAACTTGAGCCACGTGTGGAGACCACCGTGCGCGTTGATGATGTCTTCGGAAATCTTGTTCATGGAACACCTCAAAAGTGAGAAACCGGCCCGGGCGAAATGGATGCCGGCCGTGTCAGACCGGGCGTGACTCAAGCGTGTTCGGAGAGGACAAAGGCGGCAATGTGGCGCGCGGCCTCATGCGGGTACTGGTGCTGCGGTGCGTGACCTGCGCTGGGAAACGTGACCAGGCAAAGCGTCGGAAGCTGGGCATTGAGCGCGTACCAGTTCTCGACGGGGAAGGCGATATCGTGGTCTGCGCCGAGGTGGAGCACAGGCACCGCCGTGTTCTTGAGCACGTGGAGGACGGCATCGACCGGGAACATGGGATTGCGAGGGGCACCACCGAGTTGCTCAGCCGCCCATTCATGCGGCACGTCGGGGCTGGATCCTGTAGTCCTCAGTGCAAGCCGGGCAAGTGAGCGGTGCCCAGCATTGACGCTTGCTGGCGCACCCGGTTCGAAAAAGAGCCTGATGGCATCGTCGGCATCGTTCTGCCGACGGGCAAGGTCGTAAAACAGCTGCTCGCTGCTCTTGACCAGATGCCCGGGTGGCGTCGTGGCCATAAGGACAACATGGCTTACCAGCGCCGGTGCCTGGGCGAGGACGATTTGCGCAGCGATGCCACCGAGCGACCATCCCCCCATGGCCACGTCGCGCAGCTGGAGGGCGCTGATGAGTTCGATGGCATCTTTGGCGAGTGAAGCAGGGTTGTAGGTTGGCGTGCCTGTCGACTGGCCGAGGCCGGTGTAATCGAACACCGTGACCTGAAAACCCTGAGCGGCGAGCGCGTCAAGAAACAACGGGTCCCAAGAATCCATTGTCCCGCGAAAACGCACGGCGAGGACCAACGGCTTGCCACTGCCGATGGTGCGGTAGGCAAGGCGCCGGTCGGCGAGTTCGACAAACTTCGTTTCCGATGTGACGCTCTGGAATGACTGTGTCATTGGGGGCCTCTTTGTTGTCAGGGGTGAGAGCACTGCTTGCGTGGCAGCGGGGGCCGAGGCCGTGGCCGACACGTGAGAGCCGTTGACCGGACAAAGACGTTGGCCCGCCACCTTTTCCCAAACCGTAGCGCGGGCGCACGCACCGCTCTTGGAGCGGGCGGTGGAAATTGACCAATGGCATACAGAAAGTGCGCAACCGGATTGGTCGGCCCATCCGACCACCTTGGGGGTTTCGACAAAACACCTCTTGGACGCGCGTCATTTGCGGCTCCGACAGACCACATGCCCTGGCGATGTCGCCAACGACGATGCTCCGCCCCGCTTGCCGGTCCATGTAGGCCAGCGCGCGCCGTTTTCGGCTGCATCGATACCCTCCAGAGACTTAGTGTGCGGAGACTACCGAAGGCGTTCACATTTCGAAGGTCGAAAATCCATCAAATACGGACAAGGATGCGTGGAGACAGGTCGAAAGGTGCGTGCCATGACCCGGCAAACGCGGTCCGGATGGTAATGTTGAGGGTTCCACGAGAGAGGTGTTGTGATGCGGCGGGTTGGCATGATTGTTTACCCTGATTTCCAGGTCCTCTGCTTTGCTGCCTTCTCCGTGTTTGAAGTGGCCAACCGCGAGGCCGGCAAGCGCCTTTACGATCTGGAGGTCCTCGGCAACGGTGGCGGAGCGGTCCGCAGCTCGTTTGGCCAGGATGTCACTTGCGCCCCTCTTGTCGACACCGGCTTTGACACGATGCTGGTGGGCGTGGGCATCGACGTTCCCGACCACGACCCCGCAGTCTCCGAGTTTCTCGTCGACACCAGCGCGCGAACGCGACGCATCGCCTCCATCTGCCTTGGCAGCTTTGTCCTCGGGGACGCGGGCCTGCTCGACGGGCACAAGGCGACAACGCACTGGAACTTCGGCGACCGGATGCGGGCGCGCTTTCCCAGGTGCACCGTGGACCTCGACCGCATCTACGTGCAGAGCGGCCGCATCTGGTCGTCTGCGGGCATGTCGGCCGGCATCGACCTCGCACTGGGTCTTGTCGAGGAAGACCACGGCCGAGAACTGACGGCGATGATTGCCAAAGGCATGGTGCTCCATCACCGGCGTGCCCCAGGCCAGTCCCAGCACTCAACCCTGCTGGACATCGATGCACGCTCCGACCGTATCCAGGCAAGCCTTGCGCATGCCAGGCGGAACCTGCGGAACGAGCTCAGCGTCGCGGAACTTGCCGCGATCGCGCACCTGAGTCCCCGGCACTTTGCGCGGGCATTCCGTGCCGAAACCGGCCGGACGCCGGCCCAGGCGGTCGCCGCGTTGCGCATGGAACAGGCCCGCATGCTCATCGCCCAGGGAACCTTGTCGATGGAGACCATCGCCCGCGACACGGGTTTTGGCGACACCGAGCGGATGCGACGCGCATTCGTGCGAGGACAGGGCACAGCCCCGACCGAATTGCGTCGGCGTTTGCGCATGGATCGCGAGACCGAGGGCGAATAGACCGGAGACAGAGCCGGGAACATGCGGCATGCCGCCAGCTCGGGACCGACGAAGAGGAACTCATCGCGTCACTGGGGCGCGGGCCGCGTCACAGGCCAGCCGTTACCCGCTGCCAAGGGTGGCAACGTCACCGCAAACCGGGTCGACCACGCGGCGGGAGCGAGCTCAAGTGCGATGGTTCCCCCATGCGCTTCGATGAGCGAGCGGCAAATGGGAAGACCAATGCCGAGTCCGCCTTCCTTGGTGGTAAAGAAGCTGTCGAACAGGCGCTTTGCCTGCCGGGCGGTAACACCCGCGCCCATGTCATCGACCACCACGCACACGCCACCCTCCCGCTCCAGGGTCGTGATGCGGATGTTCCTTAGCCGCTCCGGGGTATGCTTCATTGCCTGTGCGGCATTGAGAGACAGGTTGATGACGACCTGCTGGAGCTGGACATCATCGCCAATGACCAGTGGAAGCCCCTCCGCCAGAACCGTCTCGATTTCCGTACCCATGCGGCGGCACTCGTCCCTGACCACCGCTACCGCGTCGAGCACCGTCCGGTTGATGCCTAGGGGCTGATAGATCGGTTCGGCGCGCTTGGCCATGCTGTGGATGCGGGCGAGGATTTCCGTTGCCCGGATGGCCTGGGCTGAAGAGCGGGACGCGAGCTCGCGCAGCTCGGCATGGTCGGGGGCCGGATGGTTGAGCGTTCGCAGCACGGTCTGTGAGTCGAGCATGATGGCGGTCAGCGGCTGGCTCACCTCGTGGACAATCGACGCGGCAAGTTCGCCAAGAACCGCCACGCGTCCTGCATGAGCAAGGTCCGAGCGCGTCCTCGCGAGCACCTGCCGCGCTCGTGACATTTCACTGACGTCGGCCAGGCTCGCAATCATTACCCCTGGACGGGATGTCATGGGTTGGTACACCGACGACACCAGGCAGTTGAACGTCGTTCCCCCAGGCCGCGTCATCAGCACCTGGGACTCGTACGTCGTGAGACCTGAAAACCGCGCCAAAAGGAACTGACGGTATGCCGGCAGCGCCCGTGCCCAATAGCGACGAAGGCTGATGAATGCGTATTCCCGGGTCGCCACGCGCATCAGGTGCACGAAGCTCGCGTTGACGGCGACGACGGTGCAGCTGTCGAGCGCCTCTTCGACAAAATCCGGATGGGCGTCCATGTAGGCGCCAAGGTCGTCGACGCCGGAAAGGCGCAGCCGGGCGAGAACGTTATCAAGCTGCGAGCAGTCAATTTCGACGTTGGCCGCGGGACTGGAATTGAAAAGCTCGAGGTAGCGTTGCTCGCTCGCTTCTGCCTCTTTTCGGGCGCGTCGGGTCTCCGAGATGTCGACAACGCCAACGAGAACCTGGCCGCGCTGCACTTCCGGCCACGGCATGCTCGCGGTAAACAGTGCGTCGAAACGGGCGCCGGACAGGGTCAAGAAAGTGCATTCGGCGCTGTAGGTCTCGTGACGATTCAACGCCGCCAGCACGCTTGAAGCGAACACATGCAGGCTTTCGTCGGGCCAGACCTGATTGAGGTCTTCAAACAACGCGTCTCGCCGGCCTTCCCCGAAAAGCTCAACGGTGCGTTCGTTGAACGAGAGGATTTTCATCTGTCCGATGAGTGTGCGGACCGCAGCCGGGTTTCCTGCAAGGTACCCATGTAAGTCGACAATGCCCTCTTCCCGCCATTGGCTGACGATAGCTGTCGCGCCGAGCAACTCAAGATGCCAGAACGATGCCGGCATGGCGTTGAAGAGATTTTCGTAGCGGTGGCTGACCTTCTCGAGCACGCGCGAGGGCTGAATGTTCTGCGTGATATCGCGCCCAAACTCCACAATCCCGCTCGGCGTTTCTCCCGTGACGCCATAGGGCATGCGAAAGACGTCGACGCGGCGCATCGACCCGTCGCGGGCAAAACGCCGGAAGACGCCGCGAAAGGGATCGAACAAGGGCGGAGGCGAATCGGCGGGAATGCCTTCAATGGTGCAGCGCAGACGGTCACGCATGTTGCTGCCGACGACATCATCGCTCGACCAGCCGTAGAGGCGTTCGCTCGCTGCATTCCATGCGAGAACCTCGCCCTTTGCGCCGAGCAGAACAATGCTCTCCGGGGAAAGCTGGAGCATGTCGTCATTTTTCGGCATCTGGAACCTCAGATCGTGCTGGTCATCAAGCGGTCAGAACGTGCTGGCGCCGGCGCCAGGCGCCCGGCGGGACGCCTACAAGGCGGGAGAACTGTCTGGTGAAATGGCACTGTTCGCTGAAGCCGCAGGCAGCGGCAACCGTCTCGAGACTGGCCGAATCATTGGTCAGCATCCTCTGGGCGAGCTCGACACGACGCTGGATGACCCACTGGCGTATCGACGCGCCGAAGCTCAGGCGAAATGCGATGGAAAATCGTGCCGAAGACATCCCGCACTGTGCAGCGACGTCCGCCGTGGTAAATCCTTCCTGCATTCTTGCATCCATGAAGGCCACGGCTTGCTCGCTTTGCCACGTGGCGAGCTTGCGGACGTCTGCGCCTGCGGATGTCCCCTTTGCGTGCTCCCCGTGTGCGAGCCTGATTGCAAGGGCCACTTCCACCAGTGCCGGGGCCGGAAAAGGACGCTGTTCAAGCATCCGAACCAGGATGGCGGCAAGGCGTGCTGCCACGGACATGCCCTCTGCCGGCGCGTCAACGGGACGCAGCACAAGGCCCAGATCCACGTTGCCCAACGCATCATTGAACGCGATGAGGATGGGCCGGTCGATGACACCCGGAAAGTGCACGGCGCCGAGCGCCTGACGGGACCACAGTGCATCGATGGTTCGCTCCAGCGGCAAACCCGAGTGGTCGGCTACGCTGGAGTGAAGGGCGTCGACCACGACTCCCGCGAGGGGGAGCGGCATGAACTGGGCTGACATGTCTTCTCGCACGGTATTCTCCTGCATGTTGCGTCTCACGACTCACGTCTGGTCGTCGGCGGTCCTGCCATTGAAGTCTGGAGCCAGCCAAACACAGCGGGCGCGGCCCCTTTGGGCCACATCCGAGAGTCGCTCTACGTTACGTCTGGCCATGGAAGACACCTGTCGGGAATGTCCCGCGTCTACGCCCACACCCTCACACTGCCCCGGCTCACGGTTTGCGAGCATTTGCCTGACGTTGACGCGTCGGCGGTCCGACGCTCAGTCATTCGTGGATGCATCCGGGCTGCACAGGCCGAGGTCATGCCGCTAGAACTACGGCGCCACCCTTGGTTGTCATTAGACCGAACCCTTCACACAGTCGATACCCTCGATATGGGCAAAAACGGCGGCGTGTCCGTTTTTGCCCTGCTTATGACCGTCGAGGCGTCCGCTACATCAGGCATCCACTGCAGGCAGCGAAAAACTGTCAACTTTCTTTGCGTATTTCACCCTTTCGAGCGTTGCGCTGCCGATTTCGCTTCCCGCATCATGCAGGTCGTTTGCCTCCGGCAAGCCAGCCCGGGGCTGCTCTCCGCGATTAGGAAGACGCTGTGACCAGGCCATCAACGATTCGCGTGCTTATTGCCGATGACCATCCCGCCATGCGGGAAGGCCTGGCCCATGCGGTCTCGCAGGAAGCCGACATGGCCGTGGTCGCGGAAGCCGGCGACGGTGTGGAGGCGGTCGACCAGTTCCGGGCAACGCGCCCGCACGTGGCATTGATTGATTTGCAAATGCCGCGCATGAACGGACTTGAGGCTATTGCGGCCATCCGTGAAATTGACCACGACGCCATCGTCGTTGTGCTGACCACTTATCCCGGGGACGCCCGCGTCGTGCGCGCGCTCACCCTCGGGGCCACTTCGTATCTGCTGAAGTCGTCGTCGACCGCCGAGATTCTGTCCGCCATCCGCTCGGCCATCGACGGTCGCCAGGTGCTCGGCGCCGATGTGCGGCAGGACATGGCGACGCACGCCGGCTCGGAAAGCCTGACCAAGCGCGAGCTCAGTGTGTTGAAGCTGGCTGCCATGGGTTATGGCAACCGCGATATCGGCGAAGCGCTCGGTGTGTCTGAGGAAACCATCAAGTCCCGCATCCGCAGCATCCTTGGCAAGCTCGACGCCAGTGACCGGACCCATGCCGTAACCCTCGCCATCCAGCGCGGCTTCCTGGAAATCTGAGTTCGAATCGCGTCGCGTGGCGGTGCGGCCATTGACCGAAAAGCGTCGCACCCGCAGGGCACACCTGCAAGACGCTGGGGTCGACTGTCCATAGCATCGTCCCTGCGTCGTTCCGGAACGCTCTCGACCTCACCGAATTCGCTTCGACGAATGTCGCGGACGACTCCGGCTGTTCGGATTTCAGGCGATCGAGGCGCCTGGACTGAAGAAGAGCCGGCTAAGCGTTCAAGCGCCGCCGGACTTGCGCAACCCTATCCCTGTCGCCGACGGCCACTGGACCGAGGCCCAACCAACCGGAGCAATCCATGAACACCACACTGAAAAGCGCACTGACCGCTTTCGTCAAGACCGAGCGACTCGGACCGAACCTGATGCGCATCGCCATCGCCGTCGTCTTCATGTGGATTGGCGCGCTGAAATTCGTCCCCTATGAGGCCGACAGCATCACGCCGTTCGTCGCCAACAGCCCGGTCATGTCGTTTTTTTACAACCACCCTACCGAATACAAGGCCCATCTGACCCATGAAGGCCAGCTGGTCCCCGAGCAGCGCGAGTGGCAGACCGCCAACAACACGTATGGTTTTTCGACCGGCCTTGGCATCGTCGAGTGGACCATTGCCCTGCTTGTCCTGGCGTACCCCGTGTCCAAGCGGGCTGCGCTCCTCGGTGCATTCCTGTCGTTTGCGACCACGTTGGTGACGCTGTCTTTTCTGTTCACCACGCCGGAAGCGTGGGTGCCCGCGCTCGGTGACGCCCAGCACGGCTTTCCGTATCTGTCAGGCGCAGGACGACTCGTTTTGAAAGACACCATGATGCTTGCCGGCGCCTGGATCATCGGCATCGATGCGGCCAAGGCCATCCTTGCGCGCCGTGAGTCGTCCATTCGCGAAGCCCGGTCTGTCGACGTTTCCGCCGTGCGCGTCGGCGGGGCTTAACCGCCCGCCCGTTTCTGACAACCCATCCCTCCGACGGCCCCGCCGTCCAAACCAAGGTGAACGTCATGCTTGACTGGATTGCTTACAAGAAAGAGCTCGGCCCGCGCATTGGTGAAATCGGCGCTTTGAGCCCCGATACATTGAAAGGCTACCAGACGCTGTCGGGTGCAGGAGCAAAGACAGGGCACCTGGATGCCAAGACCCGTGAGCTCATCGCCCTTGCGGTGTCGGTGACCACGCGGTGCGACGGCTGTATTACCGTGCACACGGCTGAAGCCATCAAGTTTGGTGCGACGAAGGAAGAAATCACCGAGGCACTCGGTGTTGCCATCGCCCTCAACGCCGGCTCTGCCATGGTTTATTCGGCACGCGTCATGGACGCGTTTGCGGCGCACAGCAAGGCCTGATCCATCGAAACGGGCCAACCTAAAGGGATCTACCCATGACGATGCATCCCGCACGACCTCCCGTGCACTACTCGATCGCCTCATCGAGAAGGCGGCAGCGCAGGGGGACGGCTAACCCACGCGCGCGATGTCGGACGACCTTTCCGGAACGGAGCCTGTCGGCGCTCACGAACCCGCCTCGTCCTTGCCGACACACCGCGTCGTAGGTCGAGCTCTTGCAACACAATGTCGCTGTTGCATGGCTGGACACTACATGTGTAGCATGCCTTTCCCGCCTGTGTGAACGCCCATGCAACTTTCCGATAGCGAACTGGAAGTCCTCAAAGCCTTGTGGGAGAAGAATCCCTTGAGCGCCCGAGAGCTTCACGACGAACTCGCCGCCCGTACCGGGTGGGCCGTGTCGACGACGCGCACCGTGCTCGAGCGCATGCGCACAAAGGAGCTAATCATACGAAGCGAGGCGCACGGCCTTGCCGTCTTCACCCCGGCGAAGACCAAGGTCGAAGTACTGGGAAATTCGCTGTCGCATCTCTTCCGTCACGTGCTTGAAGTTCCCGGCAGTCTGCCTGTCTCGGCGTTGACGGGTAGTGCCATCCTCAACGCGGACGAACTCGCCGAGCTCGACCGCATGCTCAACGGGCGAAAGCGCAAGTCGTGAACCCGATTGCGACGGTGATCGCCTTCTCGGCATCGCTGCTGGCGGGAGCCGGCATGCTCGTGGCGTTGAGGTGCGTACAGGATGGCTTGCAAGCTTCAACGCGCTACCGCCTGACGACCGTAGCCTTCTGGCTGACGGCGGTGCTGCCTGCGGCGCTGCTCATCGTGAACGGCTTTCCAGGAACCATAGCGGAGCAACTGAGTACGCACGCGATGAGTTACCTCACCGCACTCCTGCCGGACGCACTGCCGGCACAGACCTGGTTGCTGTGGGTTGCCAACGGCCTGCTGATCGCGTCGTCACTGTGGGGAATGCGCGCCATCGCGCATCTCGTCCGTGCCCTGCGTAGGACACGGACGCTCAGGCGGGCAGCCGTACCGTCGATGCAGGACGATATTCCGGTGTTGGTGGCGGAAGTGCCTTCTCCACTCCTGATCGGTTACCGCGATCCCGCCGTAATCGTTCCCGCATCGGTGCTCGCATACCCACCGGCGGTGATCGCCGCGCTCGTTCGCCACGAACGCGCCCACGCGCACAGGCGCGACAACTGGCATCTCCTGCTCGAATCGTGGGCCATGGCGCTGATGCCCTGGTGCCTGCCACTGCGTTCTCTGCATCAAGCTTTGCTGGCCGCGCGGGAAGAGTTATGCGACGAGGCCGCTCTGCTCGGTACCGACGACGCGACGCGACGTGGATACGGCCAGGCGTTGATCGATGCTCTGCGGCAGTCGCAGATCCCGTCCGCAATGGGATCGACCGTCGCTGGCCCGCTGCCCGCCTTGCGCAGAAGGATGGCCGCCATCCTCGATCCCGGGCAGTCGTACCGCGCGCCTGACTTTCGTCACTGGATTGCCGCCCTGCTCGCTGTCGCCCTGGGATGGGCAACGGCAGTCTCGGCGTGGCGCGTCCATGCCGGTATCGAAACGGTGGCTGGCCTTCACGGCATGACATTGCGATTCCTTCCCTTGAGCAGCAGCGCTACGAATCGGTTCCACGTCACGACGCTGGGGGCGCCAGTGACGCCTGATTTCCAGCCTTTTCATCCGGGCGACTACCGCGTCTCGTTCACGCGCGCGCAGGATGGGAGCTGGGTCGTGGCGACGTCGCAGCCATAAAACGACGCTTCAAGGCTACCGTTGTAACTTGCACGCTACATGTGTAGCGTAAGAGCTCCCGAAGCAGCTCCCTGGAAGCCGTCGTGGCAAAATTTCTTTGTGTCTTCGCTCTTTGCTGTCTGAGCAGCCTCTCCATGGCCGACACCCGGTCCGATCTCGCAAAGGACTTGCTGCCTAAGCCCTTCCTCGATCAGCTTGGTATCCCGGGCGATTACCGGACTTCTTTCGAAGACGAGGCGGGGAACCCGATCTCGTACGAACGCTTTCAGGCCGCCATGGCCAAGCGGCCGTTCGATCTTGAGAAGGACGCTACCGGTCACCGGGTGACGTTCAAGCTCGAGAATGACGCAAAGATCGCCAGGCAGGCCGCGGCAAAGACGAAGCCGAAAGCGCTCGCCATTCAGGACCATCCCTTCCCGACCTTCCACGCGACCACGCTGGACGGGGCGCCGGTGTCAACCGCAGTGCTGCGCGGAAAGCCCTTCCTGGCCAGCTTCTTTTTTGCGCAATGCGGTCCATGTATCGCTGAAACCCCCGTGCTTTCCGCTTTTCACCAGGCACATCCGGACATGGCGGTCGTGGCATTTACGTTCGACGATCCGGCTACGGCACGAGACTTCGTGATCACCCGCAAGCTCAACTGGGCCGTCGTGGCGGATCAGGCCGAACTGGCCGACCGTGCAGGCGTGAAGGTCTACCCGACACTCATGCTGGTCGATGAGAAAGGGGTGGTACGCAAAGCGGTGCACACGGACGATATCGCGCCTGGTGGGAAGCCACTGGACCTGCCCTCGCTGAGTGCATGGGCCATGGACACGCACTGAGGCGGGGAAATGTTTCGTACGGCCGGCGCGAACCGCCGTTTCAGAGGCTTGGGGATTGTCCGCCGTCGACGCGCAGATTGACGCCAGTGATGTACCCCGCCATGTCGCTGACCAGAAAAGCTGCCGCTGCGGCGATCTCATCCAGTCGGCCCACACGCCGCATCGGGACTTCGGCAAACAACGGAAGCGCAGCGCGTTCGATCGCCTCCCACGGGGCGCCCTCGTCGACAAGTCCTTGCTCGAGCGCCACCTCCCGAAACCTGGCCTCGAGCGCATCGCTCTTGACCGTGCCAGGAGAGATGGCATTCACTGTGATGCCCTCTTCGGCGACTTCCTTGGCCAGCGACGCCACCATGGCGTTCATTGCTGCCTTGCTCGCGGAATAGTCCGGCGTGCGCGCCGGCGGCATCGTCGCCGCGGTGCTCGACATGAAGATGATACGACCCCATCGCGCCGCGCGCATCGCCGGAAGCACCGCCGTGGTCACACGAAGTGCGGCCAGCACGTTCCGGTCAAAGGCTTCTGTCCATGCACCGGCATGTGTGTTGCTCCACCGCTGCGTCGACTTCGCCGATCCGCCTGCGTTATTGACGAGGATGTCGATGCTTCCCACGGCGCGCAGGCCGTGGTCCAGCATCCGGCTGACGTCCTCATCCCTGGTCAGGTCGCCCACGATCGCCGTCGCCCTTCCGCCGGACGCAACGATCGACGCCGCCACCGCGTCAGCCCGGGCGCGCTGCCGCCCATGTACAAGCACGTGGGCACCCTCGGGCGCCAGCGTCCGTGCGATGGCCTCGCCGATACCCCTGCTGCTGCCCGTGACGAGTGCGGTCTTGCCTTCCAGTTGCAGATGCATGTCGGTATGGTCGCCTCTGTCTTGTGAACCACAAGGGTGGCGGGCGATGTCGAAAGTAACAACTACGCACTTAAAAGTGCCCACCACGCGACGCGACGAGTGTCTCGGCCCCGACGGCTCCGCCGCGCACGTCGGGCGAGTATTTCGCATGCTCCAGGGACGCTGGAAACTACCCATCCTGTTTCGTCTTTATGCGGACACGACCCTGCGCACGCTCGAACTGAAGCGTTCGCTTGCCGGCATCTCGCAGAAAATGTTGACCCAGCATCTGCGCGAGCTTCAGGCGGACGGTCTTATTCATCGGATGGAGCTTCCGGGAACGGTACGCGGAGTCGCTTATGCCCTTACAGAGATGGGCCAGGGCCTCGTGCCCGTCCTCACCTCCGCCCGCGAGTTTTCAATACGATTCGCCGCCAAGCACGCTACGGTCACCCGATCAGCCCGTTCCGAAGCAGGCTCTCGCCAGCATCGATAACCGAGGTAACTGCCGGACGGGTCTTCCACCCCAACACACGTGCCACCTTCGAGGTGTCCACCGTTTGTCCACACCCAGATTGGTCGCGGTAGCAGCCGGCTGGGTGCTCCGTACCGGAAAGCCTCAGACGCAAACGCGCCTCAGTACTTCGCACCAGGGATGAGTGCAATGCCCGATGCATGCAATACCTCTGTTCGCATCGCCGCGAATGCCTCACCTTCGCGCTGGAGCCAGTCACAGATCAGGTCCACCTGCACCGTATGCGCCGGCGTGGTGATGAAGTGATAGGACGCCGGGGAGCGGACCGCGAAGGGAAAGGGAGCCACCAGCGTCCCACGTTGCAGCTCTTCCATCACCATCGCGGTACGCCCCATCGCGATGCCCTCGCCTGCGACGGCGGCGCCCACGGCCAACATGGCCAGATTGAAGCGCTTTCCAGCTATCAGATCGGCGCAGCGCAGGCCGGTCTCGTCAAGCCACGACTGCCACTCTTGGAGCTCCGACGCTCCCACCCATGGGCGCGCGTCGTGCAAAAGCCACTCGCCGGCAAGGAGTCCCTTCGCCCCGATATCCGGATGTGCGTCCATGAACGCAGGACTGGCAACGGGGATGAGGTATTCGTCGAGGAACCCGCGCGCGGTGAGATTTTCGTAGTCGCCAGGGTCGTAACGAATGGCGGCCTGAAGTTGTTCACTGGCCATCCCCGCCATGTCCAGCCGGTGGAACTCGCCGAAGACGCGAATGTCGACCCGGGGGCGACCGCGGCGCAATCCGCTGAGGCGGGGTGTGAGCCATTGCATCGCAAACGACGGCGAGCAACTCAGCGTGATCGGCGTGGCGCCGCCGGGTGCAGCGATATCGGCGAGTGCATGGCGGATCTGCGCAAACGATGCTTCGACCACGGACGCGAGGCGCTCCCCTTCACCGGTAAGGCCAAGCGGCCGCGTACCCCGCTCGATCAGGCGGAAGCCAAGCGCTTGTTCGAGGCGCTGGATCTGCTGACTTGTGGCGCCCTGGGTGATGTGCAACTCGTCGGCCGCGCGGGTGAAGTTGCCATGCCTGGCCACCGCTTCGAAGGCGCGAAGCCAGGTGAGCATCGAGGATGAAAGCGACCGGGGCATGGCGTGTTCGGAGGGCACAAGCGCTTCCAGAAGGTGAGGGTCGGGGGACAGAAGAACGGGCTCACGGGGCATTAGTCTAACTAATGATGCATCCGCGAAGCTGATTTCCCCACAGTCGATGCAATCGGAACAATGGTCACATCCTCTCAGTGGACCTCACCGATGACTGGCCAATGGATTCACGACGGAAACGAGGCGGCGCACTCGCTGTCGGCCCGTAAGCCGACCTTTTTCCGAAACGTGTTCCGGGATGGCGTGGTGTTGCCGGCGCAGCGAGCCGCCATCGCCGGGGCGGAGGCGCGGATGGAGCGCTTCGCCCCGGTGGCGGCAAAAAAATTCTTTGCCCTCCAGGGCACCGATGGACGCATCCGCTCGCCTCTGTTCAACGCCGATGCGTTGGCTGCGCCATCCGGGTTCAGTGGCCATCCCTCCTCGCTCTTCGTCAAAGCGGACCACGTCTTGCCGGTGGCAGGATCCATCAAGGCACGTGGGGGTGCCCATGCCGTCGTTGAGATTGCTGAATGCGCCGCAGGCGGCCCGCTCACCGTGGGATCGAGCGCTCACGAGGCCCGGGTGCACGCGCAAGAAATTTCGGTTGGCTCGACGGGCAACCTCGGGCTGAGCATCGGTACGTTCGCCACGGCACTGGGATTTCGCGCGACCGTGCACATGTCGTCGCAAGCAAAGGCATGGAAAAAAGACCGCCTGCGCGCCCAGGGGGTGACGGTGGTGGAGCACGAGGGCGACTACCTCGACGCCCTGGCCGAGGCCCGTCGTTCCGCGCTGAAACGTCCGCACCACCATTTTATCGATGACGAATCGTCGGAAGCCCTCCTGTATGGCTATGCGGCAGGAGCACGGGAGCTGGCAGGGCAACTCACGCGTGCCGGACGCACTGTCGACGCGGATCGCCCGCTCTTCGTCCACGTGCCTTGCGGCGTCGGAGGAGCACCGGCAGGCATCGCGCTGGGGCTGCATGCGATCTACGGCCCCGACGTGCACTGCTTTTACGCCGAACCCACGGAAGCCCCTAGCGTGCTCCTGGCGCTGGCCACGGGTGAGGCGACGCGTTCGGTGTACGAGCTGGGCCTGACTGGCGTCACACAAGCCGACGGGCTGGCGGTCCCGCGCGCGTCGCCACTGGCGGTCGGGTTATCGCGCCATGTTGCCGCCGGGGTCCATACCGTGACCGATGCCCAGCTGCTGCGTGCGCTGCGTTGCGCCCACGACGCGATGAACCTGCGTCTGGAGCCCTCCGCGGCGGCCGGCTTCGCAGGCGCACAGGCACTCTCGGGACGCCTGGGCGAAGACTATCTTTCGAGCATCGGTTCGTCCGCCCGCCTCGACGCGGTGACCCACGTCGTGTGGACCACCGGCGGCGCATTGGTACCCGATGACGAGTTCGAGCGTTACCTGCAGCACCCATCGATCCATTCTTAGGAGAACGATATGCCACTCGCACGCATCACTTTGCTCAAGGGACGCTCACCGGAAACGCTCCGCGCCATCGCGGATGGGGTCCATGCCGCACTCGTCGACACCTACTCGGTGCCTCACGACGACCGCTTTCAGATCATCGAGCAACGTGAACCCGGAGAGATCATTTACAGCCCGACCTATCTGGGCATTGAACGTACCGACGACCTCGTGATCGTCCACATCGTTGCAGGCCACTGGCGTGATGAGTCGGCCAAGCGCGCCTTGTATCGCGCCATCGCCGATCGCCTGACGGTTGAGGCAAGCCTTCGACCGGAGGACATCCAGGTCATCATCACCTCGAACGATAAGCCGGACTGGTCGTTCGGCAACGGCGTGGCTTCCTACCTCCCGGCTTGAACCGTGATCAACAGCATCTGGAGAACGCAATGATTGTTCTTGTAACTGGCGCGACCTCGGGGTTCGGCGCCGCGATGGCACGGCGATTCGCGACAACAGGCCATCAGGTGATCGCAGCGGGCCGTCGACGTGACCGACTGGAGTCGCTGATTAATGAGCCGGGTATGGACACGATCCATCCGCTCCAGCTGGACGTGCGTGACCGGGCGGGCATCGACGCAGCCCTCGCCAGCCTACCCGATGCGCTGACCGACATCGATCTGCTCATCAACAACGCCGGCCTGGCGATGGGCCTCGACCCTGCACAGTCCGCCGACATGGCCGACTGGGAATCCATGGTCGACACCAATATCAAAGGCGTCATGTACATGACCCGAGCCGTGCTTCCCGGCATGGTGGAGCGAGGTCGTGGGCACGTCGTCAACATCGGTTCCATCGCCGCGACCTACCCTTACCCGGGCGGAAATGTCTACGGCGCAAGCAAAGCTTTCGTCCGGCAATTCTCGCTGAATCTGCGCGCCGATCTGGCGGGCACGGGCGTTCGGGTCACCGACATCGAACCAGGCCTCGCAGGTGGGTCGGAGTTCTCGGTGGTGCGCTTCGGCGGTGACCGCGATCGCGCGGAGAAGCTGTATGCCGGAACCGACCCGCTCACCCCGGAGGACGTTGCGGAAGCCGTGTTCTGGGCCGCGAGTCTGCCACGTCACGTCAACATCAATGCCATTGAGCTGATGCCCGTCACTCAGTCCTTCGGCGCATTGCCGATCCATCGAACCCTTTGAGGTCATACCATGAAGGCATTCTCTACGACCCTGTTGCTTGCAGCCTCCGCCGTCTCGGCCCATGCGGCCACCTTCCCGCCACTCGAGCGCAAATCCGTGCTCGAAGCGACACTCCCGGCCGCCAATCCTCCGGTGCGCCTCGTGCGCGGTGCGAGCATCCGCTTTGCGCCGGGCCAACCGACCGGCGTGCACCTGCACCCCGCATCCACGGTAGGCGTGGTCACGGAAGGCAGCTTCGTGTTTCAGCCGGACGGCGAGCCGTCCCGCATCCTGCATACCGGTGACTCATTCTTCGAGCCTGCGGGCCACCGGATCACGCATTTCGATAACGCGTCCTCGACGGAGTCAGCGGCCATCACCGTCTTTTACCTGACGGACACGGCGGACCGCCCGCTCATCAAGGCGCTGGGCGGCCAATGACGCCGGGCGCGCCCTGCAACCGAACGCGACGGCAGCTCATAGGCTGGGCTGCGCACCTGCCGCTGCTGGCTTTTCTACACGCCGCGCCGCCCACCGCCCGCAGAGCCAACCCCTGGAAAGAGACTATGCCGAACCGTTCAAACACCGATGCCACACTGCCTGAAGGAATACGGCGGCGATCGCTGGCGGGCATCAATGGACTGACGGTCAGTTTGCTTGAGGCTGGTTACGAGCAGGCGAACCGCCCGTTGGTGTTGCTGCTACACGGATTCCCGGAGCTTGCGTACAGCTGGCGAGCGACGATGTTGCCGCTGGCTGCCGCGGGGTATCACGTCGTCGCCCCCGACCAGAGGGGCTATGGCTCGACGACGGGATGGGACGACCGTTACGACGGTGACGTGGCCTCGTTTCGGACGCACAACCACGCAAGAGACGCACTGGGCGTGGTCGAAGCGCTTGGGTACCGCGCCGTCCACGCCGTGGTGGGCCATGATTTCGGCGCCATGGTGGCGGCGTATTGCACATTGGTCCGTCCCGATATTTTCAAGTCGCTCGTAATGATGAGCTTTCCATTCGATGGGCCGCCGCCCATCCCGTTCGATACGACACGGTCGCCCCCGGTGCGGCATACGCCATCACCCGCGGAGCAGCTCGCCCAGCTGTCGCCGCCACGGGAAGACAGCATGGTCTGGTTCGGCTCGCGAGGGGCGAATGACGACATGCTGCACGCACCGCAAGGCCTGCACGATTTCCTGCGCGCGTACTTTCACGTGAAGAGCGCGGACTGGGCGGGCAATCACCCGCACCCCCTAAGCGGGTCGATAGCCGAGCTGGCGACCCTGCCGACGTACTACATCATGGAGAAAGACGTCGGCATGGCAGCGACGGTGGCTCCCCTCATGCCGACACCGAGCCAGGTCGCCAGCAATCGCTGGTTTACCGAACACGATCTCGATGTCTACACCGCGGCGTTCCAGCGCACGGGGTTTCAGGGCGGGCTCAACTGGTTCCGATGCCACGCGGGTCCGATCGGGCGTTCCGAACTCGAGTTGTTCACCGGGCGCACCATCGATGTACCCTCCGCTTTCGTTTCCGGGGAGTCCGACTGGGGTGCCTACCGAAAGCCCGGGGCACTCGAGCGCATGCAAACCAGCGCGTTCACACGTATGGAAGGCGTGCATTTCATCGAGGGCGCGGGGCACTGGGTCCAGCAAGAACAACCCGACCGCTTCAATGCCCTGTTGCTTGAGCTGCTGGAACGCAACGGTCGCTCATAAGGCGCGTTGCGCGGATGGTGTCTGAGGCGCTGCGCAACGCTTCGATCAAAAAGGACGGATCGGTCGGCCGCTTGCCCGAGACAGGGCCTCCGGTTTGAATTCCTTCGTTTCGATGGAACTGGAAGAGATGGAAGTAGAATAGTCGGAACCATTTCGAGGACACACGGCCCGTGCACACCGATCTGCCCCATCTGGATCTGGATCACCTGTCTGCGCCCGACGGGGCGCAGCTGCGCCATCCGGATGACCTCGGCCACGCACCGCGGATCCTTATCCTCTACGGGTCGCTGCGGCCCCAGTCGTTCAGTCGCAAGCTCGCCCTGGAAGCCGAGCGCATTCTCAGGCATCTGGGTGCGGAGACGAGGGTATTCGACCCGCACGAGCTGCCCATGCTTGACGCCGTGCCGGCGAGCCATCCCGAGGTGCAGCGTCTGCGCGAATGGTCCACCTGGTCGGAAGGCCAGGTCTGGGTGAGCCCCGAACGGCACGGATCGGTCACGGGCGTATTCAAGAACCAGATCGACTGGCTGCCACTCGAAGACGGCAGCGTTCGCCCGACACAGGGCCGGACGCTGGCTGTCATGCAGGTGTCGGGCGGTTCGCAAAGCTTCAATGTCGTCAACGCGCTTCGCGTGCTCGGCCGCTGGATGCGCATGGTCACCATCCCCAACCAGTCATCGGTAGCGAAGGCATGGCAGGAGTTCGAGGCAGACGGACGCATGAAACCGTCAGCCTTTTATGACCGCGTCGTCGATGTCATGGAGGAACTGATGAAGTTCACTCTCATGGTTCGAGGTCGCAGCGACTATCTGGTCGACCGTTACAGCGAACGCAAAGGCGATGCGCAACAGCGGGCGCTGGTGCAGGCGGCGGGTGCGGTCGAAAAAGAGAGCTGACGGTTCGGCTGGGCGCCAAAAGGAAACGACACGCTGACGAGCACCGCAATTTCTTGCGCAAACTTTACGGGTACAGGGCCACAGCGGCCACCGTCTTTACGGCGCCGTCCCTATTGTCTTCGGTTCCGCTCCATGGCCACAGCTGGCAGGAGCCGCATCTGGAACCACTGTGAAGACACCTGCGTTCATTGCCGCCTTCGTCGCGCTCTCCCTGTCTGGCCTTGCGCACGCACAGACCACCGACGACAGCCCTCTGTGTACCGACCGCCCGACCAAAGCCAATGCCACCTGCCCCGTTCCCCAAGGCCATTGGCAGCTGGAAACGGACATTGGGAACACCGTTCATGACGCTCAAGGGGCGAACAAAACGGATACGTCGTATCCACTCAATCCGACGCTGAAATACGGCCTTGGGGGCGCCACCGACCTGGAAGCCACATGGGCGCCCGACGTGCGGGTCCACACTCGTGCAGATGGCAACCACCAGCGTCGACACGGTCAGGGGGACCTGGTCGTTCGCCTGAAAACCCGGCTCTACAGTTCCGACCAGGCCTCGGTGGCGATCATCCCTTTCGTGAAAGCACCTACCGCGCGCTCCGGACTGGGGAACGATCGGTGGGAGGGCGGGTTAGCGGTACCCGTCGGCGTCACGCTACCGGCCGGCTTTTCGCTCACGCTGGGTCCGGAGGTCGACTACCTTGCGGACGCCGACGGGGATGGGCACCACACGGCGCTGAGCAATCTGGTGAACGTGGCGCACGCCCTCTCGGACCGGCTGACACTGGCCGTGGAGTATTGGGAGCAGCGTAACTGGGACCCCGCAGGCACGATCAAGCAGCAATCGGCTGACGTGGCGTTGAGCTTCGCGATCGCGCCTCGCTTCCAGGTCGATGTTGGCGCGAATTTCGGACTGAACGATCAGACGCCAGATCGGCAGTTTTACCTTGGGTTTGCGCATCGGTGGTGAACGCGTCGGTTTCGAGTAGAGCCTGGCTGTGGCTGGTTGGCGATTGTTCTTCTCAGTCCTTCGGCTTGACCGGGACAAGGTCGGAGCACTCATGTGCACTACCCAGTATTATTGGGTCGTAGACAACAAGCCCGCCCCCCAGTCAACTTGCAAATGAGGTCGAAAGGGTGAACAGCATCAATTGGGCAAGTATCCTGAATGACCGTCAATACATTGGGTTTCGAATTACGATGATCGGGGTGACCATAGGATTCATCGCATTCGTCATTGCCGTTTGTGGATTCATGTACCTGGGCGTCTCGGTGTTCGTTGTCGGCCTATCGACGGCGGTGACAGGAATCTTGATCAATGTCTCGCATGTAAATCGTCGGAAATAGCCATCATCTGCGTAGATGACGCCTGAGTAGTTCTGGAGTTGGCGATGAGAGGGATTTCCCACTTCGCACTGTCCGCCACGCGATGGCCTCGGCCCCTGCTTTCGCCTCATCCCCGTTTAAAGCTCCCGAGGCTCGGGCTGAGGTAACTGCCGCGGCCCCAGCCGGCACCATGCTGCTGTCATTTGCCAGCAGTGGCGACCAACCGAATGCCGACGCAGCAGCCGTCTTCGAGACCGCGCCGGACAAAAACGACGTCCGTCCTCATCAACCACAGCAAGGACAACAAGTTTTCGTTCGTGCACGGAAGTGCCACTGTTGAGCTATGTAGAAAAGTCAGGCGGGTGACTGCAACCCAAAGAACTGCGCCATCCTCGTGCAAGAACAGGACGGCTGTATTTCGCTAGTACGCGACGCGTCTTCGCGCCCGTTGGATTCCAACCCAGCGCCTGTTTCACAAACGCCTGGTGCAGTGGTGTGGGATTCGGAACGCGCTCCTTCTTTCCATCGACGACAACAACGCGGGTGTCAGTCCACTCGGTGCTAAGGAGCGAGGGTCCACCTTTCATTTCGAATAAAAAGAATCGAGCACCTGCCTGAAAGAGCGTGTCACCGTGCTTGTTCTCAGCCCGTCCGGAGAGGGAGGCATAAAGTCCCGGCAACCCCTGCGTGCCCGCAGCCAACCACTGTGCGACGCGCGCTGCCGTTGCGACCGTCCCTTCCCAAGGATCTTCCAAGTCCGCCATCACTACCCCCTCCTGTTCGAGACCCACGGCGTCTCTCCGCCAGATCAGACGCTTGGCTACCGCGTCGCAGCGATCCGAGCGGTCTCTTCGACGGCCACTGCGCATTCCCGAATTCCGAAAAGCGGAAACGTGGCCGATTTTGAGTAGGAGTTTTACCTACGTCCGAATGAGAGACCCCGCACATCCGTAAGAGATTGCGACCTACTACAATCAGGAACGGCGTAGGGGGCGCCGTCTATTTGCAAAGGAGATGTGCCGCATGCTTCATTCGCTTCGTTTATTCGCCATGACGCTACTGGCGATCACCCCTCTCACCGCCTTGTGCGCCACTGGACCTCTGGAAGTGACCTTGCGCACCTCCGAGAATCCGCAGGAGGCAGAACTGGGCATCGTGGTCGTTACGGTCACCAATCAGTCCGATCGTTCGCTCCTGATCCTCACTGCCGACAGCGCCTTGGTCACCGATGGCGACCACTTGTTCAACGACGTCATGTCCGTCACGGATGCGGACGGGCACGCTGTGGCTTATCACGGTCGCGCGGTGCGACCGGCCCTGGGCAACCCTCAGGCTTACGCGACACTCGCCCCAGGGGAGCGCAAGGAATCGCGCGTTGATCTGCCCGCGAACTACGCGGTGGACGGAGGCACCTACACGGTGACTTATACCCAGCGCTACGGCGAAGTCGGAGAAATGGACCCCGACGCAGCTCCGGCCCGCGAGGCGCATAGCAACGCTTTGAAGTTTTACGCGAACACCAATCTGATCCAAGCCAAGCGAGGCATCAAGATACCGAGAAGGACTTCATCGAACGAGCCAAAATCCTCGCCGACTTCGACCGCACGCGAGCCTGCTGGACGAGTAAACCTCTCCAGGTAGTGGACCTGGAGGACAACACGTTCCTGCTGTCGACTCAGGACCGGGTCTTTCGAATCAACAGCAAAGATGTTACTCCATCCGGACTTGCGCCCGACCTTAAGATTGTTGAAGTGCCAACTGGCGATTTGAGCACGTCCTTCTATGCATGCGTCGAAGCGTCGAGAGGTGTGACCGCAGCGCTGAACGATTGCATCGGCACCGAACACGATGCGCAGGACAAACGCTTGAATGCCGCCTACCGACGGCTACGCGATTCACTCGCGCCTGAGCTTCGCACTTCGTTGCGTGACGAGGAACGAGGATGGATTGTGGCACGCGATCGCGATTGCGCAGCCGATGGAGGTGGGACAGGCAGCTTACTCGACGCGAACCAGTGCGTATTGAATCAGACGGCGAGGCGGGCATCCGTGCTTGAGGCACGGCTGGCTCGTTAGGACCGGTCATCCCGGGGCTAGATTCGGTGAATCCAGGACCCCGCCAATGACGTCACCGAGTAAACCGCAGACCTCAAGCAACGATGACGCGAACCTCTCTCCAGGCCAGCCTCTGCCTCCCCACGTCTGTCGCCGGAAGGCCGGACTGGGACCGGCCACGGACGCGCCGTCAGGCAGCCAGGGCGCGAAGGATTTGCCCATCGCGAACTTCGAGCACGACGACGGCGGGCTCCGCATGATCAAGGGCCAACCTGTCCAGGTGGTTGAAGGAGACATGCTCGCTCATCGCCAGAAGTGGTTGGCGCGCCTGTTCCCAGAGCCTGAGACGCTCCTGGTTGGCCGACACTGCTACCGCAGAATCGGTGACCGCTTTGAAAGTGGCCCTGCGTGCATCAACGGCGGTGGAGAACTTCGTGAGAAACCCCTCCGCGCCGGACAAGCCCCCGGCGACCTGTTCAAGGGCGTCTCGCCGATTCATCGCAAAAGTCACCGATTCCGGGTAGCAAGCCACCAGCCGACAGGCCATAAACCGTGCGGCCAGACAGTATTTCCACTGCGTCACCAGGTCCTCGAAGCGCTCCTGCCGTAGTCGCAGAGCCTTGGTCAGGCCGGCGGTGCCAAACGTATCGGGGTCTTTGAATGTCGCAACCTCCGCGATGACCGCCTCGATGTCTTTCTGCAGATGGCTCTGCGTCGCACGAAGCCCGGATTCATACTGCTCCAGCTGTGCATGCACGATGGCATTGAGGTCGCCCCGCAAGATGAGCGGCGCCACTTCCTGCAGATAAGCGATCGCAGCTTCAATGGCAGATTTTCGCTCGTTCTGCTGAAAAGTCTCAATGCGTCCGATGCCCTCAAGGACCTCGTTGAGCTTGCGACTGATGTCCGCCAGATGCTTCTGTGCAACAAGGACCGAAACTATCTGGAACAGTGCCGCGCCGTTGGCGAGATTGGCCAGGCGATCGTCTTCGAAAAACCGTGCATGCTCCACGAATCTTCCATCGGGACCACGTACGAAACCACGCAAGCCGTTACCGTCGGCGGCCTGCGCCAGGGAACCATTGACGACGCACTTGAGGTAGTGGTGTGCACCGACCTCACCGGCCACCAGCTGGCTCGGAAGCGCCTGCAGCAGCGGGCTGAGCCGGTCGAGGCCGGATCCGAGGTCGACTTGCTGGACCCGTGCAGGCAGCAACGCGCGGTCGAACCCGGAGAACGACACCAGCGGTGCATCGGGCGACACGCCGACGTGAAACAGGGAATGGTCGTCCTGGCTTGCTACCCTCTGTATCCGGGCCAGGGGCTCTCCACACTGCCCGCAAAACTTTTCCTGACCCATGGCCGTCGCGCCGCAACCATCGCATTGGACTGCCGCAGCCTGCGGCTGCATTTGACGCAGGTAAGCTATCTGGGTCACACAGGGGACAGTCACCCGAAAGGCTGCGCTGGCAAGGTCGTTTGCGGCAGCGGCCAACGCGGCGGGCCCGCTCAGCAATCGGCCCAGAGCGAACTTGCCCACTGCCTTCGCCACAACTACCGGTGAGTTGAGATCCGGCAATTTGGTGCGCGACAACCACTGTGCAACGGCCGCTGCGGGAGCTCCACCGTTCAGTATGGCGGCTCGCCACGCGGGAAGGCCTGCGCTGTCGCCGACCGATGTACCAGCAGCATTCAATGAACGCCGCTGTTCGTCGTCGATGACGGGCCACACCTTTTCGAGACGGGCAGCGAGAAATTCGAGCTCCATACGCTCAACCGGCATGGCCCCCTCGGGCTGGCCGCCAACGTATGACAATGCATCCGCGACTATCTCACGATAGGCGACGCCGCCTCGTCGGGCCAGGTTGGCGATTGAGTGGCCGCCAAACTGCTGCAGTTCGCCAATCAAAATACGGAGCGTTTCCCGCGAATAAATGCCGCGCTGGGACGCTTCGAGGAGCAGCTCTTTAACTGCGGCTGGCAACGCGAGCCGCCCTTTTCCGTCGTCGGTCAGGTGCATCACCAGAACGTCAAGGTCACTGGCCCTGGATTCGGCAAGCAGGTTCAGCAAAGCGCTGTCGCCCTCAATATCCATCCTTTCCATGTGCACGCTCCCTCCGACGAAAATAGATTTTGATGCCTATCGGCACGCTCCCGGAAATTCTTTAGCGTCGTTATTCGGACCAAGCCAACTGCGCCCGGGGCGCATGCGTAAGCGCCGCCCATCGACCCGCTCTAGTCCGACCTCGTGCCGAAGCGTACATCTCGCTAACCTTGGCGAGAGCCATGGATTTGAACCATGGAATAACCGGTCAGAACGGAGGAGTTCAGATGACCATCCGCCGCCTCAGGTTTCTTCTTCTGCATGCTGTCTTCGCGAACAGCCAGGCTGGCCGCGTTCTGGCTTTGCCCTTTGCGGCTGGGCTGGCGCTGACCAGTATTTTTGCTCCTTCTGCAAAAGCGGCCACCTCGGCTGTGGTCCCAGCCAATATTCAGGCGCTGATGGTTCCCGGCGACACGGTGCTAGCCTTCCAGCCGGTTAAACCATTCGGTGCTGAGAGAGCGGGAGGCGCTCTTGTCGTGCGCCACGCCCAGCCGACTTCCTCAACCGGCAATGCCTGCGAGCTGTGGCTGCTGCGTGCCACAGGCGCCACCTATGCCGTGACGCTCAAAAACGGCGAGGCGATCGATTGCCGGTACAACGAGTCGGCCAAGAATGCCCTCCCCATGGCGCTTAACCACAACCTAACGGTCAGCCCGACGTCAGTGGCCTACTTCAACGAATTGCCACGGGGTGGTACCACTTATGCATTTGGGTGGGATGGACAAAAACGCGTCTGGCACCTGCAACAGGTCGAAGCAACATCCGTGGAGAACGGAGAGTCAGGCGTCATTGTGTCGAAGTCAGTGCTGGACTACCCGGCCACGCTACCGTGGCTGACGATCGATGCGTTTTCACCCAAAGCTATTCGTGAAGCGCTTCACGCCCACCGCACTGTCTTTCACTAGGAGCACAGCGTTGAATGCGGCGTCGAACAGTTCAGCCACGTCCTCGGGACTACGGGCGGGGCCTCTGAGAGCACGCGATGTCATGCGTGCAGCGCCGAAGCGAAGTCCGCGATGAGCGAGGCAAGCTCGTCTGGCGACTCGAGAGGCGACAGGTGTCCGGTGTGTGGGAGGACCGCCATGGACGCGCCCGGGAGATGTGGAAGGACGTGCGACGCCAGGAGCGACACCGGGTCGACTTGGTCCGCCTCGCCACCGACAACGAGCACCGGCACATTGATGCGACCAGTGTCAATCCGGATGTCTTCCATCATCGTTTCCATGGGCCATGCCCTCTTGGCGTCGACTGCGCCGCGCAGGCTGTCTTCAATGACCTGATCGAAGTCCTCGGCGGACAGTGCCTTGCCGGATAGGACCTGCTGGACCGTGGCCATCACAGATTCACGCGTGTCGTAGGCCCGGGTCATCATCGTGCGCTGCTCGAGTGGGAAGACCGACGGGCCCGGCGACGCTGGAGCGACGAGCACAAGCCCTGCGAGCCCCGCAGGGCGCCGCGAGGCGAGCAGTTGGGCAACCTTGCCGCCCATGGAGTGGCCGACAAGCACATAGCGCTGCAGTCCGACGGCGGCAGCCACGGCCTCGGCGTCATCAGCGAGAGTTGCAACGCTGTAATCGCCACTTCCGGCTTCCGATTCACCCCAACCCCGCTGGTCGATGGCGACCGTCTGGAAGCGGTCCGCCAAGGCGCCCGTTACGCGGTGCCAAGTGCGTGACGTACCTCCCCAGTAGTGCAGGAAGACGAGGGACAACTCCCCCTTGCCCTGTACCCGAACATTCAGCGACACGCTGTTGGCCTGGATCTTCATAGTCATCTCCTTCCGGCCCGATTGGCCGCGTCCCGAATGATGGCGTCGATCGCACAGGTACAGAATGGACGCAAAGGATTGACAATCGATACCACGAGTACATGATTGGTGAATGGACCAACTGCTAGCCATCCGCGTGTTTGTCAGCGCCGTCGAAACCGGCAGCCTTGCTGCGGCGGGGCGGCGGCTCGGGCTGTCGGCGTCCATGGCTGGGCGGCACCTGCGGGCGCTGGAGGATCGGCTGAACGCGCGACTTCTTCAGCGCAGCACCAGGCAGCTTGCATTGACCGAGACCGGCCAGCGGTATTTCGACCGCTGCAAACCCATCCTTGCCGAACTCGATGATGCCGGGCGCGAGGTCGCCGACCGCGACCAGACCCTTCAGGGCACCCTGCGGGTGTCCGCGCCCGTTACGTTCGGCGCGCGCCACATCGGCCCGACCGTCGCACGGTACCTCGAGGCGCACCCCGGAATGCGGGTCGACCTGAGCCTCACCGACCGTCACATCGATTTGCTGGCAGCCGGGATCGATGTTGCGATTCGCATCGGCCAGTTGTCCGATGAGAACCTGACGGTGCGGCGTCTTGCCTCGTGCCACATGGTCGCCTGCGCCGCCCCCGGTTACCTTGAGTCGCATGGCGCCCCCGTAGCGCCCGCCGATCTTTGCCGACACCCCGCGCTGGCTTTCAAGGGCGCCGTATCCTCCGGAGACTGGACTTTCATCGGACCCGACGGCGAGCGACACACCGGGATCATCGATGTCCGCATGCAGGCCGACAACATGGACATGCTGCGGGCAACGGCCATCGCCGACGGCGGCATTGTGTATGGTCCTGACTTCGCCCTGGCCGACGCTTTGAATGAAGGCACCCTTGTCGCGGTCCTCGGCAACTACCGAACAACCGCCCTTCCCGTTCACGCCGTGTTTCCTACCGCCCGCTACATCCCCGGAATGGTCCGGGATTTCGTCGACCGTCTGGCTGCGCACTTCGCAGGGACGCCGCCCTGGGCGCGTTGAGGACGGGTCGGTCTGTTGAAGCAACTCAACGAGAGCGAGATTTTATCCCAGCCGTATTGTCTAGCTATAATTGCAACGAAGAACTGCTAACAAGGGATCCTGATAGACATGTTCCGTATCGTTTTTGGACTGAGTTCCGCGCTTCTTTTCGGGAGCGTGACTTTCGCTCAGGATAATTCGGGAGCTAGCTCCCCGCTCCGTCCCTCCTACTACGCGTGCGTAAAATCGTCGGGCGGCGTGACCCTCACGCTGAACAACTGCATCGGCACCGAACACGACTTTCAGGACAAACGCCTGAACACCGCATACCAGCGGCTACGGGCCTCTCTCGACGTCACTGAACGCACGTCGCTACGCGATGAAGAACGAGCATGGATCGCGCAGCGCGATAGCGCCTGTCGCGAGAACGAGGGCGGCACCGCCGACTTACTCGACACTAATCAGTGCCAGTTGAATCAGACCGCTGCCCGCGCAGTTGTCCTTGAAAATCGTCTACGCCAGAAATAATTCGCCCCAGAGACGGGGCAAGTGAAGAAACCAACAGGAGTGGCAGCATGACGGACGAACTGGAACGAGCCAGGAGCACTGCGGAGCAGTGGCATTTGGGGCAGACCTCATCAGGCTATGAATCGGGCCCTGCGGGTGCAGGTGCCGTGTCGACCGGCAGAGGCGATCACGGCGGGGTGTCCTATGGGTCGTACCAGCTCTCAAGCTCCATGGGAACGCTGCAGGAGTATCTCGACCAATCGCCTTACGGGACGCAGTTCCACGGACTAACGCCGGTAACGCCAGCGTTCAACGCCAAGTGGCAGGAACTGGCACGTACGGATCCGGGTTTTGGGCGAGACCAGCACGACTTTGTCGGTCGTTCGCATTACTCCTCCCAGGCCGCCGCCCTTCAGGAACGTGGGCTCGATCTATCTGACCGAGGAATGGCGGTGAAAGACGCGCTTTGGAGCACGGCAGTTCAGTGCCGCGATCTGACGCCGAATATTTTCACGAAGGGTCTCAAGGAGAAATTTGGCGAGCACTACGACCTTGCCGCGCTGAGTGACAAGCAGATTGTGGATGCGGTCCAGGACTACAAGATCGCGCATGTCCAAACACTGTTCAGTCGATCTCCCGAACTGCACGAGTCGCTAAAGAATCGATTTGCGAACGAAAAGATCTCGCTCGAACATTTGGCCGAGGCGGACGCCACGCTCCGTGCCAACGGCGTCGTCGTGGAGCACACGGCGGCTCCCACGCCTGGAGTGACGCCAGTTCACCATGCGCCGAACGGAGCACATGCAGCTCATTCCAGGACCCTTCGCCTGAGTGACCACTCGGAGGCTGTTGGCGCGTTGCAGTCGCAACTCTCATCGCTGGGCTACGTCGGCGCCAATGGCACCCCGCTTCGCGCCGACAATCACTTCGGTCCAAACACACAAACCGCGCTTCTGGCATTTCAGCGCGACCACCACTTGCAGGCTGATGGGATAGCCGGTCCGCGAACGCTGAACGCACTCAACGAAGCGCAGGCTCAAACTCATGATGCTCCGGCCTTGAGGCTGGATCACCACGAACACGCAGGTCACGCGATGTATAGGCAGGCCTTCAGGCTTGTCCAGGACCTGGACGCGAGGCAAGGGAGGGATACCGACCATATGAGCTGCAACTTGGCGGGCTCACTTTGCGCCCAGTCACGCAGCGAAGGGATGACCAGAATCGATCATCTGGTGCTTAACGACGATGCAAGCCGGGCCTATGCCGTCCAGGGCGATTTGAATTCGCCGTTCAAGCAATTCGCGTCGGTCGACATCGCCCAAGCAGTTGCTCAGCCTCTCGCCCAGAGCTCCCATAACTGGAGTCAGGCGGATCAACAGCAGCAACAGCAAATTGCGGCCCCGGCACAAGAGCTACATCAGCAGGCTCATGCTGCACCTATCTTGAGCCGCTGATCGCGGGCGATCATTGGTGTCACCTGTGCGGCAGACCGACCCACGGGTGACACACTCAACGGGCGTGTGCAGCCGGCCGTGGACAAGCGGATTTTGAGTCCGCGGCTACAGGCTTTTTGAGATAGCGAATCAAAAAAACCCGCCGATTTGCGCGTACGGCGAGGTCCGCTCCATAGTCGTGGCGGGTGTATTGCGCACGTTATCGGTGAACGCTGAATCTGCTTCAACTACCGGCGTGTGCGGATGCGGCCAAGGGGCAGCTCGTTAAGCGCTAACCCGATAGTGTCTGTCGGGGATTGCGAACTGGTCCCACTATCGATATAACGGCTACGCCGGTCGCGTAACGCGTCGGTGTTGTGCTCGCATAGTCGTACGACTGCGAGTGCCCGAGGTACTCCATAGGAGGCACGGGAATCTTTCTCTTAAGATTTCACGGAGTCTCCCTATGTCGAAGCTACGTACCCTTCGGTCTCAGGCCTTTCAGGCCCAACACGGCAAGTGCTATTACTGCGGCTGTCAGATGTGGACTCCGTCACCAAACGACCCTCGACCGAAAAGGCGCCTCAATGCGCGTTTTCGGTGTACAGCAGAGCATCTGGTCGCACGGCAAGACGGCGGCAAGGACGTCAGGGCTAACATCGTCGCCGCCTGCCTGTTCTGCAATTCGAATCGACATAAGGCCAAGAGACCACTAGCGCCTCATGCATACCGAGTGCGCGTACAAAGGCGCATCGCAAAGGCGAAGTGGAATGCCAAAATCTCGCCTTAGGCTGACCTAGCTGATTCGTCAGCGATAGCTTTCGCCCCGGAGGTTGATCCCGGCCCGCCGTCGAGGCGCACGATGCGCTCTTCGCCGGTAGCTAACCGCGCACGGAAGATACAGAGTTCCCTATCGACCAGCTCGAAAAGCTCGGCCTCCCCCTCGCCTTCGAGCCAAACCCAAGCCCCGAGCAACACGTCAAGGCCGGGATCGCCGCTCCGTCCCGACAGCGAGGCCGCGTGTCGCAACCTGTCCGCCTTACGTCCTCGCAATCGCACGAGCATGTTCTCGCCACCAGAACCATAGACCGGAACACGCCCCGCAATGATGGCGTTCACCCGATCGAGCGACGCCTGCCAGCGTGTGACCGCCGCCGGATGCCACACCCAGTGCCGAGGCGCCTGGTGCAACACCCAGTCCGCCAGGTCCGCAGTCTCTACGCCTGCGGCACCGGAGAGATCAACCTCGACCATCCTGAGCCCCAGCTCCCGTACACGCTCTTCCTTGACCTTAGCGACCTTGTGGGTGACCCGGACCTCGACCAGCAACTGCCCCTCCCCATCATCGAGCACCACATCGGCGCGGACGGTCCCGAATGACACTTCTTGCCTGCCAGAGGCGACGGGAACCGTCTTCGCCGGCAGATGCACCGCCTCCCCGATTACGAGGCGCCCCTCCCAGTCGGACGCGCTAGGCGGATTTGGCATGGTGGGGGTGCCGACCCAGGCGGGGAGCACCAAGGTTGTCGCGTCGGCCAGCACCTGCTTCGCGTACCGGTGCAGTACGGATTCGCGGCAGACCTGCTCGACCACGCCCACATGAGCAAAGTGGTGCCGGCGCTTACTACCCTGTTTTGCCTCAAGCGGAGATCCGCACCCGGGACACCGGCATCCGCTCGCTAGCCCCCGCGGAACATCGGATGGTCCGAACAGCCGGCCGTCACGCTCGCCAAAGGGAATACGAAGCCGGTGTGCCCTGAGGCGATTCAAACTGGTTGCCATTGTCGTTGTCCCTCGCTATGAAGGAGACCGACACTGCCCACCCCATGGACGGACAAACATGGACAAACCTACCGATTCCGGCTCCCCGACCCTTTCTGCCCTGGACGCCTACGTTCGCTGGCTGGAGACCGACCCGCCGCAGAGCAAGCATCGGGATTCCCTTCTTGTCCTGGCGGCCCAGCGGATCCCACTTCCGAGTCCGGGGTCGCCCCCTCCTCAGGCTCGGTGGGGCCGGGCAGCTTTGGAGAAAGGGTCGTTTATCGGATGGAACCGGCAGCTCCGTCATGGCTGGTTGTGCCCTTCATCGGACGCGAGGCCTTCCACATCCGATCGGCCAGGGGCGTCGTCTTCATCGCCATGGTCGGTCTGCCGTTCCCGGTGGCGGTGTGTTCCGCCTACGCGAGCGCGTTCATCGTATGGACGAAGGCCGATGCGTTTGCGGATTGGCCATACACACCCCTTCCGGGTCTGCACCATTTCCAGACAGCACTTTGAGAGAACCGGCATGGCCAACGAGAAGAAAATCTATGGGCGATACTGCGACGCTGCAGTCGATGCGCTGCGTGCGCAATACGAGATGACCAAGGTCATCGCCCACAACGCGTCCGCAGGTTCGGCGCGGGAGGCCATCATCCGAGATTTCCTCGCCGCGCACCTACCCGAGATGACTTCTCCAGTCTCCGGCGTAGTGTTTGACTCAAAGGGAACCTACTCCAAGCAGCAAGACATTGTCTTTGTGCTGAAGAGCTTCCCGCGCCTGCCCTTTGCAAACGGCGTCGACCTTATTTACGTCGAAGGCGTGGTGGCGACGGTCGAAATCAAGACGGTCATCAACCGGTCAGTCTGGCCTTCGATTGCCGAGAACCTAAAATCTGTGAGGACCCTGACCCCGTCCAGTCTCGGCTCGGCGATGCTCGGCGACTTGGACGCATGGGACGAAACGAAGATTTTCAGCGCTGTGGTGACCTACGGCGGTGCGTCACTCGAGACCATGCGTCAGGCAATTGTGGAGCTGCCCGCCGAGACCTGGCCAGATGTCTATCTGGACTTGCAGACAGGCATGCTGGTCCGGAATCTCGACGTGCTTATCCCGAATGGGGACGGCAACGATTTTGTCGAAATTGAAGGCGCCGGTCCGGCCTTCGCCCGCTTCCTGACTTACCTGACCAAAATCACAGGCCAGTTGGTGATGCGTGGCGTCGCTTGGGAAACCTATCTCGAGTGAGCACTTGCCCATTGAGCGGCGGCGTCAGGAGGTTCTTTTACTCGTCGACAGCTCCACCGTACCCGACGGGCGGATGCTCCGGACGAGCCAGCGTTTGACGAAACGCCGGCAGCAACTGGCCCCAATCGCCACGCGCTCTGACGATGCGGCGACGGAATAGTGGTGAACGGCCGCGTGTCAAGCGGCGCAGCTCGACTCGACTGAGGTCCGTCCCGTTGCTTCACTGCGCCATCTTCCGATGCATCGGTGAGCGTTGTCACGACCGACAGTGGCGCCTGCGAGCGACGTACGTCAAAATGGGGGAATGCCTGGGGTGCTCACGAATCTAAATCGACGCGAGACAGACTGGCGCGAGGTCGCGCAGGCCTTCACACGTCCGGCTATGGCAGCCTTGGCGCAGAGCGGCTGCTCAGATGCTCTTCGTCGCAGGCTCACCGCCGCCGGCCTTGATGAGGTGGAGCATCGGCCGTTGCCGGAGTTGCTGGGCGATGCTTTCCGCGGACTGCAGCGCCATTACCGATGCGAGTATGTCTATAAAGCGAGCATCACCGACCGGGTCATCTTTGGTCGGCACAGTCCTCGAACCGCCAGCCTGCATGTAGAATTGCCAGTGGGTCGGTCCATTGTGGATTTGGCCGTTTACAACGGACACTCGACGGCCTACGAGATCAAAACTGAACTCGACACCCACCGACGGCTCGCCAGTCAAACCCCGGATTACCTGCGCGCATTCGAGCGCGTCTTCGTGGTGACGCACCCCCGTTGGGTTGATCGCTACCGAACCGTCTTGGATGAGCGGGTGGGGATTCTGGCCCTGCAGCCCGGCGGTTCATTGACAGAAGTGCGTCCGCCGGTCGCGGATGCGGATCGCCTCGATCCGTCTGCGCTGTTTCGCCTACTGCGCGGCGCAGAGTACCGTTCCGCCTTGGAGCGCCGCTTCGGGCCACAGCCGAACATGGCTAACGGACGACAGTTTCAACACTTCTCTCGTTTGTGGAACTCACTGTCGGTGATCGAAGCCCACGACATCGTCGAGGCATCCCTACGTGCACGCACGACCGACGCGGCCACGGTGAGCTGGGTGCAGCAACTGCCGCAAAGTTGGCGGGTCTTGGGGTACGCCACGCCCTTATCGCAAGTACGCCGCCAACGGCTCTTGAACGCACTGTTGTGAGCCGATAGGCTTCAGCTTCACGGCGCGGGGGCGCCGGTCAGGACGACACGATGTATTTGCCGTATATGTATGGCCGCCAGTTCGAGCTGCTGGCGATTCGCATGATGCTGAAAGACGAGCGAGACCGTGGTGGGCTATTGCCCTTGATCGAGCCGCTCATGGCTCGTCCCGACGACCTCAAACGGTGCATCGCACTCTGTGCGAAAGCGGACCAATCATTGGCCCTGGTCGTCAATCCGGAAAAGCACCAGCTCAAGACCGCCGCAGCCCAACAGGCTTGGTTACAGGAGTTTGGGTCGACGATTTCCAGCTCTCCCTTAGTGATTCCAACGCTCATCTGTCGAACGGATGATGTACGGACCGATGTAACCAATTTCTTGGCGTCGTACCCCGACCAAGAGGTCGCGGTGGTCCATCCGGGCAAGCGCTTGTCGGGAGCTGATGTACAGTGGCTGGGTCGCACGTCGACCATCCGCTGGCACATCGTGATGACCGATAAGGTGCCACAGGCACGCTGGCAACAGTTTCCCGTGGACAAACTCATCTTGTTGCGAGACTGCTTCGTCAAGCAAGAACGCAATGCGGACTACTTGGGGCAAGAATTTTTTACCGACGCGCATCATCGCGTACCGCACGATGCGGCTGGCATCGGTGACCATCTGTGCATTGGAAGCCAATTCAAAAAAGGCGGCTCCACTCCGCACGCTGTCGCCATTCACGCAACGTACGTTGAGCCGGAAAATCGCGATGTGTGGGTCGAGCATTTCGTCTCGACCGATGTCACCAAGGACGAAGGCGATGTGGCGAGCAAGTTTGTCGACGCCGCACGAAAGCTAACGCGAGCGGTGCACGCACGACCCACTGAGTTTGGCGACAACCGAGCCCTGCGAGAGTACGGCCAAATGGCGAAAGCGGCCGCGTACCGTGGACTGGGCATCAACAAGCAGCTCCAGATGGTCCACCATATTTGCTTGATGATGGATGTGCTCGAAGGCCGGCTCTAGATGGATGCTGTCAGGCCGAGCACTTTCTGCAGGTCGATGCAAGCGAACCTTCGCCGGACAGCAGCCGTGCCTATCCATTACATGTAATCAAACTGGCGAAAGCCGCCGGGAGATTTCGCACTAAGTCTCGGCGAACATCGTGAACGCGCGGTCCCACTTCGAAATGAATACGGATGTCGCGTCGGCGTGCGCCTGATGGAGCGGAGTACGAGGGCCCTCATCCTCACCGATGCCGAACGAATTGGCGCACGCGATGCCTTAAAGCAGCTCGGAGGTCGCATCCGCCACCGGCTGGCCAGCAGAGTTAACCATGAGCGGCACCTCCGCAAAGTCATCGCCCGCCTCGCGAATGGCGAGCGCGATGATCGAGGTGCTCCGGTAAGTTCCCTGTTCAGGACCTCCCACCCGGTAGACTACCAACTCCTCGATCCCATCGTCGTTAGTGTCCGCGCGCATCAACTCCATCAAGAAGGTGATGCCACCCGCAAAATTCAACCGCAGATGCATCGACGACACGGCCATGATTTGGGCCTCGCCCCGATCAAGCAGATCTTGAATGGTCAACCCTTCGAGCGCCGCACGCTGACCGGCGAAGACGTCGTCACTGGTCATCTCCTCCGTCACGAACAGGAGGATCGCCGGCAGTCGATTCAGATCACTCAGTCCTAAGCGTGGCGACGCCATGTGACTAACGTCGGGATACCGCGCCACGGCCACCAGCTCGAGCAACGTCAGCGGGCGGCGAAAGTACAAGGCCTCCATCGCCATCGTGAAGGTCGTTCCGGCAAAATATTCGTCCGCGTTCGCCTGGCGATACTCACGCAGGGTGTGCACCACGCACGTCTCGCCCGACATCCGCATGAGCGGGAGTCCCTTCCCATCGAGCGGCTCAGCCTCGACCGGCCGATCAAGCCTTTGGTCGAGATCGCTTTTGGCCACCGCCACCGCCCGATCGGTGAAAGGAAACCCATCCAACAACGCCTCGAAAATGCCTTGGTCGTTGGCATGGGCTCGCTCCAACTCGCGCAGGTGCGGCCAGTCCATCGCGCCTTCGGCGATGGCAACCAAGACCGCCGCTCGGGCCCTCTCGCGCTGGTCTGACCGACGCAGGAGGGCGATGCGTTCCTCGACTTCCACGCGACGCCCCGAGATACGTCCAAGGTCAATGGCCACTCGTCCTGGGAAGAATGGTCTCCCAGACTTGTCGCCATTGCACTGACGGCAGGCGGGAACCAGGTTGATCAACCCCTGAATGTCGAAGGTGTCGGGCAGCCCCAGTTCCGCGCGCGTGCTTGCCCACACCTCCGCTGAGGCACCAAGGCGTTCGGGTACTAGGTGATCCACCTCCAGCTCCCTAAACCCGATGGATCGGCGGCAGTAATAGCAAAGGCGATTGTAGGCCTCCCAAAGGGCTTGGCGCCCCAATGGGGACAGCGGGTATCGCATCACTGGCTCATCGCTCGCTTGCGCCACGCCCTTCTCCTTGCTATCGCCCCACATTCTCGGCCAGTGACGTAAACCTGCGCAATTGGGACGCCATCTGTCCCTGCCCCGTCAACGGGAGCCCCTTGCCAGAGCCTCGGCTTGCGCTATTCCTTTCGCATGTGCACGCCGGACTCCTTCTCCACCCATGACTTCGAGCATTCCCATGCTGATGCCTCTTCGCCCGTGCAGCCCTACCCCATCTCATGATCGATGGACAGAAGGTCGGCGACACCGTAAGCGGCATTTTCTATGACTATGTCAATGGCGGCAAAACTAAGTATGCGGCCTTCACGCTAAAGGCCCAAGGCGATGGCCGCGTGGTGACGGTCACGGCGGATCCGATGGGCTTGTTCCCGAAACAACCCGGCAACTTGTTCAGCGCGGGCGCCCATCAGGAGGCCGTTGACGCCGACGCGCCGAACGCCGCCCGATGAAGCGGCTGGTCGATCGACGGATGCGGTAGTCTCCACCGGTATCGCGGCGTCGCATCCACGTGCCGCCCTCCGAATCAGTCCCTCGCTTGAGTGAAGCCGCGGGCGTGCACAGCCACCCCGCGCAGGACGGACAACCACGCCGCCGCGGCGTCGTCTTTGATGGCGGTATCGCGCAGACGTCGCTCCGCGTTCGTGCGCCATTGCGGCAGTGGGCCGTACGCTTCCACCAGCGCCAGGTCGGCGGGCAAGCGATATGAAGCGCCGGTGTCAGAGCTGATGCGCGACAGCAGCAATGCTGTGGCCAATCCATCGAGCGTGGCCTCGTCCCCCGCCATCGCGGCGTAGACTTTCGCTGCCGTCGGGGGCGACAGTCGGGCGAGTCCGCGCAACAGCACGCCGGGATCAAAGCGTGACAATAATGTTCCTGCCTGAGCCGCCGCTAAGATGTGCTTGGCCAAGGCATTGGTCAACCGCGCTCGCTCGCCCGCATCGGGGCGAAGTGCGGTCCGTACCTTCCCATCCACTGGGAAAAACGTGGCCTCCATCATCAGCATGCCCATCGTGATGGCCTGCGGATCCTCGATAATGGCCTTGGCCGCCGCGGCCTCCGCCCCCGGAGAACAGGCTTGGATGACGCGATCAATCGCGATCTCGGCAATGGCTCCAATGTATGGCGCAAGCATGCCCCGAGCGTTCGCCCGCTCGACAAATCCGGGCGCCTCTGTGAGCGTCGCCATGGCCACCCCCAGCGCAATGGGGTCCGAGATGCCTTCCCCCCGGGTAGTGCTTGCCATCTCGCCCAAGCGCTCCATGAATTCCAAAGCGCTTCGGCTGGAAATGGATTCGCCGATGCGCGATCGGCTCGCCGGTTCAAACAGGTAATCCCGCACCTGCTTCAGGCTCACGCCCGTGGACCCGATGCTCATGCGCAGTGCCGCCGCCAACCGCATGGGTGAAGCAATTTGGCCTTGCGTATCCATGACGCGCGCGGTGCCCGTTTTCCCATCGGTCGGCTCGGTCTGCGGGAACAAATGGCGGACCAACGCGCGTGCCTCGTTCGGCATGACGCAGGCCTCGATGGCGTCCTCCAACGAGGCCGCATGCGCTTGAATCAGATTTTTGCCTGCGTCGAGCAAACTGATCTCGTCGGGAAGGCTTCCCACGAAGCGCCGCGGATGCCTCTGGAGCATATGAAAGACGGGGCTGCACCGGACCATCAAGGCCGCGAGCCCAATGATGTCGGCCAGGACGATCTCGCCCCGCAACGACGGCTCGATGGTTCGCACGGTATTGAAGACGCGGTGGATATCGCGGGGATGCTCGAGCAGGTCCCGAAGCGCCTTGGCGTAAAGCACGCTCAGGCGACCTTGAGCGCCTGGGAAATACTCTCGAAGGGCGTCGCTCGGCATCGCTTCCAACGCTTGGTTGACGAGCGTCTCTTTGTCGATGCCCGCCAGGCGGGGCAAGGGCATGCGAAACTGGACGATCTTGTCCAAGAACCCGTCGGCGTGGGGGATGTGGACACTGGCCAAGGCATCGTTGACGTAACGCGGATCCCAAGCCACGACATGACCGATGTTGGGCAAATCGGCGACCGCCTTCAAGATGCGCACCATCTCATACACTTCGATCGGCATCAGCCGATCCATGTCGTCCAAAAAGACGATGATCCGGCGCGGGAATGCTCGAAGCGCCTTTTCAACCTTCTCCTTTCGCTTCTCAAGATTGGCGCTTTTCTCCTTGGCGATGGCAGCGGTCGCGTGCCCCGCGCCTGACAACACGCCCTTGACGATCGATGCCATGGGTTCAGCGCCTGGAATCCACTTGACGACATCGAACAGCTTGGCGTACGACGTCAGTTGCTTGGCTACCTTGGTCGCCGCCTCGGCCGAATCGGTCAGTTCCACGGCCTCGGCAATCCGGCCCAGAAATTGCCGCAGAAGGGCATCGCGATCGCCCACGAGCCAGGGATTGAAATGCACGAAGACTGGCGAACGGCGGGCCTCAATTCGGAGCTGCTCTTCGATGATCGCCATCGCTGAGGTCTTGCCACTCCCCCACGGTCCCTCGACCGATACCGTCAACCCATGATCTCGGTTGACGAGCGCCAAAACCTCGACCACGGCCTGGGCGAAAGGAAGCCGATCAAGCTGGTCGTGCGCGCTGGCGTTTGCGGCGTCCAAGGGGCGGTCATACGCCGCTTTAGCGGACTCCGAGTCGGGCGGCATGGAAACATTGGACCGATGCATGTAAAGACTCCGAAGACAGATACTCAAATTTTCGCACGACGCATGCCGCGATGAGTCCGCTCGGCCACGCAAGTTATGGTCGAGGCAGAATCTTTCGTTCGAATTGGCCCTCACGCCGCCCTTGGCGGATGAGTTCTAGGATCGCCCTTCGAAAATCACATGCAACAGTTCGGGCTTGATACTCAGTGCCACACCCTTCAACAGCGCTTCATATCTGCCGATGAGGTGCGCTAAGTGACTTCGCGATGAGCGAGACCGTGCACTCAGCCAAGCAATGGACGAACGGGCGGATCCAGTCCATCGCGGCGACCGCACGCGGCGGTTCTGCGCAACACCAAGCACCGCGCAACGGCCGCATGAGCAGTGCGGCATGGCATTCGACGACGCCGATGGCTTGCGCAGTCCACGCCATTCGCTCCCACGCGCGCCGCTGACCGTTGAAACCATGATCCTTGGCGTGAGTGAATGACCGAGCGTCGCGGCTCGGACGCCTTTGCTCAACACGTGCGCCGAGCCGCGGGCGCGGCGCCAAACGCAAAGCTCGATTCAAACCAAAGCCCGATCAAAGCCCCCGCCCCACGACCGGATTGGGTGGACGAGTACGCCGTTCGCGCATGTAGGCGGCCAAGGTAGCTGCCGCATGGGACATGGAGTCCTGCGTGGCAACGCCTACGCTCATGGCGTTGTCGGTGAGACGTGCCCATTGGCCGATGAGGAATGACCTTAACATCGCTGCCCGTACCGATCCGTGCTGCCGGTCCACGATGCCGTGCTTGACGATGCTCATGCGATCCAGCCGCAGCGCACGCGAGGCCGGGCACGGTGTCAGCGGCTGAGCTGCCCTACTCGTGGCGCTTCCGTCGAGCTTCCGGGCGCAGGCATGGTCACTGCCCCCTGCGTCGCGCACGTAACGGTCTTAAAACGATAGCCCAAGTTGTTTCCACCCGTGACGATGGAGTAATGCCCATCGTCCAACCGATTGGCCACGCCCACCGGTCCACCGCATACCGGACGTTCCCAATAATCCAGCGCGACCACTAAGGCCATGCCTGCGCCTTGCAGCGCAGGCCATCGCTCCGCTCGCCATCCCCAGACATGAGTGAACAGCGACAAAGGGACGGCGCAGATGAAAACAGGCCGCAGCGAAACGAGAAAGGCGTGGAAGCTCCCCTCGCGATCGATCCTGCGCGTGTTGCCCAGCTGCCACAAACTGGCAACGACCATGGGCAGCATGAGCACGGCGCTGACCACCGCAATGAGCATCAACCAGCCCAGAGGAACCAACGCTGCCGTCAACAGCGTCAGCGACGCCGGAAAAGCGCCTGGGTCTTCCCCCATCCAGCCGAACAAGGACTTTCGGGCGAACGACAAGGCAACAGCCGCCACCACGGCCGTGCCAACCGAAGCCAGCACGACGCCGAATGCCTTCCCGTTCGAACGCCGCAAGCCCACCCTGACCAGGCTGAGGAGGTCCATCGCGGCAACGGTCATCAGAAAGCTCCACGCCGTGGGCACGAGCACCTGCCCCGGCAATCCCTCCGGTGCAGCCATCCCCAGGACCACGCTCACCAGACACAATAAGGCCGCGAGATACCACAGGAGCCGAAGCCAATCGGGCCAGTCGAACGCTTCGGCCAGGTCGGCTCGCGCGTATCGCCAGCGCCGTCGAGTACGGTCGAATCCACCGGCAGAGGTCTGCAGCAAGCCTCGCAACCGCGGCACCACGCGCCACAGGATCAACGCAACAACACCGCCCAAGAACACGACCGCGCCGAAGACATCGTTCAACACGTGAGCGACGAGCGCCACGGCAGCCCAGCCAAGCGCAATGGAGACCACCCATGTCGTTCGTGTTCTTCTGCTCATCCCTGAATCCTCGGCTTGCACATGCGCCGCATTGTGCCAAAGGTTGCGCCAATGCCATACCCGCCCACCAAGTGCGCAGACCTCGCCGCTGCAGCATACGTGCGAGCAGCTCCCGACACCTGCCGCAGCGAGGGTCGCAGAAAAAAAGGTTCTTCGCGGAAGTCCGGGGACTAGGCATAAAAAAAGGAGCGGTAACTTCCGCAAGATGTTTGTGCGACCAAACGTTTTGCAGACATCGGAGCGGTTACTACGCCTGGTGTCAGACGCCGCATAGCCCAAGATCGCGCGAGGACAGCCGGTTGGTCGGTTTGATCAAGCATGACTGAATCGCCAGCGGTGGCGTTTATGGCCATCGCAAACTCACCACCGACCCGCGCGAGGGTGGCGAAGCGTGCAGTCGCCTTCGCGTGCTTCGTTTGATGCAGTCGGAGGGCCTACGCGCGCAGGTCGGCTATGGATCGAAGCCAAGGCATCGAGATGGGCCCGTTGGGCAGGTCGACAATGTCCTGCTCCGTGACTTCTCGCCCGACGGCCCGAACAAGGTATGGGCGACAGATATCACCTACATCTGAACCTACGAAGGCTGGATGTATCTGGCCGCGGTCATGGACCTGTACTCACGTCAGATCGTGGGTTGGGCCATGCATCGAACGATGACGACCGACCTGGCGCTTCAGGCGCTTCAGGCGCTTCAGGCGCTTCTGGCCGCGGTTTGGCGACGAAAGCCCGGTCCAAGCCTTCTGATTCACTCCGACCAGGGCAGCCAACACACCAGTGACGATTGGCGATCGTTTCTGCAAGCCCATGGCATGGTGGCGAGCATGAGCCGCCGTAGTAATTGCCACGACAACTCTGTCGCGGAAAGTTTCTTCAGCCCGCTGAAGAAGGAGCGAATCAAGCGTCAGATCTACCCCAGTCGCGCGGCCGCATCGTCGGATGTGTTCGACTACATTGAAATGTTTTACAACCCGGTACGCCGGCACGGTTTCACCGCCGATCTGTCGCCGGTAGAGGTCGAACGGCGTTACGCGCAAACCGGCTCCTGAGTGGCTCAGATAAAGCTGGGCGGTCCAGCCATCCTGGCGCCATGTACAGGTCGCGTCACGACGACCTGCGCCGGCAGGGATAATTACCCGCAGTCGTCGATGCGACGGACTTGGTTTGTCGCAATCCGGATAGCAAGACCAATGCTAAAGCTGAGAGACCGATCCGGCTTGAATGAAATGTCCCTCTTGCCCCGAAACGGTACCCCATAGAAAAAAGCACCAACGCCACCGCACCGCGACCGAGGGCGCACCGGCGGTGTTGCACGGGTGGTACACGTGCAATGGTCGTCCAGGACAGAGACGCGAAGACGGCCAAAGGTGCCATTTTTGTTGCTTGCCGTCGAAAAGTTGGCCTGTTGCGAGGCCCGCCATCGACTCCGCGGAACCTTCAACAGCGTGTGCGCTTGAATTCAATCTAGGATGCGATATCGTTCGCACGGCAGGAGGAAACCATGGCAAGGAAAGTCTTTTTCAGTTTCAAGTACGACAACGTTGCACGCGCGGTGGTCGTCCGGAACAGCGATACCATCCGCAGGGCGGACGAGTCCGGCTTCGTAGACAAGGCCGATTTCGAGCAGGTCGAACGCCAGGGCGCCACCGCCATCGCCATCGCCAACTGGATTGACCGCCAGTTCACTGACACGACATTCACTGTACTGTCCGCCGGCGCGCCCGAGCACCATAGCCGGTGGGTCCGCTACGAGATCGCGAAGAGCATCAAGCAAGGCAACGGCCTGCTTGGCATAGACACCAGAAAGATCGACATACTCGGCCGGCGCATCACTTTCTGCGGCAGCGATCTTCCGGCTGGCTATCCATGTCCTCGCTGGAACCGGGACAACGGCTATGCAAATATGGGCGGTTGGTTTGAAAAAGCAGCCTGGCTTGCCGGCAAGTGACCCTCTTTCCAAAGGAATCGATGTGAGCGCATACGAGCTGGCAATTCTCGGCACGGTCCGCGATGATGACCGCGCGGCCTTGGCAAAGACCCTGAATGATCGGATTGCAGAATTCGAACTCGTCCCGGGAATGGACTTTCGCATCCTCGACGCGTCGACGGTCGACCGCCGTGACCTCCACGCCGCCTTTGCCGTCGCATACTTCGGCTCCCCGGATCCGGCTGACGTCGACGTCCTTGGCGTCCTTGTGGGACAGAGTGTACCGGTGATTCCCGTCATCGGAGACGTGCGGGACGCTGGTCAGAACATCCCCGCGATTATCGCTGACATCAACGCTTTCATCCACAAGCCTGCCGACGCCGAATACGACGCCTTGGCCGGAGCCTTGCTCGAGTGTCTCGGCTTGCTGCGGGCCCAGCGCCGGGTCTTTATCAGTTACCGGCGCGTGGAAGCGAAGGCCGCTGCCGTGGACTTGCACAACGTGCTTATTGAGCGGGGATTTGATGTTTTCCTGGACACCCACAGCATCCGTCCGGGGGAGACGTTCCAGGAATCGCTCTGGCACCAGTTGTGCGATTCGGACGTCATGGTGATGCTCGATACGCCGACCTATTTCGAGAGCCGCTGGACTAGGGAGGAGATTGGGCGTGCGCGCGCGAAAGCCATCCATGTGCTCCGCGTCATCTGGCCGGGCCACACGCCGGACCGCCACACTGATCTTGCCCAGACACTGTATCTCGAGCCCGGCGACCTCCATGACGCGACCGGGCCGTTGACGGACGACATCACGGCCAAGATCGCCGTGATGGTCGAGCGGATTCGCAGCCAGAGCATCGCATCACGGTATATGGCCATGACGGGCATGCTCAGAGCTGAGGTCAAGAAGATTGGCGGAGACGTCATCGGTGTGACCGCACACCGGGCCGTTGGCTTGCGGCTCGAAGACGACCGCGTCATCTGGGCCTACCCGATGGTGGGGGTGCCCACGGCACAAACGCTCAACGACGTCGCCAGCCGGGCCGCAAAGGCGGGCGCGAAGAATAAACCGATTCTGGTCTACGATGACATCGGCATCGGCAGTGAATGGGCCGCGCACCTCGCGTGGCTCGACGACAACATCAAATCCGTGCACGCCATCAAGGTCAACGGTGCGGCTTTTTCAATCATTGGCCTGGAGGGGTGAGCAAATGACGGGTTCGATATTTCTCTCGGCCGGCGTGCCCGACCCCCGTCGCAGCGCGGAGTTTGCACGGACCGCGCGGCCTGTGGCCATTAGTTCAGCCGTTGCCGGCCTGATTCACGTCGCCCTTGGGCGCCGGGTCATCGTGTGGGGCGGCCAACCGGCCATCACCCCCATGGTTTGGGTGGTCGCCGAGGCCATGGGCATGGAATACGGGCGCTGGGTGCACCTGTACCAGTCGCGTTTTTTCCAGGACGATTTCCCGGACGACAACAAGCGCTACCAGAACGTCACCTATACTGCGGCAGTCGACGGCAACAAAGACGCAAGCCTGCTTGCGATGCGCCGACAGATGCTCAGCGAAAACAGCTTTGACGCGGCGGTTTTCATTGGCGGGATGGATGGCATCATCGATGAGTTCCGGCTGTTTCGCGAACTCCAACCGCATGCCAAAGTCATCCCGATCGTGTCAGCCGGCGGCGCGACGGCGACCCTGGAAAGCCCCGAGGGCCGGTGGCCTGAAGACCTGTCGACCGATCTGGACTACATTGCGCTGTTTCATCGGCAGCTTGGCGTTGATGTAACCGAAGAGAGAACGAACGGCCCTTTGGTCAAGTGACCGGAGCGCCTACCCCGAAGGACTGACGCGTCCCGTCTGCTCCGTCCTTTCTGTCGCGACGAAAACCCGCAAGCCGCCACAAGTGTCGCGCCCATTTGCGCCGCCACGAAGTGGCCATTGTGCGCGGTGGCAATGACCCCGTGAAAGAATTCGTTAACACTTGCGCCGGAAACACCCCTATAGACAGCAGAGTCTTCTTTGTCCGAATCCCTTACGAGCCTTCGGCGTTACGACTTTGAAGTGTACTGATACCATGCGCCTGTATTTGCAAACTCGCGCAGTGGCTTCCAGTGCTTGCCGATCCTCTCGACGAACACATCACTGTCTCCGGTGTCTGAATAGAAGTCGTTTCGGACGACGGCGTAAAGACCGAGGTATTCTTGGCCCGGAAAGCCGTCCGTCTGCCGCTCAACCACCGGCAGTATGGCAACTGCGGCGTCGCCCTTCTTTCCGTCGAAGTAGCCCAGTTCCCACGGCATCCACTTAGAAGCCGCGGCATTGGCGGAAGCGACGTAGATGAGGCCCTTGCACTGCCCCATGCGCTTTCGCAGTGTCTCGGCCGTTTCCGCATTGACCTTGGCGCGGTCGAGCTGGGTGTCCACAATCCAGTCGACGTATACGCTCATGCCCTGACCTTCCAGCAGGGACTTAATGCCAAGGATGACTTCCGCGTCCTTGCTCGAATGGGAGAGGAATACGTCGAACCTGTCGCCGTTCCCGACGGCTGCCGATTCAATCAGGGATTCCATGCTCGCCCGCGCTCCGTAGCGCTGTCTTGCCGCGTTACGGACTTCGTCAAACGTGAAATAACTAGCCATTCTGCCCTTCCATCTGCGAGAAAACTCATTTGCCAAAAGGTCGGCACCTCTCCGCCCACTCGCTGAACAAGGGGCCTAACCAGCCCTGCTCAACTCGCCTGATCCGGTCGCAGAGCCAAGGACCGGCCAGCCCTCGCCAGACAATGATCCCAGTCAAAGGCCTGACGCTGTGGGCCACGTAGAAGCGGCGTCGTGTAGCTCACATTAACGCTGGGCCATGGCGGCCTTTATCCACTTTTCGATGTTGGCCTCAATGTCGTTATAGGCATCCGAGGCCTTCGGCTCAAACACGGGCGGCTTAACCGTTGCACCGGCTGGCGTCTTGAACGTGACGGTGCCAAGGGGATTTGCACCCTTCGTGCTAACACCTTCGTTTCCAGACTTGAGATTGTGGATATAAATGCCAAGCAGCGGTTTTTCGAGTTCGAGCGCACGCTGGATTTCGTATTTGACCCATGGTCGCATAGAAGTTTCGGACCCGATGAGTACGACAACGGCGTCGACGTCCTTCATCTGGTCATCGATCCATTTCTCCACGCCCTTGTCTTTGCGCTTGAGTTCCTCCCAGGTGTTGGGCTCGACCGGCACATCGCCGCTGATGACGCCCATGTTGCGAATCAGCTGCACACGCATGACATCGTTGGCAAAGTGAAAGCTGTAAAACACATCCGGCTTGCTCATTGTTTCGTCCTTTTCATGAATACGAAGCTGTCTTGGCGTCTTGACACAGGTCGCAAAAAATCCGAGCCGCAAGGCCCAGCCCGGAAGCGTGAGACCGCAATGACGTTCATCATACCGATTGGGCGGCCGGCGACAAGGCATAAAACCGGAAGAACCGCAGGTTATTTGCAGGGTCGGATGTTGCAAGCATTTGTGTAGCGATATTCCCACATAAAATTCTGGCGACCGATTGGATTTTGACGCCGCACAGCAAGCGGGAAATCAGTGCTTGTATCCGTGAATACCAGGAATAACATCGCGGCCATTCTTTGCCTTGCAGTTCCGCATGGAGAGAAGCATGTCGTACACGGCAAAAATGATCCACACCATGCCCGGCGCATTTTTGTTCCTCGATAGTCAGTCCGGTCCGGTGCAGGAGTTGGGCAGTGACCCCTTCTCAGTCATCAGTAGCGTTTCGAAGTGGACTGAACAGTGAAGCCGTCCTACCAGGGAGACCGTTTTGTCATGAAAAAAAACAAGTGCAGTAAAGAGCAGATCGCCTTCGCCCCCCCGCCAAGTGAAGACTGGGACGGGCATCACCGAGGTCTACCGAAAGACGGGCATCGGAGAGACCACTTATTTGAACTGGAAGAAGAAATACGGTGATTGGGCATGCCCGAGCTTCAACGACTGCGGAAACTTGACGAACTTCGGGCGCGCATCCGAAGAGCCATTCGCTCCGACTAACGTTGGACCGCAGTGGTCGCCCGGCGAGCAACACCCCCACCGAACTCAACCGATGAATCCCGTGCAAGGAGCGCACCTATCATGGGTTTCCTCGTATTGTTGGTCGCCCTTGGCGCCTTAGTTGTGACCCGTAGGCCGCGCTGGCAGTTGGTTGTGGGCGCCACGCTTGGTCTAAGCATTTGGCTGCTTGCCGCGTTTCTCGATGTCGCATCAGGATGGGGCGTTGGAGGACTGCTCAATGCGGCAGCCGTAGGTGCGGTACTTGCACCGCGCTTTCTTGGGCCCGTAGCGACAAGCGGCGACCAACTCTCTCGTTCGAGACCACGTATGGCCATGACATCCTTGCCGTCGACAACGCCGGCCGGGTCTGGGTTTACGACACGAGCGGCGAGGTCTTTATTCTGGAGCGTTCAGATGTCTTGAAATGGACGTATCGCCACCTTGGAAATGGGAAATATCGAGCGCGGAACCGTATTGACCTTCGGACAAGACCGACCGATGTTCACCGCGCTCTTCGACCGGCATCCAGAAACCGCATTGGGCGCACCGCACAACTCCCGAGAGGGCGAAGAAAATGGTATGCAACGTTGTCAGCCTTGCTCCAGCAGGCTCTTTCAAGGCGGCTTAAGCCGCCTTCTTAACGAGGCGTTTTTTGCGTGCCTTCTTCGGTTTGACCTTTTTGGTCAACGCAACCATCGGGTCACACTCGATTTTCGCCAGCATGACATTTCCATAGCCCCACTCGCGCAAACGCGCGCAAACGCTCTTCAAAACCACTTTGGCGAAGAATGGTAGATGGAGGCCCGGCTTTTGCGACTGACTGATGATGGCAAACACAATCGTGTAGTCGCTTACGTCCCGCGGAACATCTGTCGTCGCCCCGGTGGTCACGAGTTGGTGGGCCGTCCCTAGCTGCCCGTTCGCTAAGTCGAGATACCCGGCGTGGGACTTCAGCAGTTCGCCTGAGACCATGCCCTGGCTGAAAAGATGGCCGAGCACGCTGGAACTCCCATAGTGCTTGACGTGAATGAGTTCATGGCCACCATAAAGGTCGCAGAATTCGATTTTGTCATAGACCCCACCGACCTTCAGCATCTTCTTGTCCATCAAGGACCACGCGCCGTTGCCTTTGTCCACAGCATCCTTGTTGTAGTCGTCTTCATCCTTATGGGCGTAAATTGGCAGCGGCTTGGGATAGGCAGGCATGCCTTGAAACGCAAGGTCCACGGCTTGGACAAAGTCTGTATCCACTTCGAACCACCGCCCCGCTGACAGCACAAAAGAACCGTCCGGCGTTGTCATCTCACAATGCATACATCGATAGAGCGGCCAGCGCTCCAACACCTTTTCATCTTCATCAACGGACATCGCGTAGTGCTTCTTCAGAAAGTCGACCGTAGGAAGCTCGTCTGGATAGGCTTGAACGACGCCCGGCAGATGCAGGTCCGTGGAGACGCCCTCTTTAGGTGAGGTTGTGAACTTAAACCCGTCCACCAACGCCCAGTCGATAATGTCGGGCAGTGCCATCCAGCACTCGTCGGCGAGACCATTGTGCTTCCATGCCTCTGTGAGCTTCTCTACCAGCTTGGTGTCCAGCTCCTGGGCACGGTGCCCCCGTGGGTCGAGCTGGCGCACTTGGTCGACCCACGGGAAGTTTGCTTGGTAGGCATTAGAATTAAACTTTTTGAGGTATCGCCGGAGAAATCGCTTAAGGTCCGGCACTGCCGCGTCGGTGGTTACCGTTAGCGCATCAGCGCCCGCCATCCGTCGACCTAAATCCTCGTCGACCGGTTTTCCGACCAAACCACGGATGAGGTCGCGCTCGATGTCGACGCCAAAACTGAGTGCCGATGCTGCCTGGTTGGTCTGCACGCGACTGTTTTGGTCGTCCACAAATCGCCGCTTGTCGACGCTGCGTAGCGCGTCAGGCTCAATAGAATTGAGCGTGACAATGAGGCCAAATCGCTCTTCGTAGGCGTCGGGGTGAAGCAAAAAACGTCCCTGACCGAATGTCAGCGCAAACCAACGGCCGTCCACAGGCACGAGAAAGGCGGCAGACGACGACTGGACACTGCCCAGCTTTTTGCGGTCAACGTAAGCCTCAAACAACTTGGCCCATTTCGGCGAATCGGGTGTCGTGGCTTTAACGAACAGCGTTCCGTATTCCGAGGGCCCGTCAGCAATCTCGTGAACTGCCGCGCCCCCGACGACAGCATCGCCGGCTTTTTTTACCGTATCGCGCATCAAATAAATGGTGAACGTCGTCATGCTGCCCCCTCAGGCCATGGCCGCTGCTCGTTCGAGAGAACGATACGCCGGTAGGCCATTCTGCTCAACGGCTTACGCAATTTATGTAGGGGAATGCCTACAAACGCCTACTTCACCGTCTTGCAATTGGCGCAATTTCGGCAGATTTTGTCCTCTGGCTGTTGCTGCCTCATCTATAAGGTTGCCCACTCGAGTTTGAGCCCAACCTTCGGATTGATGCACAACGCTTGCTCACACAGGGCAATGGCATTCGACGCGTTATGCGTGGCGGATGACGCTCGATGTGGTCGATATAGCGCACTTGTTACATGTAATAGGTGAGTTCGCCGCAGCTTTAGCAGGGTCACGCGTTTTATCGCACAGCAAGGCACTTTCGAGGGTCAACAGATACTTTCGCGCGGCCTCGCGCATGGTGAGACCTGCCGCCGCCCGCAACACTCGGCCCATCGGATGAGCGGACGCGTCAACTTCTACGCGGACATCAGTAACTTGAGTGTATCCACCAGCACACGCAGGACCTCGACGGGCTTTGCGTTCTCTTTGTCAGAGTCGCCGTCGGTCGACAGGGTTAAGCTAAGCGGCGGCTGCTCTAACTTCCACGGCGCAATGTGCAGTGGATGCCTAGGGTCGTCAAGATTCTAAAAGACTGGGTCGGTGAGGGCTGGTTCTGCGATACCCGCGAACTCCTTGTCCCAAGACTGCGCTTGATCAAGCGCTGACGGAGCGTTACTTGAAGGTCTAACAGCACCTTTGCCGAAACTGAAGCATGCCGGTCGACGACCGAACCAAGTGATGAGGTAACCGCATTGAAGTCCAAGCGGGTGTCCACACGCCAAAACTGTTCATCGCAAGGAAAGTCCTTTCGTATCAGTCGCTTGGCTTATGCTGGCGGAGAGAGTGGGATTCGAACCCACGGTAGGCTTTCACCTACGGCAGTTTTCAAGACTGCTGCCTTAAACCACTCGGCCATCTCTCCGTATTGTATGAGGCGCTTTGCGCGTCTCGGATTCTACGCTAGCTCCGATCACCGTCGAGGTGGCTCGGACGCGGAGTGGGATTGTTCGCCGCTTCGCGACGAATCCCTCCCGTTGGTCGGGACCGCCCTTCGGGCGTCCTGCGGCGGCTTCGCCGCCTTGTCGAACCCACGGTAGGCTTTCACCTACGGCAGTTTTCAAGACTGCTGCCTTAAACCACTCGGCCATCTCTCCGTATTGTATGAGTCGCTTTGCGCGTCTCGAATTCTACGCTAGCTCCGATCACCGTCGAGGTGGCTCGGACGCCGAGTGGGATTGTTCGCCGCTTCGCGACGAATCCCTCCCGTTGGTCGGGACCGCCCTTCGGGCGTCCTGCGGCGGCTTCGCCGCCTTGTCGAACCCACGGTAGGCTCACACCTACGGCAGTTTTCAAGACTGCTGCCTTAAACCACTCGGCCATCTCTCCGTATTTTTACCGCACGCCACCAAGGCCTTGCACCCCAGCGGCGCGCCATTGTAACCGACCAACCCCCGGTCAGGTCACGCAATCGCTTCCAAACCCGCCATATAGGGCCTAAGCACCTCAGGCACCTCAATCGACCCATCCTTCCGCTGAAAATTCTCCATCACGGCGACCAGCGTCCGCCCCACAGCCAACCCCGACCCATTCAGCGTATGCACCAACTCCGGCTTCCCGGTCGCCGGATTCCGCCACCGGGCCTGCATCCGCCGCGCCTGGAAGTCCGTGCAATTCGAGCAGCTGCTGATCTCCCGATACGTGTTCTGCGAAGGCAACCAGACCTCCAGGTCGTACGTCTTCGCCGCCGCGAAGCCCATATCCCCCGTGCACAGCTGCACCTTCCGGTACGGCAGGCCCAGCTTCTGCAGGACCGTCTCGGCGTGCCCCACCATCTCCTCCAGCTGAGCCATGCTGGTCTCGGCGGTGGCGATCTGCACCATTTCGACCTTTTCGAACTGGTGCTGGCGGATCATGCCGCGGGTGTCGCGACCGTAGCTGCCGGCTTCGGCGCGGAAGCACATGGAATGGGCGGTCAGGCGCATGGGCAACTCGTCGGCTTCGACGATGCTCTCGCGGACCAGATTGGTCAGCGTCACTTCCGAGGTCGGGATGAGGTAGCGCTTCGCGTCGCCGATCTGGGTGGCGAACAGGTCCTCCTCGAACTTCGGCAGCTGGCTGGTGCCTTCCATCGCGGCGGGGTTCACGATCAGCGGCACGTTGTGCTCGAGGTATCCGTGCTGCGTGGTGTGCAGGTCGAGCATGAACTGGGCGAGCGCGCGGTGCAGGTGCGCGAGCTGGCCGCGCAGGACGGTGAAGCGCGCGCCGCTGAGCTTCGAGCCTGCGTCGCCGTCGAGCCAGCCGTGGCGGACGCCCAGGTCGACATGATCCTTGACCTCGAAGTCGAACGCGCGGGCGTGGCCCCAGCGGAGGATCTCAAGGTTGTCGTTCTCGTCCTTGCCGATGGGCACGGACTCGTCCGGCAGGTTGGGCAGGCCCAGCGAGATGTCGGCCAGCCTGGCCTGGACGTCGGCCAGGGCCTGTTCGTTGGCCTTGAGCTTGTCGCCGATGCCGGCGACCTCGGCCATCAGCGGGGCGACGTCTTCGCCCTTGCCCTTGGCCTGGCCGATCGCCTTGGAACGCGTGTTGCGCAGGTTCTGAAGCTCCTGGGTCTCGGTGGCGAGGGCCTTGCGCTCGGATTCGAGGCGCTCGATCGTGGCGACGTCGAGGTCGAAGTTCCGGGCGGCGCGCAGCCGTTCCGCCGTTTCGGCGAGTTTGCCGCGCAGGAGAGCAGGATCCAGCATGGGTCGGGTTCCGTGGGTGTTCGAACGGAGGATTATCGCAAATTCGGGGGGGCTCATGCCCGCCCGATGCCAGATCCTCGTCGAACCCCACCACTGGCGCCTCAGGGAAGGCGCCATCAGCCCGTCGATGACACGGGATATCCGTCCCGTGTCAGGTTATCAGGCGGCCTTTTCAGCCCGCATCTGCTTCGACAACTGCTCGGACAGCAGCGTCAGCTTCTCATCGGCCGCCTTCTCCTCAGCCAGCGTCGCGACGAGCAGCGGCACGGCATCGGTGTAGCCGAGCTGCTTGGCGAGCGCGATGAGGGTGCCGTAAGAGGCGATCTCATAATGCTCTACCTTGTTTCCGCCGCCGATCAGGGCGGCATCGCGCAGCGGACCTTCTTCGACGCCGTCGATCACTTCCTTGCCCTCTTCCACCAGCCCTTCCATCGCGGCGCACTTGATGCGCTTCAGACGGATACCCAGAAGCTCGACGACCTGATCGATGCGCTCGACCTGGCCCTGCGTTTCCTCAAGGTGAGACGTGAATGCTTCTTTGAGCTCCGGAGCCGTCGATGCACGTGCCAGTCGCGGCAGCGACTTGGTGAGTTGCTTCTCGGCGCTGTAGATATCGGACAGCTCGTGGATGAAGAGATCTTCGATGGTTTTGATAGTCATGGCGCTGTCTCCCGGATAAGACTTCCGAAACTAGCGCGATGGATGTTTGCGCGCACCGCAACGCGGGTGAAGAGAGCGAACACCTGAGTGAACGCCGCTCCCGAAAGCTACTTAGGTATCTCCACCCGTTGCCCGCAATGCTTACCAGGCCGACCCAGGAAACGCATCCAGCGGAATCCGCAGGTAACGCCGACCGTTAGCCTCAGGCTCCGGCAACCGCCCACCGCGCAGATTTACCTGCAACGCAGGCAACAGCAGCTTCGGCATGGGCAGCACCCTGTCCCGCCCGTGGCGCAACGCGATGAACCCAGCCTCATCCAGGCCGGCCACATGCGTGTTGGTGGCCAGTTGCTCGGCCACTGTACTTTCCCAGCGTGGGTCGCGGCCTCCCGGCTGGTAGTCATGTCCGGTGAACAACCGCGTCTCCGGCGGCAGCGACAGGATCCGCTGGATCGAATGCCACAGCACGCTCGCATCGCCGCCGGGAAAATCCGCCCGCGCACTGCCGCTGTCCGGCATGAACAGCGTATCCGCGACGATCGCCGCGTCGCCGATCACGTACGTCACCGATGGCGCGGTGTGACCCGGCGACGAGATCACGCGGGCCTCCAGCGAGCCGATGGAAAACGTATCGCCCTCGTCGAACAACCGGTCCCAGTAACGCCCGTCCAGCTGATCCAGGGGCAACCCGTAGATCTCGCCCCAGATGCGCTGCACATCCAGTACGCCGGATCCCATCGCCATCGGCGCACCGGTCTTCGACGACAGATAGGCCGTGGCCGAGAAATGGTCCGCATGCGGATGCGTGTCGAGAATCCACTCGACCGTGAGCCCCTGCGACGCCACCGCATCGAGCAAGGCGTCGGCGGACGTCGTCGCGACGGAGCCCGACTTCTCGTCGAAGTCGAGCACCGGATCGATGATGGCGCAATGCTTCGTGACCGGATCGGCGACGATGTATTGCACCGTGCCCGTCCGCGGCTCCCAGAACCCCTGGACGTGCGGTCTGGATGTGTCGGTGTTCATGGATCACTCCTTGCGTGCGACGCCCTCGCGCTGCAGAGGAGTCCATTGTAGACGACGACCGACCGAGCGCCAGAACGTCGCGCCGAGCATTACGGCGAGGCCGATGTTGACCACGACCTCGCCCGGCCAGACGTTGCCGTAGCTGATGTCCTGAAAACCGATCCGGTCCGCCACGATGCCAAGGATGTTGGCAAAGGCACCGGCGGCGATACAGGCGTGACACGTGCGGTTGATGCGCCGCAGGCTGAGATCGGTCAGCAGCCAGCAGGCCGAGACCATGATGACCGCACTGCAGGCAAGGTCGGTGTAAAGAAAGAAAAGTGCGTTCACGGGTTATCGCCTCCGGCGATACGGTCGATGACGCGGTTGGCCAGTGTTTCACCGCGCGAGTCGATCAGTCGCTGCACGATCATCGTCAGGCGTAAACCGAAACAACCGATGAGAAAAGAGACGCCGGCGTGTACCTCCGCCGGCGAGTCGGGAAGAAAACGCCGCTCCAGCGCGGGCCCCAGGAAGATCGCCATCATCGCCCCGCATACCACCTGGACGACGGCCCGCTTGCGCGATGCCTCGTTGCCAAGCGCCACAGGCAGGATGGCGCCGCCCACGGCCGCCAGCAGCAGCCAGAAACGGGTGAAGAGAACCACGGAATCCATGATGGCGACCTCGCTGTGGTCAGGGGGACGTGACCGGAGCCAGACGGCCGTGCCATGTCGAGCGCGGACCGTCGAAGACCAGATCCAGCTCACGTTTCGGCTCGGCGGCTACCTTGATTCGAAGATCGTGATTCAACACGCCGTCGCAGAACCTGCCGCCGTTGACCGATGGGGCGAAGCGATAGATAAACGTGTCGCCGTCGGCCTTCAGAAATCGGGCCGGCACGTCGCACGACAGCGGCTCGTTGAAATGCAGCCTGACCAGCTGCGGTGCAAACGTAAGCCGCAATGCGACATCGGAGTTTGCCTGCTGGATAAGGCCTTGCCATACCCCCTGGGGCTCGGCGGCGACGGCCAGGGTCGGCAGCGCCGCGATGAGAGCGGCAAGGCTCAGGCACTTCATGGTGTTCAGATGCATCGTGATCTCCTTACATGTTGGGTGGTGGGCTCACGCTACCGAGCAAGCCACACCGCGAAGCCGGCTAAGCCGGCAAGAAACAGAACGTATGCCGTGACCCGTACGGCGCTGCGGCCGCGACGCGACCGTGGAGCAACCTCGGTACTGGCGATCAGGGCGCTTTGCCAGGCAGTCGACACGCGCAGGCCGGAGAGTCTGTCCATCACGACGCCCCGGCATGCGACACGACGACCGGACGTCCATCGAGCGACACGTCGGCCCGCCAGGCGTCGGCGGCACGAAAGCGGATCACCATGCGGTGCAGGGGGCATCGCCGGAACCAGCGAGGCGGGGGTGGATTCATGTCGATGATCAGTGCATCGGCCGCACCGCGCACCCGCTCGTAGCGCAGGCGACAGTCGAACGCGACCGACAGTTCGGTGACCTGCGGCAGGCGCGGATCGCGGAACCAGCTCATCGGTATCACCACGGGATCCAGCGTCGCATCGTCGCGGGGACCGCGCGGAATATCCACGTGCAATGCCTCGTTTCCGGCAAGGTCGTGTTCGTAATGTAAGCCTCGGCGACGGCGCAGACCGTCATTGGCCGCCTCCACGGAAACACGCAACGCGAACAACAACTGATCGAAGCTGCACTCGGCCATGGCACCCTACCCCTCGGTCATCCACGACGGCTTCCGCGGAAAGCCCACGTGGTAGCAAAGCCACTGCAGCACGACCTGATGCTCGCCGACCTGCAGAATGGTGAAACTCTTTTCCGTCCCGATGATCGAGCCCTTCGGCGAATCGGTGAGGCAGCGATTGAGCAAGGCGCGCGCTTCTTCCACCTGCGCCTCGGTACTCATCTGGTTGGGGTTGTCGCTGCCGACAACCACACGCTTGACGAACTTGACGTCAGTCAGATCGAACATCCCTGGGTCTCCTGGAGAGAATCGCGACGGCCTTGCGGACGCCGCGACTCGAGGTGTGGAACAAACCGCTTACGGACCCGGGCCCGGACCCGTTGCCGGAGCCGGAGCCGGCGCCGGAATGGCCGCGGGTGCGATCTTGGTCTTCTTCGGCAAGGCGTTACCCGGCACGGCCACCGGCGCGCCGACCTTGCGCGGCGCGCAGGCGGTCTGCAGGATGTCCAGCACGCGCGACAGGCCTTCCGGCATGCCACCGTCTTCCGCGTGTACTTCGACGTGATAACGCGCCGAGTTGTCGGACTTGCGGGTGTTTTCCTTGTGGGTGGCGACCGAACCGGACACCTTGGCGGAGGCCTTGAAGATGCCCCAGCCGATCGACATCTCGGCGCTGAACTCGCCCTTCTTGTCTTCGCTTTCGGTGCTGCTGAAAGACGACTTCACTTCCATGTCGAAGGTGATGTCGACCTTGGTGATGCTGAGGCTGGGCACCTTGACGATGGCCAGCAGCGGCACCACGATCTCGACGTCTTCCTCGGCGGTGCCGCCCTGGACATTGGGATCGTCGACGGGACGCTTGAAGCGGAACGTGGCGGTACGGGTATCGCCCACGCCATTGGGATCGTTCGCGGCCGGCGGCAGAAAGCCGATGACCTTGATGAAATCCGCGGTGGCCTGGGCCAGCTTGACCTGCGCTTCGCAGGCGGCGCTGAGCGGCGAACCGATCAGGTCGCCCATGGGCAGACCCTTGAACTGACTCGACATGTTGACGAGTTCGTCAGCCATGATGTGACTCCTGGTGAGATGTGACGCGACACGCGGAATGCGCGTCGCGGTTCAGCGCGACCGACGTGTTCAGTCGCCCGGCTTGAACGTCTTGAAGACCCCCTGGGTCTGCGCGAGGTGATTCATCAGCCGCGACGCGCCGTCGGTCGGCTCGCTGCCTTCCACGCGCAGCACCACGTGCACGGACCCGCCGCGACGATCGCTGCCACCGACCGAGGGATCGACCCGCAGGTGGGGGCGCGACGCGGCGCTCGCCCCCTTCCAGCCGGGCTCATGGGGCGCGTCGTCACCCGGTGGGTCGCCCTCGATCAGCGGACCGAGGTCCGCGTCGAAGGTGATCTCGACATCCTTGATGCGCAGCACGTTGGTCGAGACCAGGGGAAGGATCGGCGCGCGATACAGGTCTTCATCGTCCTCGCCGGCCTGCGGATGCAGGGACGGCATGCGGATGACGACGCTCTTGGGCCGGTTGTCCTCATCGAAAAAATCGCTGAGGTGGGAGATCTGGTGTTGCTCGATGCGGTCCTGCGCATCGACCACCGCGCCCGCGATGGCTTCGATCAGGGTATTGAGCGAGGTCTGCGCGGCCATGGCTCAGGGACCTCCCGTGGCGGCTTGCGGCAGATCGGGAAACGAGTCGACGCGGTTGAGCCAGCCTTTCAGGAACTTGCCCAGCCCCGGCCGCTGGGCGACGAGGTTCTTGTAGTAGTCCTTGCGCCCCTGCTTGTACGCGGTGTAAACCGCGACGTTGTCGACCTTGCCCAGCGCGGCGAGCGTACCGGCACCGATGGCGCCATCGACCGCGATTTGTGGGGTCACACCCTGCGCATTGAGCACGCGCTGGAGCAGCCTGGATGCGTTGCCACCGGCGTTGACCTGAAAGTCGAAGACGATGTTCGCCAGATCCTGCAGCGCGATCTCGTCGCCGCGCACCTTGTCCCAGTACAACGCCTTGTAGATCCTGCCCGCGTCCGCGTCGCTCAGCGCACGCAAGTTATCGAGCGTGGGCTCGACACCGAGAAGACGTTTGGCGCACTGCTGAAACGTGCCCAACGTGATGCCTTTGTTGGTCGCGCCGCCCGGATCCGCAGGGTCGTTGACGAAACCTCCCTCATGTCTGAGTAACGTGGGGAAGAAGCTGTTGAAGTCGGCCATGGTGTGAGCTCCTGAAAAGACGCGGTGGCGTCCGTGGAGTCACTATCCGTGGGTGGTGGCAATGGCGGCATCGGCAAAACACTGAATCGCGCGGCCGCCGTTGCTGACCTGCGGGACTCACGGATCGAGCGTGGTGAGTCCTTCGCGCAAGGCGTATCGCGTGAGCTGCGCGATGCCGTTGATGCCCAGTTTCGCCATGATGTGTTCCCGGTGCGTGCCGACGGTCTTGATGCTGACGTGCAATCGCTCGGAAATGTCGCGTGCACTGAGCCCTTCGGCGAACAGCTGGGTGATTTCGCGCTCGCGCGCACTCAGCGCTCCGGTCGTCGCAAACGACGGTCCATCCTGGCGACGCAGACCATCCACCAGCAGATGCCCTATGTCCGGACTGATGAAGTAACGCTGGCGCATCACCGTATCGATCGCCTCACGTAGCACGTCGAAGCCGTCGCGCTTCAGCACGTAACCGTGGGCGCCCGCGTCGAAGGCGGCGCGTACCCATCGGGAGTCCTCGTAGCCGGAAAGGCAGAGAAGCCGGGTTTGTGGACAGCGCGGTGCGATCCGCCGGATCGCTTCCAGACCACTGAGTCCGCGCATGGCACAGTCGAAGACGATCAGTCCTGGCTGCTGTCGCAACGCCAGACGCACGCAGTCGCGACCGTCCGCGGTACTGCCGATGACCTGGTAGCGCGTGGAGTGACTCAGCAGCGCCGCCACGCCGTCGCGCAACAGCGCCTGCTCGTCCGCAAGCAGGACCGGCACGGGCATCATGCGAGCCGCCCACGGCAAAAGCCGCCATCGATGGCGGTGAAATGATGCTGCGAATCCATCGTCGGTCCCCCGATTGACTACCCTTACCGGCGGACGCTTCGCTGCCGGCTGGCGGCCACGGGTGCTCCCGGTGGCCGCGCCACGACGGCACGGCCGCAGCGTGCCGTCGCGTACACGGGGTCGGGTTTGGGACGCAGGTAATCGCCAGGCATGACACGATCCGGTCGGTGGAAGGAGTGGTCACGGTATGTCGTGACGCCCCACCAGCCGTATCGGCCAAATGCTGATTTTTCGAGCCGAAGCCGCTGCGGCGGCTAAGCCGTACCGATGCGCGTCGCTTCCGGCGGAAGCACGGTCAGTTCCCGCCAGTCGAGTTGCTCGAGCAGGAAGTTGTAATCGTCGTCGCTGAGCTGAAATTCCAGACGGCAGCGTTCGAGCTCCGCCCGCTGCGCGGCGATGGCGGCGAGCGACAAGGCACAGTGCCGCTGATGCGCATCGCCGCGTGGCGGCTCGTCCAGCGCGTCGACCTCGATGCGGAACAGCGCCGCCAGCCGCGCGCCCTCTTCACTGGCTTCGTCCTCCAGCCGATGCAGGGCTGCCCGGGCCAGACCGCGACGGACCGCGACGAGCTCGCGCTCGGTCACCGCGCGATGATCCAGCCCCAGCAGCCGAATCATCGGCGCGAGGGTAAGCCCCTGCACCACCAGCGTGGCCAGCACCACGCCGAAGGCGGCGAGAACCACCGTGTCCCGCTGCGGGAAGTCCGCCGGCAGGATGAACGCCGTCGCCAGCGTCACCAGCCCGCGCATACCGCACCACCCGGCCAGCGTGGCCTGCCGCCAGGTGGCGGGCTCCTCCCGTCCCGAACGACGGCGGTACCACGCCACCGCGCGATTGAAGCCCAGCGCGACGACCAGCCGGACGAACACGACGATGGCGATCACCAGCCCGGTGAAGGCGAGCGCGTGGCGCAGGTGCTCGCCGCTCATGTCGCCGATGATCCGCCGCGCCTGCAGGCCCATCAGCAGGAAGGCGAGCACATTGAGCACGAACACCACGACGTTCCACACCGCGTACGACTGCACGCGCATGCGCGGCGAGGTCGGTCGCGCCGTACGCGACGCGAGCGTCATCGCCAGCGCCACCACGGCGAGCACGGGCGATACGTGAAGGTGCTCGGCGATGATCCAGACCAGGAAGGTGTTGACGAACTGCAGCAGGTTACTGTCCAGCGCGCCCGTGACGAGCCGGCTCATGTACGGCATCAGCCAGGCGGCGACCATGCCGAACAACACACCGCCGGGCGCCGCCAGTGCGAATCCGCCGACCTGGGCCGCCGTGAGTCCGCCGGACATCTGCGCGGTCAGCGCGGCGCTGAACAGCAACAGCGCGGCCGCGTCGTTGAACAGACTCTCGCCGCGCAGGATCGCGTCGGTGGCGCGTGGAATCGCCATGCCGGAAAGTATCGCCGTGGCCGCCGCCGCGTCCGGCGGCGCCACGATCGCACCGAGCACCAGCGCCGCGGCGATTGGCAGGCCCGCGAACACCCAGCCCACCCACGCGACCAGCAGGGCCGTGATAAGCACCCCGCCGAGCGCGAAGATGACCAGCGGGATCCAGAAGCGCCTGGCGGTGGTCACGGGGAAGTCGAACGCCGCATCCATCAGCGCCGGCGCGATGAATAAGGGCAAGGCCGTCCGCGGATCGATCGGAAAGTCCGGCGCCCCTGGCAGCAACGCCACGCCCACGCCCGCCAGTGCCAGCATCGACGGATACGGCAACGACAGATGCCGCGCCACCTGCAGCAACACGATGGCCGCCAGCAGCAGCAGAAGAAGGCTTTCGAATAACGTCACGGGCGAGACTTCCCCAAGTCGGTCCGCGCAGGCTACCGGGCAATAACGCTCTTGGGTAGGAGTCGGACTTGCTGGCGGTAGCGGGTGCCTTGGTCAGCTGTTCTTCGTGCGACTTGGGTCGCGCGCGGGGCGCGCTCCTACAACGGGCCGGTGGGATCCGGGCGTGCTGGCGATACCCCCCGCCTCAACCACCATCCGATAGAGGCACCCGCCAGCAACCACCCGAACGCGGTCTCCAGCAGCGAACCCACCGTGAACGCATCGGGAAACCGGTACCAGTTCCAGTAGGGCACGCTGATCGACAACCAGCTGAAGACGCCCATCGCCAGGCCAAGCACCAATCCGCGCGTCACGCCCACCCCGGCGCGGAGCATCACCAGGGCGAGAATCCATGCCCCGAGCGTGTTCGTCAGCCATTGATGAAACAGGTTGCCGCCCATCTGCATGGAGTCGCGCCCATGCGGCTCGTAAACGATGAAAGCGAACGGGCTGGCCACCGCCTTCGCGGAGAACGCGGCGCGGGCCTTTTCATCGTCCGCGGCACCCCTGTCGAAGTGCGGCAGCACATAGATACCAGCCTCGGCCGGCAGGCCTTGCTTCAGGGAAGCAATCACCCTGTCTTCGTCCAGTGGCGCCCGCATGGACATCTCGCCCAGCGGTAACACCATGTGCGCGAACGCACCCCAGAGAAACATCACGAGACCACCGATCAGCGTTGCCATCGCGATACGCATGAGCCGTCTCCACCCGGGCTGTTGGTCCGAGCGTACGACTCGTCAACGCACGATGGTAGTGGCTTTCGGCAGGGGTTCTTCAGTGCCTGTCGAGCACGTATCGCTCGATGGCGACGGCCACGCCGTCCTCGTTGTTACTGGTCGTGACGTGGTTCGCCACGGCCTTCACGGTGTCGATCGCGTTGCCCATCGCCACGCCGACGCCCGCGAACTCCAGCATGACCAGATCGTTTTCCTGATCGCCGATCGCCATGATGCGATCGCTGGGGACACCCAGGTGCGCGGCCAGCGTGGCCAGCGCCCTGCCCTTGCCCGCGTCCGGATGCAGGATCTCGAGGAAGTCGTAGGCGCTCTTGACCACCGTGTAACGCTCCGTCAGTTCCGGCGGCATATTGGCGATGGCGCGATCGAGCACGGGACCGTCATCCACCATCATAAACTTCCGGAAGCGCCACGCCGGGTCCAGCTGTTCGATGGATCGGTAAAGCAACGGCGTGCGTGAGATGTACGCGTCGCGCACGGTATGCGAGCTGATGTCCGCGTTCGGCGTCATCATGCTGCGCTCGTACAGTGCGTGAAAGTGCACGCCCAGGTCGCGCGAGACTTCTTCGCAATAGATGAAATCGTCATAGCCCAGGGTAGTCTCGGCGATGATTTTCGTGCCCGCGGCGTTCTGCACGACCGCACCGTTGAAGGTGACGCAGTAGTCGCCCTCCCCGTTCATGCCGAGCTCCGCGAGGTATTCCTCGACACCCGAGAAAGGCCGGCCGGTAGCCAGCACGATGCGGATACCCCGGGCCCGGGCCGCCGTGATGGCCTGCTTTACCCGCGGCGTGATTTCGTGCGCGGCGTTCAACAGCGTGCCATCCATGTCGATGGCAATCAGATCGATCATCGGGGAAAGTCTCAGCGGGGATGCACCGTATCGTACCGCAATGCAGCAAATACCGTCCGTAGCGTCGCCAGGACTCCCGTGACAGCGGCAGAACTACTTCCGCGTCCGGGCGTCAGCACGCGCGGCGCGTAACGCCTCCAGCTTTTCGCGCAGTTTCGTTTCCAGTCCGCGATCGACCGGCTCATAAAAGGTCGTCCCCACTAGTTCATCGGGCAGGCACTGCTGATCAAGCGCGATACCGCCTTCGACGTCATGGTCGTACTGATAACCGGTGCCGTAACCCAGCCCCTTCATCAGCTTGGTCGGCGCGTTGCGCAGATGCATCGGCACGTCGAGCGTGCCCATCTGCTTCACGGTGGCCCTGGCCTTGTTGTACGCCATGTAAGCTGCGTTGCTCTTCGGCGAAATGGCCAGCCAGATCGCCAGCTGTGCCAGGCCCAGCTCGCCCTCAGGACTGCCGAGGCGCTCGTAGGTATCCCACGCATCCAGCGCCATGCGCCACGCGCGCGGCTCGGCCAGACCCACATCTTCCACCGCCATCCGCGTCATGCGCCGGGCCAGATACAGCGGATCGCAGCCCCCGTCGAGCATGCGCGTCAGCCAGTAAACGGCGGCATCCGGATCGGACGAGCGCACGGATTTATGCAGGGCCGAGATCTGGTCGTAGAACTGCTCGCCGCTCTTGTCGAAACGACGCGTGCGATCCGCCAGCACCTGCTCCAGCGTCGCATCGTCGATCCGGCCGTTTTCGGCGAGCTCGGCGGCGATTTCCAGCAAGGTAAGCGCACGACGTACATCGCCATCGGCGGCACTGGCGATGAGTTTCAGCGACGCTTCGTCGACATCGAGTTCGAGATCGCCCAGACCGCGTTCCTTGTCGGCCAGCGCGCGATGCAATGCGGCCACGATATCGTCCGGGCTCACCGCGTCCAGCACGTGCACACGGCACCGTGAGAGCAACGCGGAGTTGAGCTCGAACGACGGGTTCTCGGTGGTCGCGCCGACGAAGATGATCACGCCCCGCTCGATATGCGGCAGGAAGGCGTCCTGCTGGGCTTTGTTGAAGCGATGCACCTCGTCGACGAACAGGACGGTGCGGCGCCCCTGCGCGAAGTTGCCTTCCGCCTCCGCGAGCGCCTTTCGCACGTCCGGCAGGCCGCTCATGACAGCGGAAATGGCGCGGAAGTCGGCGTCGGCGTACCGGGCGACCAGAAGGGCCAGCGTGGTCTTGCCACACCCCGGCGGCCCCCACAGGATCATCGAATGGACCTTGCCTGCCTCCAGCGCACGGCGCAGCGGCTTACCCTCGCCCGCCACCCGCTGCTGCCCCACTATCTCGTCGAGGGCACGCGGACGCATACGCTCGGCCAGGGGCTTCAGCGCTTCGGGTTCGGCAAAAAGGCCGGGGGACTGAAAAGACATGGGACTCGCGGGAGGGGGTGAAATCCCATTATCGCGCGTCGGGCGTGCAGATGCGCTCAAGGCCTCGGAGCCGCCCTCAACGCTCGTCCTTGCCCTTGCCCTCGTCCTCGCCACCCGCCTTCGGCTTCCGCAGCAAACTGCCCGCCATCCCTACAATTAAACCCGCCCCCAGCAACAACACCACCCAGAGCAAAGGCCGGGTCCAGTCGAATGGCGCGGCCGGCGAACTCAGCGCCTCGCGTCCGCCCAGCTCCTGTCCGGGACCCAGTGTCGTTTCGTCAGGGCGCCACGCCGCGCCTTCGCTCTTACGCAAGGCCGTCACCGCATCGCCCACGGGCCACGCCGGACGCCGCTCGCGCGCACTGCCCACCAGCAACCGATACGGCCCCTTGCCTTCGGGCAGGAAGACGAAGCGATCCGGCCGCCAGCCCACCGACAGATGCGGCGCTTCGCGCAGCGGCGTCGCCGAATGCAGACGCAGCAGATCGCGACGACGTGCATTCACCTCGAGCGGCCGACGACCTTCCGTACCATCCGGGGTGACGACGAGCGTGCCCAGCGCCTCGCTGCTCATCGTGCCCTCGACCGCCGATGCATCAAGACGGGCCACGCTGTCGCTCTTCCCCAGCGTGACGCGCACGGAGTTCACCGGCAACGCGGCCGGCAAGCGATAGTCGTAATCGACGCCCTGCCCGCTGCTCTTCGTGTCGCCGACGGGAACATCCAGCCAGAGCAGCTTCGCTTCGTCCTTCGCCGCCGCGTCTTCGACACTTCCCGACAAGGTGACGGACGACGTGCCGTCGACCGCCCACGGTGCTTCGCCACTCATCACACGCACGCGGTAGTAACGCGCCGGCGAACCGGACAGCTTGATCACGCGCGCATCCACCGCGCCATCGCCCTTGCCGAGCGTCACGATCGACGCGCCGCGCACGCGCGTGTTCCAGTCCTGCAAGTCGTTACTGGTATCGACGTCGACGCCGAGGTTGACGTCGTGGTCGATCGCCGCAAACTCCAGGCGCTCCGGCGCGATCGCCGAGCGCGCGTCGAACAGCCAGACGCGCGGCGTGGCGGTCGGCGCCACCGGACCCGGCTCGATTACGATATCGCCGTTGGTGCTGCGCTGGATGCGCGCACCAGGCACGCCATCCACGGCGGCGGGCACCGCGCGCAACGGCGCATCGAGCGTCACGGGATGCGAGGTCGGCGCAGCGGCGGTATACGGGCCGGCGGCGACCTGCCGCCCCTCCGCATCGACCACGACGACATTGGCGAGCCCGGCATCGCGCGATGCCCAGGCGTACGCGTCCTGAGGCAGTTCGACGAGGTAGGCCTTGCCACCCTGCGGCGCGACGATCGGCCACGCATAGGCGAATGCCTCGGGCGCCTCGGCACGGGCGCCCGTGGCGAACAGACCAAGAACAAGTAGACAACCCACATCACGACGCATGCGGTGACTCCGGAGCGATGACCGCGCCCTCTTTGGGCGGCGCGGGAGCGAGATAGCCGATAACCGTGCACAGCAGGCCATAGGCGATGAAGGACGCGATGCCGAACAGGTTGCCCAGATGTCCGCGATCCACCAGCAGCAGCTTCAGCAGCACCACCGCCATCGTGCCCGCACCGGCCATCCACAGCAGGCGCTGGCCGCGACGCGAACCGAGCACCCAGGCGACGACGCCGATCACGCTCCAGACCACGGTGAGCGAGAGTTCGGCAAGACTGGACGAAGGCATCGACGAATCCCACGGCACGCCGCCAAGGTGATGCACGGCGCGCAGCGTCATGCTGGTCGCGACGATGAAGAAGGCGACCGCGAGCGCAGCGGGCCGCGTGCGCCTGATCGCCGGCGGAACGGCCTCGTCGGAAATCGCACGTGCGGTAAACAGAAGCACCGCGATGAGCAGAAGATCCAGCGGATTGAGGACGGGAACGAAGGGCAACGGCTGCGGGCTGCCCGCGGCGGTGAGTGCGATCAGACCGACGACGGCCATCGCCAGCACCATCGCGCCCCCGACACTGACGCGGATTTCGCGCAGGTAAATCGCCAGTGGCGACGCAAGCAGACGAGGCCACCACATCGTGATTGCCACGATTAACAGGGTCGGCACCGAACAGGCGACGATCTGCCAGCCCTGCCCCACGCCCGCCACATGATCCAGCGCAAGCCCGATGGACAAGGTGAACAGGGCCAGCCAGCGAAGCCACCAGACGGTGCTGGTCGCCACGGCGGCGACACGGTGCGTACCTTCGCCGCGCATCGCGAGCCAGCCGGTCACCGCCATGACGATGACCGCACCCAGGGGCCAGCCGGCGAGCCATTGCACTCGCTCGTTGGCGCCTTGCAGCACGATCAGCAGCGAGAACAGGAAGGAAAGCGGCACCGAGAACGCCAGCACCGCGCCGAGATCCAGCTTGCGTGCCCGCGGGCAGGCTTCCGCGAGCAACCAGCCGGTCACGCCGACCAGCGCGAGCCACGCGGCATCCACGTTCGTCGGGATGCCTGTGTCACCGGTATCGCGCACGAATCGCCCGATTTCATTGCCGAAACCCACGAACCACCATAGGCCCGCCCAGAGCAGGAGACCGACGCGCGCGAGACTGGAAACGCCCCGGGACGTGCCATGCCGATCGAACTGCCATACGCCCACAGCCGCGCCGACGACGAGCAGCAAGCTGCCGATGAACTCGGGATTGAGGAAGGCGGTGTCCCCGTAGCGTGTGCGGAACGCGAGAGCCAGGCACCAGGCCACGCCAGCGACAAGTTGCAGGAACACACCCGACCAGCGCGGCAGCCGACGTCCCTGCCGGAAGCCGAGCCAGATCAGGCCCGCGCCTTCGAGCGCGAAGACACTGGCGGTCACAGCGGCACTCAGCGCCAACGGCACCGCGATCGTCGCGAAGGCCACGGCCAGCACAGCCCAGGTTTCACGCAGCAGGTCCATATCCTCGCGCTTGCGGATGGCGAACGCGACGGCGATATAAAGGCCCGCGGCGATCAGCGCGGAGATGGCCAGCGGCATCGGTTCCCAGTCGAGCAACGCGCCCTGCAAGAGCAGGCTGGCGATCGGATTGCCGAACATCAGGCAGCCGTCGAGGATGACGCGGCGACCCTTCGGCGAGCGCAGCACGTGCAGCCACGGCACCACGAGAAAGAGCAGGAAGTGGAAGATGAGGAACGGCTCGGTGCTTTCGAACAGAGACGGGCTGTACTTCAGCACCCCCCAGGCCGTGCCGACCCCGAAGGTGGCGACGAAGCCGAGCACGTTGAGCACGCGCCACGCCTTTTTCCATGCGATGCCGAGAATGCCCAGGTTGAGCACCGCGTAATAGCTGAAAAGCGCGACGTGATTGCCCTGCCCCGACGACGCCATGATCGGCGCGGCGAAACCGGCGATCAGGCCGAGCACCGCCAGCGCCAGCGCATCCTGCAGCACCGCCAGCACACCCATACCCGCGACGAAGATCAGCAGCAGTGCGAAGGTTGGACCCGCATCGAGCAGACCATAAAGTCGGTACGCGGCGAACACGATCATCACCAGCACGCCCAGGCCGCCACCCTGCAAGGCCAGCCCGAACGAACGCCGCTTCTCGCGCTGAACCCAGCCGAACGCTACGCCAGCGATCGCCACCAGCGCCACGATGCTCAGCCGTACCGATACCGGTACCCGGAGCAAGCCGTTATCCGAGGCGTATTTCAGGAACGCGCCCACGCCGGCGATCAACACCAGCATGCCGACCTTCACCGGCACGTTACCCTCGGTAAACCAGCGCTTACCCGCCTCGATCCACCGATCGACCAGTGAAGGCCCGGCTGGCTCGACGGGCACGGAGGGCTCGCGGGGCACTGCCGGTTCACCCGATGTCCCCGGCTCCTGCGTGGCGCCAACCCTGTTAGCTATCGGGGCCTGCGAAATCGCCCCAGGCACCGACAAAGGCACCGGCGGCGGCCGTGAAGAAAACACCCCCGGCTGCCCCTCCGGTCCCGCGACAGGCACCGGAGGTCGCGGCACCCGCACCGGATGGGCGTCAGGCCAGTCCGCCGGCGTCAGTGGCTTCGGCGTCGCAGGCACTGGCGTCGCGGACGTTGACTCCGCCGCGGCCGCACTCACCGCATCCAGCCGTGTCCGCAGTGCATCCAGCTCATCGCGAAATTGCGACTGCCGCCCCAGTAACCAGCCGATGACAGCCCCCGCGACGGCGCCGGTCCACCCCTGATCGACAAGGGCGCCGATCACCGCGCAGACAATGGCCCAGATGACGTACATACCGTTGGTCTCTCCGTAACATCCTGTGTGACGGGCGGAGTCTGGCATGAATGCCAGACGTGTAGGAGCGCGCCCCGCGCGTGTAGGAGCGCGCCCCGCGCGTGTAGGAGCGCGCCCCGCGCATGTAGGAGCGCGCCCCGCGCGTGTAGGAGCGCGCCCCGCGCGCGAAAAGCCCACGGAGCGGTGAAGCCGCACCCTTCCTGCTTCCTCGCGCTGTTGGCTTTTCGCGCGCAGGGCGCGCTCCTACAGCGCGGGTCGCGTCCCGGAGGGGGTGATGCGCGTTATTTCACCGGCTGGGTCTGGAGCACCGGGGCGTCTCCGATCACATCGGTGCCCTGCGGGGGGACGAACTCGAACGTGCTGGCCGGGACGGCGGGATTCTTCTGCCATCCGGCGAACGAAATCTGCGTCGTGTTGCCGAGCTGATCCTTGAAGGCCATGCGCGCGAGGCCGCTGGCGTCGAACCCCAGGTCGGCAAAGTCGAACTGAGGGTCCTTCGACGTGGACTGCAGGCGTAGCCAGACCAGGCCGTCGTGCTCGCCCTGCTCGGTGACCTTGAAGTCCTTGTCCATCTGCGACAGGTCGGTCAGCACCGTGAGCGGGCTCTGGGCTTCCTCGCTGCTCTGCTTGCGCACCGTCACCTGCTCCAGGTCGGGGTCGTAGAGCCATACGCGGCTGCCGTCGGCGACGATCGTCTGCTTGTACGGCGCCGTGGTCTCCCAGCGGAACTGGCGCGGCGCCTGCAGCGCCAGCGTGCCGGAGCTGACCTTGCCCTGGTCGCCGTTGGCGTTGGCCAGGGTCTGGCTGAAACGGCCGGTCAGCGAGTGCAGGCCCTTCGAGAAGGCATCCAGGCGCTCGCGGGCCGCGCCGGTGGCGGCGAAAGTCGGCAGGCTGAGGAGGGACAGCGTCGCGGCGAGCAGGAGGCGTTTCATGGGATGTCTTCCGTAGGGTTCGGCGCGATTGTCAGCGATCGGTTTCGAACAGCGACTTAAGCATGTCGATGGCTTCTCCCGGCGAGATCTCGCCGGCCTCCATCTTCTCGCTGATGTCGGCGATGGCCTTACCGTCGCGGTGCCAGAAAGGCGCATCGCGGGTGGCCGTGTGTGCGGGGCGCGCTTCCTGACCCAGCACGACGATCTCGGCGATCTCGGTCTGTTCGGCGAAGATCACTTCCAGCGCGTCGTCGACCTCGGCGGTGTGTCCGCTCGGGTACTCGCGAGTGACGAAGCACGCGCGGCCGTCGTCGGCGCGCAGCTCCAGACCAGGGATGGACGGATTGAGTTCGAACACGCTCGTGACTTCGTCGAGCACCTCGGCCGTGGGCACGAGGTCGCCGGTGACGAGCAGGCTCCAGGGGCGCTGACGTAGCGCGCCCGGCTTCATGGTGTTCATGGGGCGATTAATCCTTGGGGGGCGGCGGCGCCAGCACTTCACGGTTACCGTTGTGCTGCGGGGCGCTGACGATGCCTTCCTGCTCCATCTGTTCGACGAGGCGGGCGGCGCGGTTGTAGCCGATACGCAGATGACGCTGCACGCCGGAGATGGACGCGCGACGCGTCTCCGTCACCACGCGCACGGCGCGGTCGTAGAGAGCGTTGTCGCTGTCGCCGTCACCGTCGGCATCCTGCGGAAGACCGGCGTCGTTGATGATCTTGCCATCGGCGGTGGACTGGACTTCTTCCAGCACGCCTTCGATGTAGTTGGGCGCACCCTGCGCACGCAGCCACTCGACGACGTTGTGCACCTCGTGGTCGTCCACGAAGGCACCGTGCACGCGCTCCGGCGTGGCCGTACCCGGCGGGAGGTAGAGCATGTCACCGTGACCGAGCAGCGCTTCCGCGCCGGACTGGTCGAGGATGGTGCGCGAGTCGATCTTGGACGACACCTGGAACGCGATACGCGTCGGGATGTTCGCCTTGATCAGACCCGTGATGACGTCGACCGACGGACGCTGCGTGGCGAGGATCAGATGCACACCCGCCGCACGCGCCTTCTGCGCCAGACGCGCGATCAGCTCTTCGACCTTCTTGCCGACGATCATCATCATGTCGGCGAACTCGTCGATGATGATGACGATGTGCGGCAGCGGCTCGAGCGGATCGGCCGTCATGGACGGCATGTCGGGGTTGGCGCGGAACAGCGGGTCGAGCAGCGGCTGCCCGCTGTTCTCCGCGTCCTTCACCTTCTTGTTGAAGCCACCGAGGTTGCGCACGCCCACCGCGGCCATGAGCTTGTAACGGCGCTCCATCTCGGCGACGCACCAGCGCAGCGCGTTGGCGGCTTCCTTCATGTCGGTGACGACCGGCGCCAGCAGATGCGGGATGCCCTCGTAGACCGAGAGCTCCAGCATCTTCGGATCGATCATGATCATCCGCACGTCCTTGGCGCTCGACTTGTACAGCAAGCTGAGCACCATGGCGTTGACCGCCACGGACTTACCGGAACCGGTGGTACCGGCGACGAGCAGGTGGGGCATCTTGGCGAGGTCGGTGACCACGGCCTTGCCGCCGATGTCCTTGCCGAGGGCGAGCGCCAGCGGCGACTTCACCTGGTCGTAGCGCTCGGAACGAAGGATTTCCGAGAGGTAGACGATCTGCTTCTTGGTGTTCGGGATTTCCAGGCCGATGACGTTCTTGCCCGGAATGACGTCGACCACGCGCACGCTGACCACGGACAGCCCGCGCGCGATGTCCTTGTCCAGGCTGGAGACCTGGCTGCCGCGCACGCCCGCGGCGGGTTCGAGCTCGAAGCGGGTGATGACCGGGCCGGGATAGACGCCGACCACACGCGCCTCGACACGGAAGTCCTTGAGCTTCAGCTCCACCTGGCGCGACAGCACCTCGAGGGTTTCCTCGGAGTAGCCGGGCCCCTGCGGCGGCGCTTCGTCCAGCAGCGACAGCGGCGGGATCTCACCCTCGATGGACGCGCCGGTGAACAGCGGAATCTGGTTCTCGCGGGACGCACGCTCGCTCTTGACCACCATGGGGGTGGGCGTCTCGATACGTACGGGCTCGCGTCTGGCCTGCTTGACGGCCTCGGCCTTCTTCACCACTTCGCGCTCGGCGCGTGCGGTGCGGGCCGCCATGACGTCCGGCGCGCGGCGCATCTTGCCGCCGAACCAGCCGCCCAGTCGCACCACGCCCTGCCCCGTCAGATCCATGAGGCGGAACCACGACAGGCCGGTGGCGAGGGTGACGGCGATGAGGAACAGGGCCAGCAGCAACAGCGGCGCGCCCTTGTCGCCGAACGCGGCATGCACGCCGCGCCCGACCCACTTGCCGACGATGCCGCCCGGACCTTCCGGCAACACGGGCGAATCGACGTTCAGATACACCAGCGCGGGGCCGGTGATGAAGAAGAACACGAACCCGATCAGGCGCAGGGACGGCTCCCACGGGGCGACGTTGCGCTCGCCCCGCTGGCGGATCACCTGCACGCCGAGGGCCAGCAGCAGCAGCGGAAAGAAGTACGAGACCAGGCCGAAGATGTAACGGAGCAGATTGGCGATGTTGGCGCCGACCGCACCACCGAAATTGGTGGCGTGCTCGGCGACCCCCATGTGCCCCCAGCTCGGGTCCTGATCGTTGTAGCTGATCAGGCAGACGAGCAGGTACAGGGCGAGCGGGAGCACCAGAAGGGCTCCCGCTTCGCGCAGGCGACGCTTGAGTTCGTCACTCAAGCCTTCGCGTTGGGCCTTGATCTGCGTCCTGGCCTGTTTCTTGACGACTTTCGCGCTGCGCGCCACTTAGCAAACGACCTCGGATCGGGTTTTCGGCATCATGCCACGCCCTGAAGCGCCGGGTGGACGAGCTTGCCGCCCTCGATATTGATACCGGCGGCCAGCGGGGCGTGATCGCGCCACGCGTCGCCGGCGGCCAGGCGCTGCACGTACGGCAGGATGGCGGCCGAAATGGCGGTGGACGAGGTCTGCGGCACGGCGCCCGGCATGTTGGTCACGCAGAAATGCGTCACGCCGTGGACGTCGTAGGTCGGCTCCTTCCAGGTGGTCGGACGCGAGGTCTCGAAGCAGCCGCCCTGGTCGATCGAGATGTCGACGAGCACCGAGCCCTTCTCCATCGTCTTGACCATCTCTTCCGTGACCACGCGCGGCGCCTTGGCGCTGGGGATCAGCACGGCGCCGACGACGATGTCGGCGTTGCGGACTTCTTCGGCCACCGAGGACTCATAGGCGTAGAGCGCGGTGACGTTGGGACCCATGGCCATCATCTCGGCCAGACGGTCCTGGCGCTTGTCGAAGACGACGACGTTGGCACCGGCCGAGGCGGCGAGCGCGGCGGCGTTGCCACCTGCGGCGCCCGCACCCAGCACGACGACCTTGCCGCGCGGCGTGGAGGCCATGCCGCCCAGCAGCTTGCCCTTGCCGCCGTTGGGCTGGTGCAGGAGCGTGGTGCCGATCTGGGTGGCGATGCGGCCGGCGATGACGGACATCGGCAGCAGCAGCGGCAGCACGCCGTTTTCGTCGACGGACTCGAACGCAATACCGGTCAGGCCGATATCCAGCAGGCTCTTGGTCAGCGCCGGCTCGGCGGCCAGGTGCAGGTAGCAGAACAGCAGGTGGTGCTTCTTGAGCAGCTTCAGATCGCCTTCGATCGGCTCCTTGACCTTGACGATCAGCTCGCCCTTTTCATAAAGGGCGGCGGCGTCGGGCACCACGGTGACGCCCAGCACGGCGTAGTCGGCGTCCGTATAACCGGACTTGGTGCCGGCGCCGGACTGGATGAAGACCTCATGGCCACGGCGGACCAGATCGGCCGCGGCGGCCGGAATGAGGGCCACGCGGCCTTCGAGGGTCTTGGTTTCGGAGGGGATACCGATGCGCATCTTGAGGAGGATCCTGAATGAACCGAGAGAAGTCGGACGAACAAAAGCCACCATGCGGGGACATGGGAGGCACCATCATGAAGCGAATGTCTTGAATCGCACCCTCGTCTTCCCCATTCTTCCGGGTCGACAACGATCTTGCGCAACCTCGAAACACGTCGCAGCAAACCTCAAGGATTATACATGAGCACCCCCAAGCACAGCCGCCTGCTGATCCTCGGCTCCGGTCCCGCCGGCTACACGGCCGCGGTCTACGCGGCGCGCGCCAACCTCAAGCCGACGATGATCACCGGCCTGCAGCAGGGCGGCCAGCTGATGACCACCACCGAGGTCGACAACTGGCCCGGTGACGAGAAGGGCGTGCAGGGACCGGAGCTGATGCGCCGCATGGCCGAGCACGCCGAGCGCTTCGAGACCGAGATGGTCTTCGACCACATCCACAGCGTGGACCTGGGCAACCGCCCGTTCCGCCTGAAGGGTGACAGCGGCGAGTACACCGCCGACGCGCTGATCATCACCACCGGCGCCACCGCCAAATACCTGGGCATCGCCTCGGAAGAGAAGTTCAAGGGCCGCGGCGTCTCCGCCTGCGCCACCTGCGACGGGTTCTTCTTCCGCGAGCAGGACGTGGTGGTGGTCGGCGGGGGCAACACCGCGGTCGAAGAAGCCCTGTACCTCGCCAACATCGCCCGCAAGGTGTACCTCGTCCACCGCCGCGACAAGTTCCGCGCGGAAAAGATCATGCAGGACAAGGTCTTCGAGAAGGTCGCGGCCGGCAAGATCGAGCTGCTCTGGAACCACCAGATCGACGAAGTGCTGGGTGACGACTCCGGCGTCAACGGCGTCCGCGTCAAGGACGTCAACACCGGCGCCAAGCGCGACCTCGACGTCCAGGGCTTCTTCGTCGCCATCGGCCACACTCCGGCCACCGGCATCTTCGAAGGTCAGCTCGACATGAAGGACGGCTACATCCAGATCCAGTCGGGCACCCACGGCATGGCCACGGCGACCTCGGTCCCGGGCGTGTTCGCGGCGGGCGACGTGGCCGACCACGTCTACCGCCAGGCGATCACCTCGGCCGGCTTCGGCTGCATGGCCGCGCTGGATGCCGAGCGCTGGCTCGACCAGCAGCACCTGCTGACGTGATGGCACCGCCCCGCGCCTCCCAACGCGCGGGGCACCGCGTCGCATGAGCGAGATCCGCTTCCTCGACGGACTTGGCGAGATCGCTGCCGCCGACTGGGATGCGCTCGTGCCCGACGGCAACCCGTTCGTGTCGCACGCGTTTCTCAGCGGCATGGAGGCGAAGGGCTGCCTGCGTGAGGATTACGGCTGGAAGCCGCACCATCTGGCCATTTTCGACGGTGGCCGGCTGGTCGCCGCCGCACCGACGTATCTCAAAGGCAACTCGCACGGCGAGTTCGTCTTCGACTGGAGCTGGGCCTCGGCCTGGGAACGTGCCGGCGGGGACTATTACCCCAAGCTGCTGGTCGCCTCGCCCTACTCTCCCGTGCCCGGCCCGCGCCTGCTGGTGCGTGAGGGCCCCGGGGCCGACATTCATCGCAATCGACTGACCGCCGCGCTGGTGGACGAAGCCGATCGCCTGGGCCTTTCATCCATCCACGCCAACTTCCTCGCGGAGGCCGATCTTCACGCCTTCGACGACCGCTGGCTGATCCGGGCGGACTATCAGTTTCACTGGCATAACCGCGGTTATGCCGATTTCGACGGCTTCCTCGATGCGCTGGCGCGCAAGAAGCGCAAGAACATACGACAGGAGCGCGCGCATGCGGCGGCCTCCGGCCTGACCCTGGAAATGCGCGGCGGCGACACGCTGTCCGATGCCGAGTGGAGGCAGATCCATGGCCTCTACGAGCTCACCTTCGACATGAAGGGCAACCATGCCGCACTCACGGCGCGGTTCTTCCAATACCTGGGACGTACGCTCGGTTCGAATGTGCAGGTCGCGCTTGCACGCGACGACCGTGACATCGTAGCGATGGCGCTCTTCCTCCGCAGCGCCGACGCGTTGTATGGACGTTACTGGGGCGCCAGCGTGGAGTTGTCCGGCCTGCATTTCGAGCTCTGCTACTACCGCGGTATCGACTACGCGATCCGCGAGGGTCTGGCGCGTTTCGAACCCGGCGCGCAGGGCGAACACAAACTGGCTCGTGGCTTCCTGCCGACGCTGACCCACTCGCGGCATTACATTGCGCATGAAGGTTTCCGCCAGGCCGTGGCCGATGCCCTGGTCCACGAAGCGGCTCACCGTGAAGCCTACAAAGACGAACTGATGACTCACTCGCCTTACGCTGACCGATGATCCAGCTACCGCAACTGCATCCCCAGCGCACTGGCCTGTTCCCCGACCCCGAGTCGGCGCTGGCCGAGCCCAACGGCTTGCTGGCGTGGGGTGGCGATCTGTCCGCCGATCGCTTGCTGGCGGCATATTCACAGGGCGTCTTTCCCTGGTTCAACGAAGACGAGCCGATCCTGTGGTGGTCACCCGATCCGCGCTGCGTGTTCCGCACGGACGAAGTCCACATCAGCCGCAGTCTGCGCAAGCAGCTCAACAAGTCGAACTGGCGGATCACCGCGGACACCTCGTTCGCGCGGGTGATGCGTGCGTGCGCGGCACCGCGTAACGGCCAGCCGGGCACGTGGATCGGACCGGACATGATCGCCGCTTACGAAGAACTGCACCGGCGCGGGCATGCGCACAGCGTCGAAGTGTGGGATCGCGGGTCGCTGGTCGGCGGCATTTACGGTGTGGCCGTGGGGCGCCTGTTTTGCGGCGAGTCGATGTTCAGTGCGCGCACGGGTGGATCGAAGGTGGCGCTGGCGGGCCTATGCGGACTGCTGCATGGCTGGGGGTTTCCGTTTCTCGATGCGCAGGTGACCAACGATCATCTGCTGAGCATGGGAGCGGTGGAGATTCCAAGGCGGCCGTTCATCGCGCAGGCGAGGCGGCTCGCGGCGATGCCGGGGAAAGTGGGGAGCTGGATCAGTGAGGGGATTGCGCTGCCTTGACGGGGTCGCGGGGCGCGGGTCGCGCGCAGGGCGCGCTCCTACATTTGAGCGGCGGCGTTAGCGGCGGCGGTGTCCGCTCATCTCCGCGCCGGCATTCTTCGGCAGCAGCAGACACACGGGCGCGGCCAGCAGCGAGACGAAGGTCACCACCAGGAACGCCGCACTGAAGTCTGGCAGCTGCGCATGCTCACGGCCGTGCCAGGTCACCGACACGTGCAAGGCCGCGGCCGCCACGCAGATGCCCAGCGACAGCATCAGCTGCTGGAACGTCGTGTAAAAACTGGTCGCGCTGGAAAAACGCTCGCTGGGCACATCCGCGTACGCCACCGTGTTGTACGCACTGAACTGCAGCGACTGGAAGAACCCGCTGAATAGCAGCACCACATAGATGATCCACAGCGGCCACTCGGGCCGGAACGCGGCGCACAAGGCCACGCAGACCATCGACAGGACGCCGTTCCAGACGAGCGTCGCGCGGAAACCCCACCAGCGCAGCACCGGCGCCGCGGTCGCCTTCATCAACATCGCGCCCAGTGCGGACACGAAGGTGATCACGCCGCTGTGCGCCGCCGAAAGACCGAAGCCCAGCTGCATCATCAGCGGCAGCAGGAACGGCACCGAACCGGCCGTGATACGCGTCAGCGAGCCTGCGATAACGGACAGGCGGAAGGTGGTGAAACGCATCAGCGACAGGTCGAGGATCGGGTTGGTCGTCCGCTTCGAATGCCATACGTAGATCGCACCGACAATCAGGCCGCCCACCATCAGCCCCGTGGAACCGGCCATCGACGTCGCGCCCCGGCTGGCCATTTCCAGCCCGAACACCAGGCACGACAGCGAGACACCCGACAGCACGAAACCGAGCTTGTCGAAGCGCACCTTGTCCGGAATGCGGATGTCGGGAATGAATTTCGTCGCCAGCCACATGCCTGCCAGACCGATCGGCACGTTGATGTAGAAAATCCAGCGCCAGGACACCCAGGTGACGATGAAGCCACCCAGCGGCGGCCCGACCACGGGCCCGATCAGTGCAGGGACCAGCAGCCACGACATCGCGCTGACCAGCTCGGACTTGGGCACCGAGCGGAGCAGCACCAGGCGTCCCACCGGCACCATCATGGCGCCACCGATACCCTGCAGCAGGCGCGACAGCACCAGCAGCGGCAGGTTGCCGGACAGACCGCAGAGAATGGATCCCACCGTGAACAACGCGATGGCGGCGCGGAAGACGTTGCGCGAACCGTAACGATCGGCGATGGCGCCACTGGCCGGGATGAACACGGCGAGGCTGAGCATGTACGAGGTCAGCGCCACACTCATGTGCAGCGGGGAAACGTCGAAGGACTCCGCCATGGCCGGCAGCGCGGTGGCCAGGATGGTGCCGTCCAACTGTTCCATGAACATCGCGCTTGCGATGATCAGGGCAACGGTGCGGAAGCCAGGAGCGGAAGTCATCCGGAAAGGAGCGGCGAGGAAGCGCACAGTTTGCGCCCGCACGCCTCAAAGGTCGAGTGAACGCTTGCTTAGAAACGAGCGGTCCTGTCCGGTGACGGGGTCGACGAAGCGCAGTTCGCGGGCAAGCAGCCGCAGCGGCTCGCTGAAGTCCGCGGGCTCATCGCGCAGCTCGGGATAGACGTGATCGCCGAGAATCGGCGCACCCAGCGCGGCCATGTGCAGACGTAACTGGTGCTTGCGTCCGGTCACCGGCTGCAGCCGATAACGCCAGCAGTGTTCGCCCCGCTCCAGCACCTCGACGCGGGTGCGCGCATTGGGCTCGCCGTCGGCTTCGCGGACGCGGAAGAAAGGTTCACCGCGCTCGATCCGGCTTTCCCGGACGTGCGGAAAAACGAGGTCCGGCAGAGGGGCGGCCAGCGCCTCATAGACCTTGTCGATCCGGCGTTCGCGGAACAGGCGTGTATAGGCGTCCCGGCTCTCCGGCCGGGCCGAGAACACGACCAGCCCGGCGGTGCCCCGGTCCAGCCGATGCAGCGCGACCAGCGCCGGGTTATCCAGCCGGCGCATCAGGCGTACGGAAAGGGTCTCCTCGACGAAACGACCGGCCGGCATCGTGGGCAGGAAGTGGGGCTTGTCGGCCACGACGAGGTCGTCGTCGGCATGGACGATGGTTTCCTCGAAAGGAATGGTCGGCTCCGCCAGCACCTCGCGGCGGTAGGCCAGCCTGGTTCCCGGCCGGTAGGGCGCGAGCCGGTCGATCGCCACGCCGTCGATCTCCACCATGCCGCGCTCCATGCGGTCGATCCAGACCGGACGGCCGATCGCCGGGAAGCGGTCGCACAGGAAATCCAGCACGGAAGGCCACGCGCCGGCGGGCAGGACGAGTCGGCTGGGCGGAAGCGGTTCCATCGTAAGATTGTATCCCTCAACTCGTTCGCCTCACGGCCGCCATATACTGTGTCTTCCTCCCTCCCCAGCCTCGAGGCTTCCCCGTGATCGGCCGGTTTTTCAGGAAGTGGTTCGGCGCTCGCGGCGCGACTCCCCCGGCGGCGGCCAGCAACGCATGGCCGCTTGTGTCTGCGCCCGTGCCGGTTGCCGACGAAGGGGTGGAGGCGATCGTCGAGGTGCCCGCCGGCGCGCTGCCGGCCGACGAGGTGGAAGACCGTTTTTACCGGCTGATCCTCTCGGCGGCGCCATCGTTCGAACCCGCCATGACGCCGGCCGAGCAGAGCCTGCTGCGCCGCCTGAAGGACGTCTTCGGCGGCGAACGTTTCGACGTCGGCCTGCTGCCCCGGTTGCCCTCGGTCGTGCCGCAGCTGATGCGCTCACTGCGCAGCGACGACACCGACAGCCGCATGCTGGCCGAACAGGTCTCCCGCGACAGCGTACTGGTCGGCGAAATCATCCGCGTGGCCAACAGCGCTTTCTTCCGTTCGACCAAACCCGTGACGGGCCTGCAGCAGGCGATCACGCTGCTCGGCCAGAACGGCCTGCGCCGGGTGGTCATGCAACTGGTGATGCGGCCGATCCTGCGCACGGGCGAAAACGGCATCCACCATGCCGGCGAACGCCTGTGGGAGCACGCCGAGCGCTGCGCCCGCGCCTGTTCCCATCTCGGCCGTCCGGCCTGCGACCCGTTCGAGGCCTTTCTGGCCGGACTGGTCAGCCATACGGGCTCCCAGGCCATCCTGGCCGAGCTCGAGAAATACGGCGACGCGGTACCGCAGTACAGCCGCTCGTTCATCGCCGCGCTGGCCCAGCAGATGGAGCGCCTGTCGCTGCATGCGGCGCGGCACTGGGACTTCCCATCCCGCGTGGTGCAGGCCCTGTCCGAGCGCGCCGATCCCGCCGACGCGGGCGCGCGCACGCCGCTGGGCCGCGCCCTGATCGCGGCCAGTCGCGTGGCGATGATCGACGTCCTCATCGACCAGGGCGGCGCCGAGGCCGATGCCGTGCTGCTGGCCGTGCCCGGCCAGAGCTTCACCCAGGCTCAGCTGGTGGAGTGTCAGGACGCCGTGCGGGCGGCCAATACGGTCGAGGCTTAACGGGTCGTCGCTTTCACGTCCGCCCAGAGCTGATCCGCCAGCTGGGTCGATGCACCGTCGATCAGGCGCGGCACCAGCGTATCCAGGCGCGGCGCGTCCGGCTGCACCGGCAGCGACTGCTGAATGCGATAGGCCTTGGCGGTCACGACGCCGCGATTGACGATCCGGCAGTTCACCGCGAGGGTGAGACTGGCGGCCGGCGGCTCAGCCTCGGCGGCGACCGACGTGGCCGTCTCCAGCCCACGGCAGTTGATGATCAGGTCGGTGATGTACTTTGGCTGCAAGGTCGTACGCAAGCGGGCCTCGACGGCCGTGGCGATGTCCGGGCTGACCTGAACCTTGGGCTTGCCCTCGAGCCCGGACACGACGACGACGCTTTCCCCGCGGTTCTCGACGGTGAGCCACGGCGACGCCGGGCTGGCGGACACCAGGCGACTCATGTCGCTCTCGATCATCGACTTGCCGCCACAACCGGACACCGCCAGGGCCGCGGCGGCGGCCAATACGTGCTTGATCACAGACAAACCCCGAATTCCCCCGATACAACCTCCCAATTTACCGGGCGAAACCACCGTCGGCAACCCGGACAACGCAGGGTGGAGAGCACGGCGGGCGCCATGCCATGGCGGAAATCCGCCGTTGCGGAAATCCGGCGTCCCGTCCGGGTACAATGCCGGTTTGAACCTTGGCAGGGTTTTTTCCGAACGATGTTTGCGGCACGACAGACGCCAGCCCAAGCCGGTGACGCCCTCGCGCGCCTCGCCTGGCAGGATTTCGAGCATCTGCTGGCCGAGCATTATCGTAGCCAGGGTTACCTCGTTGAACACCATACGCCTGCCACGTCACTCAAGACATTGACGGCTGGCGTCGATCTCCGGCTGCGCCGCGGAAGCGAAACCGTCATCGTCCAGTGCAAGCACTGGGACACCGAGGAAGTGCAGCTGCAGGATGTGAACGAGCTGCTTGGCAACATGCTCAACGAGGCCGCGAGCAAGGGCGTCTTCGTCACCCGTGGGCGCTACAGCAGCGAGGCCAGGGCACTGATGCGCCGCCAGCCACGCCTGCAGCTGGTCGACGGTGACGTCCTGCGCGTGATGCTGAAGCTGCCCGATTATCTCGACATGTCGCTTCCGGGTGCGGCCTCGGCCCCATCCGCCCGGGGCGGCAAAGGCGCGAAGCACGAGAAAACACGCGGCGCGGCGCCCCGTCGCCGTTCGTCCGGTGACGCCTCGCGTCTCGGCCCGGCCTTGCTCGTGATCGCGCTTCTGGCGCTGCTCGGGTTATTCGTCTGGCACAGCATGTCGCGCCGGGAAGAGGCGGCCGCCACGGCACCGTCGGACGACGCCACACCCTCCCCTTCCACGGCGCCAGTGTCGGCGCAGACGCCGGCCATCGCGCCGGTGGCCGCACCCGCCCCGCCTGTCGACCCGGCGGCGTCCGCCGTCGCGCCGGCGACCGGCACGCCTCCGCTCAGTGGTGCGTCCGGCATCGTCAGCACGCATGGTGCGCTCGATCCGCCGTCCGCCGCGCGCGAAATCGCGGAGCGCGAACGCCTGCGCCAGCAGTCCGAGGACGCACGCAACGCGCGCAGGCACGAAGACGGCATGAAGGTGCTCGAACAGAGCACGCGCGAACTGGGCTCGCACGAGTAACCGATCCGTCATCTGACCGGTTCGTCATCGCGTCGCGGCGTTCCGCCGCACGATTAAACGAAGTCAGGGCCGTTTCGTTCACGCCGGGACAATCCTCGCGCGCTTAGCCTGTTTGGCGACCCCGTCGCCTGGAAGCACTCATGACGCTCGCGCCCGACCTGCTCCGTCGCATGCATGCCTATTGGCGTGCCGCCAACTACCTCACCGTGGGACAGATCTACCTCCGCGACAATCCGATGCTGCAGGAGCCGCTGCGCAAGGAACATATCAAGCACCGGCTGCTTGGACACTGGGGCACGACTACCGGCCTCAACTTCATCTATACGCATCTCAATCGCGCGATCGTCGAACGCGATCTCAACATGATCTACGTCATCGGTCCCGGCCATGGCGGTCCCGGCCTGGTCGCGCATACGTATCTGGAAGGGTCGTACACCGAGATCTATCCGCACATCGACCGCAGCGAAGCGGGCATGCGCGAACTGTTCCGCCAGTTCTCGTGGCCGTATGGCATTCCGAGCCACGTCGCGCCCGAAACGCCGGGTTCGATCCATGAAGGCGGTGAACTCGGCTACTCGCTGTCACACGCGTTCGGCGCGGCGTTCGACAACCCGGACCTTATCGTCGCCTGCGTGGTCGGCGATGGTGAAGCCGAGACCGGCGCACTGGCCACGGGGTGGCATTCGAACAAGTTCCTCAACCCCGCACGCGACGGCGCGGTCCTGCCGATCCTGCACCTCAACGGCTTCAAGATCGCCAATCCCACCGTGCTCGCGCGCATCGAACCGGAGGAACTGCGCGACCTGATGCGCGGCTACGGCTACGAGCCGCATTTCGTCGAAGGCCACGAGTTCGAGCCGATGCATCAGGACTTCGCGGCGGCGCTCGACACCTGCCTCGACGAGATCCGACGCATCCAGGAGGCCGCCCGCAGCGATGATGCCGCCGATGCCGTGCGCCCGCGCTGGCCGATGATCGTGCTGCGCAGCCCCAAGGGCTGGACCGGCCCGAAGGTGGTGGATGGGAAGCCGGTGGAAGGCACGTGGCGCGCTCATCAGGTGCCCATCGCGAAGTTCGAGACCGATGAGCATCTGAAGATCCTCGAAGACTGGATGAAGAGCTACGACGCGCACGAACTCTTCGACGAACACGGCCGTTTCCGGGACGAATTCGCTTCGCTGGCACCCACGGGCCAGCGCCGCATGGGCATGAATCCCCATGCCAATGGCGGCCAGTTGCTGAAGCAGCTGCATATGCCGCACTTCCGCAGTTTCGCGGAAGACGTGAAGACACCGGGTGACCACAAGGCCGAAGCCACGCGCGTGCTCGGCAGGTTCCTGCGCGACGTAATGCGGCAGAACATGCAGACCTTCCGCCTGTTCGGGCCCGACGAGACCGCGTCGAACCGGCTCGAAGCCGTCTACGAAGCCAGCGGCAAGACCTGGCTGGCGGAATACGAAGAGGTGGACGAGAACCTCTCCCCCGCCGGCCGCGTCATGGAGGTACTGAGCGAGCACCAGTGCCAGGGCTGGCTCGAAGGCTACCTGCTCACCGGCCGCCATGGTTTCTTTTCGTGCTACGAGGCCTTCATCCACATCATCGATTCGATGTTCAACCAGCATGCGAAGTGGCTGAAGGTCACCCGGAAGATGTCGTGGCGTCCGCCGATCGCGTCGCTCAACTACCTGCTGAGCTCGCACGTCTGGCACCAGGACCATAACGGGTTCTCGCATCAGGATCCCGGCTTTATCGATCACGTGGCGAACAAGAAGTCCGAGATCGTGCGCATCTATCTTCCACCCGATGCCAACTGCCTGCTCTCCGTCGCCGATCACTGCCTGCGCAGCCGCCACTACGTCAATGTGATCATCGCGGGCAAGCAGCCGGACTGGCAGTGGCTGGATATGGAGAGTGCGATCCGTCACTGTGCCGCCGGGGCGGGCATCTGGGAATGGGCCGGCCGTGGCGGGGAGGACCCCGACGTGGTCATGGCCTGCGCGGGTGACGCGCCGACCGTGGAGATTCTCGCCGCCGTCATGCTGCTGCGCGAGTACGTGCCGGACATCCGCATCCGCGTGGTCAACGTGGTCGACCTGATGTCGCTGGAACAGCCGGAAGAACATCCGCACGGCATGGACGACGATGTGTTCGACGACCTGTTCACCAAAGATAAGCCGGTGATCTTCGCCTTCCATGGCTATCCCGGCATCATCCACAAGCTGACGTATCGCCGGCACAACCACGACAACATCCATGTGCGCGGCTACAAGGAAGAAGGCACGACCACCACCGCGCTCGACATGATGGTGCTGAACAACATGGATCGCTTCCAGCTGGCCCTCGATGCGATCAACCGCATTCCGCGTCTGGCCGGCGAGCGTGAGAAGGCGACGCAGCGTTACTGGTCGGACATCCAGCGACACAAGCTGTACGTCAGTGAGCACGGGCAGGACCTGCCGGAGGTGCGCGACTGGCAATGGAAGGCGGAAGAGACGGCCTCGCACGGGAAAGATCCCTCGTGAGTGGCGCCGGCCATGTCCTGGCGCTCAACACGGGGTCGTCGTCGCTGAAGTACGGCCTGTACCGCGTCGATGGCGACCGGTGCGAGGCGCTGCTTACCGGGCAGACGGACGGCCCCGCCGATGCCGATCCGCTGGCGGGCATCGTCGATGCGATGTCGAAACAGTCCCTGCCCTCCCCCGATGCGATCGGTCACCGCATCGTGCACGGCGGACCCCGTGTGCGGAAGCATGCGCGTATCGACGAGGCGATGATGACGCACCTCGACGAGGCGCGCGCGTTCGCGCCACTGCACGTGCCGCCCGCGGTGGCGATGGTGAAACGGTGCAGGGAACGCTTTCCGGACCTGCCGCAGGTGGCGTGTTTCGACACGGCCTTTCACGCATCGATGCCGCTGGTCGCGAAGACCCTGCCCTTGCCGGCGGATCTGCGTGAGGGTGGTATCGAGCGGTATGGCTTTCACGGGCTCTCGTACGAGTCGATCGTCCGACAGCTGGGCGATGGCATTCCGTCGCGGGTCGTCATCGCCCATCTGGGCAATGGCGCGAGCCTGTGCGCGGTACGCGACGGGCGGTCGGTCGATACGACCATGGGGCTCACGCCCACCGGCGGCATCGTGATGGGGACGCGACCGGGCGATCTGGACCCGGGCGTGTTGCTCTACCTGATGCGCGAGCGTGGCTACGATGCGGAGCGGCTTGAAAAACTGGTCGATCGGGAGGCCGGCCTGAAGGGGCTTTCCGGCGGTACCAGCGACATGCGGAAGTTGCATGCGATGGATAACGAGGCGTCGAAGCTCGCGCAGGATGTGTTCGTACATGTGGCGCGGAAGCAGATCGCGGCGATGGTCGCGTCGCTCGGCGGCATCGATCTGCTCGTGTTCACCGGCGGTATCGGCGAGAACGATGCCGTCACCCGCGATGCGATTCTCGCGGGGCTGCAATGGATCGGCGATGTCCCGTCACGGGTGATGGTGACGGAAGAAGATGAGCAAATCGCCCGCCACACATGGCACCTGACTCCTACATGACGACTACGGGAATCTTGCCGATTTTCGACTTCCATTCCTTCGGGCCGGTCTCATGCACCGACGTGCCGGCGCTGTCGACCGCTACCGTCACCGGCATGTCCTTGACCTCGAACTCGTAGATCGCTTCCATCCCGAGGTCTTCGAACGCCAGCACCCGCGACGCCTTGATCGCCTTGGACACGAGATACGCCGAACCACCCACGGCCATCAGGTAAACGGCCTTGTTGTCGCGAATGGCCTCGATAGCGGCCGGACCGCGCTCGCTCTTGCCGACCATGCCGAGCAGACCGGTGGTCTCGAGCATCTGACGGGTGAACTTGTCCATGCGCGTCGCGGTGGTCGGACCGGCCGGGCCCACCACTTCGTCACGCACCGGATCGACCGGGCCGACGTAGTAGATGAAGCGGTTGGTGAAGTCGACCGGCAGCGTCTCGCCGCGGTTCAACATGTCGATCATGCGCTTGTGCGCGGCGTCGCGACCGGTGAGCAGCTTGCCGTTGAGCAGGATCGTTTCGCCAGGCTTCCAGTCGAGCACGTCCTCACGGGTGATCGTGTCGAGGTCGACGCGACGGCCCTTGGACGAGTCGTAGGTGAGCTTCGGCCAGTCTTCCAGCGACGGCGGATCGAGCGCCACCGGGCCGGAGCCGTCGAGCACGAAGTGCGCATGACGCGTGGCGGCGCAGTTGGGAATCAGCGCGACCGGCAGATTGGCGGCGTGGGTCGGGTAGTCCTTGACCTTGATGTCGAGCACGGTGGTCAGGCCACCGAGGCCCTGCGCGCCGATCCCCAGTGCGTTGACCTTCTCGTACAGCTCGAGGCGCAGTTCTTCGGCACGGTTGGACGGACCGCGCGCGATGAGGTCGACGATGTCGATCGGCTCCATCAGCGCTTCCTTCGCCAGCAGCATCGCTTTCTCGGCGGTGCCGCCGATACCGATGCCGAGCATGCCCGGCGGGCACCAGCCGGCGCCCATCGTCGGCACGGTCTTCAGCACCCAGTCGACGATGGAATCGGACGGGTTGAGCATCGCGAACTTGGACTTGGCTTCCGAACCGCCGCCCTTGGCGGCGACGATCACGTCGACCTTGTCGCCCGGCACGATCGACACGTTCACCACGGCCGGCGTGTTGTCGCGGGTGTTCATGCGCTTGCCCGCCGGGTCGGCCAGGACCGAGGCGCGCAGCTTGTTGTCCGGATGGTTGTACGCGCGGCGCACACCCTCGTTGACCATGTCCTCGACGCCCATCGTCGCATCGTCCCAGCGCACGTTCATGCCGACCTTGAGAAACACCGTAACGATGCCGGTGTCCTGGCAGATCGGGCGGTGGCCCTCGGCGCACATGCGCGAGTTGATGAGGATCTGGGCGATGGCGTCCCTGGCGGCCGGCGACTCTTCACGCTCGTATGCGGCGGAGAGGTTTTTGATGTAGTCGACCGGGTGATAGTACGAGATGTACTGGAGAGCGTCGGCGACGCTGGTGATGAGGTCGTCCTGCTTGATCGAGGTCATGGCGCTTCGGCTGGCTCGCGGGGGCTGGCAAAGCAGCGATTTTAGCGCACCCGGCCGGTGTAAGGTGCCGGGCGATCGACCGGTCTTCTTCCGGTACCCAGGAACCACGGAGTTTTCATGCGTCAGCTACGTCACACCTTTTTCGCCCTGCTCGTCGCGCTGACTGCCTTCGCGGCGGCCACGCCCGCCATGGCCGCCCAGACCGCCCCGGAATTCGCCGGCATCGCTAACTGGCAGAATTCCAGGCCCCTGACCATGAAGAGCCTGCGCGGCAAGGTCGTGCTGATCGACTTCTGGGCATATTCCTGCATCAACTGCCTGCGCACCCTGCCCCACGTCACCCGCTGGTACGACCAGTACAAGGACAAGGGTCTGGTGATCGTCGGCGTTCACTCGCCGGAGTTCGCCTTCGAGAAGCAGGACGGTAATGTCCGCGACGCCATCGCGAAGTACAACATCAAGTACCCGGTGGCCCAGGACAACGATCTGGAGACCTGGGACGCCTGGGATAACCAGTACTGGCCGGCCGAGTATCTGGTCGACCAGCGCGGCAACGTCATCGCCCATCATTTCGGCGAGGGCAATTACGCCGAGATGGAAAACGCGATCCGTACCCTGCTCGGCCTGCCCCGTCTCGAGGCCACCGCCGAAGCCGACAAGGACGCGCCGGACTTCACCCAGCTGGGCTCGCCGGAAATGTATTTCGGCAGCGACCGTGCGAAGAACAATGCCAGCCCGGGCGGCGACAGCGCCGGTACCCGCGATTTCACGGCGCCGTCGAGGCTGGAGCTCAACCAGTTCGCACTGATCGGCAAGTGGGAGATCGGTCGCCAGAACGCCACGCTGGTGGGCGCCAACGGTGAGATTCGCCTGCATTTCAAGGCGAAGAAGGTGCATATGGTGGCGAGCGCGAACGATGCCGTGACACTGGAGATCGCGGTGGACGGCAAGCCGATGGCGCCGGTGACCGTCCAGAAGAGCCAGCTGTACACCCTGTTCGATGGCGACGGATACAAGGACCACGTGCTGACGATCAAGATTCCGAAGGGCGGGTTCCACGCGTTCACGTTCACCTTCGGCTAGGAGCGGCGCCAGCGCGGGTGTTGCCAAGAGTGTTTCTTAAGATATATCGTACGACCACTACGTACGATATATCTGGAGCACCCCCATGCACTTTTTCCACCATGCAAAACACCGCTTCCACGACAAGATGGCAGCCATGGCCATGGGCCGCGGCGGTCCGGGCGGCCGCTTCGGCGGCGGCGCCTTCGGCTTCGACGACCGCGGCGACGGCATGCGCGGCGGCCGCGGCGGCGGTCGTTTCGGAGGCCGCATGTTCGGCACCGGCGACCTGCGCCTCCTTCTGCTCGCCCTGATCGAAGAGCAGCCGCGCCATGGCTACGAGCTCATTCGCACCATCGAGGAGATGTTCGATGGCCAGTACAGCCCGAGCCCGGGCGCCATCTATCCCACCCTGACCATGCTCGAAGAGCTGGGCTACGCCCGGGTCGAGGCCGAGACCGGCGGCAAGAAGCTCTACGCGATCACCGAGGCCGGCAGCACCTTTCTTCAGGAAAACCGCGACACGCTGGAAGCCCTGACCGAGCGCCTGCAGGTCATGTCGCGCCACATGCGCCGCATGAGCGTTCCCAACGAGGTACGCGAGGCGATGCATACGCTGAAGCACCAGCTGATCAACCACCACAAGGCATGGGACGAGGCCGAGCTGCATCGCGTCGCAAAGCTGCTCGAAGCCACCGCCAGGGCCATCGCGGAGCGCAACGCATGAGCGATATCACCGGGCGCCACGCCATCACCCGCGTCCGCCACGAACTGAAGATGCGCAAGCTCAGCGTGTCCCGCGTGCAGAACCTGACCCCGCACATGGTGCGGGTGACGGTCACCGGGCCGGACCTCGAAGGCTTCGTCACCGCCTCGCCCGACGACCACGTCAAGCTGTTCTTCCCCGTCGACGACGGCGCGATCAACACGCCGACGATGACCCCGGAAGGCCCGGTGTTCGCCGAGGGCGTCACCCCGTCGCCCGCCCGGGATTACACGCCGCGCCGCTACAACGCCGCGCATAACGAGCTCGACATCGACTTCGTTCTGCACGGGGAAGGCCCGGCCTCGACCTGGGCGGAGCGGGTGAAGGTCGGTGACACCCTCGGTGTCGGCGGGCCGCGGGGATCGATGATCGTGCCCCACGACTTCGATCATTACGTACTGGTCGGCGACGAAACCGCGCTGCCTGCCATCGGCCGCTGGCTCGAGGAGCTGCCTGCCTCGACACCCGTGACCGTGCTCGTCGAGATCGCCTCGAACGAAGAGAAGCAGATACTCGCGCGGGATGTGCACTGGTTCGTACGCGATCGCTCGGTGCCGTCGCTGGACGATACGCTGGCGGCGCTGCCGATCCCGGGTGGCGACACGTTCTGGTGGGTGGCCACGGAGTCGAAGCGTGCGCGATCCCTGCGTTCGCTGCTCGTCGAAACGCGCGGGATCGACAAGGACTGGGTGAAGGCGACGGGGTACTGGCAGGCCGACTGATGTCGCGGGGCCTCCGATACTCCCGCAATCACCTCCCCTGCACGACGCTTAATCGCCGCCTTCCGTGAACACATAACGTTGGCGGCGATCACGTTACCTCTGTCTCCGTTATGGGAGTGGAGAAGTGACGATGCGACGTGGAAGGAAAATACTGGCCTGGGTCATCGGGATCTTCGTCCTGCTGATCGCTGCGATCATTCTGTTTATCGCTTTCTTCGACTGGAACCGGTTGAAGCCGACGATCAACGAAAAGGTCTCGGAGGCCATCGGGCGTCCTTTCGCGATCAATGGCGACCTTTCCGCGCACTGGTCGCGCGAGCCTGGGGAGAGCGGGCTGGTCAGCCTGATCCCGTGGCCGCACTTCGAGGCGCGTGACATCACCGTCGCCAATCCCGACTGGGCGAAGACGAAGCAATTCGCTACGCTCGACTCCCTCCAGTTCCGCCTCTCGCCCTTCCCGCTGATCTCGCACCGCATCGTCGTGCCGGAGATCCGTCTTGGCCAGCCGAAGATCGATCTTCAGCGGGTGAAGAACGGTGACAACACGTGGACCTTCAAGCTGCCGGAAAGCACGGGCCCGTCCGAGTGGCAGCTCGAACTCAACGCGATCGCGTTCGACAAGGGTCACATCGATTTCAACGATGCACAGACCCAGATCGCCATGGGCATCGACGTGACGCCGCTGAGCAAGGGCATTCCGTTCGACGAGATCATGGCGCAGCAGGAGACCGACTCGCGCGCCCAGGCGAAGAAGACCACGGGTGCCAGCGCCAAAGCGATGTCGAAGAGCGACGCGGACGAGAAGGATCGCAACGACGAGACCAAGAAGAAGCAGGTCTATCAGTTCGCATGGGAAGCCAAGGGCACGTACAAGAAGTCGACGGTGACGGCCAAGGCGAAGACCGGTGGCGTGCTTGCGCTCCGCGACTCGAACCGCCCTTTCCCGGTCGCGGCCGATGCGCGCTTCGGCGACACGCATGTCGCCTTCGTCGGTACCCTTACCGACCCGATCAACATGGGTGCGCTGGACGTTCGCCTGTGGTTTTCCGGCACAAGCATGTCGCATCTGTATGACCTCACCGGCGTTACCCTGCCGGATACGCCGCCGTTCGCCACCGAGGGCCACCTCAAGGCCAATCTGAAAAAGGGCGCCAGCGTCTTCACCTATGACCACTTCACCGGCAAGGTGGGCGGCAGCGACCTGGGCGGGAGCCTGACGTTCAACACGGGCGGGCCGCGTCCGAAGCTGACCGGCGCGCTGAAGTCCAACCAGCTGCTCTTCAGCGATCTGGCCCCGCTCATCGGCGGTGGCTCGAACGAAGAAAAGGCCGAGCGCGGCGACGCGGTGAAGCAACCTGACGACAAGGTGCTGCCCGTCGAGCCGTTCAAGACCGATCGCTGGAACGCCATGGACGCGGATGTCGAGTTCACCGGCGTGAAGATCGTCCACGGTGAGCGCCTGCCGATCGACAACCTCTACACCCACCTCATCATGAAGGACGCTGTGCTGATCCTCGACCCGCTGAAGTTCGGCGTGGCCGGCGGCACGGTCGGCAGCAACATCAAGCTGGACGGATCGAAGACGCCCTTGAGGGGTGGCTTCAATCTGGGCGCCCGCCATCTGAAGCTGAAGGAGCTGTTCCCGACCTTCGCGCCGATGCAGACCAGCTTCGGTGAGCTCAATGGCGATGCGTCCCTCACCGCCACCGGCAACTCGCCCGCCGCCCTGTTGGGCAGCTCAAACGGCGAGGTGAAGCTGCTTATCAACGACGGCGCGATCAGCAGCTCGCTGCTGGAACTCGCCGGCCTGAATGTCGGCAGCTACGCGGTGAACAAGCTCTTCGGCGATGAAGTGGTCAAGATCAACTGCATGGCCGCCGATCTGGTGGCGACCAACGGCGACATGGAGTCGCGACTCTTCGCGCTCGATACCGAGAAGGCCCTGATCAACGTCAACGGCAATATCAACTTCCGGGACGAAAAGCTCAATCTCGACATCGTTCCGCATACGAAGGGTTTCCGTCTCTTCTCGCTGCGCTCGCCGCTGTATGTGCACGGGACGATGAAGAACCCCTCGGTCGGCGTACACGCCGGGCCGCTGATCCTGCGTGCGGGCGGCGCGGCGGCGCTGGCGGTGTTTGCCGCTCCTGTCGCTGCCCTCGGTGCCCTGGCGGTGCCGGAGAGCGGCAAAGCGGATGCGACGCAGTGCAAGCCGTTGCTCGACGACATCCGGAACAACCCGCCTAAGGCCCCGCCGGCTGGGAAGACCAAGGGCCGGTAACCTACCGTAGGAGCGCGCCCTGAGCGCGATGCTTTTTGCCCTGACGGGCATTGACCAAGAGCATTGCCCGGAAGGCGCGCTCCTACGGGTGCGCTGTGGCGCTTGTGGATGCGCCACGGCCCCGGCAAGCTTCGCGCATGTCGCCTTCCCGTAAAGCCCATCTCCATATCCACTTCTGCGTCCTGCTCTGGGGCTTTACCGCCATCCTCGGCAAGCTGATCACCCTGGCCGCCCTGCCCCTGGTCTGGTGGCGAATGTTGCTGGTCTCGGGAACCCTGCTCTGCCTGCCCCGGGTATGGCGAGCGATACGCGCGCTTCCGCCAAAGCTGCTGCTGTCCTATGCGGGGATCGGCGTCATCGTCGCGCTGCACTGGCTGACGTTTTACGGCGCGATCAAACTGGCCAACGCCTCGGTCGCCGCGACGTGTATCGCGCTATGCCCCGCATTTCTGGCCATGGTCGAGCCTTGGGTGGCCGGACGACGTTTCGATCCACGCGAATTGCTGATCGGTGCCGCCGTCGTGCCCGGCGTGGCGCTGGTCGCCGGCGGCGTGCCGGGTGAGATGCGGATCGGCCTCGCTGTTGGCGTGCTGTCCGCGTTGTTCGTGGCGCTCTTCAGCGCGTTCAACAAGCGGCTCATCGATAAGGCCGATTCGCTCACCGTGACCTGTATCGAGCTGGGCACGGGCACCCTGTTCCTTACCGTGCTTGCACCGTTCATGCCGGGCACGACATTCCCTGTGCCCGATCTGCACGACGGGGCACTGATCGTTTTGCTGGCCTATGGGTGCACGCTGCTGCCCTTCGTCCTGGCGCTGACGGCGTTACGGCATCTCACCGCCTTCGCGACGCAGATGGTGACGAATCTGGAGCCGGTGTATGCGATCGTCCTGGCCATTCCGCTGCTGGGAGAGCAGAAGGAACTGGGCTGGGCGTTTTATGTGGGGGTGGCGATCATTCTGGGCGCCGTGTTTGCTCATCCTTATCTGCATAGGGGTGATAAGGCGGAGACGTCGGATCTGGTGGTGCCGTAGGGTCGCGCGCGGGGCGCGCTCCTACAAGGGGCATCGCTGCGGGGCGGGCTCCTGCAAGGGATGTCGCGCGCGGGGCGCGCTCCTACAGGAGCTTTGAGTGGGGGATGGCGCTGTTTATGCCCGGCCGCGTGCGCGCATCGTGCGCTGGCGGCGCACGCGCTTACCGGAGGTGCGCACGCTGCCCTTTGGTGAGGCGGCCTTTTTTCGGGTAGACGACGGCTTGGCCGGCGTTTGCTGGCTGGATGTCTTCACGAGGTACTCCGGAACGAAAACCGGGAGGGTCCATCGTGGGACCCTCCCGGTGAAAAAGCCGCTAAGGCGGAGTCAGATCAGCTTGATCTCGCGCAGACGTTCCTGAAGATACTCGTGCGCCGTGATCGGCTCCGGGTAGCGCTTCGGGTTCTCGGGCGTGATGCAGGACGGCAGCACGTCCAGCACGACATCCGGGTTCGGATGCAGGAAGAACGGCACCGAATAGCGCGGCTTGCGGGCGTTGGCGTTCTGCGGGTTGGTCACGCGGTGCGTCGTCGACGGGTACACGTGGTTGGTGAGGCGCTGCAGCATGTCGCCGATGTTGACGACGATGGCGTCGCCCTCGGTGGTGATCGGCAGCCACTCACCTTCACGCGTGAGGACCTCGAGGCCCTCCGCGCTCGCGCCCACCAGCAGCGTGATGAAGTTGATGTCCTCGTGCGCACCGGCGCGCACGTTGGGCACGTCGTCCTGCACGATCGGCGGGTAATGGATCGGACGCAGGATGGAATTGCCCGAGTCGATCTTGTCGTCGAAGAAACGCTCCGGCAGGTCGATGTGCAGGGCCAGGGCGCGGAGCACGCGCGCGCCGAGCTGGTCCAGCGCGTCGTAGATGCCGTAGCCCTTTTCCTTGAAGTCCGGCACCTCGGACGGCCACACGTTGGCCGGCATCACGTCGGCGAACTTCGAGTCGCGCGGGATCTCGCGACCGATGTGCCAGAACTCCTTGAGATCGGCGAACTTGCTGTCCTTGGCGGTCTCGACCTTGAACGGCGTGTAGCCGCGCGCACCGCCACCGCCGGGGATGTGGTACTGCCGCTTGGTCTCATCGGGCAGCGCGAAGAAGCGCACGAAGGCGTCGTACGCGCCGTCGATGGCTTCCTTCGGGATGCCGTGACCGCTGATGCCGCAGAAACCGAATTCGCGATAGGCCGCGCCGAGCTCGGCGACGAAGGCGTCGCGGTCGGTCTCGTAACGACGGATATCGAGGGTGGGAACCTTCTTCATGCTGCTTCCGGATTTCGTTCAGGCGGTTGCCTGGGCCGCCGATTTTACGGCCTCGGCCAGCTGCCCCGCCAGACGTTCCACTTCGGCCGCGTCGGCGGCCTCGATGGTGACGCGGACCAGCGGTTCGGTACCCGAAGCCCGCAGTACGACGCGCCCGCGTCCTTCCAGTACGGCTTCCACCTCGGCAAGCGCCTGCTTCACCGTGTCGCTGCCCAGCGCCGCCTTGGCGCCCTGCACGCGCACGTTGAGCATCGTCTGCGGCAGCTTGACCAGACCGGCACGGGCCTCGCCGAAGGTCTCGCCCGTCTCGGCCAGGCATTCGAGCAGGGCCAGCGCGGCGACGATGCCATCGCCCGTGGTGAAGCGGTCGAGGCACAGCACGTGCCCGGACGTCTCGCCGCCGAGGATGCCGCCGTGTTCCTTGAGCTGCTGCAGGACGTAGCGATCGCCCACGTTGGCGCGCACGAAGGGGATGTCCATCGCCTTCAGCGCACGCTGCAGGCCATAGTTGCTCATCAGCGTGCCGACGACGGGACCCGGCAGGGATGCCTTGCGCTTCCAGTGGCGCGCGATGACGTAGAGCATGTCGTCGCCATCGGTGACCGAGCCGTCGGCATCGACGATGCGGACGCGGTCGCCGTCACCGTCGAAGGCGATGCCCAGGTCGGCCCCGCGCTCGACCACGGCCCTGGCCAGCGCCTCGGGGGCCGTGGAACCGACGCCGCGGTTGATGTTGAGGCCGTCCGGCTCGGCACCGATGGTCGAGACCTCGGCCCCCAGCTCGGTGAACACCTTGGGCGCGACCTGGTAGGTGGCGCCGTGGGCGCAGTCCAGCACCAGACGCATGCCGCGCAGCGAGAACTCGTCGGCCACGGTGGACTTGCAGAACTCGGCGTACTTGGTCACCGCGTCGTCGACGCGGCGGGCCTTGCCCAACGCTTCGGACGCCACGGTGGCGAAGTCCGCCTCGAGCTCGGCCTCGATCTCGGCCTCGAGCGAATCGTCCAGTTTTTCGCCCTGCCCGGAAAAGAACTTGATGCCGTTGTCCTGGTGCGGATTGTGCGAGGCGCTGATGACGATACCGGCGTCGGCGCGCAGGGAACGCGTCAGGTAAGCCACGCCCGGTGTGGGCATCGGGCCGAGCAGGCGGACGTCGGCACCGGAGGCGACCAGACCGGCTTCCAGCGCGGCTTCGAACATGTAGCCGGACACGCGGGTGTCCTTGCCGATGACCACCAGCACCTTGCGGTTGGGGTCGCGGCGATCGGGACCGGCACAGGCCCCGCGGCGGTCGGCGGCGCGGCGGCGCGCCAGCACGGCACCGGCGGCACGGCCCAGTCGCAGGATGAAGTCGGCGCTGATCGGGTACGAGCCGACGTGGCCACGGATGCCGTCCGTACCGAAGTATTTGCGTTCGCTCATGGCTAATTCCTTTCCGGGGTTGGAAGGATACCTCCGGATGGGGGGTGCCGCGTCGTCGCCTTGTTGGCTTTTCGCGCGCAGGGCGCGCTCCTACAAAAGCCGCCTGTAGGAGCGCGCCCTGCGCGCGACCCCGGCGCCCGCGCGCGACCCCGGCTCAGTCGTCGTCCGGCCAGCGCGGCATCGTGGGTTTGTCGACCCGGGCGGCGGTGTCGCCGGCCTGGACGGCGTGCTGCACGGCCAGGGCGTCCACCGTGGCGGCCACGTCGTGCACCCGGACCAGGATGGCGCCACGCTGCACGGCGATCAGGGCGGCGGCGACCGAGCCGGACACCCGGGCGCGCGGATCGTCACGACCGGTGATGGCGCCGATCATCGACTTGCGCGACAGACCGACGTACGCCCCGGCGCCGAGTTCCGCGAAGCGCCCCGTGGCGCGCAGCAGGGCCAGGTTGTGCTCGAGGTTCTTGCCGAATCCGAAGCCCGGGTCGACCAGCACCCGCCTGCGATCGATGCCGGCCAGTTCACACGAGAACAGCCGGTCGGTCAGGAAGCGATGGACCTCGCCGACCACGTCGTCGTAATCCGGCGCGTCCTGCATGCCCCGGGGCTCGCCCTGCATGTGCATCAGACAGACCGGCACCCGCAGATCGGCGGCGGTATCGAGCGCCCCCTCACGACGCAGCGCGAAGACATCGTTGATCATGCCGGCGCCTGCGCCGACGGCGGCACGCATCACCTCCGCCTTGGAGGTGTCGATCGAGAGCGGCACGGTGGTCGCCGCGGCCAGCCGCTCGATCAACGGGACCACGCGACGGATTTCTTCCGCGGCGCCGACGTCGTCCGCACCGGGGCGGGTGGACTCACCGCCGATGTCGAGCATGTCGGCGCCTTCTTCGACCAGGCGCAGGGCGTGCTCGTAGGCGGCGTCGAGCGTGTCGTACCGGCCGCCGTCCGAAAACGAATCCGGCGTGACGTTGACGATGCCGACGACACGCGGCCGGTCGAGGACCAGTGCGCGCCCGTTGCAGTCCAGCGAGGTGGCGAAGGGATTCATGGCTCAGCCCTGCTGCGGGCCGCCCATCGGGCCCATGAAGCGACGGTAATAGCGAAGCTCTTCGATCGAATCGCGGATGTCGGACAGCGCGGTGTGAGCGGAGTCCTTGTTGAAGCCGCGCGCGATGTCCGGCGACCAGCGACGCGACAGCTCTTTCAGCGTGGATACGTCGAGGTTGCGGTAATGGAAGAAGCGCTCCAGCTTCGGCATCTCGCGATGCAGGAAGCGGCGGTCCTGGCAGATGGAATTGCCGCACATCGGCGACTTGCCGGCGGGCACCCACTGCCTGAGGAATTCGATGGTGGCCGTTTCGGCTTCACCCGGTGCGGTGTCGGACTCGACGGCCCGACCCCAGAGGCCCGAGCGCATGTGCTGGTTACGATTCCAGGCGTCCATCTGCTGCAGGCGCGCGTCGGCATGCGAGATCGCGAAGACCGGCCCCTCAGCCAGCACGTTCAGATCCTTGTCGGTCACGATCGTGGCGATCTCCAGGATGGAGTCGTTGTCCGTGTCCAGACCGGTCATTTCCAGGTCGATCCAGATGAGGTTGTCGTCGTGCGCTGCGGTCATGGGGGCTCCTAACGGTGTCGCCCAGTCTAACGGCAGTGCGCGTGGAAAGCAGGTCGACCCATGAGATGATGTGCCGATGGCCGAACCGACCTTCTTCTGGCACGACTACGAAACCTTTGGCTCCGACCCGCGGCGGGACCGTCCCAGCCAGTTCGCCGGCATCCGCACCGACGCCGACCTGGAGATCGTCGGCGAGCCGCTGATGATCTACTGCCAGCCGCCGCGCGACATGCCGCCCCAGCCCGCGGCCTGCCTGATCACCGGCATCGCCCCGCAGCTGACCGCACGTGAAGGCCTGCGCGAAGCGGACTTCGCCGCCGCGATCCACGAGCAGCTGTCCGTGCCGGGTACCTGCACCGTGGGCTACAACTCGCTGCGCTTCGATGACGAGTTCACCCGGCACCTCCTGTACCGCAATTTCTACGAGCCGTACGGTCGCGAATGGGAGAACGGCAATTCCCGCTGGGACCTGATCGACCTCGTGCGCCTGTGTCAGGCGCTGCGCCCCGACGGCATCGTCTGGCCGACCCGTGAGGACGGCCTGCCCAGCTTCCGGCTCGAGCACCTGGCCACCGCCAATGGGCTCAAGCAGGACCGCGCGCACGACGCGCTGTCCGACGTCGAAGCCCTGATCGCGCTCGCCCGCCTGATCCGCCGGCACCAGCCGAAGCTGTGGGACTGGTACTTCGCGCTGCGCCGCAAACAGCGTGTCTTCGAACTGCTGGACGTGGCGGCGATGACGCCGGTGGTGCACGTGTCGTCGCGCTATCCCGCCAGCCGCCAGTGCCTGACCGTGATCGCGCCGCTGGCGGCGCATCCGTCGCGCGCCGGAGAAATCATCGTCTACGACCTCACGGCCGATCCCGCCGACCTGCTCGCGCTGGACGACGGCGACGTCGCCGACCGCGTGTTCACGTCGCGCGCCGACCTGCCCGAAGGGGTGGAACGCATCGCGTTGCGCACGATCAAGGCGAACAACGCGCCGGCGCTTGCGCCGCTGTCCGTGCTGAAGGGTGCCGACCACGCCCGCCTGGGTCTGGACATGGACGCGGTCGAACGCCATCTCGCCCTTCTGCGCCAGGCGGAAGGCCTCGCCGAAAAGGTGCGGCGCATCTACGGCCAGGCCGGCCAGTTTCCGCCGGCCGAGGATCCGGAACTCGCGCTGTACGGCGGCTTCCTGCCCGACGCGGACAAGCGGCTACTCGCCGAAGTGCGTGCCACGCCGCCCGACCAGCTGGGCTCGCGTGGCTTCACATTCCGCGACCCGCGCTACGCGGAACTGCTGTTCCGTTATCGCGCGCGCAACTGGCCCGAGACCCTCTCGGTACAGGAGCACGAGCGCTGGGAGGCGTTCCGCGTCGCGCGCCTCACCCGGAGGGGCCCGCTGACCTCGCTCACGCTCGACGAATACCAGCTCGAACTCACCGCCCTCCGCGCCCTGCCCGGCTCCCCGCTGCCCCTGCTCGACGAGCTGGAAGCGTGGGGCCACGAACTGCTCTGACACCCATGGCCCAGACTTATTTCACACCCGCGACCTTTCGTTTCTTCAAGTCGCTCATGCGCAACAACAACCGCGAGTGGTTCCAGGATCACAAGGCGGATTACGAGCGTCACGTACGCGAGCCGTTCCTGCAGCTGATCGGCGACCTCGACGCGCCGCTGAAGAAGATCAGCCCGCATTACCGCGCCGATACGCGCAAGGTCGGCGGCTCGCTGTATCGCATTCATCGCGATACGCGCTTCGCCAATGACAAGCAGCCGTACAAGGGCTGGCAGGGATCGCGCTTCTTTCATGAGCGCCGGCATGAGATCCAGGCGCCCGGCTTTTATCTGCATATCCAGCCGGGCGAGTGCTTCGCCGGTGGCGGCATGTGGCATCCCGAACCGCCGGTCCTGAAGAAGCTGCGCGACTTCCTCGCGGACAACCCGGATTCATGGAAGCGGGCGACGCACGGGAAGGCGTTTCGCGAGCGCTTCGAGTTCTGGGGTGAAAGCCTGACGCGGCCGCCGCGCGGGTTCGATCCGAACCATGAGCTGATCGAGGATCTGAAGCGGAAGAATTTCGCCGCCGGGCAGAATTTCGATGAGGAGATGGCGTGCTCATCGGAGCTGCTGCCGTTTGTGGTGGACAGCTTTAAGCGGCTGGCACCGATGGTGGATTATCTGTGTGCGGCGCAGGAGCTGGAGTTTTGAGGGGATCGCGCGCGGACGGGCATCGCGCGCGGGGCGCGCTACTACAGAGGGTATCGGCACCGGGTGCCGCCGTACCTGTAGGAGCCCGCCTTGCGGGCGATTCAACCCGCCTCAGTTCTCATACAACTCAATCGGCAAATGATCCGGGTCGGCAAAGAAGGTAAACCGCTTCCCCGTAAACTCGTCCACACGAATCGGCTCGCAATCCACACCACGCTCCGCCAACGTCGCCACGACTGCATCGATATCGCCTACCGAAAACGCCAGGTGCCGCAGCCCCTGCGCCTCCGGCCGTGACGGCCGCTTCGGCGGCGACGGAAACGAAAACAGCTCGATCTGCACGCCTGGGCTCACTTCCAGGTCTAGCTTCCACGAGTCACGCGCTTCCCGGTACGCCTCGTGCACCACGCGAAATCCCAGCGTCTCGGTATAAAACGCCTTCGACTTCGCATAGTCGGAGCAGATGATCGCGACGTGGTGAATGGCCTCGAGCATCCCCATCGTCACGCCTCCGAAAACGGGAATGCCAGCACGTCGGCAATCGCATCCGTACCGGCCAGCACCATCAGCAGGCGCTCGACACCCAGCGCGACGCCCGCGCAATCCGGCATATCCGCGAGCACACTCAGCAAGCGCTCGTCGATCGGCACTTCGCGGTCGCCCCGCTCCCGCCGCTTCGCGTTGTCACGCTCGAAGCGTGCCCTCTGCTCGTCGGGATCGTTCAGTTCGTGGTACCCGTTGGCGACTTCGTACGGCCCGACATAGGCTTCGAAACGTTCGGCCACCGGCGGGTCGTCGTGACGGATCTTCGCCAGTGCACACTGGCTCGCCGGGAAGTCATACACCACCGTGATGCGATCGCGCGGAAAAAACGGCTGGATGCGATGCGTCAGCACGAGGTCGAGCCAGTCGTCGCGTTCGAGGCCTTCGCCGTCGATCTCCGTGCCGCTCATGGCGGCCTGAAGTTTCTCGACCGGATCGACCAGCGGATCGATGCCCAGTGCGTCGTGAAACAAGCCGCGATACGTCGTCTCGTATACGCCGAACGTCTTGCCCGCCCGGACCAGCAGCAGCTCCAGCAGGTCGATCACCTCGCGCGCCAGCTTCACGTCATCCCAGCCCACGCGATACCACTCGAGCATGGTGAACTCGGGGTTGTGCCTGCCGCCCGCCTCGCCGTTGCGAAACACGCGCCCCAGCTCATAGATGTCACCCGCGCCCGCTGCGAGCAGGCGCTTCAGCGGAAACTCCGGCGACGTACGCATCCAGCGCTCACGCGCACCGGCATCCACATGGCCGGTGAAGCTGGCCGTAAAGCTCTGGATATTGGGATCCGTGTTTCCGGCGGCGGAAAGCATGGGCGTCTCCACCTCCATCACGCCGCGCTCGAGGAAGAACGCGCGAATCCGCCCCAGCGTCTCCGCCCGCAGTCTCAAGGCCTCGCGCCCCCGCGGGAGCCAGCCCTTTCGGCGATGGTCCGCTGTCACGGCGCCGCCCCATGCTCGGCCAGCAAAGCCACCAGATCCGCCTCCGTATAAACCGGCACGCCCAGCTCCTTCGCCTTGTCCAGCTTCGACCCGGCCGCCTCACCGGCGAACACCGCCGTCGTCTTCTTCGACACCGACCCCGCCACCTTGGCGCCGAGACCTTCCAGCCGCTCCGTCGCGTCATCGCGCTTCAGCGCTTCCATCGTGCCGGTGATCACATAGGTCAGCCCTTCCAGCGGCAAGGCCGCAGCCGCCTTCGCAGGCAAGGCCTCCGCCAGCCGGGCCATCGCCTCCGCACTGGCGCGCAGAGCCGCCGCGCGATCGCTGTCGGCGAGGTAAGCACTGAGATTCGACGCGGCCGCCTGCGGCACCCCGGCGACGATCCACTGATGCTCGCCCGCCTTGATCAGCGCATCGAGATTCGCGTAGTTCTTCGCCAGCGTCGCTGTGCTCTTCGGACCCAGCTTGGGCACCTTCGCCGCATCGAGCAGCACATCCAGCCCCAGCCGCTCACGCAGCTTCGGCGACGGCACGCCCTCGTCCGCGAAAACGATTCCCGCATCGAGCAGCGCGTCGACGACCTTCTGGTTACCTTCCTGCTCGAAGAAGGCGGCGATCGACGTCGCCACTTCGTCGCCGATATCGGGCAGCACCCGCAGCACCGGTGCCGGCGTATGTCGCACGAACTCCAGCGAACCGAGCCACGATGCCAGTGTTTTCGCGGTGCTCTCGCCGATATGCATGATGCCGAGACCGAACAGGAAGCGCGGCAGCGTCGACTGCTTGCTGGCCTCGATGGCGGCTACGAGATTCTCGGCCCACCGGGTCGCGACCTTGCCCTGCTTCACCGTCTCCGGTGTCGAACCGTCGCGCTCATCGGCCAGCGTCTTCATCTGCACGAAGCGGTCGACGGTCATCGCATACAGATCGGCTGGCGTGTGCACCATGTCGAACTCGACCAGCGCGTCGACGAAGCGATCGCCCAGGCCGTCGATGTCCATCGCGCGACGCGAGGCGAAGTGAATCAGCGCCTCCTTGCGTTGCGCGGCGCAGATCAGGCCACCGGAGCAGCGATACGCCGCCGCGCCCTCTTCGCGGAGCAGTTCGGATCCGCACACGGGACATGTCGCGGGCATCCGCCAGGCAACTGTGCCCGTCGGCCGACGCTCTTCCACCACGCGCGCGACTTCGGGAATGACGTCACCGGCGCGGCGCACGATCACCGTATCGCCGATGCGGACGTCGAGGCGGGCGACCTGGTCGGCGTTATGCAACGTCGCATTGGTCACGGTGACGCCACCGACCTGCACCGGCGTGAGACGCGCCACGGGCGTTGCCGCACCCGTGCGACCGATCTGGATCTCGATCGCCTCGACGGTGGTCATCTGCTCCTGCGCCGGATACTTGTGAGCGATCGCCCAGCGCGGTGCGCGCGAGACGAAGCCCATTTCCTGCTGGCCTTCGTAATCGTCGAGCTTGTAGACGACGCCGTCGATGTCGTACGGCAGACTGTCGCGCTTCTCGCCGATCTTGCGGAAATAGGTGATGAGACCCTCGAAGCCTTTCGCTGTCGATACTTCCGGCGATACGGGAAACCCCCATTCGCGCAGCTTCGCCAGCGTCGCGGAATGCGTATCCGGCAGCTCGCCGTCCTCGACCAGACCGATCGCATAGGCGAAGAACGCCAGCGGACGCTTCGCTGTGATGGCGGGATCCAGCTGACGCAGCGAACCCGCGGCGCCATTGCGCGGATTGGCGAGCGGTTTCTCACCGGCTTCGCGGGCACGCTTGTTGAACTTCTCGAAGCCGGCGCGCGGCATGATCACCTCGCCACGCACTTCCAGCACGCGCGGCCAGTCCGAACCGCGCAGGCGCAGCGGAATCGCCTTCACCGTGCGCAGGTTGGCGGTGACGTCCTCACCGACCGCACCGTCGCCGCGTGTGGCGCCCTGTACGAAGACGCCGTCCTCATAACGAAGACTGATGGCGAGGCCATCGAGCTTGGGCTCGACGGAAAACACGGGTTGCTTGCGGCCCAGGGTCTGTTCGATACGGCGCTCGAAGTCGGCGACCTCGCGGTACTTCTCGCGGTCGGTGTCGCCCTCCTGTTCGAAGGCGTTGCCCAGCGACAGCATCGGCAAGGCATGTATGACTTCGGCAAAACCGCCATGGGCTCGCGCACCCACGCGACGCGTCGGCGAGTCGAGTGCGGCCAGATCGGTGTATTCGGCTTCGAGCGCCTCCAGCTCGCGCATGAGACGGTCGTACTCGGCGTCGGCAATATCGGGATCGTCGAGGACGTGGTAGCGGTAGTTCGCATCCTCGATGCGGCGGCGCAGCTCGGCGGCGCGCGCGACTTCAGCTTCGGGGGCGGTGGCTTGAGGCATGTGCAGGGTCCGTGATGGCATGAGCGAAGCAGACGCGACCCTGAACTGTCGGCCGAAGGCGCGTCAAAAGCAAGGTTTCGATCCGCTATAATCGCCCGGATCATGCCCTCGACCGACGTCATTGACACCCCCATTTCGACCGACGTCCACGCCTTACCTACCGATCGACCGGCCCTCGCTCCGGCAGAGCCGTCCAGCAAGGCGCGTTATCGCGGCCTGATCTGGCTGGTGTCGGCCGCATTCTTCATGCAGGCGCTGGATTCGACGATCGTCAACACCGCGGTGCCCGCCATCTCCCACGCGCTGGAGGTGACGCCGCTGAGCATGCGCACCGCCCTCACCAGCTACGTACTGACGCTGGCGATCTTCATCCCGATGAGCCCCTGGCTGTGCGATCGCTTCGGCACACGCCGCGTGTTCGGCGGCGCGATCCTGGTCTTCGCGCTGGGCTCATTACTGTGCGGTGTGGCCCAGAGCCTGCCGCAGCTGGTCGCCTCGCGTATCGTCCAGGGCCTGGGCGGCGCGGCGCTGATGCCGGTGGGTCGCTACGTACTGGTGCGCAGTATCGATCGCCGGGAGTTCGTCAGTTCGATGACGACGGTGGCCACCTTCGGCCTGCTGGGATCGGTGGTCGGCCCGCTCGTCGGCGGCGCGCTGGTCGAGTTCACCAACTGGCGGCTGATCTTCCTTATCAATGTCCCGGTCGGCATCGTCGGTCTGCTGCTGAATCGCCGCGAGATGCCGGACTACCGGCTGGATACCGCGCACCGTTTCGATACGCTGGGCTTTATCCTGTTTGCCGGCGCATCGGCGCTGCTGCTGATGGCCGCCGAGACCGCCGGTGGCGACGGCCACTGGCCCCTCGTGCTCGGTTATGCGGTTGCCGCGATCGCGACGGGCATGCTTTACGTCCGGCATAGCCGTCGTACCGAGTTCCCGGTGAGCGACCTCTCGCTGCTGAAGGTGCGCAGCGTGTGGGTTTCGCTGGCCGGCAACCTGTTCACGCGGCTGGGCGTTTCCGGCATGTATCTGCTGCTGGTGCTGTTCCTGCAGATCGGCTGCGGCTGGTCGCCCCTTGTGGCCGGCATGATGATGGTGCCGCAGGCGATCGGCTCGATCTCGGTCAAGCCTTTCATCAACCGTCTGCTCACTCAGTTCGGCTATCGCCGCCTGCTGCTCGGCAACACCATCGCCGTCTCGGCCGTACTTTGCTCCTTCGCGCTGCTTTCGGCCGACACGCCGGCCTGGGTCACCGTGATCTTCGTCTACGTCTACGGCGCGGTGATGTCCTTGCAGTACACCTCGATGAACACGCTGGCCTACGTGGACCTGGACGTGCAGTACGCCTCGCAGGCGTCTTCGATGGCCTCGACCGCGCAGTACCTGTCGATGAGCTTCGGCATCGCACTGGCATCCTTGCTGATGGCCGGCTTCCTCGGTTCGCATAACGCCCAGGGCTATGTCTGGGCGTTCCGCTGGTCGGTCATCGTGCTCGGCCTGATCACCCTCAGTGCCAGCTGGATCTTCAGCCGTCTGCACGATCCGCGGACGGCACCCGATCGCTCTTCGACGCCTGGTAAGCGGTAAGCGCGTCGTCGCGCGTGGCCTTCAGATCGACCAGCGGGCGCGGGTAGCCCGACGCCTTCAGGAACGCTTCGTCTTCCCACGGCGCATGCACCAGACGTCCGGGCGCATCGCGAAGCTCAGGCACCCAGCGCCGGATGTACGCCCCGTCCTTGTCGAATTTTTCCGACTGGGTCACCGGATTGAAGATGCGGAAGTACGGCGCGGCATCGGCGCCGCTGCCCGCCACCCACTGCCAGCCCAGCGAGTTGTTGGCCAGGTCCGCGTCGACCAGCGTGTCCCAGAACCACTTCGAGCCCAGCACCCAGTGCTGACGCATGTTCTTCGTCAGCAGGCTGGCGACCAGCATGCGCACGCGGTTGTGCATCCAGCCGGTGGCCCAGAGCTCCCGCATGCCCGCATCGACGATGGGGATGCCGGTCTTGCCCTGTTTCCAGCGGCGCAACGCATGCGCATCGCGCTTCGCCCAGCGGAATCCGTTGAACTTCGGGTTGAAGTTCTCTTTCGGGGTTTTCGGGAAGTGGAACAGCAGATGGTGCGCGAACTCGCGCCAGCCAAGCTGCCGCAGATAGGGCTCGATATCCGGCTTTTTCTTCGTCCTGGCCGCGTGGGCACGCAGTCCGGCGGCGATCTGGAGGGGCGATATCTCCCCCCAGTGCAGGTGCGGCGACATCCTGGATGTGCCGTGCCTTGCAGGCAGGTCGCGACCTTCCACGTATTGACCCACCGCGTCATCGGCGAAGAGTTCGAGCATCTCGTGGGCGCCCCGCTCGCCCGGCGTCCATTCGTCGAAGCCTCTGGCCCAGTCGAGTGTCGGCAACAGCGCCAGCTCGTTCAGTGCCACCGACGTCGGCAGGCTCGCCAGGTGCATGGGCGACGGCGCGTCGACCGGCCCGACGTCGTCGATCCGCGTGCGGAGGTTGCGCCAGAACGGCGTGAAGACTCGGTAAGGCTCATCCTGTTTCGTGGCGACGTCCCAGGGCTCGCACCACAGCGACGCGTTGAACGAGGCGACGTCGATACCGTCCTCCTCCAGCGCCTTGCGCACGGCCTTGTCGCGACGGATGACCTTCGGCTCGTAGAGCCGGTTGAAGTACACGGCTGTGGCGCCGGTGGCCTCGATGGCTGCGCGCAGCGAATCGAGGCTCGACCCCTGCAGAATCTGCAGCGACCCGCGATGTGCCCCAAGCGAGGTATCCAGGGCCGCCAGTGAATGGTGCAGCCACCAGCGCCCGGCGGCGCCGGGTGCCCACTCGCCCTCCTCCTCCGGGGCGTGGATGTACAGCGGCACGACGTGGTCGTGCGCCTTCATCGCCTCGACGAGAGCGGGGTTATCTGCAAGACGAAGATCGCGGCGGAACCACAGGATGGCGGTAGTCATGCCCCTAGTATCCAGTCTTTGTGTGAAGTGTGAATCGTGCTCGCCATTCATTCAGCAGCGATGCTTAGACTGGTCCCACTACGGCACCGTCCCCGCCGTTCGAATGAGGAGTTTTCCATGAACGTCAAGACCGTCCTCGGCCTTCCCCTGGCCGCCCTGCTCGCCACGGCGGCAGTCGCGCCGGCCTCGGCCGCCACGCTGACCCGCAGCGACGGCATCTACGTCCGCTGCGACCAGTGCGGCGTCGTCCAGAGCATCGAACACAACGTCGTCCAGGGCCGCGACCACGGCACCGCGGGTGCGGTCATCGGCGCCATCGCCGGCGGCGTCCTCGGCAACCAGGTCGGCAGGGGCAACGGCCGCAAGCTGGCTACCGTCGGCGGCGCGGTGGGCGGCGGCTTCGCCGGTAACGCAATCGGCAAGGGTGGCGGCAGCGAGAGCTACACGCTGCGTCTGAAGATGGGCGGTGGTGGATACACCAATGTCCAGGTGAAGGATGCGAGCGCCATTCGCCAGGGCGACATCGTGGTGGTGGACGAGAACGGGAACGTGTCGCGGGTGCAGTAACAGGCGCTCCGACTTCTTCGCTGTTCGAAGGCCGGTCTTTTGACCGGCCTTTTTTGTGTGCTTTAAGCTGAGGGCTCGGCTTCGCCATCGCGTTTGGTTCTCCGCGTTCGTGCGGCACGAGCAAGAGCCGGCGGGTGCCACCCTCGCGCCCACGCCTGCGGCGACCCCTCAAGGAAAGGCCGCTACCGCGGCCGTGTATCAATGGCCTTCGGCCGGGTCGGGCTCCGACTGGGGGTTTTCGAGTCGGCTGTCCCTGCCTCCCCGAAAACGGCCGGTCATCCCTGACCGGCCCCGCTCTCGCGGCCTCTTCCAGTCGGAGCCCTCGCCTGCGGCTACCGGACGCGAGAGTGGCACCCGCCGACTCTTTCGGACGGTAAGGCGATGTGGGGTCGAGCGGCGGTTCGCTCCATCACTGGGCCGCTAGCCGAGCCCCCTGGGCATCTGTAGCGGTTGAAGGTGCTTGCGCCTTATTGGCTCGCTTCCGACGATGAACTCATCAAAGCTTGCTGAACTCTGAAAGTTGCGCTGGATCCGCGTCCTCGAACCTCACAACGCCAAAGTCCCTGGACGTGAGAAGGCGGCGCTTCTCCTGACCTGTCACCGTGTCTTTCTCGCCAAATAGCGCGCTGGACAAGATCCAGGTCTTCGCCGGATCTGAGTACTTGAATGCATAGGTATTCGACCATCGCTCACGGCCGCCCCCACTCGTCACGACCAGGAGTCGACCTTGCGCCAGCCATACGTAGGCTAGCGGGTCATCACCGTGCAGCCCACCACATCCTGCGCAAGGAACAAGCCGTGAATTACTCACGGCTTTTTTCAACCGCCCCTCGCCGTCGGGAACGAACAACTCAACCGAGCGGTCGAACTTCGAATCTGAACTTGCGGTCGTCACTAAAATCGCGCCCGGCGTCGAAGAGTCTGATAAAAATCCCGGTTGATACGCGTATACGGACCCGCCTGGCGGCGCGAATGCGCCATATTCGCCACGCCAGGACGGATCGTCAGTGGCGATAAGCCGATCTATGTTTCCAGGCGTCAGGGCGACCTCAAGAGCGGATGCACGGCGCGCAGTGAATACGACGGCGCAATCATTCGCCGTCAACGGCTTGCCTTGCCCGTCCTCTTTGCTATTGGCACAAACGCCATCGCGCGCAGAAATCCATGCCCGCTCACTTGCCCTCAGCTCAGATCGCTGTTCGACCGGGAGTTTGCTCAGGAGTGTCCGGTAAGCCGCATTCAAGCGCACATCCTGGAATCCGAATTCATTACGCGAGCAGCCGATCCAATCGAGGTCAGGACCCTCGGTAGCGTCAAGACAGGCCGTATATCCCGGACGGATGGCGATGGAGGAAGCGGCGCCCGCGACTGACTGGAGCGAAAAAAGAAGCCCGCATACGCCGACGACCCAAGCTGTTCCATGCTTCATGCGAACTCCAATCAGAAAACCTTATCTATGATCGCTTACGTGCGACGCACGCCGCGACGTCGTCATAAAACGACGGCGGCAACGACGCACTCACCGGGACGCGCCACCAGTTCTCGCGCGCGAACGAACGACATTTCACCGCATCCTTGTCAGTCATCAGGACGGGGCAACCGTCGGCGAACGTCAAGTCGTCGCGGGTGAATGCATGATGGTCGGCGAATGGGTGACCGTCCACGGCGATGCCCTGCGCGGTCAGGCTGGCGAAGAAGCGCGCCGGATTGCCGATGCCTGCGACGGCATGTGCGGGGCGGCCGGCGAAGTCGGCGAGCGGTGCCGTGCGCGAGGGGTCGGCCATGTTGATCGCGATGCCGCCTTCCAGCGTCATGACGATTTCGTTCGGCTGACCGGTGTGGCCGTTGACGACGATGAAGTCGACTTGTGCGAGGCGACTGGCCGGTTCGCGCAATGGCCCGGCGGGCAGCAGGCGGCCGTTGCCGAGGCGACGCTCGCCGTCGATGACGCAGATTTCCACGTCGCGACCGAGGCGGTGATGCTGCAGGCCATCGTCGGCGAGGATCAGATCGCAACCCGCATCGATCAGGAGTTGCGCGGCTTCGGGACGCTCGCGACCGATGGCGACAGGAAAGCCGCTCTGGCGGATCAGGGTGGGCTCGTCGCCGACCTTCGAGGAATCGTCGCTGCCGGTGAGCAGGTACGGGCCACGCTCGGACCCACCGTACCCGCGGCTCACGATGCCGGGCTTGAACCCGCGCTCGGCCATCGCTCTGGCCAGCGCGACGATAAGCGGTGTTTTTCCGGTACCGCCGATGGTGATATTGCCCACCACGACAACCGGCACGGACAGCTTCACAACGCTTGATGCGTCACGTCGAAAACGTTCCGCGCGACGAGCGACAACGGCGCGGTACAACGCTTCAAGAGGCAGCGTCCACAAGGGCGGCTTCCCGCCCCCGTACCAACGCCTCTGTAACGACGTTCCGAGGGCCACGGTCAGCCCTCGGAGACCTGCTCGTGGAACTGCATGCGATGCAGGGCGGCGTACTGGCCCTGCTTGTCGAGCAGCTCGCGGTGCGTGCCGAGTTCGATGATCCTGCCCTGCTCCATCACGGCGATCTGATCGGCGTGTTCGATGGTGGACAGGCGGTGCGCGATCACCAGCGTGGTGCGGTCGCGCATGAGGCGGGTCAGCGCGTCCTGAATCAGGCGCTCGGATTCGGTGTCGAGCGCGCTGGTCGCTTCGTCGAGGACGAGGATCGGCGCGTTCTTCAGGATGGCACGGGCGATCGCGATGCGCTGGCGCTGACCACCGGAGAGCGAGTTGCCGCCCTGGCCGATCTGCGTATTGAGGCCTTCGGGCAGGCGCTCGATGAACTCCATCGCGTTGGCGGCCTTCGCGGCGGCGATGATGTCCGCCTCGGCGGCACCGGCCATCTCGCCGTAGGCGATGTTGGCGGCGACGGTGTCGTCGAACAGCACCACGTGCTGGCCGACCCAGGCGATCTGTCGGCGCAACGAGGCCAGCGTGTACTGCGCATAGTCGCGGCCGTCGATCAGGATGTTGCCTTCGGTCGGCTCGTAGAAACGCGGCAGCAGACTGACGAGGCTGGACTTGCCGCTACCGGAACGACCGACCAGGGCGGTGACCGTGCCGGGGGCGCAGACCAGGTCGACGCCGCGCAGCGCGATATGGTCGTTGCGCTCGTAGACCAGCTTGACGCCTTCGAAACGGATGTCACCCCTGGTACGGACCAGGTTCTCGGTGCCTTGGTCGACTTCCGGCGGCTCGTCGATGATCGCGAACAGGTCTTCCGCCGCGCTCACGCCCTTCTGCAGGTTCGACTGGATGCCGGCCAGTCGCTTCAGCGACGGCAGCATGCCGCCCATCGCGGTCAGCACGGCGGTGAACACGCCCGGGGTGATCGTCTCGATGACGCCGGGGCGCGTGCCCAGGAACACCAGTGTCGCCAGCGCCATGGCGCCGACGGTCTGGATGGTCGCGCTGGAGGCTGCGCTGGTGGCGGACACCTTGAGATTGAGCCGGCGCTGGCGGTCGGCGATCGCGCCGAAGCGGTCGCCCTCGCGCGCCTGGCCACCGTAGATGCGCACTTCGCGATTGGCCGCGACCGCTTCTTCGACGGCGCTGGTCACGGTGCCCATATTGCCCTGGATGCGCTTGCTGATCTTGCGGTAGCGGCGGCTGATCACCGTGACGATGACCACCACGCAAGGCACCAGTACGAGCAACGCCATCGCGAGATACGCGCTCTGGTAGAGCATGACCGCAAGCAGGCCGACGACCGTGAGGCCTTCGGTCACCGCGACCTTGAGCGAATCCGACGATGCCGCCGCGACCTGCTCGCTCGTGTAGGTGATGCGGGAGATCTGCTGACCCGACGGCTCCCTGGCGAAGAACGTCGACGGCAGGCGCAGATATGCGGCAAACACCTCGATGCGGATCGCCTGGACCACGTTGCGACCGACGAAGGCGATGCCGTAGTCGGTGCAGTACGAGGCCACGCCACGCACCGCGAAGATGCAGATGATCCAGATGGGCATCCAGAAGATCGTGTGCGGATCGCGTGCGATGAACAGGTTGTCGATCAGCGGCTGCAGCAGGTTGGTGAACAACGAGAGGCAGGCCGGGTCGATGATCATGCCGATGATGGCGATGATGCCGGCGGTGCGGAACCGTCTCGTGTAGCTGAGCAGACGCTTGTACGTCTGCCAGGTGCGGACATCCCAGACCGAAACGCGTGGAGTACTCACTGGGCCGAAGCCGCCTCGGACGGGGTCGTGGCGATGGACAGGCGCGTAAATCCGACCTGGCCCAGCGCATCCATGGCGCGCACGACGTTCTGGTGGGGGGTCATCGCATCGGCACGGATCACCACGAGGCGATTGCGATCGTCGCCCGCGACGCGCTGGATGGCGGTCTTGAGCGGCTCGATGCCCTCGCCCATGACTTCGTCGCTGCCGACGGAATAATGGCCGTCGCGGTCGATGACAACGTTGAGCGCGTTGTCGGTGCCTTCGCGCGCCTCGCTGTCCGCCTTGGGCAGGTTGACCTTGAGGCGCGAATGCTGGACGAAGGTGGTGCTGAGCACAAAGAACATCAGCAGGGTGAGCAGGACGTCGATCAGCGAGATCACGTTTATCTCGAAGTCGTCCTCACGGCGGGAACCGATGCGCATGGATCAGCCAGCCTGCGGCGCGGCAGCTTCCGCGGCGGTGCGACGACGCGGCGCGGCGGGACGCGGGACCGACAGGTCGTCGAGCAGCGCTGTCGCCTCTTTTTCCATCTGGACGACGTAGCCGCTTACCCTGGAGCGGAAATAACGGTGCAGTACGTAGGCCGGGATCGAGACGATCAGGCCGAAGGCCGTGCAGATCAGGGCTTCGCCGATACCGCCGGCCATCCTGGTCGGGTCGCCGATACCGCCGGCCATCACGCCCATGAACATGCGGATCAGGCCGATGACCGTGCCCAGCAGGCCGAGCAGCGGACCGATCAGGGCGATGGTGCCGAGCGTATTGAGGTAGCGCTCCATGCGGTGGACCACGTGACGGCCGCTGTCCTCGATGCGCTCCTTGATGAGCTCACGCGGACGGTCGCGCACGGCCAGCGCGCCAGCGAACAGCTCGCCCAGCGGCGACCCCTTCTCCAACGCGGCAAGGTGCGCCGCGTCCAGCTGTGCCGAGCGGGCCCACTGCCGCACCTCTTCACCCAGCCCCGGCGGCAGCACGGCCGCCCGACGCAGGGCCCAGAAGCGTTCGAACACGATCGCCATGGCGACCAGCGAGCAGATCAGGATCGGCAGCAATGCCCAGCCGCCAGCGAGAAGGATCTCGAGCACGTGAACCCCGGAGGTACTTTTGAGTCAGGTGCGCATCATAGCAGGGCCCGGGAAAGGGACTGAGGCGCTCTTAACACTACGGCGAACGGCCAGCTCCAGAGGCCGGCTCTGGTAGGAGCCAGCCCTGCTGGCGAAAGGATCTTGCCTCAGTCTCCACGAAGAACCGAGGCAAGCATGAATCGCCAGCAGGGCTGGCTCCTACCAGGGCAGGCAATGTCCACAGGCCCCGCCAGAGTGAAGCTCTCAGCGGTGGCCGAGGAACTCCACTTCGCTGATATCCACACCCGCCGCCGGGTCAGCCGCCACCAGACGCAGGCGATACCAGGCATACGCCTTCGGTGTCGCCACGGCGAAGGCGCGCGTCTGCCGACGCCACGGCCAGGTCTCACCCTTGCGCTCATCGACCGGCGTGTAGTGCTTGCCGTCGCTGGAACCCTCCAGCACCCAGCCCGACGGATCGGCCGGCTTCGCGCTGGACGTCAGGGTCAGCATCTCCACGGTCACCGGCTTGGCGAAGTGCCAGCCGAGCGCCGCGCCCGTGGCATCGAGGTGAGCCGTGGTGTCCGAGGTGTTGTCGAACAGCCTGGCCAGCTCGTCGGCTTTAACCGAACCGAACGCCTTGCCGCCGTCGGCGGTCAGGTCAACCAGCGGCGCGGGCTTCGCGCCCTCCGCCGTGATCGACGCAGGCAACGCGTCCTCACCCGTACCCCACCTCGACGGCGCCGGACCCATCTCGAAGTCCAGCGTGGCGCCCTTGGCCAGCAGCTCATGCGGCAAGGTGACCTTGTCCCACACCTGCCCGTTCACCTTGAGCGACTGCACATAGCGATTGGTGTCGCTGACGCCCGGCGCACGGATGTCGATGCTCGCGCCGTTTTCGAGGCGGATGGTCATGTGCGGGAAGTGCGGCGCGCCGATGACGTATTCGGGCGTGCCCATGCGCAGCGGGTAGAAACCGGCGGCGCCGAACAGCCACCACGCCGACATCTCGCCGTTGTCCTCATCACCCGGGTAGCCCTGGCCGATCTCGCTGCCGACATACAGGCGCGACACGGCGTCACGCAGCTTGTCCTGCGTCTTCCACGGCTGGCCGGCCTCGTCGTACATCCAGATGATGTGGTGCGACGGCTGATTGGAATGGCCGTACTGGCCCATGCGGACATCGCGCGCCTCGAGCATTTCGTGGATCACGTCGCCGTAGTCGCCCACGTCGAACTTGCCCGGCGCGCTGAAGAACTGGTCGAGTTTGGCGGCCAGCGCTTCGCGACCGCCGTACAGCGCGGCCAGGCCGGCACCATCCTGCGGTGCGTGGAACGCCATGTTCCAGGCGTTGGTCTCGGTGTAGTCGCCGCCCCAGCGGATCGGGCTGAAGTCCTTGTCGGTCCAGCGCCACTTGCCAGCCGGGTCGCGGGCGACGAAGAAGCCGACGGCCGGATCGAACAGGTTGGCGTAGCCGACCGCACGCGAGCGGTACCAGGCGGCATCGTCCGCGTAGGCCTTGTAGTCACCGGCCGCGGCCGGCTCCTTCGACAGCGCGGCGGCGAGGTTGCCGATCGCGAAGTCGCTGATATAGCCGTCCATCGACCACGACAGGCCTTCGTGCACCTTGTCGTCGGTGTAGCCGTTGAACAGCGAACGCTCGATGCCCTTGCGGCCCGTGCCCTTCACGTCACTGACCGTCGAGGCGTTGCGGATCGCCGACTGATAGAACGCCGACACATCGAAGTTACGCACGCCCTTGAGCCATGCATCGGCGAAGGCCACGTCCGAACTGGTACCCACCATCAGATCGGCATAACCGGGCGAGGACCAGCGCGCGATCCAGCCGGCGTCGCGGTACTGCTGCACGAAACCGTCGATCATCTTGCCCGCTTCGGTCGGCGTAAACAGGACATAAGCCGGCCACGCCGTGCGATACGTATCCCAGAAGCCGTTATTGACGTAGGGTTGGCCCTCGACCACGCGTGCGCCGGTCTGCGTCGGCGTGTTCGGGCCGGCCGGCGCGGAGAACGGGCTGGCGTAGCGCCACACCGGCCTGTCCTTCGTACCCGTGTTTTCGTAGGCCTGGTTCGGGTACAGGAACAGACGGTACAGGTTCGAATAGAGGATCGTGCGCTCGTCGGGCGATGCCCCTTCGACCTTGATCATGTCGAGGCGGTCGTCCCAGGCCTTGCGGGCGCGTTCGCGCACGCTGTCGAAGGTATCGGCGGTCGCGATTTCCTGACCGAGATTGGCTCTGGCCTGATCGACCGAGATCAGCGACGTGGCGATGCGCATGTTGACCGTGCGATTGCCCTTCTTGGCGGTGTCGAAGCCGAACCATGCCGAGGCGGCGTCGCGCTTCTCGCCGGTCAGACGGCCGCTCTCCGACACATCGCGGTCGAACTCGGCATAGAAGAACAGACGCGTGGCACCGGTCGACAGGCCGCTCCTGACGTCGGACCAGCCCTGAATCGCGCGATGACCCGGATCCAGTGTGACTTCGGCCTTGTCGTTGAGGTTGTCGAAAATGAGCTGCGAACGCCTGCCCGTAAAGGTGAAGCGGAACATCGCCGCATGGTCGGTCGGCGTGATTTCGGTGGTCACGCCGTTGTCGAAACGCACGCGGTAATAGTCCGGATGCGCCACCTCGGCATCGTGGCCGAACGCCAGCGCACGCGCTTCGCGCTTCAGCGCAGGTGCGCCCGACTCCGCCTGTGCGGGCATGACCTGAAAGGTCTGCCGCTCACCCATCCACGGGCTAGGCTCATGCGACAGCGCGAATGCCTCGATGCGGGGGCGATTGTCGTCGCCGTTACGCTCCTGGTACTGGTAGAGCCAGTTGGAACCGGCGTTGGTCACCGGCGTCCAGAAGTTGAAGCCGTGCGGCGTCGCCACGGCAGGGAAGTTGTTGCCGCGCGAGAAGTTGGCGTTGGCATTGGAACCACGGCGCGTGTCCACGTAGTCGGTGGGATGCGTGCTGGACACGGGCGTTGCCGTGCCGATGCGCACGTCGTCGATGAAGCCTTCGAAGGCTTCGCCCGGCGGTGCGTCGGCGACCAGCTCAATGGAGCGGACACGACGGCCTTTGGCGACCGCGCCCAGATCCACGCTGACGTAGTTCCACTGGTCGGGATAGAGCACGCGGCCTTCGCCCTGCGCCTTCGCCGTGGCGGCGATACGGTGCTGGTCGCGCGCTCCCGTGGTCGACAGGCGGGAGCCATCGTCGAAGACGAGATCCACGGCGACGTAGTTGGCCGGATTGGCGAGGTCGTCCTTATTCGATCGCGGGAAGACCAGCCAGGACAGCGTGGTGCCCTCGCCGACGCGGATATCGGTGTCGAACAGCTTCGCCGTGTTGGGCGCGCCCGTGGAGTTGCCGGCGTAGCGCAGCGAGTGCGTACCGGTGAAACCGACATTGGCTTTGGCCGTAAGGACGGCTTCGGCGGGCGGGCCGCCGACCAGGCTGACGTCGAGACCGCCCGGCACCTTGTTCGCCAGCGCGGGATCACCCGGCTCGAATGAGCTGTCGAAGCGCTGATTGGCCGCGAGGGCCCCTACGGGTACCACCATAGCCGCCATCGCCAGGACGAATGCCGTCCTGCCCCAACCCTGCTTCGATCGCATCACGCGTCTATCCCCTTGAGTGCGGAATCCCCATTTAAATCGTTCTAAATTTGGAATGTCAAACCGCGCTGCAACACAACGCCGGTCACTCGCGCCAGTAGCGATCCTTCGGGCGGCGCCACTCGCGGACCCGCCGGGGACCGTTCCGGACCGGAAAATCGACGCGAACGGCACCGGTATCCGCGGTCACGACCACGTCGCCACCGGCCGCCCGGTAACGCTGCACGACCGCGGGATGCGGATGGTGGAAGCGGTTGCGATAGCCGGCCGAAGCCACGCCGAGGACCGGAGCCACCGCGGCCAGCCACGCGTCGCTCGAGCCATGACGGCTGCCGTGATGAGCCACCGTGGTGACGGTCGGGACGTCCACGGCGAGCGACGCCGGATCCATGCGTCGCTCGGCACGATCGCTGATGTCCCCGGTGAGTAACAACCGGCCCCCTTCCCCTTCGATGGACAGGACGCAGGAACGGTCGTTACCCGGCGTCTTGCCGCTGCGCTCGCGCGGCACGACGAGGAAGCGGAAGTCCACACCGTCCCACGACCAGGATCGATCGGGGGTACAGGGCTCCGCCTCGAACGACAGCCGGCGACGCTCGCCGGACAGGCGCTCCGCGGACGGATAGCGCGCGGCGATGGATGCCGCGCCGCCGGCATGGTCGCGATCGCCATGGCTGATGACCAGTCGGTTCACCGGCGACAGACCCAGTGCCGTAACGGCGGGAAGCACCACGCCGCTACCGGCGTCCCGCCCTCCCGCCCATGCCGGGCCCGCGTCGTAGACCAGCGTATGCGAGCGTGTGCGCACCAGCACGGCCAGGCCCTGCCCCACATCCAGCACCCATGCGCGAAACGCGCCGTGCGCCGGTTCGTCTCGCGGAGGCAGCAGCAACGGAAGGCAGAGCAAGGCACCATAACCGCGCAACGGGACACCCCGGGGAATGAACAGCCACGCCGCGCCGAACGTCGCCAGCAGGACTGTCGACAGCCCCGCTTCGGCGACGCCCAGACGCGCGGCAGGCAACTGCGCCATCAACGCCAGCCCTTGCCACAGCGCTTCCACCAACCATGCCGCACCGTCGAGCAAGGGGCCTGCCAGCACCGGCCACGCCAGCAGCGCGCAGCCGACAAGGCACATCGGCACGACGACGAAACTCACGAGCGGCGCGGCCACCAGGTTGGCGATGAAGCCGGCCAGCGAGGCGCTGCCGAACCACCACAGCGACATCGGCAGCAGGATGAGACTCATCGCGGCTTGCGCACGCAACAGCTCGCCGACCCAGCCCCACCAGCCTTGTGCGCGCGGCGCGACACAGACCATCAGGAAGCCGACGCCCGCGAACGACATCCAGAAGCCCGCCGACAGGACGGACAGCGGCGCCACGATCAGCACCGCCAGCAACGCGAGGGCAAGCATCGTCAGGCCATGGGTCCGCTGACGAAGACATGCCGCGACACCCACCACCGCGATCATCAACAGTGTGCGCGTGGTCGGCAGCCCCATCCCCGCCAGCAGGCCGTAGACGCCCGCAACGGCGAGGCCTGCGACCGACTGTGCGATGGGCCGTGGCACGCGCAGCGCCAGCCACGGCAACAGCGCATAAAGCAGGCGGACCAGCAGCAGACCACCGCCGGCGGCGACCCCCACATGGAAGCCGGAAATGGCGATGAGGTGGGAGACGCCCGTAGCGCGCGCGACGTCCCAGTCCGACGCGTCGAGACCTCGCGTGTCGCCGACGGTGAGTGCCTTGACGACACGGGAACCCTGCGGGCCGAGCTGCCGGTCCAGCGCATCCGCGATCGCGGATCGCCAGCCGTCGACGCACGTGCCTGTCGCCAGTCGTTCGTTGTCTGCCGAGGGGCGCACGTAGCCCGTCGCCACCACACCCCGTTGCAGCGCGCCGCGCTCCGCATCGTTGCCCCCGGGATTGAGCGAACCGCGCGGACGACGCAGACGTACGGTGAGTCGCCATCGCTCGCAGGCGCGCGGCGGTGCCTCGGCCCGGTACCACGTGAGGCGGAGTTTGCCCCGCAAGGCCGCGTCGTTGCCGGTCGCATCGTCAGGAACGAAAACGAGGCTGGTGTCGGCGTCGATGCGGCGGGGTAGCTCGATGACATGTCCGACGAGTGTGACATCGTCGCCTTCGCGCTCACGCGGCAGCCGTGCCTCGAACGCTCGCACGCCGTGCAGCGCCGCCCATGCCGCGAAGGCCGACACCAGGGCGACATGGCACAAGGCCGGGCGTCGCCGCGCACGCAGTGCCGCGCAGAGCGATACGAACGCCATGAGCGCACATACCGGCCACGGAGGAAGCGGCCGCGCCGCTTGCACCCACGTGCAACCGAGCAGCGCGGCGACCGCCACGGTAATGAGGGAGACAGCAGGGACGCGAAACACCGTTGGTCATCGACTCGGAGAGTCGCCAGCGTATGTGGCGACGACCTCAGCGTGGTCCGCGTTGCGGCGTCAGCGCTTACCGATCGCGATTGCCGCGGCGATCGTTACGCGGGCCGTTGTCGTCCCGCATGCGCTGCCCGGGAGGGCGCGCATTGGGGTTGCCGCCGGCAGGACGGTCACCGCCGTGCCAGCCGCCGGGCGGCGGCGGACGGTTACCGCCTCCGGCATCCCCGTTCTGCGGCGGACGCTGGCCCTGCCAACCGCCGGGCCGGTCGCCACCGGGACGGCCACCTTGCCAGCCGCCGGGGCGATCGCCACCGGGACGGCCACCTTGCCAGCCGCCGGGACGATTGCCGCCTTGCCAGCCTCCGGGCGGCCGGTGATCGTCGTCGCCACCGTGCCAGCCGCCGGGAGGCGGTCGCCGGTCGCCGCGACCCGGAGGCGGGCCGCGATGCCCGTCGCGGTCGAAGTAATACCCATCGCGACCGCGGTAATACCGACGACCGCCATAGTCGTACCACACCGCCCCAACCGTGACGCCCGAATAGCAGCAACCCGGACCGTAGCCATAGCCATTGTCGTAGTAGCCGTAGCCGGGATCGACGACCGTCGTCGTGGTCTCTTCACCGTAGTAGGCATCGCCGCCGGAGCCATTACGGACATAGCCGTAGCCCGGGTCGTAGTAGCACCCGGTGAGCGGAAGGCAGACGGCCAGGGTCAACAGCAAGACGCGCGCGGTACGCATGGGGAACCTCGGCAGATGGCGCTTTGGACACTGCGCTCGCGCGATTGAATGGCCGCTAAAACGAGAAGGGCCGCACGTGGCGGCCCTTCCCTTTCATTCAGGCTGCATGTCAGCCTTTGTCTTTCTGTTGATCGCCGCGCTCGTGCGCCGCGTTGGCGTGAGTCGCTTCCGCCGATGGCGACTTCGGAGCGGGGTTGGGCTCATTGCCTGGCTGCACGGCCGGCGTACCGTTGCCGTTGTCGCCCGTGGGCCATGTCGGTGGCTGACGATCGCGTTCGCGCTTGGCATCGAGCAACGCCTGGATATGCGCGACCGCTTCTTCCTGGCTGATGTGCTGAACCGGTTCGTCGGCCGAAGGCTCAGCGGCGGGTGAAGGCGCGGGAGCGGGTGCCGGAACGGGTTTCGGACGCGGCCTGGGTGCGGCCTTCGCGACGGGCGTCGAGCTGGCGCCCGATGTGGGCTTAGGCGTTGGCGTTGGCGCCGGTGTCGCCTTCGGCTTCGCCACGGACGGGGACGGCTGGCGTGCCGCCCTGGTTTCCGGTGCCCGCTGGACGGGCTTGTGCTCGACGGGGTGCGCAGCGGACGAACGCGGCGCGGACTTCCTGGACGCGGGTGCCGCCGTAGCCGACGTCGCCGGGACCGACGCTTTCTTCGCCGGTGCCTTCCGTACGACCGACTTGCTCGCGGCCTTCTTTACCGCCGCCTTCTTCGCCGGACTCTTGCTGGCGGCGGCATGACGGGACGGCGACTTCGTCGCGACCTTCTTCGCGGCAGCGACCTTGCGGGCGGGCGCCTTCTTCGCCGCCGACTTGCGCGTCGACGGCCGGCTGGCGACCTTCTTCACCGCGGCTTTCTTGCCTGCGACCTTACGCGCAGCGGTTTTGCTGACGGCTTTCTTCGCAGCGACCTTGCGGGTCGGCGCTTTCTTCGCCGGCGATTTCTTTACGGCCGCCTTCTTCACAGCAGCCTTCTTCGCCAGCGACTTCTTGACGGCGGTTTTCCCGACCGTGCCCTTCTTCGCCACCGCCTTTTTCACCACAGTCTTCTTAGCGGCGGTCTTCTTGGCGGCGGTCTTCTTAGCGACCGTCTTCTTCGCTGCCGGACGTGCGGCACTCGTACGGGCCGTCTTCTTCGCGGCGGCGGAGACACCAGCCTTCCGGACGGCGGTCTTCTTCGTAGCCGTCTTCTTTGCCGCGGACTTCTTCGCGGCGGACTTGCGGGTCGTAGCCATGCGTTCATTCCTCCTGCGGTAGTAGCCGACGCGAACCACCCCACCGGGGGAAACCCGCGTGCATGCCGGACGACTCAAAAGTGATAGGTCTTCGTCGCGGACAACCGCATGATGTATCAGCCGTCGCCCGAAGTCACACAAATCCGTCGGAAAGAATTCAGGTTCGGGGCGATCAGAACCGCGGATTCATCAGCGTCTGCAGGAAATACGGCAGCACGCGCGGCTCCAGTGCGATCGTAAAGATGACGCCATAAGCCGCGCCCCACAGGTGCGCGCTGTGGTTGACGTTGTCACCGCCGCGCTTGTCCATGTAGATCGAATAGACCACGAAAAGAACGGCATAGAGGATCGCCGGCATCGGCACGATGAACACGATGATGCGTGCCCAGGGCTGGACCAGGATGAACGCGAAGAGGATGGCGGACACCGCACCCGACGCCCCCAGGCTGCGATAGCCCGCGTTGCGACGGTTGGCCATGTATGACGGCAGGATCGAGAAGACCAGCGCACCGATGTAGAAGGTGACGAAGCCCAGCGGCCCCATCTCCTGCGTGAACAGCTGCTCCATGCTGCGGCCGACGAAGTACAGCGAGAACATGTTGAAGAACAGGTGGCCCATGTCCGCGTGGACCAGGCCATAGGTCACCAGCCGGTAGTACTCACGGCTTCGCGACAGGGCCGGCGGCCAGAGGATGAGGTCGTCCAGCAGGCGCTGGTTGCGGAATGCGACGATCGAGACCACGCAGGTCACGAGGATGATGATCAGCGTAATCATGCCTGGAACAGTGTCCTTCAGGGGTCGAACCAGCGCGCATCTTCGCGCTTGCGGGGCCCGATGTCGAATGATGCGGCTATCATGGCGCCCTCCCCCATCGATCCGGTCCCACCGATGCCTTCGACCCGTTACAAGCAGCTCGACGTCTTCGCCGCCCGTCACGGCGGCGGCAATCCGCTCGGTGTCGTCGTCGAAGCCGACGGCTGGTCGGACGCGCGCATGCAGCGCTTCGCCCACTGGACCAACCTGGTCGAAACCACGTTTCTGATGCCCGCGCGCGCCGCCGGTGCGGATTATCGTGCGCGCATCTTCACGCCGACCAAGGAGATCCCCTTCGCCGGCCACCCGACGATCGGCAGCGCGCATGCCGCGCTCGATGCCGGCCTGGTGAAACCCGATGCAGCCGGCGTCATCTGGCAGGAATGCGGCGCCGGCGTCCTGCCGATCCGCGTCGAAGGCGAAGGTCCCTCCCGTGAACTCTTCGTGCAGTCGCCGAAGGCACGCATCGTCGGTGACGCGTCGCACGGCGGCGAGACCCTGTCCGCCGTTCTCTACGGCGTGCAGCTCGGCGCACTGCCTCCGGCCTGTGTCGAAGGTGGCCGTCGCTGGTGGGTCGCTGAATTCGCCGACGAAGCCGCGCTGCGAAGCTGGCGCCCCGACCACGCAGCCATCCGCGGCCTCGCCCTGGCCACCGATACGCTCGGCCTGTGCGTGTTCGCACGCTCGGCCGAGGGCCTGGCCGTGCGCGCGTTTCCCGCCGGCGTCGGCATCGTCGAAGACCCCGCATCGGGCGCCGCCAACGGCCTGATCGCCGCCTACGTCGCCGAACGCGACCGGACCGGTCAGCTGGCAAAGGGCTACATCGTCAGCCAGGGTCGCGAAGTCGGCCACGACGCACGCATCATCATCCGCATCGACGGCGAGGCCGTGTGGGTCGGTGGCCGCACCAACACCATCATCGACGGCCACGTGGACTGGACGGACGTCTGACCGTGAACATCTGGGTCGACGCCGACGCCTGCCCCAACGTCGTCAAGGACATCCTGTTCCGTGCCGCCGAGCGCGAGCAGGTCGAGGTCACCCTGGTCGCCAACCAGTGGATCCGCACGCCAGCCTCCCGGTTCATCAAGTCGATCCAGGTCCCGGGCGGCTTCGACGTCGCCGACGACGAGATCGTCCGCCGCGTGCATCCGGGCGACCTCGTGGTGACGCAGGACATTCCGCTGGCGGCTTTCGCGATCGAGAAAGGCGCACTGGCGCTGCATCCGCGCGGCGAGATGTACACGAAGGACACGATCGCGGCGCGCCTCTCGATGCGTAACTTCATGGAAGAGCTCCGCGGATCGGGCGTCGACACCGGCGGGCCCGCTGCGATGCATCCACGCGATCGGCAGAACTTCGCGAATGAGCTCGATAAATGGTTGGCTCGGCGTAAAAAGAGCTGAGGAGCTTTGTGTTGTGGCAAGGGTGCCGTTGGGTGCCATTCCCGTCGCTAAGTCCTCCTACGGCCTTCGCCTTCGTGCGGAAGCGCTCCGGGAACGACACCCAACGGCACCCTCCAGCCCGTGACGCCGCCGGTCGGAGCGCGTCCAGCGCAGAGCACCGACATGCCAGCATACGGTGGCGTTGCGGGGATGCCCGGCGTGCAACTTACGCTCGGCTCGGCTCAGCTCGCCAAACAACCTGCGGCAGCGCCGGAGGGGAGTCGTCGGCTGCCGTTCCTGGAGCGCTTCCGCACGAAGGCGAAGGCCGTAGGAGGACTTAGCGACAGGAACGGCAGCCGACGGCTCCCTGCCCCAACGCCGAGCCCTTAAACCCCAGTCACCTCATCCAGCCGCAACGTCAGGCACTTCGCCGCACCACCCGACTTCATGAACTCGTCAAGCGCCACCTCGATAAGCATGAACCCGGCGCCCTCCAGCCGCGACCGCAAATCCGGTCCCGCACGATTGAGGATCACGACCTTGCCGAGGTTCACCGCATTGCAGGCGAAATCCAGCGCATCGTGCTCGCTCACCGGAATTCGCAGATGCGGCGCGATGTGCTTCTCGATCGACGCCAGCGAGGCCGCGTCGAACGCGCCGGGAAAATACAACGTGTAGCCGTCGACCAGCGGACAGAAACACGTGTCGAGGTGATAGAAACGCGGATCCGCAAGCTTCAGCGGAATGACTTCGATATCCAGACGCGTCGCCAGTTCGCATGCCGCCGCGGGATCGGACCGATGGCCATGCCCCATCCACAAACGACGCGACACGCCGCGGTCGAACAACGCATCACCCGCCCCTTCGAAGAAGACGTCTTGAGCGATATCGACGATGTCGAATCCATGACGTGAGAACCACGCCCGGGCATGCGCTTCCTCGCCCTGCCGTTCGGCGTAGCGGAAGCGGCTCGGTACAAAAGCATTGCCGAACACGAGGCCCGCGTTGGCCGCGAAGCACATATCCGGGAGCCCTTCCACCGGCGGCTGGAGAGCCACGTCGGCATGGCGCGACACGGTGTCGCGCAGCGCGTCCCACTGGCGGCGCGAGCGCTCGCTGGTGGTGTCATGCACGTGGTCGGTCATCCACGGATTGATGACGTAGCTGACCTCGAAGAATGTCGGAGCGCACATCAGCACGCGTGGAACCGTGCGCTCGATCGTCGGGGACATCGTTTCTGCCATGGACGGGACACGCCTGTATGGGGTAACGAACCCCCATCATGGCAGAAACGGCTACCGATCCGTCAGTGCATTTTGCCAAGGATCGCCTTGACCGATTCCGACGAGAAATGCAGTTCCTTCAATGCCTCTTCGAGCGAGTCGCGCGAGTTCACCTCGCTCTCGACCTGCTCGCCGACGCTGGCCGGCGAGACGTGAACGTAGCGGTCGCCCTCCTGGTAGGCGATGCCTTCGTCGTGGAAGTTCTGCTTCGTCAGTACCTTGAAGGTGTGGTCGTTGGATTCCTTGATCGTGACCGAGCGGCCTTCGTGTTCTCCCTCGTAAACCGTCTTCCAGGTTGCCGACATGACTTCGTTCCCAAGACAGCACAACAGCGTGCGGACCCCATTGTTGCGGACCCGCCGGGCTGGAGATTGTGAAGACTTGCGTAAATCGGCTCTGACGGTTCAGTCCTTGAGGTGGGCGCGGGCCGCCGCCACGCGGGCCATGCCTGCCCAGTCGATGTCGCCGTCGCCCTGTGCCAGCGATTCCAGCAGCGTATCGTGCAAGAGGCTGGCCAGCGGCATCGGCACGCGCTCGGCGTCGGCCGCCGAACGGGCCAGACCCACGTCCTTGAAGCCCAGACTGAGCTTGAAACCCGCCGGCTCATAGGTGTTCTTCGCGATCTGGCCACCGTAATTCTTGAACACCGGCGCGGCGAACAGCGAATTCGACATGACGTCCAGGAAGTCGGCGGCCGAGACGCCGTGAGCACGGGTAAGCGCCGTGGCCTCGGCCATGCTCTCGATAGCAGCACCGATCATGAAGTTGCCGCCGATCTTGACGATGACCGAGCGGATCGGGTCGTCGCCCATCGGCCAGATCTTGCCGGCAAGCAGATCCAGCAGCGGTTGCACCGTGGCGACGGCATCCGGCTTGCCGGCGACGACGATGTTGAGCGCGCCGGCGGCAGCCACCTCGGGACGCCCGAACACGGGCGCGGCGACGAAGCCCAGGCCGCGCGTCTCGTGCGCTTCGACCAGCTCACGCGCCAGCGCGACGGAGATCGTCGCGTGATTCACGTGGACCGCCCCCCTGGGCAGGGCGTCGAGCACGCCGCCGTCGATCAGCACCTGGCGCACGGCAGCGTCGTTGGCCAGCATGCCGTGAATGACCTCGGCGCCCGCGGCGGCTTCGGCCGGGGTGGTGGCGACCCTGGCGCCCTGCTCCGCCAACGGCTTCGCGGCATCGGCCGAACGGTTCCAGACGGTGACGTCGTGGCCGCCCTTGATGAGGTTGGAGGCCATGGCCGCGCCCATGGCGCCGAGGCCGAGAAAACCGATACGCATGTCGTGCTCCTGTCAGACGGCCAGGCCGGCGGCATGTCCGCAGGCCCAGGCCCATTGAAAGTTGTAGCCGCCGAGATGGCCGGTCACGTCGAGAACCTCCCCGACGAAATACAGGCCCGGATGTCTTTTCGACATCATGGTGGAAGAAGACACCTCATCGGTATCGACACCGCCAAGGGTGACTTCGGCGGTCCGGTAACCCTCGGTGCCGCTGGCGACGATGGGCCAGTCGGCCAATTGTGCGCCGATATCGTTGAGCTCGGCGGCGCGGTATTGACGCATCGGCTTATTGGGCAGCCAGATCTCGCAAAGGCGCTCGGCCAGACGGCGCGGCAGCAGCGACGAGAGTACCGTCTTGAGCTCGGCGGCAGGACGCTCGGCCTGGCCCTGGCGCAAGGCCTCGGCGGCATCCGTGTCCGGCAGCAGGTTGACCCGCAGGTCGGCACCGGGCTGCCAGTACGAGGAGATCTGCAGGATCGCCGGGCCACTGACGCCGCGATGGGTGATGAGCAAGGCGTCACGGAACGAGGTATCGCCAACCGTCGCTTCGACGGGAAGCGCCACGCCAGCCAGCCCGTCGAAGCGTTCCTGGTGCTTGCCGCTGAGCGTCAGCGGCACGAGACCGGCGCGCAGCGGCAGCACGGCATGACCGAACTGCTTCGCCACCTCGTAGCCGAAGCCGGTGGCCCCGAGGCTGGGAATCGACAGCCCGCCCGTGGCGATCACCAGCGACGCGGCGCGCACATGGCCCAGCGGGGTCTCGCAGGCGAAGCCACCGCCGGTCGCACGCAGCCGCGATACGCCGCAGTTCGTCTCGACACGCACGCCCGCCGCGGCGCATTCGTCCAGCAGCATGCGCACGATCAGCTTGGACGATTCGTCACAGAACAGCTGGCCCGGCGACTTCTCGTGCCAGGCGATCCTGTGGCGGTCGACCATGGCGATGAAATCCCAGGGCGTGTAACGCGCCAGCGCGGACTTGCAGAAATGCGGGTTGGCCGAGAGAAAGTTGGCCGGCGTGGTGGCGGTATTCGTAAAATTGCAGCGGCCGCCGCCGGACATCAGGATCTTCTTGCCTGCCCGGTTCGCATGGTCGACCACCAGCACGCGCCGCCCACGGCCGCCCGCGACGATGGCCGTCATCAGGCCCGCCGCGCCTGCCCCGATGACGAGTACGTCGTATTCCATGCGTGGTTTCCGTGGTGCAAACGCACATGGTACCGCCGTCGCGTAAACTTGGTCATCGCCACCTTAGACAAGGACCCCACCATGCCCTCCTTCGACATCGTCTCGGAAGTCGACAAACACGAGCTCGTCAACGCCATCGACCAGGCCAACCGCGAGGTCACCACGCGCTTCGACCTGAAAGGCACCTCGGCGAAGATCGAGCAGGAAGAGAACGTCCTGACCCTGCGTGCCGACAACGAATTCCAGGTCGGCCAGATCATGGACATCCTGCGCGCCCGCCTCTCCGCACGGCAGATCGACGTGCGCTCGATGGACGTCGGCAAGGTCGAGACCAACCTGGCCGAGGGCCGGCAGAAGGTCACCATCAAGCAGGGGATCGAGCAGCCGGTCGCGAAGAAGATCATCGCGAAGATCAAGGAAGCAAAGCTGAAGGTCGAGGCGCAGATCAACGGCGAGAAGATCCGCGTCACTGGCAAGAAGCGTGACGACCTGCAGACGGCGATGGCGCTGCTGCGCAAGGCGGACGTGGAAATTCCGCTGCAGTTCGAGAATTTCCGCGATTGAGGTGACGGGTGTCGCGCGCGGGGCGCGCTTCTACAGAGGCCTTGCGCGCTTCTACAGCCCCGCGATGCGGCTGCGGTTGCGGCCGTCGTTCTTGGCCTCGTACAGCGCCTCGTCCGCGCGTCCCAGCAGCGAATTGAGCGACTCGGGCGACCGCCACATGGCGACGCCCGCACTCACCGTGATGCGGATCCGGTAGTCCCCGTGCACGATCGTCATCGCGCCGAGCGCATGACGCACGCGCTCGGTGATATCCAGCGCATGCTCGGCCAGCGCGCCCGGCAGGCAGAGGATGAACTCCTCACCGCCGAAGCGGCCCGCGAGATCGTCCGCGCGGCACATCGACGAGATCACGCGCATGGTCTCGCGGATCACGGTGTCGCCGGCCAGATGGCCGAACGTATCGTTGACCGACTTGAAGTCGTCGATATCCAGCAGGACCACGCTGAACGGAATGCCGTCGGTGGACGCCCCCTGGCGTACGCGCTCGGCCTGCTCGAGGAAGCGGCGACGGTTGAGCGAGCCGGTCAGTTCATCGGTGCCGGCGAGGTGATCCAGTCGCTCGTTGGCCGCCTTCAGGTCCCGTGTGCGCGCGTCGACCTGAACCTGCAGCAGCTCCGCACGACGGCGCAGGTACAGCGTGCGCAGATAGACGAGCCCGAAGAACGCGACGACGCCGAGCGCGACGCCGGCGAGCAGCGTCCAGGGACTTTCATACCAGCGCGGCACCACGGTCACGCGAACCGACGACTCCACGGTACGTGCATCCAGACCGCGCATCGTCGCGCGCAGTCGCAGGGTATAGGTGCCGCTGGCGAGGTTGGTATAAATCGCACTGGGCGGGAGGCCACGGGCCACCTCGTTCCAGCCACCATCCGCGTCGTCCATGCGGTAGGCGTAATGGGTTTCCGACGGCGCCCGGAAGTCCAGCAGCGCGAAGTCCACACGTAGCCGGCGACCATCGCCATCGAGCGTGATGCGACCGCCATCGTCAGGCAGGTCGGCGAGCGGCAGCGGTTTGTCGTTGGTCGACACATGCGTGATGGCGAGACGCGGCGGCGGCACGTGGGGGGCAACCCAGTACGGACGGACCACGGTCAGGCCGCCCAGACCGCCGAACATCAGTTCGCCGCCCGGCGCCTCGGCGGCGGAGCGATGGATGTAGCTCGGAATGCGCAGGCCGTCACGGATACCCAGGTCGGAGACGCGGCGGCTGTTCGCATCGACCATCGCCACGCCGTTGGCCATCGAGGCCCAGATGCGATCGTCGTGGTCGACCAGCAACGCGTTGATCTTGGTGTTGATCAGACCCTCGCGCGCACCGATCACGCCGAAGCGGAACGGTCCTTCCGGCTTGAAGTCGTCGAGGTAGGCGATACCGCCGAACGTCCCGATCCACAGGCGGTGGTGCGAATCGAACGCCAGCGAGCCTGTGTAGTCGTGCGGCAGGCTGGTCGGGTCGGCCGGGTCGTGATGCAGATTCACGAAGCCGGGCTTGCCGTCATACGCGATGCTGATGCCGCTGATGGTGGAGAACCACCACGCCCCGGGCATGCGCGTGATGTAACGCACCTGGTCGCCGACCAGACTCTTCGGATCGGACGCGTCGTGGCGCATCTGCACCAGCGCGCCGGTCGCCGTGTCGTAGCGGAACAGGCCGTCATAGCAGCCGATGAGGATATCGTCGCCATCGCGCTGCATCGACAGGATCAGCTTGCCGTCGAGACTCGGGATCACCGAGCTCTTCAGCTCGAAGGTCTCAGGATCGATCCGCGAAATGCCCTGCGCGCCCGCCCAGATCGACCCGTCTGGCGCCACGACGAAGGCCTGCACGTCGCGCTCGGCCTGCTCGCCACCGAGTTGCAGGTGACGCATGCTGCCCTTGCCCAGGTCGAGCAGATCGATGCGGCCCATGCCGAGGCCGAGCCAGACCCTTCCGCGCGGATCGACGAACACCGAGTGCACGTTGGCGTTGGACAGCGTGTGGGTCTCCAGCGGAGACGGCAGCACGGAAAACACCTTGCGACCGTTCGGGTCGTAGCGCGCCGCGCCGAGTTCGGTCGCGACCCAGATGTTGCCCGCGGTGTCCTGATAAATGTCGCGGGTGATGTCGCCCGGCAGCGACGACGGCATCGCCGCGTCATGGCTGAGCGGACGCAGGCGACCGGTGTTCATGTCGAAGGTAACGACCCCCGCCCCATCCGTCGCGGCCCAGAGCACACCCTGCGGCGTCTCGTGGAACGCGCGCACGGTGCGCCGGTGGGCGAGGCTGTTCTTGCCCGACAGGCCCGGCACCGCATGACCTTTCCCGGCGGTGTCGATGTAGATCGCCCCGGACTGCCCGGTGCCTACCCATAGCTGCCGCTTGCTGTCGGGCAGCAAGGCCCAGACCTGATCGTGCAGGATCTCGTCGATCGCCGGGTCCGACGAGACGACGCGCTCGAAATGACCGCCGCGACGACGCACGAACAGGCCGTTATCCGCCCCGGCCCACAGATTGCCGACCGCATCCTCCGCCACCACGAAGGTGCGCGGCAGCATCTCCTTTTCGTCGCCCGGCAGCCCCGAGACGCGCTCGATGTGGCCGCTGGTCACGTCGATGCGATCGATGCCGCCTTCCGTCGCGATCCAGTACACGTTGGGCTCGCGGGACGCGGCGATCGAGAAAATCTTCGCGTGCGATGTCCCGCCGGGACCCACCGGATAGACGTGGAAGCGCATCGTCTTCGGATCGAAACGGACGAGGCCGCCCGTGTTGGTGCCGATCAGCAGCCCGCCGTCGTCCAGCGGCATCAGGGCGCGCACGTAGGCGTCGGGCAGCACGGCGCCCGCGTAGGAATCGGGCTCCTGCCCGAATACCTGCGTGCGGTAGCCGTCGTAGCGGACCAGGCCGCCGAACGTGCCGATCCATATCAGCCCGCGCTTGTCCTGCACGATGGCGGTGGTGGTCGAATGGGGCAAGCCATCCGCCACGCCCAGCGTGTCGAACCACGAGGTCTCGTAGACCGCCCACGGGTCCACGCCCACCGTCGACGTGTTTCCCGTCGGGCCGACCTGCGCGGAGACCACCGAAGCGACGACAAAGCACAGCAGGGCCGCGAGGGCAATCAGATGTGCTCGGAGGCGCGGTGAGCGAACGGGCCGCGGTGCGCGGTCAGCCAGCATAGGCCATCGTCGGGTCGAGGTAACGACTGAAGGCATCCGCGGTCATCGGCCGGGCGAAGAAATAGCCCTGGCCGATGTCGCAGCCGAGATCGCGCAACCAGTCGGCCTGCGCTTCGGTTTCGACGCCTTCGGCGATCGTCTGCATGTTGAGCTTCTTGGCGAGGCCGACGATCGCTTCGGTGATTTCGCGATCCGCCAGATTGAGCGAACTGCCACGCACGAACGACTGGTCGATCTTGATCGTGCCCACCGGGAGTTCCCGAAGGTGACCGAGGTTCCAGTAACCCGCGCCGAAATCGTCGATCAGCAGGTCGAACCCGTGCGAGCGCAGCTTGACCAGCTGACGCATGGTCTCTTCCGGCTGGCGCATCGCCGTGGATTCGGTGAGTTCGAAACGGATACGCATCGGGTCCACGCCATACGAGCGCACCACGCGGTGCAGCGTCTCGACGAAGGCCGGGCGGGTCAGCTCGTGCATGGAAAGGTTGATCGCCACGTAGTCGACCGCGATGCCGGCGGCATCCCAGGCCTTGACCTGGGTGAGCACCGCGCGCAGCACGTATTCGCCCAGCGCGTGGATCAGACCGGAGCGCTCGGCCACCGCGACGAAGACGGCCGGAGGCACCTGGCCGCGCGTGGGATGGTTCCACCGGGCCAGCGCTTCGACGCCGGCGAGCGTGCCGTCGCGCAGGTGGCGCTTGGGCTGGTATTCGACGCCCAGATTGCCCTGCTGCAGGGCTTCGCGCAGTTCGACGGTGAGCGCGACACGCTCGCGGGCCTGCTCGAGCATGCCCTCCTCGTAAAAACGGAAGTCGGCCTTGCCGGTTTCCTTCACCGCGTACATCGCCGCGTCGGCGTTGCGGATCAGCATGTCGGCCACCGTACCGTCCTTGGGCGATACCGCGACGCCGATACTGGGGCTTACCGCAACGAACTGGCCAGCCACGCTGACCGGTTGCGATACGAGATCCAGCACCTTGCGGCAGACGCGAACGAGGTTTTCCATCCCGCCATAGGCCTGCACCACCACGACGAATTCGTCGCCACCGAAGCGCGCCACCGTGTCGCGCTCACGCACACTGCTGCGCAGGCTGGTGGCGACCGCCTGAAGGAAGGCATCGCCCGCCTCGTGGCCCAGCGTGTCGTTGATTGACTTGAAGCCGTCCAGGTCGATGAACATGACCGCGAGCGAATCGTCGGAGGAGTCGGCCAGGGCCTGCTCCAGCGTCTGCAGCAGGAAGGCGCGGTTCGGCAGCCCGGTCAGCGTGTCGTGATACGCGTGGAAGGCCAGCACCCGGCGCGCCTGCTCGCGTGGATCGCGCAGGCGGCTGCGCAACTGGCGGCGCTGCCCCACCAGCCAGACGATGGCGGCAGTGGCCACCGCGACGACGACGATCAGACTGACCACCCAGCCCGGTCCAGCGCCAACGGTGCCGAAATTGGCACAACGCGTGCCGTCGCCCGACCCCGGCAGGGTCCAGCGGGCACACTTCGATGCGGCCAGGTGCAGGCCACTCTCGACGCTACGATGGTTCAACACACCACGCTCCGGCCCGGCATCCGGGGCACGTCTTGCTTTAAAAACGGAACGACCGCGCCCGGGAGCCTGGAAACACACCAGGCGCGAAACGACATCTCCCTAGGTCTAACGGCCACCACCGCCCCCGACTTTAGCCCTGCGTGAGAAAAAGAACGCCATCACCGATCGGATGATGATAGACCGGCGAAAAAACGCAATCCGCCTGACGACCTGCCTTTCCGAAAATGTGCACTACCTGCGTACTTGTCCGGAAGCCGGCTCAGTTCCCACTGGCCGGCAGATAGCGATCGAACCAGGCCAGGGCGCGGGCCAGCACGTCACGGCGGTTCTCATCGCGCGCAAAGCCGTGACCCTCGCCCGGGTAGACCACCAGCGAAGTCGGCACGTTCTGGGCGCGCAGCGCATGCCAGAACTCGAACGACTGCGGGGCGGGCGTCTCGGCGTCACGCTCGCCGACCACGATCAGCGTCGGCGTCTTCACCTGTTTTATGAAATTGATGGCCGAACTCTTCGCATAGACAGCCGGATCGTCATACACCGACGCACCGAAGTACGGCGTCATCCACTGATCGATGAGGTTCTGGCCGTAATAGCTCTGCCAGTTGGAGATTCCCGCGCCCGCGACCGCCGCGCGGAAACGGTTGGTCTGGGTCACTCCGAACATCGTCATGAAGCCGCCGTAGCTCCAGCCCGTGAGGCCGAGGCGCTTGTCGTCGACCGGGTGATTCTTCTCGATCGTATCGACGCCCGCGAGAATGTCGCGCATGTCACCGTAGCCAAAGTCCTTGCGGTTGGCCTGGACGAAGGCCGCGCCCTGCCCGTAGCTGCCACGTGGGTTGGGCATGAACACGAAATAGCCCAGCGCGGAAAGCGGCGCACCGCCGTAGCCGACACCGGGCCAGCGCGGCGTGACCGCCGCGGCAGGACCGCCGTGTACCGAGACGATCATCCCGTAGTGCTTTTTCGGGTTGTAGTGCGCCGGATACAGCAGCCAGCCCTGTACCTCGTGGCCTTCGAAGGTCCACGAGATCGATTCGGCCTTGCCCCACGACGGCTTGAGCGCGGCGTTGAATGAGGTCACCGCCACCGGCGCGTGCGAGGCGGCGAGCGTGGCGACGTGTACCTCGTAGGCCTTGTCGAACGAACTGCCCACGAACGCGGCCTTGCTGGCCTTCGCATCCAGCGACAAGGACATCGAGAGGCGACCGTCTCCGATCGTCATCGGCAGATCGAACAGACGAGTCGCCGTGGCGACGCCCTCAGCCGGCAGCGCGTAACGGGATACGCGGCTGGACCCGCCCGTGTGCTCGCCCACCAGAAGGGCGTCGTTCGCCGTCCAGGTGAACCAGGCCGGCGTGGTGTGGATGTCCGGGGTGACGTCCACGGGTGCCGCGCCACCGGCGGCGGGAACGGTCCAGATGTCGCCACCGGTCGAGCCCTGATCGCTCATGAGGCCGCCGATGAAGGCGATGCGCGAGCCGTCCGGCGAGAAGCGCGGCACGGCCACCTGCAGCCCCTTGAGCGGACCGCTGAGCGTCGCGGTGTCGACGACGACGTCACCCTTGCCGCCTTCGGTCGACGGCTGGACGTAGAGTTTGGCCACCCACCAGTTGTTGTCCCCCGGCGGCTCGGCGGCGACATAGGCGATGCGCGCGCCGTCGGCCGAGAAGCTGAACTCGTAGACGTGCAGGCCAGCGGGCGTGAGGACGTGGACGTCGCCGCCCGCCGCGTCGACGCTGGCCACCTGCTGCACTTCGATGCCCTCGACGCCGACCTCGCCCAGCTGCGGCTTGGCCGCCGCGGTGGCGCTCGCGCGGCGGGTCGCGTTCGGGACGTAGAGGAAGCCGAGCTGCTTGCCATCAGCGCGCCATTCGAGGCCGCTGACGTAGCCGGTGAGGTGGGTCAGCCGCACGGGCGCGGCGCGGGTACCGGTGTCGACGGTGTAGATGTCGTTCTGCTTGCCCTCCTCCACGCCCGGGGCGCTGCCCGCGCAATCGGACAGGAAGGCGAGGTGGCGGGAGTCGGCGGCCCAGGCGACCGAGGTCTCGCTGCACCCCTTGCTCGCGGTGATGCGGTGGGCATGCTGGCCCTGCGCGTCGGCGACCTCGATCACCGGTTTGCCATCGGTCTTCACTGCCCAGGCCAGCTGCCTGCCATCGGGCGAAAGCGCGACGGACTCGATCGTGCGGACCTTGGCCAGCGACGACAGGATGGCCGCGATACGCGGATCATCCGCGGATTTCGTCGGGGTGTCGGCGAGGCTGGCCTGGGTGAAGGCGAGCGCGACGGCCGCGGCGATCCACTTCGTACGCATGGGGTGACCTGATGTGTGATTGAGGTGTGAAAACTATCACGACAGTCATTACTCTCGCGAGCACCCCATGGCCGACTCGGACTCCGTCAGGCCAGCAAGTGAGAAAACTCCGGATTGCGCTTGAACCAGGTCGCCGCGTAGGAGCAAGCGGGCTGCACCTTCCAGCCCCTGGCCTCGGCAACCTGTACGGCGAACTTCGTCAGGAGGGAGGCAATACCCCGCCCGCCCACGGGCGATGGCACACCGGTGTGCGTGATCGTCATCACGTTACCGGCGAGGCGGTACTCCACCTCGCAGGTGTGACCGTCCACCACGGTCGTGAACACCTGGTTTTCGGTGTCATGCGTCATTTCCAGCGGTTTCGCGTTGTCGCTCATCGGTCATCTCCATCAGAAGGACAGCCGCACCTTCGCATTCTCTGGATGGGCGGGCCGTTAAGGTCAGGCGATCATCCCCCCACCGAAGGAGAATCTCCATGCAGAAGTCAGGCTCAGCGGTCTGGAAAGGCGGCATCAAGGATGGCCAGGGCACGATCTCCACCCAGACCGGCGTACTGAAGGAAGCCCCCTACGGCTTCAAGTCGCGCTTCGAAGACGGCCCGGGCACCAACCCCGAGGAACTGATCGGCGCCGCGCACGCTGGCTGCTTCTCGATGGCGCTGTCGCTCATGCTGGGCAACGCCGGCCTCACCCCCGACAAGATCGAGACGAAGGCCGACGTCACCCTCGACAAGGACGGCGAAGGTTTCTCCATCACCAAGGTGCATCTCACCGTGAAGGCGAAGATCCCCGGTACGGACCAGGCCGGCTTTGAAGCCATCGCCAGGCAGGCGAAGGAAGGCTGCCCGGTATCCAAGGTGCTGAATGCCGCGATCAGCATGGACGCCACCCTGGAAGCGTAAACTGCTCCGGCCGCCGGCCCCGGCCGGCGGCTTCCCTGGCCGACAGGATCGAACCCAGCGTGCTGATCATTCACGAACACGGCCAGCGCCAGCCCATCCGCTGGACGGCCGACATGGGCAGGCCGAAAGCGCCCATCTGGGTCGATATGTTCGATCCCAGCGAAGACGAGAAAAAATGCGCGGCCGACATCTCCGGGCTGCGCATTCCGGAACGGGCTGACGTGGACAACCTCGCCCTGTCCAGCCGCATCCGCACGGACGACGACGCGATGTACCTGTCGATCCCGTATTTCGCGGATGTCGATCCCGACGCCCCCAACGGTACCGGCCATCGCCCTTCCCCCGTCGGCATCGTGGTCACCGGGCATGTCCTGATGACGCTTCGCTTCCAGACCTCGCCCGCCTTCGACCTGGCGGCGCAGAGCTGCGATGAGCAGCACTGGGATTCCAGCGCCGACGTGCTGGCGACGCTGATCGAGGCGATCGTCAACCTCGCGGCCAGGCGCATGGAGGACGTGTCCGCCGATCTGAAACAGCTGTCCGATCGTGTGTTCACCACCGAGCGTCTGGGCACGCCCGCCCTGCGCGACTGCATGCTCGAGGTCGGCCGCCTCGAGGGCGAGCAGGCACGCAACCGCTCGTCCATGCTGGGCGTGCAGCGCATCGTCTCGTTCGTGCGGGCCAAGCAGCCCGAGTGGATGTCCGATCAGGTCGAGGTCCGTCTGCGCGTGGTCGATCACGACCTCCGCACCCTGGACGAGTTCGACGATCAGCTGACCAACAAGCTCCAGTTCCTGCTGGATGCAAGCCTGGGCTTCATCAGCACGGACCAGAACCACGTGATGAAGGTGCTGACCGTGACCTCCGTGGCGACCATTCCCCCGGTGATCCTGGCCGGCGTCTGGGGCATGAACTTCAAGCGTATGCCCGAGCTGGACTGGACCTTCGGCTATCCGATGGCGATCGGCGCCATTCTGCTGAGCATTCTGTTGCCCGTGCTGTTCTTCAAATGGCGGGGCTGGCTGGAAGGTGACTGAGCGGCGTCTCTAGCGCAGTCGTTCACGCACGTGAAGACCCGTAAACCTGACGCGCGTCGCATTTTTTTACATTGGGCCGTCTTTTCCCTAAAGTTCGCGGCTGCACTGCCGTTAGCACCCTTGAGGGTCGCCCGGTAGAAGCCGGTCGAAACGACACGGGGCTGCCATCCGGCGCGCTCCACTCGGGGGAGGAAGTGTTCGGTGCCAGTCAGTAGTCACTATCGCGTTCGCCACGCCGCGTCGTGGGGTCGTCCATGAAGACGCCGTGGCATGCCATGACGGGCGGCCTTCCCGAGACGCGACTGCTGGCGTCGGTGGCCGAGTTCACCCACCACCGCGATATCGACGCCCTGGACCACAGCCTGGTCCTTTCGCTGGCCGAGCTCATGCCGGTCAACAGCGTCACCCTGTGCAAGCGTGGCGAGAGTCTCCAACAGCCCATCGAATCGATGGTGGTCTGCGGCCGCAAGCGCGAAGGCGGCTTCGTCGTCAACGCGCTCGAACCACCGCGCGAGGGCGACCCGGTCGACACCATCGTCTGCGCGATGGAAACCCTGGAAGCGGTCAGCGACGTCACCGACAACGGCGACTGCCGCCTTGTCATTCCCATTCAGCGCGACGGGTCCGCGATCGGCGCCCTGATGCTCGAGGCCGACGATTCGCTTGACGCCGTCCGTGTGATGGTCGAAGGCTTCGCGCGCATCTACGGCAACTACATCGCCCTGCTCAACGAGAGCGAACGCGACAAGCTCACCGGCCTGTACAACCGCCGCAGCTTCGAACAGCGCCTGCGCCGCCTGCTCAAGCTCAGCCGCCAGCGTGCGCGTGCCGCCGTGGGCGGTGACGACGAACGCCGGGGCGGCGTGCGCGACGACGACAGCAAGATCTACCTCGCCATCCTCGACATCGACCACTTCAAGCGGATCAACGACACCTACGGTCACGTCTACGGCGACGAGGTCATCCTGATGCTGGCCCAGCAGATGCGCGCCAGCTTCCGCCAGAGCGACGTGCTCTTCCGCTTCGGCGGGGAAGAGTTCGTCATGCTGATCGCCGCGGAAAACGAATACGTGGCGCAACACGCGCTCGATCGCTTCCGGCAGTTCATCGCCGATCACACGTTTCCGCAGGTCGGCCACGTCACCGTCAGCATCGGCTACGCGCGGATCACCGAGAACGACTATCCCGAGATCGTGCTCGATCGCGCGGACAAGGCGCTGTATTTCGCCAAGGAAAACGGTCGTAACAGCGTCCATGGGTACGAAGACCTGACCCAGCGTGGCGAGCTCGCCGCGCCGGTCGCCCTCGGCAGCATCGACCTCTTCTGACGACGTTACGACCCGCCAGCTAGGCGCGCTTTCCCGGATAACGCCGCCCCGCGGACCCGCCGCGTGGGCGCACCCGGAAGGCCAGGCTGATCCTCGGCCCGACCTCGCCGCGCGACTTCGGTATCCCGTGGTCGTAATGGAACTGCGTGGCATGGCTCATCGTCAGCAGACTGCCCGCCTCCAGATCCAGGTCGAAGCTGCGCTTCGCCCCTTCGCGCTCACGCAACGTCATCCGCCGCGTCGCACCTAACGACAGCAGCGCGATCGGCTCGCCTTCCGCGATCTCGTCGATATGGTCGTTATGCGGCGCCACGCTGTCGCGACCGTCGCGATAAAGGTTGAGGCCCACGGAGGTGAACCGCACCCCGGTGACGGCGATCGCTTCGCGAGCAGCCTCGGCCAGGGGCGACGGCAAGGACGGATCGTCCAGCACGTAATGCTGCACCAGCCGCGGTACGTCCACTTCGCGCCCGTACATCTCACGCCGCTGCGCCTGCCATGGGATCGTCGACATCAGCGTGTCGAACCATCGCGCCGCCATCGGGGACGCGATAAGGCCCGGCTCGTACGCGAACCGCCCGTGCTCATCGTCGACGATCACGAGCGGTCCGGCAGCGAACAGCGAGCCCTGGGTCACGTCGCCCTTACTTGATGACGCCGCACGCGATGCGCGCACCACCGCCGCCCAGCGGTTCCGGCTGGTCGGCGTAGTTGTCGCCACCGGCGTGGATCATCAGCGCATGGCCCTTCAGCGTCGCCAGCGTCTTGAGGTGCGGCGCGGTTACCGGCGTGGTGTCGGTACCATCGGCGGCAATCTCGATGCGCGGCAGGTCGCCCTCATGGCCCATGGCATCCGGACCTTCGTGCTTGCCGGTCTTTGCCGGGTCGAAGTGACCACCGGCAGCGAGCGCGGCGCCCTTCTTGCCGTCCTTCTCGCCCGGGTCGCAGCTGGCCTTCTCGTGCAGATGGAATCCATGCGTACCCGGCGGCAGGCCCTTGAGGTCCGGCGTGAACACGAGACCGCCGGCGCTTTCGGTCACGGTCACCTTGCCGACGGACGCGCCCGCGCCATCGGCGGTCACGGCGGTCAGCGGTACCACCACACTCTTCTCGGCAGCCTGAGCGGCGGCACAGACGAACAGGCCAGCGGCCACGATTGCGATCTTTCTCATCATGCACTCCTGTGGAATCGAGGTAACCCCGGGATACTGCACCCGGCGTAGACGGCACGTCCATAACCCACAGGCGACCGGCTTCCCGCTGCGGACGCCGCGAAGCAGCTGTCCCTACCTGCCAAACATCCGTGCCTTATCCGCCTCATCCAGCGCACGCCACTCACCGGAAGGCAGCCCGTCCAACGACAACCCACCCAGCGTCGTACGCTCGAGCGTCACCACGTGATTGCCCACCGCCGCGAACATCCGCCGCACCTGGTGATAACGGCCTTCCGTCAGCGTCAGACGCACATGACGCGGCCCCAGCACCTCCAGCGTCGCCGGAAGCAGCGGTTCGGTTTCGCCGTCCAGCATCAACGTGCCGGCGGCGAACGTATCACCCTCGTCGCCACGCAGATCCTCGGCCAGCGTCGCTTCGTACACCTTGGCCAGCGAGGCCTTCGGGGAAATGATCCGGTGCAGCAGCGGACCGTCATCGGTGAACAGCAGCAGGCCCGACGTCTCCCGATCGAGGCGGCCGACCGTCGACAGTACCGGATTGCGCAACGCGAAGCGGGGTGGCAGCAGGTCGTAGACCAGGCGGCCGACGTCCTTGCGCGAGCAGGTGTAGCCGCTGGGTTTGTTGAGCATCAACAGCAGGCCCTGCGGCGGGTCCAGCGGTTCGCCGTCGAAGCGCACGTCGACGTGTTCAACCTTGTCGTCGGCGTAGAGCACCTCACCCGCGGGATCGGTGACCAGACCTTCGCGGAACATGGATGCGACTTGCTTGCGGCTGCCATAGCCTAGATTCGCCAACAGGCGGACGAGCTTCATCGACGGGGCTCCTGTGCTTCGATGACCTTGAAGCCGTCGCGTTCGACGACCGTGCGGACGCGGGCGAATGCCGCGTCGAGTGCCGCCTCGTAAGCGAGGTGGCGATTGGCGACCATCCAGAACCGGCCGGTCGGCGCCAGCGCGCTGGCGGCGGTGGCGATGAAGGCGCGGCCGAGTTCCGGCTGGTCCGCGCGTCCCTGATGGAACGGCGGGTTGGAAAGAATGGTGTCGTACCCGGTATCGATGCCTTGGGTCACATCGGCCCACCGCACCGACGTCGCTATGCGGCGATTCGCGTGGGCGACAGCGTCGGCCAGATTGGCCGTGGCGGGCGCGATGGCCCGGCCTTCCGCTTCGTAAAGATCGGCGGCGACGATGCCCGGGCAACGCGCGATCGCCGCGCAGGCGAGATAGCCGAAGCCCGCGCCAAGGTCGGCAAGGCGACCGTGCAGGTCATCCGGCAGCACCTCGGCGAGCAGCGCGGACGCCGTGTCGATCCGATCCCAGGCGAAAAGCCCGCGGCGGCTCATGAAGCGACCGTCTTCGATCGTCTGTGGCGCATCGAAGGCGAGCCATTGCTCCATCAACGCGACGTCGGGCCCGGCACCCGCCTGCGTCCAGAACACCCGGCATTTGTGCTTCGACAGCTGACCGACACCACCGGCCAACGCGGCGAGATCGGCCTCGGCCGTTCTGGCGCCTTCGCTGTTCGGCACACTGGCCACGACGATGCCGTCGCGTCCTACGCGACACATGGCCTGAGCGAACAGGGCCCGGCTCTCTTCGCGCTGACGGGTCGGCAGGATCATCACGACGCGGAACGCGCCCTCCGGCGGGTCGGAGACGACCTCGAAGCCGGAGCGCGCCAGCGCATCGGCCGCAGGCTTGAACGATTGCTGCATCACCCAGCCGGGACGGCGCCGCTCGCGGAGGACGAAGCCGTCGCGCGCACGCAGGAACAGGACGCGCCCATCGGCCGGCCACGCCAGTTCACCCGTGATGAACGGGACGAACAGGGCGTCGAGTGCGGCTTCGGGTGCGGTTCCGGCGGACAACGCCATGGACCTCGGTGCGACGGGATGGCCGCCGATTCTAGCGCGAGCGGGCCCCGCTCAGCTGCTGCACGAGAGCATCGAGCAGCCCACGCGGTCGCGTGCCCAGTCCGGACGGCGGCCGGCGAGGTGGTCGCGACCGGGCTGTTCGTCGTAGGGGCGACGCAGTGTGTCGAGCAATTCGTGGACACCGGCGTAGTCGCCCTGCTCCGCCCGGTCGATGGCCTGCTGGGCGAGATAATTGCGCAGCACGTAGCGCGGATTGCTTGCGTGCATCAACGCCAGGCGCTCACCCGGCGCGCCTTCGTCGTTCTTCACCCGCGCCGCATAGCGCGTCAGCCAGGTTGCCAGCGCGTCGCTGACCGCCGCGCGGCCCGCCTCGGTATAGAACGCGGCACCGACCGTGCCGACGGCGGGCTCGTCGAGGTCGAGCGCCGCCAGGTCGCGGAAGAAGATCGTCATGTCCATTTCGCCCGCGGTCAGCAGGCCACGCAGGTCGGCGACCAGCGCGTCGTCACCCTCGTGGGTACCGATGAGGCCGAGCTTGGCGGCCGAGAACGCGGCGTCGGTGGCCTCGAAGACCTCCACGTAGCGGTCCAGCCCGCCCTGAAGGGCCTCGGTCCCATCGAACAGGGGCGCCAGGGCCTGGGCCAGACGCTGCAGGTTCCAGTACGCGACCCGCGGCTGGTGGCCGAAGCGGTAGCGGCGGTTGGCACGGTCGGTGGTGTTCGGTGTCCAGTCGGGGTCGAAGTTGTCCACCCAGCCGTAAGGACCGTAGTCGATCGTCAGGCCCAGAATCGACAGGTTGTCGGTGTTCATCACGCCATGGACGAAGCCCACGCGCATCCAGTGAGCCATGAGCTTCGCCGTGCGCTCGCAGACCTCGCCGAAGAAGGCGCCGTAGCGCCCTGCGTCGGGCAGCCCGGCGAACGCGGGGAAATGGGTGCGGATGGTGAAGTCGACCAGCTGGCGCAGGAGCGCCACGTCGTTGCGCGAGGTCGGCAGCTCGTACGAGCCAAAACGCAGGAAGGATGGAGCCACCCGGCAGACGATGGCGCCCGGCTCGAGCGCGGGATGGCCGTCGTACATGACGTCCCGGAGCACCTCGTCACCGGTCACCACCAGCGACAGCGCCCGGGTGGTCGGCACGCCCAGGTGGTGCATGGCCTCGCTGCAGAGGAACTCACGGATGGACGAGCGAAGCACGGCACGACCATCCGCGCCACGCGAATACGGTGTACGACCCGCGCCCTTCAGCTGCAGCTCCTGGCGGCCGTCGTGGGCCGTCAGGACCTCGCCCAGCCCGATCGCGCGTCCATCGCCCAGCTGGCCCGCCCAGTGACCGAACTGATGGCCGCCATAGGCCATCGCATAGCCCTGCATGCCCGGGAGTAGCGCGTTGCCGCCGAACACCCCGGCGACGTCCGCGGCGTCCGGATCGATACCCAGCATCGCGGCCACCTCGTCCGACACGGCGACCACGCGCGGGGCCGCCACCGGTGTGGGCGCCACCCATGAATAGGCGGCGCCCTCCACCTGCCGGGGAGCGTTCAGCGACGAGGGGTCGGCCGGCAACTCACGGACGAAGGCGTTGTCGAAGCGGAGGTCTGTCATCGGCGGTGAGGGGTCATGCGTTTGGGGATCTCTGAAATATCCGGCCGGACCGGTGCGAAACAAGGCGCCCATCGGTGTTCCGCCATCGGTCGCCACAATAACTTGCCGACTCGTGCAAACTAGCGCCCCCGACCACCCCGCCCTGGATGTCATGCGTCCGATCCGCACCCTGGCCAGCCTGCTCAGCGTCACCCTGGCCACCGCCGCGGGTGCCGAGCCCGTGGCCGTGCCGCGAAGTGACAAGACACTCGTCGAGATCGTCAACGCGACCATGGGCACCCTGCCGAACGCCGTCGACGCCCTGTCGCGCAAATTGCCCGGCGGCCTGCACGCCACCGCCGATGCGCCGCCGCAGATCGTCCGCAGCCAGCCCTTCGTGACCCGCGACGGTTACCGCGTCAGCGCCTTCGAGGCACGTGGTTTCAACGAGGGCGGCGACGTGCCGATGGTCCGCTTCACGTCGATTCAGCTCGAGCAGCGTCCCTGCTTCGCCCATGCCGAGGTGGCCGGAAGTTTCCATGCCACGGCATCGGAAACGAACCTGCCGACGGCGCCATCCATGCTTCCCAACCGGTACACCGTGCTGCAGATGCCCTGGGGACGGCTGTCCTTCGGGACATCGCAGGAAAGCGGCGGCTGCGTCATCGCCATCGTCGGCGACGCGACGGGCGGCGCCATGGGTACGCGCATGCCGCTGCCGCTGCCGCAGCCGACGAGCATGCCCGGCATGCCCGACCTGCGGCGCACGTGGCCGATGCCGGCCGACGCCTATCCCGCCGATACGGCGGTGCCGGTCGAAGGCAGCAACTGAGCCACGCGTTCGATGCGATCTTCGGGCACGCCCGGGGAAAACAGATAACCCTGCAGCTCGTCGCACCCCGCCTCGCAGAGGAAGGCCCGCTGCTGTTCGGTTTCCACGCCCTCGGCAACCACGGATAACCCGAGCGCCGCGCCGAGGTTGGACACCGCACGCACGATGGCGGCCGAGTCTTCCGCGGTCGGCGCCATCTGCACGAACGAACGGTCGATCTTGACCTTGTCGACGTCGAGGTCCTTCAGCAGCGTCAGGCTGGAATAGCCGGTGCCGAAGTCGTCAAGCGAGACACGCACGCCGACGTGGCGCAATTGCTTGAGAAGGCGCACTGCCATGCCATCCGCATTGACGATGGCCGTCTCCGTGATTTCCAGCTCGAGACGGCTCGGTGGCAGACCGGTCCTCTTCAGCACACCCAGCACCATGTCGGCAAAACCGTCGTCGCGCAACTGCACGGCGCTGACGTTTACCGCGACGAAGAGGTCGTCCACCCCCACTACGCGCGCGCACGCCGTGCGCAGCACCCACTCGCCCAGCCGGTCGATCAACCCGGTTTCCTCGGCTACGGGAATGAACTGCACCGGCGGTATCACACCCAGACGCGGATGCCGCCAGCGCGCCAGTGCTTCCAGACCGATGATCTTGCCGTCGATCGCACGCACGATCGGCTGGTAGTGGCAGCTGAGGCCTTCGCCCGTGACCAGCGCGTCGTCGAGCAACCGCTCCACGTCGCGGCGATGGGCCAGTGCCGCATCGAGCTCGTCGTTGTAAAGCACATACCGGTTGCGCCGCTTCTTCGCTTCGTACAGCGCACTGTCCGCCTTGCGCGCCAGTTCGCCGCCGGCGACGGCGCTCGCGTCGGCGGTGATGACACCCACCGAGGTACCGACGAACGCCGTGGTCGACAGCACGCCAAAGGGCCTGGCCGCCAGTTTGACGAAACTTGCGGCCATCGTCTCCGCATCGAAGTCGTCCCGCTCCTCCACGAGCACGGCAAACTCATCGCCGCCGATGCGTGCGACCGTATCCGCCGCATCGACCACCTCACGCAGACGCTTGCCGAACTGGATCAGCAGCTCGTCGCCGGCGAGGTGGCCCCAGGTGTCGTTGACCTTCTTGAACCCGTCGAGGTCGAGGTAGAACAACACCGAACGCGCGCCACCCGAAGCCGCTTTCGCGATGGCGGATTCGATGCGGCTGAACAGCGCCGTGCGATTGGACAAACCGGTCAGCGCGTCGTGGCAGGCCAGCCAGCGCACATAGGCTTCGGATTCACGCAGATCGCTGATGTCGGTCACCGAGGCGAGGACATGCGGCTCACCGTCCAGATCGATGCAGGTCTTGCGGGTGATCAGCGTGCGCACTCTCCCGTGCGGGTCGGTCACCGATTCTTCCGACTCGACCACCTCGTGGCTGCGCAGTACCGACTCGTCCCCCGCGGCCATGCGCGCCGCCTGCTCCGGCGGAAACAGTTCATCGTCGGTCCGGCCGATGACATCATCGACGCTCAGACCGAAATAGGTGCAACCCATGCGGTTGACCAGTACCCAGCGATGTTCGGCATCGCGCACGAACATCGCCGTGGGCATCAATTCAAGCACGGTCGACCAGCCCGCCAGATCGTATTGCACCGATTCCCCTCCCGATGAGCACGTGGACGAAAAATGAGACGCCGTCCGTGATGCCGGTGTGTCGGGAACCTCAGGACGCCTTCAGGGGCGCTTCGTCAGCGGCCGCAGCGATTCGAACTTGCGCTGGTACTCGTCCGTGACCTGTTTGGCCTCGTCACCGTTGGTGATGACGCGCGGCGTGATCAGCACGATCAGCTCGGTACGGGCGCGGCTGCGGGTCGTTGAGCCGAACAATCGGCCGAAAACGGGTATTCGGTTGAGTCCGGGGATGCCGGTATCGGTGGTCGCATCGTTCTGCTTGATGAGGCCACCGAGCAAGACCGTCTGGCCGCTCTGCACGGCGACCTGGGTGGCGACCTCGCGTTGCTGGATGGGGAAGTTGCCCGTCGTGGTGTCGACCACGCCTGGCGAACTCACGACCTGGTTCACGTTGAGGTAGACCAGGCCACCGGGATTGACGCGCGGTCGCACATTGAGGATCACGCCGGTGTCCTTGTACTCGACCTGGCCGATCGTGTTATCCGTATTGGCCGTGGTGTTGACGTAGGTCTGCGTGATCGGAATCTGGTCGCCGACCTCGATGTGCGCCTTCTGGTTGTTCAGCACCACCAGCGACGGCGCGGACAGAACCTTGGTATTGCCGTTCTGCTCCATCGCATGCAGCGCGACGGAAACGTTGTTGTTGACGAATGAGTAGAAGAAGCTGTCATTGGTCGAGTTGTATGACGTTCCGCCGTTGCCCAGTGCCCACTGCTGCTTGTTGCCAGGCTGCGTGGGCGACCCGTTGGTGGTACCGACCAGACCCTCCAGATACCACTGCACGCCGAACTGGAACTCGCCCTTGAGTTCGACCTCGAGAATGCGGGTTTCGATCTGCACCTGCAGCGGCACGGCGTCGAGACGCTTGATCGCCTGCTCGATCTCGGCCCATTGCGCGGGACGGCAGCGCACCATGATCTGGTTGTTGGCGTCGACCGAGGTGATGCGCACGCCGTCGTCGGTGGTGGTCGCGGAATGGCTCTTTCCCGCCCCGCCGTCCGGCGATGACGAGCCGGAGTCGCCGAGGCCGCTCACGGACATCCCGCTGCCACTGCTACCGCCAGGGCCGTTCGTACCCGATGTACCCGGGCCGATACCGCTCGTGCCCGTCGACGATGAGCCGCCGTTACCGAACGAACCCGTCGTGCTGCCGAGAGCCGAGCCACCGCGATTGCCCAGATCGCTGTCGCCGCCGCCGAGCGTGCCCGGGGAAAGGCCCGGCCCGACCCTGCCACCGCGGTCGCCGGAGCCGCCGCCCTTCGAGCCGCCGCCGTAGATGTCCGAAAGATAGTCCGCCATGTCGGCGGCCTGCACGTTGCGCACGTCGTACACGTAGAGCTGCGGTTCGTTGCCGCCGCCATGATCGATGCGATCGATCCAGCTGCGCACTTCGTCGAGGTATGCGGGCTGCGGACTGATCACCACCAGCGAGTTGGTGCGCTCGATAGGGATGAAGCGAAGCAGGCCCGCCATGGGCGTGTTGCCTTTCTCGCCGAAGATCGCATCGAGCTGCGGCTGCAGCTCCTTCACCTGCGCACGCTGCAGACTGAACACGCCCACCGACATGCCACGCAGCCAGTCGACGTCGAACGTCGCCACGGTGCGCTGATAGTTGTCGAGCTCGGTGGGCGTGCCCGCCATCACGATGACGTTGCGGGTGGGATCGGCCAGCAGCGTGGCATCGGGCCGTGCGAACGGTTTGATCAGCTTCTGCATCTCCGTCGCGGAGATGAAGTGCAGCGGGAACAGACGCGCCTGCAATCCGCCGGGCGGTGCGTTGGCGCCGATGCTCGGCACGAGATTCCCGGCGACGGCATCCTTCGCCGGCATCACGACGTAACGGCCGTTACTGTGCACCAGCGCGTTACCGGTCCACGACAGCAGCGTCTCGAGGATCGGCAGCGCCTGTTCGGCGGTAACCGGCTGGGAGGTCGAGAAGGACACGTTGCCCTGCACGCCCGGGGTGATCGAATAGTTCTCGTGCAGCAGGTCCCCGAGGATGGCTTTCACCACGGACTCGACCGGCTGATTCTCGAAATTGAAGGTGACCGTGCCGACGCCCTCGTCGACCGGCTTCGGTCTCGCAAGTCCTGACGATTTGACGAATTCGCCGGTGCCGGTGGTGATCTGGGGCTGCGAGATCGCCGGTGTCGTCGGGTTGGTCGAGGCAAGGATGCGTGGACCCGGCACCGGGAGCTCGGTGCCTGCCAGAGCTTCGCGTTGCAGCGCGCCGTCGTCGCGGGGCTGGGGCAGCGTGGAGCAGCCAGCGATAAGCACGGTGGCGACGATCGAGACAAGCAGATAGGTACGCATGCCTGAAGTCTCGCAGCATCGGATGACAGCGGAAAGCGGATTCGCCCCCCCCGGGTCCGGCACGCTCCTCAGGGATGCAACGGCACCGTCACCGTCGGCTCCCCGTTCCCCGTCCGTGTCACGCCCGCCGGCTCCGTCGTCGTAGCCGCCTTCCCGCGATAGGGCTGCAGTGACTCGAACTTCCGCTGGTACTCGTCCGTCACCTGCTTGGCCTCGTCGCCGTTGGTGATCACGCGTGGCGTAATGAGGACGATCAGCTCCGTGCGGTTACGGCTGCGGGTGGTCGAACCAAACAGCCGGCCAAACACCGGGATGCGGTTCAGCCCCGGAATACCGGTGTCGGTCAGACCTTCGTCCTGCTTGATCAGACCGCCCAGCAACACGGTCTGCCCGCTCTGCACCGCGACCTGCGTGGCCACTTCACGCTGCTGAATCGGGAAATTGCCGGTCGCGGCGTCCTTCTGACCCGGCGAGCTCACGACCTGATTGATGTTGAGATAGACGAGGCCACCGGGATTCACACGCGGCCGCACATTCAGGATCACGCCGGTGTCCTTGTACTCCACCTGGCCGATCGTGTTATCGGTGTTCGCCGTGGTGTTGACGTAGGTCTGCGTGATGGGGATCTGGTCGCCGACCTGGATGTGCGCCTTCTGGTTGTTCAGCACCACCAGCGACGGCGCCGACAAAGTCTTCGTGTTTCCGCTCGTTTCCATAGCTTTCAAAGCCACGGAAAGATTGTTGTTGACGAAGGAGTAGAAGAAGCTCTCGCCGCCATACGTGTTGCCGCCGTTACCGAGCGCCCACTGCTGCTTGTTGCCAGGCTGGCCGACGGATCCGTTGGTGCCTCCGACAAGACCCTCGAGATACCACTGCACACCGAACTGATAGTTGCCGGTCAGCGCCACTTCGAGAATGCGGGTTTCGATCTGCACCTGCAGCGGCACGGCGTCGAGGCGCTTGATCGCCTGCTCGATCTCGGTCCACTGCGACGGACGCGCGCGCACCATCAGCTGGTTGTTCGAATCCACCGAGGTGATCCGCACGCCGTCGTCCGTGGTGATCGGTCCGTTGCGCTGGCGGCGCGACGATTCGTCATCGCCAAGGCCGTTGCCGCTGGATCCCATCGAACCGCCGCCACCAAAGCTGGAACCGCTGCCCGAGCCGTACGAGTTGCCACCCAGCGCGCTCGAGCCATTGTTGAGACCCGAACCGGACGACGAGGTGTTGCCGAAGGTACCCGTCGTACTGCCGAGACCCGAACCATTACGGTTACCGGAATCGCTGTCGCCCCCTAGCGTGCCCGACGAAAGTCCCGGGCCCACCTTGCCGCCGCGATCGCTGGACCCGCCGCCGCCGGAACCACCGCCGTAGATGTCGGAAAGGTAATCGGCCAGATCGGACGCCTGCACGTTGCGTACGTCATAGACGTAGAGCTGCGGCTCGTTGCCACCACCGCGATCGATGCGATCGATCCAGCTGCGTACTTCGTCGAGATACGCCGGCTGCGGGCTGATCACCACCAGCGAATTGGTCCGCTCGATGGGGATGAAACGCAGCAGACCGGCCATGGGCGTATTGCCCTTGTCGCCGAACAGCTTGTCCAGCATAGGCGTGAGGTCCTTGACCTCCGCGCGCTGGAGACTGAAGACGCCCACCGACATGCCGCGCAGCCAGTCGACATCGAAGGTCGACACGGTGCGCTGGTAGTTATCCAGTTCCGTCGGCGTACCGGCCATGACGATGACGTTGCGCGTCGGATCGGCGAGCAAGGTGGCATCGGCTCGCGCGAACGGCTTGATGAGCTTCTGCATCTCGGTCGCCGATATGAAGTGCAGCGGAAACAGGCGCGCCTGCAGACCACCGGCCGGCGCACTCGCGCCAAGGCTGGGAACGAGGTTGCCCGCGACGGCATCTTTGGCCGGCATCACGACGTAACGGCCGTTGCTGTGAACCAGCGCGTTGTTGGTCCACGACAGCAGCGTTTCGAGGATCGGCAGGGCCTGCTCGGCCGTGACCGGCTGCGAGGTCGAGAAGGACACATTGCCCTGCACGCCCGGCGTAATCGAGTAGTTCTCGTGCAGCAGATCGCCCAGGATGGCTTTCACCACGGACTCGACCGGCTGGTTCTCGAAATTGAAGGTCACCGTGCCGGCACCTTCGGCGACCGGCTTCGGCCTGGCCAGACCCACCGGCTTGACGAATTCGCCCGTGCCTGTGCTGATCTGCGGCTGGGCGACCGCTGGCGTGGCCGGATTGGTCGACGGAGCGATGCGGGGCCGCGGCGCGGGCAATTCGGTGCCGGCCAGCGCCTCGCGCTGCAACGATCCATCGTCACGCGGCTGCGGCAGCGACTGGCATCCGGCAAGTGCGACCGCCAGCGCCGTGGCGCCGATCAGGGGCTTTCTCAGCATGGAACAACGTACTCCCTCGTTGGACGCGGCGCGCAGCACCGACCCCTGGTGCTGCACTTATTCCGCCAACTCTAAAGGGAGCATCCTACAAAGCGCCAGCGTTCCCCTACAGACCCGTGACGCCGGTCCGCTCAAAAGCCTCGCTCGGGGCGCGGAAACCCCCATGGCGCGGGGGCTTCCGCCTTGAACGCGTCGTTCAGCCTTCGGCCCACTCCGCGTGAAAACTCCCTTTCTCGTCCACACGCTCGAAGGTGTGAGCACCGAAGAAGTCACGCTGAGCCTGAATGAGGTTCGCCGGAAGCGTTTCGGCCCTGTAACTGTCGTAGTAGGCCACCGCGGCCGAGAAGCCCGGGACCGGCACGCCGACACGCACCGCTTCGCCGACGACCTCGCGCAGTGCGACCTGATACTGCTGCGCGATGTCCTTGAAGTACGGATCGAGCAGGAGGTTCTTCAGTGCCTTGTCGGTCTTGTACGCGTCGGTGATCTTCTGCAGGAAGCGCGCACGGATGATGCAACCGGCGCGGAAAATCTTCGCGATGGCGCCGTAGTCGAGGTTCCATTCGTTCTCGTCCGACGCGGCGCGCAGCTGGGCGAAGCCCTGCGCATACGAAATAATCTTGCTCAGGTACAGTGCACGGCGCACGGATTCGATAAACGCCTTGCGATCCCCACTGAATTTTTCCGCCTCCGGGCCCGCCAGCTGCTTGCTCGCCGCGACACGCTCCTCCTTCATCGAGGAAAGCACGCGTGCGAATACCGACTCGGTGATCAGCGTCAGCGGCACGCCGAGATCCAGCGCACTCTGACTGGTCCACTTGCCGGTGCCCTTCTGCGCGGCGCGGTCCAGAATCACGTCGACCAGCCGCTTGTCGGTCTTGTCGTCTTTCCGGGTGAAGATCTTCGAGGTGATCTCGATCAGGAAGCTGTCGAGCTCGCCCTCGTTCCATTCCCGGTAGACATCGGCCAGTTCGTCGTTGGACAAGCCGAGCACATGCTTGAGTACCGCGTAGCTCTCGGCGATCAGCTGCATGTCGCCGTATTCGATGCCGTTGTGCACCATCTTGACGTAGTGCCCGGCACCGCCCGGGCCGATGTAGATCACGCAGGGTTCGCCGTCCGGCGCCTTGGCGGCGATCTCGGTGAGAATCAGGGACACCAGGTCATAGGCCTCACGCGGGCCGCCCGGCATGATCGACGGGCCTTTCAGTGCGCCCTCCTCACCGCCGGAGACGCCGGTGCCGATGAAGTGCAGACCGTCCTTTGCCAGCTCTTCGCCGCGGCGCACCGTGTCCTTGTAGAAGGTGTTGCCGCCGTCGATGAGAATGTCGCCCTTGTCCAGCAAGGGTCGCAGCTGCTCGATCACCGCATCGGTGCCCTTGCCAGCCTGCACCATCAGCAGGATGCGTCGAGGCTTCTCGAGCGAATCGACGAATTCTTCGAGACTGTACGTCGGCACGAGCTGCTTACCCTTGCTCTCGGCCATGACGTCGTCCGTCTTTTCTTTGGATCGATTGAAGATGGACACCGCGTGGCCGCGGCTCTCAATGTTCCAGGCGAGGTTGCGGCCCATGACGGCCATACCGATCACGCCGATCTTCTGTTTGCTCACGTCGGAATACTCCAGGCTCGGGTTCACAGGAAAACTGGGGGCGCACCGTAAGCCATCAAAGCGCCCGATCCTCGCGGGTTCTTGCACGATCCGATGGTGGCGTCCGCCCCGGCACCCTTGGGAGATTGGCCCCCTCGCGTACCACGGAACGTGACGACCCTCGGCTATGATGGGCGGCGAACCGGCGGCGGGCCCGACCGGATGGACTCGACACGCATGAACCAGGTGAAGTCGCCTTCCCGCGACAAACGCGTCGCCACCGCCGCCGAGGCGCTGGCCGGCCTCGTGGCCGATGGACAGATCATCGCCGTGGGTGGCTTCGGCCTCTGCGGTATTCCCGAACTGCTGATCGAGGCGCTGCGCGATTCCGGCGTCAAAGGGCTGACCGCCGTTTCCAACAACGCCGGCATCGACGGCGTGGGTCTGGGCTTGCTGCTGGAGACCCGGCAGATCCGCAAGATGGTCTCGTCCTACGTGGGCGAGAACAAGGAATTCGAGCGTCAGTATCTGGCCGGCGAGCTGGAAGTCGACTTCACCCCGCAGGGTACGCTGGCCGAGAAGCTTCGCGCCGGCGGCGCCGGCATCCCCGCGTTCTTCACCCGCACCGGCTACGGCACCCAGGTGGCCGAGGGCAAGGAGACCCGCGAGTTCGACGGCAACATGTACGTGATGGAGCGCTCGATCGTCGCCGACGTCGCCCTGGTCAAGGCGTGGAAAGCGGACCCGTCGGGCAACCTCGTCTATCGCAAGACCGCGCGCAACTTCAATCCGATGGCCGCCACGGCCGGCAAGGTCTGCATCGCCGAGGTCGAGATCATGGTCGAGGTCGGCGAACTCGACCCGGACCAGATCCACACGCCGGGCATCTACGTCGATCGCATCGTGCACAACCCCGCGCCGTCCAAGCGCATCGAACAGCGCACCGTGCGCGCCTGAGGAGAACACCATGGCCTGGACCCGCGAACAGATGGCGCAGCGCGCCGCCCTGGAACTCTCTGACGGCGACTACGTCAACCTTGGTATCGGCTTGCCGACACTGGTCGCCAACCACCTGCCGGATGGCGTGGACGTCTGGCTGCAATCGGAAAACGGCCTGCTCGGCATCGGTCCGTTTCCGACCGAAGACGAAGTCGACGCCGACCTGATCAACGCCGGCAAGCAGACCGTCACCGCCCGGCCGGGCGCGTCGTACTTCTCCAGCGCCGACTCCTTCGCGATGATTCGCGGCGGCCACGTCGACATCTCCATCCTCGGCGCGATGCAGGTCACTGCCGAGGGCGATATCGCCAACTGGATGGTGCCCGGCAAGATGGTCAAGGGCATGGGCGGCGCGATGGACCTGGTCGCCGGCGTCAAGCGCGTCGTCGTCGTGATGGAGCACACCGCGAAGGACGGCACCCCGAAGATCCTCACCGAGTGCTCGCTGCCGCTGACCGGCAAGGGCGTGGTCGACCGGATCATCACCGACCTGGCCGTGTTCGACGTCACCCCGGACGGGCTCGCGTTGATCGAACTGGCTCCGGGTGTGGACGAGGCGAAGATCCGGGCGACGACGGAGTGCGATTTCGTGTCGCGGGTGGGATAAAAAGAGCTTCGCGCGCAGGGCGCGCTCCTACAAGTAGGAGCGCGCCCTGCGCGCGATTCAGCCCCATGCAGGAGCGCGCCCTGCGCGCGATTGCCACGTTCCGGCCGCACAAAGAAAGTCGCCCCGGAGCAAACGCCTCGATATGGGCCTCGGGGGGGGAGGTAGGCCAGATATCGGTGATTAGCGTCGCTACGGGGCGAGGGACCTACCGACCCAGGGGGAGGGGTTGGTGGTAGGCCGAGACGAAGCATAGATTTCCTAGGAAATTCTCGCCAATATATCTTTCAGCGATCACTTATATGAAATTCGACTATGTTCGATCTGCGGCAACTGCGCTACTTCGTTGAAGTGGCGGAAACCCTGAGCTTCACCCAGGCGGCGCAGCGACTGCATATCTCGCAGCCCCCGCTGTCCCAGCAGATCCAGGCCCTCGAGGCGGATCTGGGCGTGCGCCTGCTCGATCGCAACCGTCGCCGCGTGGCGCTGACCGAACCGGGTCGTCTCTTTCTCGTCGAGGCCAAGGCCATCCTCGCTCGCGCCGAGAGCGCGCGCACCGTGGTCAGCGAGGCGGCGGCGGGGTTCACCGGTCAGCTCCGGCTGGCCTACGCGGTCTCCGTATCGTTTCATCCCGCGCTTCCGGAAACCTTGCTGCGGTTCTCACATGAAGCGCCCGGCGTCAGCCTGCACCTCGGCGAGATGCTCACCGGTGCCCAGTACGACGCGATCCTCAGCGGCCAGATCGACGTCGGCCTGCTGCGCGCCCATCCCGAAGGCGTGGCGAACGCGCGCCAGCTGAATGTGGAAGTGATCGACCACGAGCCGTTGGTCATCGCCCTGCCCCTCGACCATCGTTTCGCCCGACGGAAGTCGGTGCGCATGGAGGAACTGGCGTCCGAGCGCTGGGTCGCGCCGCCACGTGCGCACGCGGCCACCCTCATCGACCGCCTGAACCTGTTGGCCAACAAGGCGCGCTTCCGACCGAACGTTCGCCAGGAAGCGCAGCAGATCCCTTCCCTGCTGCCTCTGGTCGCTGCCGGTCTGGGGCTTGCACTGGTCCCGGCGTCGCTGCGCGCGGTCCACCTGGACGGTATCGCCTTCGTTCCCGTCGACGACCCGGAGGCCCACCTCTTGCTGGCGGTGGCCTCACGCGTGGACAATACGTCCCCGGTGCTCGACAGTTTCCTGCGCACCGTCCGCCAGGCCCGCAGTAAGCTCGGCCTCGGCTGAAACCCGAATCTTTCCGAGCGCTTGCGTTAAGCAGGCCGGATGGCTACAATTCCGTTTTTCCTTGTCCTTAAAGTTTCAGGAGCTGGCCGTGAAGGTGCTTTCCTCTTTGAAGTCCGCGAAGTCGCGTCACCGTGACTGCAAAGTCGTACGCCGTCGCGGCAAAGTGTTCGTGATCTGCAAGAGCAACCCCCGTTTCAAGGCTCGTCAGCGCTGATCAGCTGCAGACGGGTTGAAAAAAGGCCGCGAAAGCGGCCTTTTTTTATGGACGTTTGCCAGGTTTGAACCGGCATCGTCGCACGCCTCCTACCCCCGCGCCTCCGTCAGATACGGCGAATCCGGAATATCCCCGGTATCTCCCATGAACACGCAATTGCGTCCCGCCCGTTTGCCCCGGTAAAGCGCCGCGTCCGCCACAACCAGCAACCGGTGCAACTCATACCCGCATTGCAGCGTCGACCCCACACCGAAACTGGCGGTCACCAAGAGTTCCGGCCGTGAAGGCGTAGCGGCGGTAGCCGCGATCGACAGCCGCAGTTGTTCCGCGCGCGCACGTGCCTGTGCCGGACTGCAGTCGGGCAACAACACGGCGAACTCCTCGCCACCCAGACGCCCGAACACATCGCAGGCATGCAGCGAGCGGCGGCACACGTCCACCGCTCGCTTAAGCACTTCGTCGCCCACCGCGTGGCCGTAAGTGTCATTGACGTTCTTGAAGTGATCCAGGTCGAAGAGGATCAGGCACAGGCCACGATCGGATCGCGCACCGTACGCGAGCACCCGCTCCGCCTGTTCGACGAAGTGCTCACGATTACAGATCCCCGTAAGGCCGTCGCGGCGCGCCAGCTTCATGAAGCGCAGCTGCGAGCGGCGCAGCCAGAGCACCAGCCAGACGATCGCCAACAGGGCTAGACCGAGGATTAAGATGTACAAGCGTCCGGTCTCGACTTCCTTGCGGTCGAGCACCCCACTGAGGCGCAGGATTTCGTTCTGCTTGTTGAGCGCGTCGACTTCCGTCTTGCGCGCCAGCAACTGCTGATCGACGATCTGGAACGCGAGGCTGCGCGCGCTGATGTCATCCAGGTACGCCTTGTCCGCCGCCATGTACTGCTCATGAAACGTCAACGCCTGCTGCGCGTGTCCCAGGCGTTGCTCGACCTGATAAAGCACCAGGTATCCCGTTCGACGAGGATCGGTGAACTCGTCACGGATCGCCCCGGCCACGGCTGAAAGCCCGAAGCGCCGTGCGTTCGACAAGTCACCCAGCGCGAGGTACGCCTGCGCAAGATGCGAGTCGAACTCGCCGAGCAGCTGCGAATAATTGAGGGTGCGCAGATTGTCCCGGTGCTCGGTGAGAAGCTTCACCGCCTCTTCGGGCTGACCATGGGAAAGATAAAACGCCGCGATGTCCGCGCGCATGCTGTCGGCAAAGACATCGTCGCCCCTGGCCTCGCACTGCTCGATCGCATCGAGGAACATCGGGTCGATAGTGTCGAGCCGGTTGGCTTCACGCCGCGCGCGCAGCAGGTGCTGCGCACCTTTGCATACCGTTTCGCCGGGCGGCGGCTCGGCCATCATGTCCTTGGCGTACGCTTCGGCCTGCTCGAACTGCCCTGCCGAGCTAAGCAACTGCGAAGCCTCACCCATCGCCTGGAAGCGTGCCTTCCGGTCACGGACCGACGGCATCAGTTCCTGGAGTTCGTTGAGCCGTTTGAAGGCGTCCTCATAACGGTGACCGACACCCAGCAGATTGACGAGGGTCGACAACGCGCGAAGGCGGAGCACGGAATTCACCGACTGATCGGCGACCTTCTCCAGTTCCACCTTGGCGTTTTCGTAGTCGCCCACCCACGTGGCGCGCCATCCGCGCAGGAAGTGAAACATGGCGCGCTGCTCGTCATCGAGCTTCGACTCGAAGGGCTCGACCTCGTCGAGCAACCGGGAATACCGGCCGAAATCCCGGATCTTGACCGCATCGGCCTCGTTGAGCTTGTCGCTGATCCCGGAAAGTTGGGCCGTGGTCGCGTCCTGCGCATCGTCGGCGGCACGCAACGTGCCACTGGCCATAAAAACGGCCAGCAGCACGGCGACCCAGCGACGGGTGTTCCATCTCATTGAATCAGGCCCCGGGTCCGCCCAGCGGGATCTTCGAAGGACGCGGCTTACCATCACCCTCGTCTTCATCGCCGTCTTCGTCTTCGCCTTCTTCTTCCTCGTGATCCGGCTGGATGGGCATCAGGCTCGAAAAGTAGATGCCTTGCCCCATCACCGCGCGCAGCGCATCGGCGTCACGCGCACCCAGGGGTTCACGAACGTCGTCACCGAGATCTTCTTCATTCATGGCGAGCGCCAGCGTTTCCGCCGTCGCGTGCCTCAACGACGCGTCTCCCCCGACGCGCGCCAACCAGCCGACAACACTGCCCATGTGCGATTCCCTTGGGCGCAGAGGCCTTACCCCTGGCCGATGTCCGGCGATCCTCCCCTCGAGGCGCCTGGACCGGATGATATCCCTATGACAGCACGGGTTGTAGTAGGCCGCGTGGCCGGGTCACGCGGGGTGTGACGCAGGCGGCGCTGGCACGGGAACGGCAGCCTCGTCCGCGGCGAGCGCCTGCAGACGCGCCCGCATCCCGGGTGCGGGATCGAGCGCACGTCCCGGGGGAATCGCCAGGGTCTCCGAGGTGCTGATAGCACTTTCGGCCAGGCGCGAAAGCGGCAGGCGCCGGATCGAGGGAGATTCGATCGGCAGCGTCGGCGCCTTGTACAAAATCACCTCATGGTCCGCGGAAAAGTGTTCCGACAGCACGTCGACCAGCACCCGGCGATAGCCGGGCCCGGTGTCGCGCCGGGCAAGCGACAGGTCGCCGACATGTCCCACCTGCCACAGGAACAACCAGGCCGATGGATCGATCATCCGCCGGTACAACAGGAACTGCGTCGCTTCGAAGTGCTGGCAGCCGTACGTACCGGGATCGATACCCAGATCGGCATACAGACAGTCCTCCGCGGAAATTCCTGGCTCCATGCGTGCGTCGAAGCCCTCGCCACGTGCGCGCTCGATCGACCGGTGCGGGGCCAGGGCGAAGACGCCCGGGTGACCGTAGAACACCCCGCACACACGCCTGCCTTGTCGTACCTCGGCGAGGATGACCTCGACCATGTCGGCATAGGTGTCGCGACGGGATCGCCCCTCGGCGTAATACGGCTGCAGGCTGCGCACGTCCGCATGCATCTCGCGCAGCCACATCTCCACGAGAGGATCGGACACGCCCGCGAAGACGACATCGGCGCGATCGATCTCACTGCGTGCCAGCGGCGTGAGGTGCGAGCCAAGCGTCATGCCCACACCGACGCAGACAAGACTGCCGCGCGGCTCTTCCGTTCCTGTCATGGCGCGCTCCCCCCGGTATGCGTCCAGACGGCCGTTATAGCAGGGCCGCCGCCTTCTGCATTGCGATCCACACGCCGATCAGGAACGGGATCCCGACCGCCAGCCACGCGAGTACACCCAGGATGCCGAACGAACCGCGCGCCGCGGACGCGACGCTGGCGTCGGTGATCTGCGCTTCGTGCTGCAACGCCCGCTCGTGCCGCAGTTCGTCCTCGGTCATGTGCAGCTTCGGATCCACCGGGCGAACGAGAAGATTGCAGATGAGGCCGATCAGAAGCAGCCCGGCCAGGATGTAGAGCGTGCGGTCATAGACCAGGTTCTTCGCCACGCCCGCGCTCAGCTGCGCCTCACGGACCCCGGCGATCAGCACGGGACCGATGACCCCGGCGACCGACCAGGCGGTGAGCAGACGTCCGTGGATGGCGCCGACCATCTGCGTACCGAAGATATCCGCCAGATAGGCGGGCACGGTGGCGAAGCCGCCGCCGTACATCGAGAGGATCAGACAGACGGTAATGACGAACAGCGCGGCCAGCCCCATGTGTCCCAGCGCCGGTAGCGTGCAGTAAAGGATGATGCCGAGAATGAAGAACACGCAGTAGGTGTTCTTGCGGCCGAGAAAATCCGACGCCGAGGCCCAGGCCAGGCGACCGACGGAGTTGAAGAGGCTGATCAGACCGACGAGACCGGCGGCCGCGGCGGCGATCGCCGCCTTCTGCGCCGTACTCAGTTCGGTGCCGGGGTCGACCCCGAGCAGCCGACCGCCGAACACGTCCTGCAGCATGGGGCTGGCCATGGAGAGCACGCCGATACCCGCCGTCACGTTCATGCACAGCACGCCCCAGATCAGCCAGAACTGCGGCGTCTTCCACGCGCGGCTGAGATGGACGTGGCCATGCGAGATCAGGGTGGCCTTCGAGGCGACCGGCTGGTAGCCCTCAGGCTTCCAGCCACTCGGTGTGACGCGAAATCCGAACGCACCCAGGGTCATGGCTACGAAGTAGATGACGCCCATGCAGATCAGCGTCTTCGAGACGCCGGCGATGTCGCCATCCTTGAACACGCTCATCAGCTTGACGGCGATCGGCGCACCGATCATCGCGCCGCCGCCGTAGCCCATGATGGCGAAACCGGTGGCCAGACCACGACGATCCGGAAACCATTTGATCAAGGTGGACACGGGGGTGATGTACCCCAGCCCCTGCCCTACGCCGCCCAGAAACCCGCAACCGAGATAGACCAGCCACAGCTGGTGCATCGATACGCCGATGCCGCCGATGACCAGACCGCCACCCCAGCAGCACGCGGCGATGAAACCCGCCTTACGTGGCCCGGCGTGCTCCAGCCAGCCGCCCCAGATCGCGGCGGCGAGGCCCAGCATGGCGATGAACGTTTCGAAGATGTGGTTGACCGAGGGCACCGTCCAGTTACAGGTCGTGGTGGTCAGCTGATCGAGGAAGCCCTGGGTCGCGCACGCGCCCGCGTCGGCACCCGGCACCAGCGTGGTCATCGGCAGCCAGAAGACGGAGAAGCCGTAGGCCATGCCGATGCACAGATGGATGGCGAGCGCCGCGGGCGGAACCAGCCAGCGATTGAACCTCGGTCCCGCGATCGTGCGCTCACGCGCAAGCAAGCCACCGGTTGCCATATGTGTCCCCTGCCGTTGAAGTGGTACTGCCCCGGGTCGCATCTTAAGCGGGTTTCGGGTTGCCGCCACCCTACGTTGGTCTTAGGGCCGTCACAAAACGCATGGCGATCTCGTCTGACATGTGAAGCCGATCCGTTCGGCCTCCATCACTCACTTCAAGGATTTCGCCATGACCCAGCGTCTCGATTACCAGCAGCAGTCCCCGGAACTGACCAGAAAGCTGACCGAACTCAGCATGGCCGAGGGCAAGGGCTCGATCGAAGAATCCCTCCGCCTCCTCGTCCATATCCGCGCTTCGCAGATCAACGGCTGCGCCTTCTGCGTGGACATGCACGTGAAGCAGGCCGTCATTCACGGCGAGCACGACCTGCGCCTGCACCACGTCGCCATCTGGCGCGAGTCCAACCTCTTCACGCCTCGCGAACGGGCCAGCCTGGCCTGGACCGAAGCGCTGACCCGGATTCCCGCGCAGGGCGTGCCGGACGACCTCTACGAGCGTGTGCTCGGCCAGCTTTCCGAGAAGGAAGTTTCCGACCTGACCTTCGTGATCGCGGCGATCAACGCGTGGAACCGCCTCAACGTGGCCTTCCGCACCGTGCCGGGCACGATGGACAAGGCCTGGGGACTCGACAAGGCCGGCCTGTCCGATGCGGCGGCCGTAGCCGCCTGACGCATCCGGCGCGACTCGGCGTGCGACACTCCGGGCGATGTCACAAACGCCCGGGGTGCGCCGTCTTATGGGTATGAACCAGGCCACGACTACGTTCTCGACACTGCGCCCTCGCCTCCATGGCATCGCCTATCGCATGCTGGGCTCCGTGGCCGAGGCCGAAGACCTCGTGCAGGATATCTGGCTGAGCTGGAATGCCGCCGACCAGGCCGCGATCGGTAACAGCGAAGCGTGGCTGGTGGCGGCAACGACCCGCCGCGCCATCGACCGCCTGCGCGCCGCACGGGTGCGCCGCGAGGAATACGTCGGCATATGGCTTCCCGAGCCGATTCTTACGGACGAGGGCACCTCGCCGGAGGATCTCCACGAGCTGGACAGCGACGTCTCAGTCGCCTTTCTGCTGGTGCTCGAACGCTTGTCTCCCGACGCGCGCGCCGCGTTCCTGCTGCGCGAGGTCTTCGACGAAGATTACCCGGAGATCGCGCGCGCGATCGGAAAGAGCGAGGCCAGCTGTCGGCAACTCGTGCACCGGGCGAAGGATCAGTTGCGTGACGCACGCCCGCGCGCCGGGGTGCCCCGCGACGACCACCTCGACCTGATGCGCCGCTTCGCCGGTGCGCTCACGGCGGGCAACTTCCCCGCCATTCGTTCGATGCTTGCGCCGGATGCGGATCTCACCGGCGATGGCGGCGGCAAGGTCAACAGTTTCCCGAAGCCCATGGTGGGCGCGCAGCGGATCGCGCAGGTGTTTTATGCCGCCCACCTTCGTTATGGCGATCGGGTGACGGTGAGGCTTACGCGCATTAACGGCGAGTGGGCGTTGCTGCGTTACATCGAAGGGAAGCTCGAATCGGCGCAGACTTACGTCACCGACGGACGGATGATCCAGAGTATTCATGTGCAGAGGAACCCGGACAAGCTGGAGCGGATTGTGAGAGGTCAGCAGGGGTTTAGCTGAGGTGGGGGGCTTTATTTGACGGGCTCGGCTTCGCCATCGCGGTTGGCTTGCCGCGGCGTGTGATGTCGCGTTGAAGAGCCGGCGGGTGCCACCCTCGCGTCCACGCCTGCGGCGACCCCTCAATGAAAGGCCGCTACCGCGGCCGTGTATCAATGGCCTTCGGCCGGGTCGGGCTCCGACTGGGGGTTTTCGAGTCGGCTGTCCCTGCCTCCCCGAAAACGGCCGGTCATCCCTGACCGGCCCCCTCACGGGCCTCTTCCAGTCGGCGCCCTCGCCTGCGGCTACCGGACGCGAGGGTGGCACCCGCCGGCTCTTTGGGGGACTGAGG